>CAWILT010000001.1:0-1100792 GCA_963837025.1 uncultured Alphaproteobacteria bacterium
CCTCTCGGCCGCACCACTCTCAATCTCCTAACTCTTTGTGAACAATCATTTTGTTGTTTTAGCGGCATTTTTTGCTGATTCAAATATTAGGCCTTGGAATTTCAAAAATGTTGTTTTTGAAGAGATATCATTTATAAGCGTTTAAATTTTAACAAAAGCTCATAAGAATATGCCGGTTCAAAAAACACAACATTTTCTATCAACGGTTAATCCTGCCAAGATACTACTGTTTGGTTATTTATCTTACATTTTGATTGGCTGGGCACTGCTTTGCCTACCTTTCGCACAATCACAATTTGTATCAGCGTTGGATAATCTTTTCATTGCCACATCTGCGGTTTCTACGACAGGTTTAGCTACCGTTGACCCAAGTTCGAGCTATAGTTTCTTTGGAGAGCTTGTCATTTTGGTGCTTATTCAGCTTGGCGGCATTGGGTATATGACATTTGGCTCATTTATCATTCTTTCTACTCGACATAAAATGTCTACTTTCAGAAGCGATATGTGTCGTAAAACATTTGCTCTGCCAGCAGATTTCAACGTGACACGATTTATTCGATTAGTTGTCATATTTACACTCGTCGCAGAGTTTATTGGTGCAATATTCCTCTACGCCATCTTCTCATATAATGATGAACAAAACGCATTATGGTCGGCTTTATTTCACAGTATTTCGGCGTTCTGCACTGCAGGCTTCAGCTTAAACAGCAACAGTTTTGAAGGATATGTTAATAATGTATATTTAAATATTGTTATAGCCGCCCTTAGTTATCTTGGTGCTATAGGTTTTATTGTAATGGTTGATGTTTGGCACTCTCTTAGTGGGCAAAGGCGTTACTTGCATTTTGCAAGTAAGGTTATTATTGAAATCACGTTCTGGTTCTCAATTCTTGGTACTTTGTTATTTTTTGTTTTAGAGCCAAGCATTCAGTCGTTTCCAAGATGGGAAAAGCTTCTGGCTTCGTTTTTTCAGGTAATGACAGCGGGCACAACAGTAGGGTTTAATACCATCCCTATTGGCGCTTTGTCTGCTTCTGTTATAATGCTGCTTTATTTCCTGATGATTTTTGGCGCGTCACCCTCTGGTACTGGTGGTGGCTTAAAGTCAACTACACTAGCTGCACTTTGGGGGCTAATGCGCAGCACATTGAAAGGAAGGGATAAAATTCGTTTCCAAAAACGTGAGATTTCTCCTGAGCGCCTACAGATGGCTACGGCAAGTTTTGTATTTTATATGGGCATTTTATTTATCTCCATGATGATGCTATTGGCTACAGAACCCGGTGGATTTGAAGCAATACTTTTCGAGGCAATTTCCGCATTAGGCACAGTCGGGCTTAGTATGGGTATTACAGGAGACCTGACCAATATCGGGAAGTTGATTATTATACTACTTATGTTTATGGGGCGAGTTGGCATTCTTACATTCGGCATTGCTGTTTCCATACATGATGAATCCCGTGAGGAAGAAAAGGACGATGACCTAGTTATGTAAATACCCTCAGAGGTATAACTATTAGTTGCACATCTTATCGTATTTTAAACGTTAAAAACCCCACCCGCATGGCAGCTTGAAAAGCTAGAAATATGAATAATTAGGATTCTTCTCTATATTATTGGGTTCGGATATAGCTTACTTAGTGCACCAAATCTCTTATCTATGAAGCTATTTCTTATGCCATTTTACTTGATAGAGGTCTAGGCGGCGGTCTTTTAGGTTTTGGACTGAGCCTGACTTGCGAGAGCTGTTGAGGGCTGCCAAATTTAGATCAGATATTACAACTGTTTCAGTATTGGGAATTGATGTGGCGGCAATCCCATCGCGAGCGAAGGGGAAGTCGCACGGGGTAAGGATGCAGCTTTCTGCATAATTTATATCCATGTTAGCCACATCGGGCAGGTTGCCGACGGTGCCTGCCATAACCACATAAATTTGATTTTCTACCGCGCGAGCTTGGCTGCAATAACGTACACGATTATAGCCTTGTTTTTCATCGGTACAGAAAGGCACGAATAACATCTTCATCCCTTGATCGGTAAGATGACGCGCTAATTCAGGAAATTCGGAATCATAACACACTAATACACCGATTGTGCCGCAATCGGTTTCAATCGTGCTTAAGTGATTGCCACCGTTAATATTACGCCAATATTTTTCGGCAGGGGTGATATGAATTTTGGGTTGTGTATGTGTCGAGCCATCACGCAAGAAAATATAGGCCATATTCTCAATATCACCTGCTGCATTTTTAGTAGGGTGCGTGCCGCCAATAATATTGATATTATAAGAAATGGCCATTTGCTGCATGCAATCAATATATTGCTGCGTGTAAGCGGTTATTTGTTCAATATTTTCAGTGCTGGAATGCTTGTTTTTATTGATTGAGATAAGGGGAATCGTTACAAATTCGGGAAATAAAATGAAGTCACCTCGGTAGTCGGAAGCTACATCAACAAAATATTCCAACTGCGAGGCAAATTCTTCAAAGCTATCCACTTTTCTCACTTGAAATTGAACTGATACCACGCGCACCATATCTTCAGGCCGCTTTTTATGAATTTGCCGCTCAGCATGGTCAGGGTTGTAGTATGGATTATGCCATACCATTAATGCTGCATATCCATCAGAGCTATGATCAGACGGAATATAATTCTCAAGCACTTGCACAAACTCAAAGTCATTCTTTATTTGAAAGCCAATAACAGGGTCTTTTATCTTCTTTTGAATAACTAAGTTAATATAATTTTCAGGCGTTTGAGCCGTTTTTTTATGTTTGGCAAAGTTGGGCATTCTGCCGCCAAAAACAATACCTTTTAGGCCGAGGTTATTACATAAATCTTTACGAGCATTATAAAGCCTTTGTCCAATGCGCAGGCCTCTGAAATTTTCGTCAACTGCTACTTCCATCCCATATAAATAATCGCCCTCATCATCATGCTGCGATGCAAAACCGCCACCCGTAATTTCGGCATAGGAATGAGGTGCAAATGCGCGTTTTTCATCAATTATAAAGGTAGCGCAATGACCCACAATAATGCCATCAGCTTCAATCACAAATTGCCCTTGAGCAAAACGGCTCATTTGGCCATTTAACATTTCAACCGTCATCGCAATATCTTTGCCATAAACGCTCTCGCTCAACGCGACAATTTGTGGAAAATCTTCGCGCACCATATTGCGTAATTGAAGTTTAGCTGAATTTATATTGCCCATAACCATCCGTTTATTGTTGAGGGCGAGATTATACACAAAAATTTGCCTTTACCCCATCTTTATTCAAAACTTATTAAACAGTATCATTTGCAGATAGTTTCATAACGTAAGCAAATTTAGAGTAGCGTTATAAATAATGAAAAGGCTAGTTAAATGAACATTCAAGCAATCCATGAATATGACGAAATAGAGCTTATCAGTGACGATATGCAAGATATTGACGTTTTAAATGCTGAAACCGATATTGATATTGTAAAACAACTTGATGCTGAGAATGCTGATCATATTTTAGATAAAGATAGTGAATCTCCCGCACAAACTGCTATTTATATTGAGAATATCACCACGAAACCCCAATCAATAAGGTAAATATGTACACATTATATTCAAAGCCCGGTTCATGCTCCATGGCCGTTCATACCGTAATTAATGAACTAGGGATTGATGTAAATATTGAACCTTATCAAATTGATGGGAAAACCAATCCTAAACTAGCAAAAATCAATCCACGTGGAAATGTGCCTGTTATTGAAAAAGGTGATTTTAATATGCGTGAAGGTGGCGCTATATTGGCGTGGCTTTGTGATGAACATAAAAGTGAGCTTTTGCCGGCTTCAGGTGAAAAGCGTGCAGAGGCTTTGCAATGGCTTATGTTTGCTAATGCCACCATGCACCCTGCTTATGCTCGCGTATTTTTCCTTAAAGCAGCAGCAGATGCAGATCGAAAAATGCTTATGGAAAAAGCGACAGATATCATTCAAAAATTATGGGATGAATTAGATGAACATTTAGATGGTAAGGATTATGTTTGCGGCGACTCTATTTCCGTTGGCGATATTCTACTGACTGTTATAGCAAATTGGTCAACTATGTTGCCGAACAAAATAAATTTCGGTAAAAATTGTAAAGCGTTATTTACAAAAGTTAGTCAGCGCCCTGCATTTCAAGCGGCTATGGAAGATGAAGGTATATCTTATCGCATTGCTGCTTAATGATAGGTGAATTTTAAAGTAATTATTATTCCTTAATATTTGCTATTCTTTAAATTCAGCCATATCAGGTATACGCGCGAAGGCGATTTTTGTGCCGGTTACCTTATTGGCATCACCTAATGTGGATGCCATAGTAACCGTGTTACGTCCAAATTTTTGATTTAGACTATCAACAACAGCCGATAATTTGGCATCGCGTTGTATAGTATTTTGCTTAGAAGATTCTGGCTGTGCAAATAAATCGCCTTGTTGAGTTTCTTCATTGGTTAAACCATGCAAATTTATCGATACTTTGCGTAATCGCGTATAATCTGCATTGAGTTTTTGGGTTAAAATCGTCCAACAGCGTTGAAATTGTTTCAACAAATAGGCATTATCGCAACTGGCTTCAAACCGAACTTCATGAGCAAATCGTGCGCCGCGCTCGATATGTATACTCACATCCAATGAAGTGGCCTTATATTCCATGCGTCGTAACCGGCTCGCGGCTTTTAGCAAAAGTCGAGCCGCCACTTGATGCGCATAGGGAAGGGGGCGATTCTCTGGCGCCAGCATATTGCTATGTCCTACATTGCGCTTTTGGGTCGCATAGGTTTCAAGCTCATACCCACG
This sequence comes from uncultured Alphaproteobacteria bacterium, assembly GCA_963837025.1. Classification (GTDB taxonomy): domain Bacteria; phylum Pseudomonadota; class Alphaproteobacteria; order Rickettsiales; family JALZUV01; genus JALZUV01. The sequence goes on from CAWILT010000001.1 coordinate 4,819, forward strand.
CAATAAATAATACATGCGTTCGCCACCCACGCTGTGCCAAATCGCGCGCATTTGCTTAGGTGGTATTGTGTATAATTGTTCCACCGTATGAATGCCATTGTATGCCAAGCGCTTTTGCATATTCTTGCCAATGCCCGGAACATCATTAAAGGTAATGGAATAAAGCTTTTGCGGAATGTCCTTTGGTTCAATAACGACTAAACCGTTCGGTTTTTGCATATCCGTCGCGATTTTAGCTAAAAATCGATTAGGGGCTAATCCAATTGAACAGCCAATAGCCTCTCCGACATTTTGGCGGATACCTTGCTTAATACGAAGCGCAAGTGCAATGGCTGATTCAAGATTTTGCTGCGATTTATCAAGCTGACACGCCACTTCATCAATGGATGCAATATAGGTTACGGGAATATGCCTATCAATTTCGGCTAATATGCGATGGTGAAATTCTACATAATGGGAATGGTCGGCCAGCACGCAAATTAAATCGGGGCAAAGCTGTTTAGCATCATAAATTTTAGTGCCGGTTTTAATGCCATATGCTTTGGCTTCATAACTGGCAGCAATGGCGCAGGTGGCATCGGTTTCTAACGGCACTACGGCCACAGGCTTACCACGCAAATCAGGATTAATTTGCTGCTCAACGCTGGCAAAATAACTGTTTAAATCCAAAAACAGCCAGCGAATTTTGTCAGGCGCATCAAAATTATTCATTACATGGCAAACAGATTATATGGTGCATGAGATAAATATAAGGCGCTTGAGTTCAAAATTCTATAGATCAAACCCTGTTTCATCACTTGGCAATCTGCGGTTTAAAAGCTAAGGAAGCGTTATGAAAAAATCATTTACCTTACATGCTACTGATGGCCAAGCGCGCCTTGGCACATTAAGCACTGCCCACGGCGATATTCGCACGCCCGCATTTATGCCAGTTGGCACACAAGCAACGGTGAAAGCAATGTATCCCTCACAAGTGGCAGATACTGGAGCGGATGTGCTGCTTGGCAATACCTATCATCTAATGCTGCGCCCAACTGCTGAGCGCGTAGCCAAACTAGGCGGATTACATCAATTTATGAATTGGCATAAGCCTATACTCACCGATTCTGGCGGGTTTCAAGTAATGTCGCTTTCAGGTTTGCGTAAAATGAACGAGGAAGGCGTCACCTTTAGCTCGCATTTAGACGGCAGCAAACATCACCTTTCGCCTGAACGCTCTATTGAAATTCAGCATTTATTAGGCAGCGATATCACTATGGTGCTAGATGAATGCCCGCCTTTTCCGATTGAAAAAGAAGCCGCTAATAGTTCCATGCAGCTTTCCATGCGCTGGGCGCAGCGCAGCAAGCAAGCCTTTCAACAGCGCGAGGGCTATCATCTTTTTGGCATCGTGCAAGGCAGCGTCTACCCCGATTTGCGCGAAGAATCTGCCCGCAAATTGCAAGAAATTGGTTTTGATGGCTATGCAATAGGCGGGTTAGCGGTTGGTGAGGGGCAACAAATGATGTTTAAAGTTCTAAACGATACCATGCCTTACATGAGCGCGGATAAACCCCGCTACTTAATGGGCGTTGGCACACCATCAGATTTAATCGGCGCAGTATTACGCGGTGTTGATATGTTCGATTGCGTATTGCCAACGCGATCAGGCCGTAATGCTCGTGCTTATACCCGCTTTGGGCAGCTAAACCTGCTTAATGCACGCTTTGCCGAAGATGCTGCACCCTTAGATAGCGAATGCCCCTGCGCTTGCTGCACCCAGTTTAGCCGCGCCTATTTGCATCACCTATTCAAAGCAAAAGAGATGCTTTCAGGCATGCTGCTTACCCTGCATAACCTCACATTCTATCAGCAATTAATGGCTGATATGCGTGCGGCAATTAAAGATGGCACACTAAAAAACCATACCGATAAAACTTTATCCGAATTACAGCGCGGAATTGACGGTTAAACCATTGACAAACCCCACATGCCCGATGTAAACAAATCATCTTCTGCCACAATGATCCCTTAGCTCAGCTGGTAGAGCAACTGACTTTTAATCAGTAGGTCGTTGGTTCGAATCCAACAGGGATCACCATTTATTTCAAAGAGTTACAGCATTTGCCAAAGTCGCTAAAAGTGACTGATGCCCTTGTGATGCCCTTTTGTGCAGATGTTCGCAAATTGGAAAAATTTTGTTTAAGTGTTTGGTTTTGAAGCATACTTATAGCTGCTGCGTGTTTAGTGGGCTTTTTCGAGCAAAACCGCAAATTTGTGGCATTTCGGCAAAACGCAATTTTAACTATTAGTTGCACATTATATCAATACCGTTACTTTGAATTTATCAGGGCTTCAAAACCCATATCGTACGCGGTTATGTGTGACCGTTATTCGCACTCCTCGACTATGGTCGGGGAGGCATTGGTTATATAATAGGGCTTGCCCGAAGACCAATGCGGCCTTTCGTATGATGGGTTTTTGAACTCCCCGATCACCAGTTGAAACGAGGAGAAAACACATGAACACATCAACCCAAACCATCACCATTGAGAAATACGGCATGACAGTCAGCATTATCGCCATTGTCTTAGCTATATTAGGAATCTTCACCATTGGTACGCTATTTGTACCACTGGCATTTATCTGCACTCTATTTGCGCTTTATCGTTCGATACGACACAAATACTTTCCCGCTACTGGTATGGCGGCTCTTGCATTTGTCTTATGTTTAGTGGGGCTGTTTACGTCTCCCGCTCTACTCGTTCTATTGAGCATGGCGTAGGTGGCAGATATGACGATTACTCAAACTCCAAGTCCCGTCGAAGAAGAAAAGCTTAAAACCGTAAAAATGAAAACTCACAAGCTTAAAACCGTTAAACGAAACTTTTTCTTTCGTATAATGCGCTACCCGTGGTTAGCCATATCTAAAGTGGTTTGGCCAGTAAGCTGGTTTTCATTCAAGGTTAGTTGGAAGATATTTTGGGCTTTAGCGAGCATAATGCTAAGCATGATGCTCGCTACAAGAGTAGCTTAATAGAGAGGTCTTAATAGCTTTACATTAGATGCCATTTTTATGAGTAGGTCTATGTAGCTTATCCCCTAAATAGTATAAGCCAATTAGTGTAGTGAGAAATAAATTAACTAAGAAGGCTATGTATACGAAAAATATTGAATATCTAAAGTAAGATAAGCATGAGGCGTAGGAATCAATTACCATTTCATTGATTGAGCCTGCAACAAGCTGAGAAATTAGTCCAAATAAAAAGAGTGATAATGATAGAATTGAGCAGTATGAAAAAAGCATAGAAAGAAAATATCTTCTAGTTATCTCTTTCTTCCTAAATTCTCCTTTTATATGAAGTAGTATTGAAGGTTTATCACTTCCTTCAAAAGGAGCATCTATAGTAGGGCTCACAAATGTCGAAATCGCGGCTAATGATGCGATGTAAAATGGACATAGCAAGGATAATCAACTTGTTCTAGACGCTTCTCTTTGTTTAGTTGAAGTAGCTGAATATCAGAATCATCAATTTTGCGTGCACCGATGCAGAAAGACTCATAGCTTTCGCTGATTTCAGCCTTCATCTTCTTCTCATATTCAGGCATCACATTGCGCTGCGTCTTCATTTGCTCAACATCACGGTTCTTATGGCTGTTGGTATGGATACAGAAATTAGCTAAAGTTAATGGCATTCCTATGGAGTTAAAACCGCATAACATGGTGTTTTTACATTTCCGTGTTAATTAGTTTCATCGCTAAGAGTGTCGATGATATTGCTAGTATGAAAAGCCTTACTCTTAAATTTTATTAAAGTATGGTTTGCGCTACTTCTACCTTTTTGTTCTGTATCTTCTCTACAAATGAAGTACTCACTTCCGCGCCATGCAAATACTCAATCGTCTCTTCCGCAAGCCCTTGTTTATTAATGAGCTCTTCTTCTGTTAATAATGTTTTATATAGGTTGCTAACTAATTTATCGAGTTGTTCTTCGGAGAATTGCTTGCGCAGTTTATGGACAGCTTTTCCAACTTTATTTTCAGGTGATTTATCATACACACTGAGTATATCAGTGATAAGTTGCTTTAAATCTTTTTTTGCTTGGTTTGGTTCTTCAGATGGATTCATACGAGACCAATGATAACCCCAATCAATGACTGCATCGTTTAATATTGCAGTTTTATTCGCGAACTCTCTAGCTAGATGCCCAAAATTGCCATTCTTCATATCTAAAGGCCTATACTGCGCCCCGCCGATAATTTGCTTTTCTTCTTCGGTAGCCTGATTAGGAAACTGTTCTTGCTTGGTACCTTCGTCAATAATTATTTCTGTTTCCTTAAAATACTCGTCAGGTTCTGGAAGATTTCTTAACGTGCCCTCAAAGGTAAAGCCCTTATCCTTAGTCATTAACTTATTTATAAATTTAAGCGTTTTAAGGGAGTGCTTTTTGACAAAGCCCACCTCGCGGCTCACTTGTATCTCTTTCGCAAAACCGGTTTGCAGATATTGCATCATGTCCGTGTTTTCAAAATTGCCATGATATTTCTGCTTTCTATCGAATTCCACTCCTGAAAAGAGTGCCTGCCTTGCTACCATCACACCACTAGGGTCTTTCAACCACTCAATGGGCTGCACCTCTATCCAACATACGTCACCTGTATATAGCTTGCGATCATTTGACAGCAAAGAAGGACCATCAGGGCACTTTGCTACCTTACGAATATACCGCTCACCCCTACGCTGGTATTCAGGCCATGCCCTTGGTATTAACGGCTTGCCCCAATCATCGTACCTTTCACCGTCTAATGTGTATGTTTTACCTGTAGTTTGCAATTGCCCTCTCGAAAATGACTGTTCCAATTTTCTACTTACTCTATCAGACGCAATAACCTGCGGATATTCTCCATATTCGACCACATCCACCCCGGAAATTTTTCGCGAAGGCTTTGCTTTGTTCAACCCGATGGAAGATGTAACCGATGATGGCAAGGCGGGGCGCGCTCCAGGGTTAAGCATAGTCGGAGCCAATCTGGTCCTGTAGCCGTTGCTGTGGACGGAGTAAACATCACCATCTTTGTAAGAAGCCGACCAATGAGAGCCAGCGCGCTGACCATCGCTAGTTTTACAACCATTATCTATAGCACCACCCAGCATGATGCATAGGTCACTCATGCCCGCCTTCGTGCCGTAGTCTTTCATCATCTGTAGCTGGCCATTGCCTTGGTCATTACCCCAGATCTGCTCTTCAGTTAAAAGCGTAACATCTAAACTCACAGTATTGTCCCTTTAGTTGCGGTGTTCTTAGGTTGCTCCCATAGAACACGCTTATCTAAAAGTAACATAGCAGCAAAGCGTTAAAATTATATTAAGGAGGATTAATATTTTGGCCGATAAGGTTCTCTAACCTTGTATCGTAATATAATACTCGGTTTTCTATTGGCGGTCTGGGTAAGTTTGATAATCCTATCTGTTAGATTACTCTTCCCATTCTTATTTCCTTCCTCTTGTGCCCTAACGGTGCCCCCCTTAAGCATAAATTTCCATCAGTCTAATGTTCGTCAATAACAAAGGATTTCTATAAAAAGTTAAGAAAACTGACTTTTAATCAGTAGGTTGTTGGTTCGAATCCAACAAGGATCACCATTTATTTTAGGTTTTAGTTCAAGCTATCGTGGTAAATCAGAGGCAAATCATCAGTAGACGGGTTTTTTTGATGGATTAAGCCGTTACGCTGAATTTCTTTTGTACATTGTAATATAATGTTAATACTTATTGTGGTACACTTATGTTATATAAAGGTTAAATTAGGGACATTAATGCTTAGAATTTTTTCAAATCGTGAATCATCAGGTTCAGTTATGGTTGAGGCGGCAATTATTTTGCCGATCTTTCTAACGATTACATTTTGGATTATTGAAATCACCACAATTTTCTTTTTCTCCTTTATTTTAGAAAATGCAATGTATGAGGCTACACGCGCAGCAAAAGTGGCCGTAGATCGCACCGCAATTGAACAAAGAGTGAGAGATATTGTGCAAGATGAATCATACGGTTTATTTTCACTCGATAAACTAGATTTCCAACAAGAAGTTGTAATGGGTAATTCGCAATCCACTCCAGCAGAAAATTGTGCAACGGAGGGTGTGTGTCCTTGCGCTGATGGTGATTTTATAGATAGTAATGCAAATGGTGTATGCGACACTGAATTTAGATCTACCGCTTTCGGCGGGCCGGGCGATACCACATCTTTCACTGCAATTTATACAAAAACAATCGTCACGCCACTCTTATCAGATATATTAGGGGTAGATAAGGATAACACAATTAGATTAGTTTCAACTACAGTTTTAAGGAATGAGCCGTAATGCGTTTATTAAATCAAAAAATCTTAAATCTTTTTAAAGACTGTAAAGCTAGTATTGCAATTGAATTTGCTTTTTTACTACCTGTGCTTTTAATGGTTGCATTTCCTGTGATTGATTATTCGCGTTATATTTTGCTGCAACAAAAATTAATTAAAACATCAAGCACGATTGCCGATTCCATTGCTATGTCGGTTCCTTTAAATTCTGAAAATGCTACTAATCAACAATTTGAATTTAGTAATGCTGTTTTAACAGAAGATTTGATTCGACAATTTTCAGAATTAGCCGCTCCTCTCTTATCGCCCTATGGTACAAGAAATAACTTTGCAGTAACTATTTCGAATATTGATGTCGATGCAGCAGGTACGCCCACACAAGCTTGGCGCTATGAGCGCCCTGCAGGTAAAAATGCTACGGGTAATTTTGATGATTCAACTCAAGAAATCCCCAACAATGATAATGTTCCAGATGAATTAATTAATTCTTTAGAGGCTGATGATAACTTGGTGCGTGCAGAAGTGAGTGTGCGTTTTGAGCCTTTCACCCCGAATTTTTTAAACTTTGAACCTTTAGAAGATAGAACGGTAAGTTCAGTACATTACTATCGCAGCCGTTATGGCAATTTAAGTAGACCAACCCAATCCAACGGCGCGCAATTTGGGTGTGACCCTGCTGATTATATTGACTGTTCTGCAGGAGATCAATTTACTGGCTTTAGATGTTTTTTGGTTCCTTTAAACTGCCCTTGCCCAGTAGTTGACGGAATACCTTTCTATCAATTTGCGATACAGCCTCCAGCGTTACAAGAGTGCAGGCACTTTAATTTATGCCAAGCTAACGAGTTTTATTTAAATAATACTTGTGTTCCAAGGGCAATTTGTAACCCTGATGAGTTTTTGAATGATCGTAATGTGTGTCAGGCAAAAGTTCCTATACCTTGCCAAGGCTGTGCATGCACTGGCACATGCCCTACCATCCCTTGCACAGGTGAAGACTGCATTATTTTTGAATAATATACGGATAGTTAATATGAAGAATTTTTTAAAACGTTTTGCTAAAGATGAATCGGGTGTCGTCTATATATTATTCGCTTTTTTAGCGACGGTATTTGTTATTTTAATTGCGCTAAATGTTGATTTAGGCCGTGCTTTCATGGCAAAAACTGCCATTAGCGCAGCTGTTGATGCTTCGGCATTAGCGGCAGGTAATCAAAACGGTACGGTTGACGATGTGCGCCCCTATTTTTTGGCTAATTTATCACCCGGTCAATATGATACGGATTTTAGCTTTGAACAAAATATTAGTCCTCTACTTTTAAGCGATGGCAGGAATATTGAAGTTGATGCAAATAATATTGAAATGCCCTATTATTTTGGTTTCAAGAATCCTGAAACGGGTGAAGCTTCAGATAAAATAGCTTCAATATCTGATAGAGGTCAAATTCAACGGGCTAACTCTGATCCTTCTTTAATTGACTATTATCTGATTGTGGATACTTCAGGTTCGTTGGATCGTTACGATTATGTTGAAGAAGGTACTTCAAAAACCAGTGATATAACACGTAAAGATCAAGTAAAAAAAGCGATTAGAGATATGGTTAATCGCTTATCGGAATTTGATAATTCTGATCGTAATTTTACATTAAGTCTTATTTCATATGGCACCGACCTCACTGCAAGCTTTGCGAATATTACGAATATGGCATATTATAGTGATGATAGAATTGATGAATTGTTAAGATCAAATTACTTAACATGTGGTGCATGTGGTTTGTCAGAACTTAATGATGTAATTCAAAACAATAGCCGTGAAGGTGCACTCAAAGTAGTTGTATTTATGACTGATGGGTATTTCAATTTCATTGAAGGTAAAAATTACTATGAGGGGCTTTCATGGCCATTGAAAAAAGTAGATAATCAATGTTTTAATTTATGTGATGGTACAGACAATAGATCACTTACACTCGATGAATGGCGTAATAAACCACTAAATCGATTCAATGATCCGAGTTTGCCAACACCGGTATATGATGCTGCCCGTAAAGGCGGAGAGTTTGACATTGCGTGTGATAATCCTACGCTAGCCGATAGACCTTATCCTCAAACGCGAGTCGAATATCCGAGTGATTATGCGGGTATTAAAGATATGTGTATGATACCCTATGCAGAAGTGTTGAATCGTTGCAATACCTTGAAAGGGCTCGTGCCTAAAGATAAATTGCAGATATATACGGTTCGCTTTGGCTATTTATTTTCTGAAGGTTACACAAGTACAGCATTTGCTGACGATATTACACGCGATACAATGACCTATTGTGCAACTAAACCTGAAAATTCTTTAGTAGCTGTAAATGGTGTAGATTTTACGGCAATATTAATTGATATTGTCAATCGCTCTTCAAGTTTGCGGATTGTGCGTTAAGTTGAAATATATTTTTGATATATCCTATCATTTATAAAGACTACACGGTTTGATTTCGTTTATATCTGAGCAGATTCTGATTGGTTTTGGGCAATCGGTATTGTGGATTAGCACGGCAATCATTGCATTTGTTTTAGCCTTAGCCGTAAGCCGATATGGTAATATTCGTTTAGGTGGCGAGCTTGAAACGCCTGCCTATGGTCATCTCTCATGGTTTTCGATGTTATTTGCGGCTGGCATGGGCACGGGATTGGTATTTCATGGTGCAGCTGAACCGCTTTACCACAAGGCTAACCTTCCCAATTTTTTGCTTATGCAATCAACCGATGCGGCATTTATTGAGCAACAAGTGATGGCTATAACCTATTTGCACTGGGGTTTTCATGCGTGGGCAATTTATGCTGTTGCTGCTTTAGGAATCGCATTTTTCGCATTTAATAAGCAGCAACCGCTTATCCCGAGCGCCGCCACCCAACATTATTTTAATTTCACAAGCCGTCATCTCTCGAGCAAGATGATAAATTATTTAGCGATTCTGGCAGCAATATTCGGCTTAGTTGCCTCAGTGTCCGTCGGCGTTATGCAAATTGAGCGCGGCATGAATGACCAGCTAAGTATGATAGATGATAAAACGATATGGTTAGAGTGCTTTATATTAGCAGCATTAGCTTTATGCTATGGCTTATCCAGCATTACCCCTTTAAAAAGAGGAATTCAATGGCTTAGCAATTTTAATATTATCTTATGTATTGCGTTGATGATTTTTGTGTTTTCGGCGGGTCCCACAAGTCTGATAATTAAAAATTTTATTCAATCAATAATCTATTATGTAACCCATATTGTTCCACTAGGGCTGCAGGTTGAGGGCATGAAAACTAACCCTGAATGGGTGCGAAGTTGGACGATAACTTATCTTCTTTGGTGGATAGCCTGGACGCCGTTTGTGGCTGTATTCATTGCGCGTATTAGTAAGGGGCGCACGATACGCCAAGTATTGTTAGGGGCATTAATCGCGCCTACGTTATTTTCAGCTTTATGGTTTTCTATATTTGGTGGTGCTGGCTTTTATTTTGATGACTTGCATAACACAGTACTATCACGCATTGCTACAGAGGATATGTCAGCAGTAATGTTCGGTCTGCTCAACATGTTGCCCTTTGCGACCATTACAAAACTAGCCACTATTTTGTTAATTTTTATGTTTATTGTAACCAGCGTCGATAGTGGGGCTTATGTATTAGCGATTTTCAGTTCTCATGGAAATGAAAAGCCATCTATACCGACACGATTAGTTTGGGTTGGTGCCATTACCGCATTGGTGTTAGCCATCATCATTACCAATAAAGGTATTGAATTCACGCGTAATGTGGCGTTATTAGGTGCTTATCCTTATTTAGTAGTAATTCTAATACAAATTAGCATATTCTGCTTTAGTTTGAAAAAGTTAAAGCCTTAATTAAACTTGGCGTTCCACCATTAGCATTTTAATTTCCGCAATTGCCTTCGCAGGATTTAATCCTTTAGGGCATGTTTTGGTGCAATTCATAATGGTGTGACAGCGATATAAGCGGAAAGGATCTTCCAAATTATCAAGGCGCTCGCCTGTGAACTCATCGCGGCTATCCGCAATCCAACGATGGGCTTGTAGCAAAATAGCAGGGCCTAAAAAGCGATCGGCATTCCACCAATAACTCGGGCAGGCTGTTGAACAGCAAAAGCATAAAATGCACTCATATAAACCATCCAATTTTTCACGATCTTCAGGCGACTGTAAGCGTTCACGGCCAGATGGTGGTGGGCTTTGTGTTTTCAACCACGGCTCTATCGATTCATATTGAGCATATACGTGTTTTAAATCGGGTACTAGATCTTTCACAACCGGCATATGGGGCAGAGGATAAATTTTAATCTCATCACCAAATTCATCAATTCCCATCGTGCAGGCTAAAGTGTTGGTACCACCAATATTCATCGCACATGATCCGCAAATACCTTCACGACACGAACGGCGGAATGTTAGGGTGCTATCCACTTTATCTTTAATATATATGAGTGCGTCCAAAATCATGGGCCCACAAAGATCTAAATCTACTTCATAACTATCAATACGAGGATTTAAAGGATCGCCTTTGGCATCAACATCATCCGGATCCCAACGGTAAATATGAAATATTTTGATGCGCTTAGCGTTCGCCGCTGCTTCAAAATATTCACCTTCAGTGGGGCGCGATTTGCTAGGGAGTCTAAATTCAGCCATAGTATTTATTATACCGATTAAATATTAAATTTCACGTTTTATTGCGCTGGCAAGTAGTCGGGCAGCAGCTTTTGTCCAGATTGTTGTTTATTACGGATTTCGGCCGCAGTTTTATCGAGCAAAATATAGCGTTCAGCTGTGGTTGGGTGGCTTGAGCCAGTATAGATACCATCAGGATTCAACGCAGCCATGCGACGCCATAATTGTGCCGCTTGATTTACATTATAACCGGAACGTTGCAAAATATACATACCGATATAATCGGCTTCTTTCTCAAATCCTTGGCTGTAACGCATGACTGCAGTTTGCGCTCCAAATTTGCTTGCTATACCCTGTGTATCAAATCCTTGGCTACGTGCTAACGAATCAACCGCTAAGCCAAACAAGCCACCAACGGTTGCATTTTGCCCAGTCTTTGCCGGATGATTTTCAATAGCATGGGCATATTCATGGCTTAAAACTGTAGCAAGCTGATCATCGCTAGACGCAAAATTCATCATTGCCGGCGTAACCACAATTTTTTGACCATCCGTGTAGGCATTAACTGCATCCGTTTCACTATCATCTAAATAAAAAGGTAAGCTACAGTTATTACGGCCTAAATCTTTACATACGGCAATACCTGCGGGTTGAACTTTGCTAGCAACACGGTTCAAACGTGATACCATAGCGGGAGTTGACACAGCTTTGGCAGTTGATATGCTTTTACCTTCGGCTTGAATAATGCGCTTTTGCTCAGCTTGTTCGCGTGCTAATTCTTCCGCTGTAATATTAGGGGTTTGCGTCGTCGCGCCAGTACATGCAACTAAGAAATAGCTTAGAATAATAATGGGTAAAAATTTCATGAGTTAGCCACTTTCAATTTCTTTATATTAGGTATTAATGCACTCTTATTAGCACGTTTTTGATTAATTTCTTCTATAGTTTTTCGCATTAATATAAAACGTTCTGCACTAGTAGGATGTGTAAAAGCATTATAAATGCCATCGGGATTGACAGCAGCTAGCAAGCGCCAAATTTCGGGTGCTTTATCTAAACCAAAGCCTGAGCGTGCTTGTATATATAAGCCAACATAATCGGCTTCTTTTTCATAATCGGCGGAATGATGTAATGTTCCTAATTCGCCGCCTAATTGATCCATTGAACCATTACCCGTGCCGCCGGTTGCCGCGTCTAAAAGCGCGCCCATAAATGCGCCACTTAGCGAATTTTGATAGGCATCGTTTAAATGTCCCATAATATTATGGGCAAATTCATGTGCAATTATGAATGCTAGCTGATTGTCATCTTTCGTTAATTGCATCATACGCCGCGTAATCTCCACTTTGTGACCATCGGCAAATGCGTTGATGGAATCATCAGATGCAGGTGCTAATTCAACGATAAACACACATCGTTGTTCTTTGGGTATAAAACCATTGGTACGTAATTCATTGCACAGCGATATAGCGGCGGGGCCAACCCGCTCGGCAATAGCCGCAAGCCTAAAATCAAATTCTGATTTTTTAGGCATAGATTTGTATATATGTGCAAAATCAGCATTAGAAATAAATTGCTCTTGCGCCAGCCTTTCAATCTCAATTTCAGATGCCGTAGTGGCAGGAAATTCGGTTCGCGGCTGCGAGCAGGCACTTATTAATAATGAAATAGCCAAAAGGCTAATCACACGCCCCATTAATACACTCGTTTTTTGGGTGGAACCGCTTCAACTTCATTGGTTAAAGGTTGCATATGAACAGGGCGGAAATCAATTTTCACGTTACCTTTGCCATCAAGCCAAACCATGGTGTGTTTCATCCAATTTTCATCATCGCGCTCAGTATAATCATCGCGAGCATGGGCGCCGCGGCTCTCTTTGCGGTTAAGCGCAGAGTCCATGGTTACCACAGACTGACTCAACAAATTATCAAGCTCCAACGCTTCCACTAAATCAGAATTCCAAATTAAGCTTTTATCGGAAACGCGAATATCATCAAAGCTTTGCCAAATATCGGCAATTTTTTCAGAACCTTGCGCGAGTGTTTCTTCCGTTCGAAATACGGCAGCGTGTTTTTGCATGGTTGCCTGCATTTGCGAACGAATTTCTGAGGTACGAACTGACCCATCTGCATGACGAATTTTATCGAAACGCTGTAAAATATAGTCCGTAGCGTGGCTAGGTAAAGGCGGCAATTTAGCACCCGGAACAACCGTTTCTTTCGCGCGGATAGCAGCGGCACGGCCAAACACGACCAAATCGAGCAATGAATTTGAGCCTAAACGATTGGCACCATGCACCGATATACAGCCCGCTTCACCAATTGCCATAAGTCCAGGCACCACCGATTCAGGATCGCCTTTTTTATGGGTAATGACTTCACCGTGAATATTGGTTGGAATGCCGCCCATGTTATAATGCACGGTTGGAAGTACTGGAATAGGCTCTTTATTCACATCCACACCAGCAAAAATGCGTGCCGTTTCAGAAATGCCGGGCAAGCGCGCCGCTAACACTTCGGGCGCTAGATGATTGAGGTGCAAATTAATATGATCTTTATTCGGACCCACACCGCGGCCTTCAGCAATTTCTAGTGTCATGGATCGACTCACCACATCGCGGCTTGCCAAATCTTTTGCTGATGGGGCATAGCGCTCCATAAAGCGCTCGCCTTGGCCATTGGTTAAATATCCGCCTTCACCACGCGCACCTTCAGTAATCAAACAGCCTGCGCCATATACGCCCGTTGGGTGAAACTGCACAAATTCCATATCTTGTAATGGCAACCCAGCACGAAGCACCATGCCGCCACCATCTCCTGTACAAGTATGTGCTGAGGTGCAAGAGAACCAAGCGCGCCCATAGCCGCCGGTGGCTAACACCACTTTTTGTGCATTAAAACGGTGCAGTTTTCCATCATCTAAGTTCCAAGCAACTACGCCGCGACAAGTGCCATCATCATCCATCAGCAAATCAATCGCGAAATATTCGATGAAAAACTGAGCTTTATTCTTCAATGCTTGCTGATAAAGTGTATGCAAAATGGCATGACCGGTACGATCAGCCGCGGCGCAGGTGCGCACTGCCGCAGGGCCTTCACCATATTCAGTGGTCATCCCACCAAAGGGGCGCTGATAAATTTTGCCTTCAGGCGTACGCGAAAACGGAACGCCATAATGTTCGAGCTCAATAACCGAATCCATGGCATTTTTGCACATATATTCAATGGCATCTTGATCGCCCAACCAATCGGATCCTTTGATTGTATCGTAAAAATGCCAGCGCCAGTCATCTTCACTCATATTACCAAGCGCAGCGGAAATGCCGCCTTGTGCTGCAACCGTATGGCTGCGTGTGGGAAAAACTTTACTTATACATGCGGTAGATAAACCAGCATTGGCCATACCAAATGTAGCACGCAAACCTGCACCACCAGCGCCCACCACAACAACATCAAAATAATGATCAATAATTTCGTAAGATTGGCTCATATTAAATCGCTACTTCAGTTAAAAAATGCAGTTGGAATACGGCCATTAAACTTAAGAGCCCAAGTAATATATGCAGGCTCATGTTCAATAATAAAAAGAAGTTACGACTGCGCGGCGAGTGCAAATAATCCTCAATAATCACTTGTATTCCTAGTTTGGAATGCCAAAAACTAAATCCGATAAACAATGCTAAAAACGCTGCATTAAAGGGTGATTTCAACCAGCCCGTTATGGCCGTAATATCATTGCCGATAATTAAACCCATAATATTGATGATGAACCATAAACTTAAAGGAACTAATGCGACTGCAGTCAGTCGTTCAGCGATAAAAACTCCGGTTCCGGACTTGGCCGTTCCAAGGCCTCTCGCTTTACCAATGGAAGATTCAAAATCGTTCATATTGCACCGCTACTTAAAAGATAAATCCACGTACATGCAGTCAGGCCAAGCGTTGTGCCTAGCACAAAATAACCGGCGCGTGTAGCAGCATTAATTTCAAGCAATCTGCCTGTATCCCAAATTAAATGGCGAATACCGTTTGCCAGATGATAATAAAATGCAACGCTCCACCCTAAAAGTAAAATAATACCGATAAACCCGCCTGCTAATGCGTAGAAATCTTCTAAACCAATCGGGTCATAAGCAGCATAATAAAGCCAAATAGTCAGCGGAATTAAGCCACAACTCAACGCGAAGCCTGTTGCGCGATGCAAAATGGATAAAACCGTAGTCATTTGCGGTTTGTAAACCTGCAAATGAGGCGATAATGGGCGTTTGGAAGGTGAATGCGTCATCGCTTACAACATAACTGTAAATGCCCGTGTTTCAAGTAAGCTTTTGCAAAAAAGCACGATTAGCGCATAGTTTTTTAAAAACATGGGGTGGTGATGCTGTTAAGCAAACCCGAAGCGATTATGCGGTTGCGTGCGGCTGTAGTTGAAACTTATAAATAAGCTCTTCAGCAATTTGCACGGCATTAAGTGCGGCACCTTTGCGCAGATTATCGCTAACGCACCAAAATGAAAGCCCGTGTTTGACGGATTTATCTTCACGCAAGCGCGAAATAAAGACTGCATCTTCACCTACGCAATCCAGCGGCGTTACATATCCACCATCTTGCCGGCGGTCGGTAAGCGAAATACCATCCGCTTCATCTAAAATGAGGCGCGCTTGTTCGTAGGAAATAGGCTCTTTAAATTCAACATTTACCGATTCGCCATGCCCTACAAATACGGGCACGCGCACGCAAGTAGCGGTTACCTCAATGGCGGAATCCAAAATCTTTTTGGTTTCAGCAATCATCTTCCATTCTTCTTTGGTGTAACCGTCTTTCATGAATACATCAATGTGGGGGATAACGTTAAACGCGATGCGCTTGGTAAAATTCACAGGATCTTGCTGCTCGTGAACATAAATTTTCTTGGTTTGCGTATAAAGCTCGTCCATCGCGCCTTTGCCAGCACCCGATACTGATTGATACGTGCTTACCACTACGCGCTTAATTTTAGCAACATCATGCAAAGGCTTTAACGCAACCACCATTTGGATGGTTGAACAATTGGGATTAGCAATAATATTGCGCTTTGAGAAATCTTTCAGCGCATGCGAATTGACCTCAGGCACGACCAGCGGCACATCTTTGTCCATGCGAAAATGTGATGTGTTGTCGATAACGACACAACCAGCAGCCGCTGCTTTTGGCGCATATTCAGCAGACACTTTGCCGCCAGGTGAAAATAAAGCAATATCCGTATCGTTAAAATTATAATCATTCAGCGACTTAACTTTAAGAATCTGCGTGTCGCCAAAACTCACTTCTTTGCTAATGGAAGATGGCGAAGCCAAAGCCACCACTTCACGAACGGGAAATTTACGTTCCCACAAAGTTTGTAAAATTTCACGACCCACATTACCCGTGGCACCAACAACTGCAATTTTATAAGACATAGCGGCTTTATCGAAGATTATACATGATGGGTCAATGAGTATTTGTTATTCAAATGATAGAGCATAGAACTCTATATTAAATTTATTAACAAATAAAACTAGGCATTGAGCGTTTTTAAAATTTGGTCGCCCATTGCGGTTGTGCCTAATAAGGTCATGCTATGTTGCATGATATCGCTCGTGCGGAAGCCTTCTGCAAGGGTTATATTCACAGCATTCTCAATCGCATCGGCCTCAGCACTATAGTTAAAACTATAACGCAACATCATGGCAAAGCTCAATATCGTGGCGATAGGGTTAGCTTTATCTTGTCCTGCTATATCGGGGGCGGAACCGTGAACCGGCTCATACATACCCGCGATCTTGCCATGTTTTTCGGCGCCAAGCGAGGCAGAGGGTAACATGCCGAGTGATCCGGTGAGCATAGCAGCACAATCGGATAAAATATCACCAAACATGTTTCCGGTTACCATTACGTCAAATTGTTTGGGATTGCGCACTAATTGCATCGCTGCATTATCCACATACATATGGGTTAATTCTAAATCAGCATATTCCGCTTGATGCAGGGCAATCATTTCTTCGCGCCACATTTCGGTGCATTCAAGCACGTTAGCCTTGTCAACCGAACATACGCGCCCATTGCGCTTTTTCGCTAAATCAAAAGCAACGCGCCCAATGCGCTTTACTTCATTGGTAGTGTAGGTATAGGTGTTATAGCCGCGACGCTGGCCATCTGCCAATAACTCAACCCCGCGAGGCTCACCAAAATAGATGCCACCCGTTAATTCGCGCACAATCATAATATCCAGCCCGCTAATCACCTCATGTTTAAGGGTTGAAGCATCGCTAAGCGCATCAAAACATAATGCGGGCCGCAAATTTGCAAAAAGTTCTAACTCTTTGCGCAAGCCGAGCAATCCTTTTTCAGGGCGTGATGCAATGGGCAAAGGCTCCCACTTGGGGCCACCGACTGCACCTAATAAAACCGCATCGGCCGCTTTTGCTGCATCAAGCGTTTCATCGGGTAGGGGAGTGCCGAATACATCATACGCGCAACCACCCACTAATTTTGTATCCGTGGTGAATTTTTTATCGGTTGTTTCATTAAGCCAATCAATAATTCGGCTAACTTGCGCAACCACCTCCTGCCCGATACCATCACCGGGCAGAAGAAGGATATGTTTCGATTGTACCATATATTAATCTACAGAGATTGAATCTTCATCAACTGAAATTGAAAGCGTTTCAGCATCTTTTTCTTGTACATATTGGTATGCTAAAAAAGCTAATAAACCAACGAGGAATAGTGCGGCTACGGTTATGAGTGGGCTTGTGTGATGTTCAGACATGAGGAATCTCCTTAGTTATTTTGATGCGGCCAGCCAAGGTTGGTTCGCGTTGCGTTTATGCTCGTACTGGTTGATTTCATTTGATTTTTCTAATGTCAAACCAATATCGTCAAGCCCTTCTAAAAGGCATTTTTTGCGAAATGGGTCAAGCTCGAAAGAGAAACGATGATTTCCGGCAATCACTTCTTGATTCTCCACATCAATTTTCATCACAGGGTTTTTTTGCTCTGTGGCATATTGCATTAATGTATCTACTTGCTCTTGCGGTAGCACCATGGGTAACATGCCATTTTTAAAGCAATTATTATAAAAAATATCCGCAAAGCTTGGGGCAATAATGCATTTAATGCCAAAGTCTAATAGCGCCCAAGGGGCATGTTCGCGTGATGAACCACAACCGAAATTATCCGCACCAATTAAAATGCCTGCATTACGATAAGGCTCGTTATTTAATACAAAGTCAGAAACTTCGTGGCCTGCATCATCAAAGCGCATTTCATCAAAAAGGTTAGCGCCAAGGCCGGTGCGCTTTACGGTTTTTAAAAATTGTTTCGGAATAATCATATCCGTATCTACATTTAAAATTGGTAAAGGTGCCGCGATGGCTTCAAGCGAGTGCAAAGCTTCCATAATTTTTAAAATTCCGTATTCATTACTGCGTTATAGCATAGGTCTATAACATTATTTTCTATAAGTTTCACACGCCATTTCATGAATGTTAATGGATATCTTATCTGAATGAGGGATAAGTTGCGTCGCTAAATCAAACATTTTTTGGCTAAGCATTTGACGCGCTTCAATTGGTCGCCCTTCTAAAATTGAGAGCGAAATATGCAAAAAGCTTTTATCCGGTGGGGTTAAAACATAATGCGTAAAACCAATGCCACGCGCTTTCACCGCTTCCGGTGCAAATAACCCGCTATCAATAACCAGCTTATGCATGAAGGTGAGCAGTTGCGTTTTTTCGACGGCTGGGGTTAAGTTTTCAGAATATTCTACAACAATATGGGGCATAACCAATTTCTTAATACAGCTTGTTCGTTAAGTCTATCCTGTTATGAGTTTGTTTGTGCACACCATTGCTATACCAGAATCGGCTCACGGCCAACGGCTTGATAAATGGCTATCAACAGCCATTGAGGGGGTGTCGCGTAGTCAGTTACAACGGCTGATGCTAGACGGTGCTTTAACATTAGATGGTGCGGCATGCTCAAACCCTTCGCTTAAGCTCACCGCGCAGCACCACCTTTTTACTCTCACCATACCGGAGCCAACAAAACTTGATTTATCACCCGTGGCAATGCCGCTGGATATTCTGTTTGAAGATGATGATGTGATTGTTATCAATAAACCTTCAGGCCTAACGGTACATCCCGCAAGCAGCGAAAAAAATGCAACGCTAGTGCATGGGCTGCTTGCCCATTGCGGCGATACTTTATCTGGCATTGGCGGTGTGCAGCGCCCGGGCATTGTGCATCGGCTGGATAAGCATACAAGTGGCGCTATTATCATCGCTAAAAATGACAGCGCGCATCAGCATTTATCTGCTCAGCTTAAAGATAGAAGTTTAAGCCGCACCTATCATGCTATATGTTATGGAGTGCCCAAACCAACGCGTGGCACGGTTGATGCTGCCATTTCACGTTCGAGTAGCGATCGCAAAAAAATGGCGGTCGTTAAAGCCGATAAGGGCAGGGCATCACGCACGCACTACAAACTGCTTGAGGCATATGCGAATGATAAGGTTAGCCTTATTGAATGCACGTTGGAAAGCGGCAGAACCCATCAAATTCGCGTGCATATGACTCATATCGGACACCCATTGCTAGGTGATGCAACCTATGGCCGTAATCGAACGCTCTCAAACACTGAACTTCAAAAGGCGTTAGAGGCACTGCAACATGGCCAATTATTACATGCCTATCGCATTGGGTTCATCCATCCAAAAACCAATGAAGCTATGGCTTTCGAAGCGCCTTACCCTTACGAATTTGTAACTATGAAAAACACCCTTGCCCTTGCATAATAGGGTGATAAAGAGTATAATACGCCAGAAAAAGAGGGAATATGACAACCAGTAACGTACCAGTCTTATCATCTGAATCGGGTTTACGCCGTTATTTGCAGCAAATTCAAAAGTTTCCCATGCTGGAAGCTGATGAAGAATATATGCTCGCAAAGCGATATAAAGATTATGAAGATTCTGACGCTGCACAAAAATTGGTGACCAGCCATTTGCGCTTGGTTGCTAAGATTGCGTTTGGTTATCGTGGCTATGGTTTATCATTGGCTGAAATTATGTCGGAAGGTAATATTGGCTTAATGAAAGCCGTTAAAAAGTTTGAGCCTGAAAAAGGTTTTCGTCTTTCTACCTACGCTATGTGGTGGATTCGCGCATCCATTCAAGAATATGTGCTTAAAAGTTGGTCACTCGTTAAAATGGGAACCTCTGCCACACAAAAACGCTTATTTTTTAATCTCAAAAAAATTAAATCACGTTTAGGGGCATATGAAGATAGTGCGCTGACGCCTGACCAATTGGCTGAAATATCAAAAGAACTTGATGTGCCGGTAAAAGATATTGATGCGATGAATGCCCGTATGATTGGTGGCGATCATTCGCTTAATCGCAAAATGGGTTATGATAGTGAAGATGAGTGGATTAACTTGTTAGCCGATGATGATATTACCCAAGAATCTGCTTTATCACAAATTCAACAAAGCGATATTCGCCACGATGCACTTATTTCTGCAATGGCTGATTTAAATGCGCGTGAACGTGATATCATCACCCTACGCAAATTGAACGAGCCAGCCATCACCTTGGAAGATTTAAGCCAAAAATACGGAGTTTCACGCGAACGTATTCGCCAAATTGAAACCCGCGCGATGGAAAAATTGACCGATGCGATGATTTCTTCAAAAGAGGCGGCTTAATCTCAGCTATACCTTTTGCTAATAGCGAATGGGTGGGCCACCAATAGCATTAATTTGGCGGTATTGCATTTCTGCTTCATATCGAATGCGTTCGCCTTGACGATACATATTATTGCCTTCGCGCTGGTTCACTTCACCTGTCTGCACAAGCTGTCGGCCTTCACTCACTTGATCACGCCCCTCATTCAGCATTTCCATACCTTTAGCCATCATCTGCTCAGCGGATTCCCATTGCGCAGCCACTGGAATAAACGGCCCCCCACGCGCCTTCATTTCAATAACTAAAGGCTCCTTACTTTCATACGAGCAGGCAGAAAGAGTTAATGTCAGCGCTACTACAACATAAATTTTCATCATTACTCATTCCTTAAATTACTTACTCACTCGAGAACTATAATAATAGAGCATTTTTTGATAATACACCACTAGCAATAAATTGATTAGTGAGGCTATTTTTAAAAGATTTTATAGATTATTTTATGAGTAATTTTTAGATAGGTATTAAATATATATACTAACGATAAGTTTTAATTTTCACCTATGGAATCTTTATTTCTGCCTCGTTAATTTTCTTAGCGAAAGGATGATAATATGAATTTAGGAATTACGGATAAAATTGCGCTGCTTTCAGGTGCAGATAGCGGGATTGGCAAAGCCAGTGCATTGGAGTTAGCAGCAAATGGTGTAAAGCTTATTCTCACTGATTTAAAAGAGGATGGATTAAAGCAAGCGGCTAAAGATATAAAAGGCGATTGTAAAATATTTGCCGCTGATTTAACCGATCAATCACAGGTTGATGCTCTTAAGGCATTTTGTGAAAGTTCCTATGGTATGCCTGATATTTTAGTAAATTGTGCGGGCATCACAGGCGAAAAAGGTGATCCTTTAAAACTAAAAGACGAAGATTGGTTAGATTGTTGGCAAACTGACTTTATGAGTGTGGTGCGCATGTGTCGCGCGTTTGTACCTACAATGGAGAATAAAGGTTGGGGGCGAGTAGTTGCAATAACTTCTGAAAATGCATCGCAACCTTATTGGGAAGAGGCGGTGTATAATACCGCTAAAGCAGCAACGCTTAATTTCATCAAAGGCTTATCGCGCAAATCCGCGCATTGCGGGGTGTTGGTTAATACGGTAGCTCCAGCTTTTATTGAAACACCTATGACTGATGGCATGATGGAAAAGCGAGCAAAAGAAAAAGGGGTATCAAAAGAAGAAGCAATACAAAGTTTTCTAGAAGAAGAACGTCCCTATTTAGAATTAAAACGCCGCGGTAAAGCGGATGAAGTTGCAGCCGTTATTGCATTTTTATGCTCCGATCGTGCAAGCTTCGTTAATGGTTCAAACTATCGCGTTGATGGCGGAGCCGTCGCCACGATGGACGGATAACACATTACACAAAATAAGAAGGTAAATTTATGGCTAAAGTTGCAATTATTAATGGTGGAACGGCAGGCATCGGGCGTGCGGTTGCTGAAGCGCTTTTAAAGCGCGATTATAAGCTTGGAATCATTGCGCGGGGTGAAGATCGTCTAGAAGCCATGCAGCAAGAGTTTGGGGCTGATAAAATAGCGATTGCGGCGGCGGATGCAGGCGACCATGAGGCATTGGCCGCCGCTGTTTTGAAAATCACTGCTAATGTGGGCGAACCCGTTCTATGGGTGAATGCTTTGATGCTAACCAGTTTTTCACCTTTCAATGAAATGTTACCGGAAGAATTTAATAAAATCGTAAATGCTACATTTATTGGGCAGGTGAATGGTACGCGCGAGGCACTAAAATTTAAATCGATGGCTAATATTGTCAATATCGGTTCAGGTTTGTCTTACCGTTCAGTGCCATATCAATCTGCATATTGTGCTTCTAAACATGCAATAAACGGATTTACATCTTCGATACGGAGTGAGTTGATTCGAAATAAGCGTAACGTTGAAATTTCATTAGTTCAACTGCCTGCAATTAATACCCCACAATTTACATGGGCACAAAATCGAATGTCACATATGCCGCAGCCAGCACCCCCCGTTTTCCAGCCTGAGGTAGCAGCCAGAGCAGTACTCAAAGCAGTAGATGAGAATTTACGGGAAGTTTTAGTTGGCCGGTCAGTTCTAAAGTTAGTATTTAGCGATATGCTTTTTCCCAATATATTAGATAGAAAACTCGCAGGCAAGGGTGCCGATATGCAAAAATCGGATAAGCCAGAACCGGGCAACCGCGAAAATAACTTAATGCAACCCGCTACTCACCCTTCAGTAGCGCATGGCGCATTTGACGAACAAGCCGCTAATGATGCAATAATAATTTGTGGCGATAAAGCACGAGCAATTATTTTCTTAGCCATTCCAGCAGCCATTATTTTGCTAATAATTCTAGTGACGATTTGGATAGATTAAACCGAATAAACAACGCCAGTTTTTGCAAGTAATTTATTTTCCGTAATATGCTGACTAGCGATAATAATTGATGCTTCATCGGAAACATTAAATTTAATCGGCTTATCTGAGAAATTAAACTGTGCCTTAATGACTTTAGATTTAAATGTGAACTCTAAAAACAAAACATCACTTTTTTTGCTATAGTGAGTAAGAGGTAACTGGCCAAATTTATATTCTCGGCGCATGCGCGTAAGGGCTCGATAGAAATGCAACGAAGAATGCTCATCAGCTGCTTGCGTCTCAATTACATCTTTATTTTTCCAGCGCATTGGCAGCCAAGGTTTGCCTTTTGAAAAACCAAAATTGGGATCATTTTTCGTCCAAGGCAATGGCACACGGCCACCCTCACGCCCAATAGCATCAGGCCAATAGAGTAAATCAAATGGATCGGTAGTTTCTTCTTTCGACAGTTCAGGTTGCGATAGTCCAAGTTCTTCGCCTTGAAACATAAGCCAGCTTCCCTCAAATAAGCTCATTAAAAGAGCATAAAAACAGGCGCTATTTCGGCTACCATCACCCAATCGGCCATTATGCCGCGGTTGATCATGACTGGAAAGCCACCAACCATACGAATCTTTGCCGTTTAGGGTATTAAGAATTGAAACAATCGTTTTGGGGCAGGCGCAATTTTCGGCTAAATCAGTGGTGTAGCATGCGTTTAATTTATCTTTGCCTGAATATAATTTTGATACTTCAACCGAATCGATATTTACGGTTACTTCTCCTATTAAAAAACAATCATCCCCCACCCATTTACGAATATTCTTCGTATAATCTGCACCTTCTTTAATTAGCATATCATACTGATGATCTTGATAGGTATAAGGGTTAAATGACCGTCCGGAAACTTGTTTGCTCACATCAACTGAAGCGGGTGGATTATCGCGAAATTCAGGGTCGTGCAAATATGCAGTTACGGCATCTAAGCGAAAACCATCCACCCCTTTTATTTGCCAAAAATGTAAGATAGATTTCAGTTCATTTTGTACTTTATCATTATATAAATTCAAATTTGCCTGTTCACCCAAAAACATGTGCAAATAATATTGCTCACGAATATGATCCCATCCCCATGCATGCTGGCCAAATTTTGATAACCAATTTGTAGGTGCTGTACCATCGGGCTTTGCATCTTTCCAAACATAATAATCTTCAAAACCTGCTTTGCGATGACGCGACTTTTCAAACCATTCATGTTCAATACTTGTGTGGTTAAAGACCATATCAATAATGATACTAATATCAGCAGCGTGAAGCTTCTTTACCAGTTCATTAAAATCTTCCATCGTACCAAAGCAAGGGTTGATTTTGGTGTGATTAGCCACATCATAACCCCCATCTACGATGGGCGATAAATAAATGGGTGCAAGCCAAATAGCGTCTGGCGCTAAATCTATGATATAATCTAAGCGATCAATTATTCCGCGTAAATCACCAACCCCCGATCCTGTGCTATCAGCAAAGGATCGGGGGTAAATCTCGTAGATGGAAGGGTTTTTAAGATTTTTGATTTAAGCGCCTACAATCATGCCGCCATTAGGGTGGAGCGTTTGACCGGTAAAATAATTACCATCGCTTGAAGCTAAAAAGAGGAAGCATGTCGCTACTTCCCAAGGTTGACCAGCGCGCTTCATGGGAACATCTTCACCAAAACCTTCCACCTGTTCAGCTGGCATGGTACCGGGAATAAATGGTGTCCAGATTGGGCCCGGTGCAACTGAATTTACGCGAATCCCTTTTTCAACCAACATATCAGATAGCGAACGTGAAAATGCTAAGCTAGCACCACGCGTTGCAGAATAATCGGTTAGTGCGCCCATACCCGCAAAAGCGTTGATTGATGACGTGTTAATAATCACATCGCCTTCGCTTAAGTGATTAAGTGCGGCTTGAGTAATAAAGAAATAACTCATTACATTACTATCAAATCCGCGACGCAAATGCTCTTCAGTAATGTCACGTAAATCTTCTTCCATCCATTGCTGTGCTGCATTGTTAATAACGATATTTAATCCACCAAACCTTTCAACTGCTTGTTCAACTACACTGGTTGCATGTTTTTTATTTCCAATATCACCGGCAATTAATAATGCTTCAGAGCCTTCCTTTTCTATAAGGCGTTTGGTTTCATTAGCATCTTTATCTTCTTCTAAATAGGCAATCACAATTTTTGCGCCTTCACGTGCAAATAAAACAGAGATTGCGCGGCCAATTCCGCTATCCCCACCAGTTATGAGTGCTACTTTACCCTTTAATTTGCCAACTCCAGGCCAGCGAGGTTCATAATCAGGTTTAGGATGCATTTCATATTCATTAGCCGGCATTGCATCTTGATGCTGTGCCGGAATTTCCATTTTTTGAGGTTTAGCCATTTTTACTATCCTTATGTTTGTGAAATATCATTCTTAAAATGCTTAGCCTCTAAAATATATTGTGACGTACCTCTAAAAAATAAAGAGACTATAAATTTAAATTAATGATTAAAAATTTATATCGTAAGCATTATTGATCGGTGAATAGAAATAAAAACGATAATTTTATGAATATGCATCAAGATCAATTTAATACACTAATCGCAACACCCACATTTCCGTGTGTGGGAGCAAAGTCGGCTTTACAACGCAAACAAATTGACTATGTGCATGCGGGTGACATGGCTTCAGATCTTCATGATGAAAATATTGTATCACGTTTACAGGAATTTGCAGCAAACGCTAATAGTGAGAGCTTGTTCTTAAGCATTATTGTGCTTTTCGAAGATTCTACTATTTTAAACGAACTGCAATTTGAAAAATTATTGTGGCAAAGGCTTCAAGCATTTCACGAAATTGATTCTCAAAAATTCGATTGGGATGAAACGGTGAGCTCAAATCCTGAATCGTCACAATTTAGTATGAGTATTGGTGCTAAAGGTTTCTACGTTGTGGGTTTGCATCCATTAGCCAGCAGGCCAGCGCGCCGATTTTCGTGCCCCGCTTTAGTATTTAATCTGCATAGCCAGTTTGAACTATTACGTAAAAAAGAGGTCTATAATAAATTAAGCGAATCTATAAATGCTCGTGATTTAAATATAAATGGATCTGTCAATCCGATGCTATCGCAACATGGACATACATCTGAAGTGAAGCAATATAGTGGTCGAGTGGTGGAAGATAATTGGAAATGTCCTTTTCACCAAATTAAAAAAGATTAAAGGGTAATATGAAGCAAAAAATTCAACCTAGAACTGGCACAGCATTTATACTTAAAAAAGGCGAAAAATTAAAAGTTATAGACCCCAAAGGCCAGCAAGTTGCAGATTTACTTGCATTTAATTACGTAGATATTCATGAAGTTTTATCATCTGGCCGTACACTAGATTATGTTAGTAAAATATATCTAACAACAGGTGATGTACTATATTCTAACCGCAGTAATATTATGCTTGAAATAATTGAGGACACCGTAGGACGGCACGATTTTCTGCTTACACCCTGCTCTAAAGATACGTTCCGCATAATTTATGGTCATAGTAATCCACATCAAGGATGTTTTGGTAATTTAGCGCAGGCATTGAAACCTTATGGGATAACGGAAGATATGATTCCTACCGCATTTAACATTTTTATGAATGTGCCTATAAATGTTAAAACAGGACATTTAACAGTTGAACCTCCTCTAAGTAAAGCAGGCGATTATTTGATTGTAGAAGCAAAAATGGATTTAATTATTGGGCTTACTGCCTGCTCAGCAGAACAATCAAACAATGGTAGTTTTAAGCCAATTCATTATGAAATAATTCATGAATAATTCCACTCAAGAATATTTGAAAGCACATGCTCAAAACTATAATTGTTAGCAGAATGGTTTGCATTAAATACACTAGCATCTCATACGAAACTTTTTATAATATTGAAATGAAATATGCTCTGCGAAAGCAAGCGTCCCCAAAGCCAAAACCCATGTGAAGATCCGATTTAAAAGCTTGTCTTTAAAAACCATTCTATTGAGATAAAGATTTATTAGTGTTTTTTGTTACCTCTACGAAATCAGATAAATTGTCGCGACAATTTTTGCGGATGATATCTGCAAGTGCTTTATAAAAGTGAATTTGGGTGGATTCCCTACGCCATGCCAAAACTACTTCTCGTTTGGGCAAAGGGAAGCCTGCATTGAGTAAGATGACATCATTACGTTGGGAAATTTCTGATCGTACATATAATGAAGGCAAAAATGACAAGCCTAAACCTGTGCCAATCATCAATCGAAGCGTATCCAAGCTAGTGCCTTCATAGTCGCGCAATAAATTAAAGCCATATTTCTGCGCTAATTTTTGCACATTAAGAAAAAACCGATGCCGATCTTCTAGCACTAAAAAATTCTCGCCCTTAAAGTCTTTCGGTTTAATATTCTTTTTATTTGCCAGCCGATGGTCGGGTGAAGAAACAACGCAAAGTGGCTCAGTAAATAGCGAGCTATAGCTTAGATTTCCAACTTCTAACGCTAAAGGAGTAAGAATAATATCATAACTTCCTTGCAGCAAATCTTGCTGCAAATTATGAGGCGTATCTTCTTTTACAAAAAAGCGTAGTGATGGATATATTTGGTGAATTTTAGGAATTACCTCTGGCAATAAATAAGGGCCTAATGTGTGAGGAACACCAAGCCGATACGTACCCCCAGGCGAATTTGTATAATTTCGAGCAATATTGATGATTTTATGATTCGCTTGTAGCATCTGTTGCATAGCCGGCAGCATACTACGTCCTAAAGCAGTGGGAATAGACCCATTGCGCGAGCGTTCAAGCAAATTCGTATCAAGCGCTTTTTCTAAAGCAATAATTTGCGCGCTAATGCTAGGTTGGCTCACACCCAGTTTTTCTGCGGCTTTACGAATGCTGCCCGCTTCAATAACCGATGTATAATAACGAATCTGTTTAAAAGTTAAGTTCATAATCCATTCATATTGTGTGATAGGAAAAGGCTATCACATTTTATATTTTTTTCTATATTATAATATCACAAAAAATCAATTATAGTCTTCAAATTGTAGGTCTAACAAAAAGGAGTTATCAAATGGATAAAATTTTTGAAGGTGTAGAAAAGTTTAAGCAAGCAGAATTTCCAAAGCGTGAAGAGCTGTTTAAAAAACTAGCTAGCAGCCAACATCCAGAAGTATTGTTCATTACGTGTGCAGACTCCCGTATTGATCCTACCTTAATTACACAGAGCGATCCTGGCGACCTGTTTATTTGCCGTAATGCGGGCAACATTATTCCACCTCATTCCATGCATACAGGTGGTATGACAGCTTCAATAGAATACGCGGTGGCCGTATTAGGAGTTGAGCATATTGTGGTTTGTGGGCATAGCGATTGTGGAGCAATGAGAGGTGTTTTAAACTCTGATGCACTTAAAGAACTGCCACATGTTTCGCAATGGCTGGGGCATGCTGAAGCTGCAAAGCGCATTGTGCAGGATAACCATAAGGATCTTGAAGGTGATGCGTGTTTAAACAAGTTAATTGAAGAAAATGTGATGGTGCAAATTCAAAATTTACGCACACATCCGTATGTTAGCTCGCGATTAGCGGCGGGTAAGCTACAATTACACGGCTGGGTTTATAGTATTGAAAATGGTACTTTCACCGCTTTCAATTCAGAAACAGGAAA
Source organism: uncultured Alphaproteobacteria bacterium (assembly GCA_963837025.1). Lineage (GTDB taxonomy): Bacteria > Pseudomonadota > Alphaproteobacteria > Rickettsiales > JALZUV01 > JALZUV01. The sequence goes on from CAWILT010000001.1 coordinate 33,633, forward strand.
GTTTGAAGATATCATGGATATTGAACGTCAATCGATTCGACTTCAAACAACGAAGAAAGCATAAAGGATACTGTCATGGCTTTTCTACCAATGCATAATCTAAAAGGCGATATATTGGGCGGTATTACTGCCGGCATTATTGCACTACCACTCGCCCTTGCATTTGGTGAAGCCTCGGGTGTTGGGCCTATTGCTGGGCTATGGGGTGCTATCATGGTGGGCTTTTTTGCCTCGTTATTTGGAGGCACGGGCTCTCAAATTTCGGGCCCCACAGGGCCGATGGTGGTTGTTTTTGCGGGCATCTATAGTGTATTATCAGATAGTCCGGCTTTGGTTTTTACATCCGTCATTCTAGCGGGTGCTTTTATGATATTATTTGGCATATTTCGATTAGGCCAATATATTCGATTAGTTCCTTACCCTGTAATATCAGGTTTTATGAGTGGCATTGGCTGCATTATTATCGCATTACAACTGCCTAGAATATTTGGCTCAGAAGCAGAAGGTTCTGGTGTTATTGCAGCCTTAAGCTCCGTACCGGATGCGGCAACGAATCCGAATCTTTATGCATTAGGGTTAACCATATTTACCCTGCTAACAGTTTTCTTTTGGCCAAAAGCTTGGGGGAAATTTTTACCTTCTCCTCTAGCGGCATTAATCATTGGAACCATTATATGCGTGCTAATGCCGGGTGCACCAATTTTAGGTAACATTCCGATTGGTTTGCCATCGCTGGTTATACCAAGTCTTTCCGTTGACACACTCTATGTTGTGATTGAAGCTGCCTTATTGCTGGCTTTATTAGGGGCAATCGATAGTTTGCTTACCTCTTTAGTTGCCGATAATATGACGCGCACTCGACACGACTCAAATCGCGAATTGGTGGGGCAGGGTATTGGTAACATGGCTGCCGGCTTTGTTGGCGGCGTTCCCGGAGCAGGCGCAACCATGCGTACGGTGATTAATATTCGTACGGGCGGCGAAACTAAAATCTCAGGTATGGTTCACGGATTGCTTTTATTAGCCGTAGTACTTGTGTTAAGCCCACTTGCTGAAGAAATCCCGCATGCTGTTCTAGCCGGCATATTAATCAAAGTTGGATTAGATATTATCGATTGGCGTTACCTAACTCGTGCCCATAAAGGCCCGCGTTGGGATTTAATGTTAATGGTGTTGGTGCTTGGTTTAACTGTATTTGTCGATCTTATCACAGCTGTTGGATTAGGGGTTGTATTAGCGGCTCTGGCCTTTGTAAAACAGATGGCCGATGTTCAACTTTCAAGTTTAAAAACAGAAGCAGAAAGCCTTTTAGATCCACAAGAAGCAGCGTTGCTTAAAAAATACAATAAGAATATCACATTGTTCAACTTTTCAGGTCCGTTAAGCTTTGGCGCAGCGGCAGATTTAGGGCATCACGTACGTTCTGTTTCCGAAAACCGCGGAGTGGTAATATTGAATTTTAGCGAAGTGGCATTCCTTGATGTTTCAGCAGCTAAAGCTGTAGAAACCATTGCAGCAGATGTTGCTAGCTCTAAACGACTTTTGTTTATTGTAAGCGCAAACACTGTAGTGAAACAAACCCTGCTTAGCCTCGGAATTAACCAGTTCATTCCGCAAGAGCAATGGTATGATTCGCAATTAATGGCGCTGGAAGATGCTGTTAAACAGGTGAAATAAGTAATCGATCAAGAGCTGTATTTGAATAAGTATTATCTTAATACAATTCTATAATTGGGGCTGATAAATTACTAAGCACTAAAAGCATATAAATTTAACGAATGTTTATTTAGATTTCGCCCCATATGATTGATATATGAATGTAAAATAATGCCGCCCAATAAACTTTTTTGGCTTTTAATATTGGTTTCTAAAATGTAATGCGCAAAGCAAGTCATTTTCGCTAAGCAAATATTCGCCATCATAGCTAGTGTTGGTGGCAGCATCGGTGCAAGTATCCCATCCAGCAGCGATTACAATGCCTTTTCCCGGCATACCATCATCATATTTCATATCAACCGCTTTAGCGTCCGAAGGACTCAGCGCGGGATCTAAAGCAGCATTATTCTCACCGGCTTGGGCTCCTACAGAAAATGTATGACCATATGCTATAAGTAAGGTAAATCCACTTCCAAAAGTTCCCCAATACATTGTATCAATTGCAGCATTCCCAAATCGCGCTTTTGGAATATTATATCCTGGAATAGACCAAGCGCTTTGTGAGCCTTGACCTATTCCAGAAAAACTTCCTTCTAATATTTCCGAGTTGACTAAATGTTTCCAAAATCCAAATTTTTCCCAGAAATTAGGATCATATTCAACTTTACCATTGCCATTGCCATTACAAGTTTGGGTGCCAGTACCTAAATTAGTTAAGGGGTTTGCGCATTGACCGCTAAAGGTTCCGTCATCAGAGCGCCCCCAATAACTTACTGCGTCTTTCATATCTCCGGGAAGCGCATTATACTTTAATTTAAAAGTATTAACTGCAACTTTATATTTATTAACATCGGACCCAATTGAATTTAATTCGGCTGCACGAATTAAGCTAGATCCAGCTGTAACTCCACCAACAATTAAACCAATAATTACCAACACAATGGATAATTCAAGAAGTGTAAAACCTTGTTTCATTACATTAAGTTACAAAGAAAACGTTAAGAAATAGTTAACTTCAAGTTATTTAGGTAATATTGAAATATATAATGGTGGGCGATGAGGAATTCGAATCCCCGACCTCGTCGATGTCAACACCAACGCTAGGTGCGAACCCTTTGTAATGTTGTGTTATATTTTTCAGTTTAATCGCATATTTTGCACATATGTGCAAGGTTTTCAGTTAAATCCGATCCCGTGGGATCGCTTTTATATCCCAGAATTATTTGCAAAGCTCTTTACAAAACTGCAGTAATCGCTATTTTCGTTCGCTCCCATTGGGGGCGGTTAGCTCAGTTGGTTAGAGCGTTTGCTTGACATGTAAGAGGTCGTTGGTTCGAATCCAATACCGCCCACCATTTCTACACTAGGCGTATATTTTTTCAAGTGCCGTGGTCGCACCCTTGAGATAGTCTGGATGATATTTAAGATAGTGCTTTTCAACGGTGTCTATACGGTCTCCCATAATTCCAGCAATATCCACCATGTTCACACCATTTTGCGCCATGAGCGTTGCTCCAGTATGGCGCAAGACGTGAGGTGTAATCCAGCCCAACTCGGCTTTTTGAGCATATTTTCTAAAGGCTCGTCCAATTTCATAACAAGGCTGTCCACGAAACTCAATTACATGTGCGGTGCTAGAATACTCTCGTGCTTTGAGTAATACCGCCAATAATGTGTTATTCATTGGTACTGGCACACGCCTTTTTTTCGTTCTCACCCTGTTTGGAGGATTGAAGTCAATTTGCCTTAAATCAAAATCCACCTGATTCCATTGCAGCTCCAAGATAGCACGTTTGCGCGATAATGTGTGCAACGCCATCTGAGCAAATAATTCAAGATGCGGGTAAACCGACAGGGATTCCAGCAGCTGTTTTATTTCGGGTGGTCTTGCCCATTTGTCTCGTGGCTCGGCCTCTGGCGGTTTTTCAACATGTGGTACGGTGGAAAGCAGGCCTTCTTTTCTTGCGTGATTCATCGCAGCGACCAGAATATCAAGGCTCTTTTTTGCGGTGCTTGAGGATACGCCATCCTCCTCGGTGCGTATTCTTGCAAATTCCCTACAATGATAATTATTGATCTGTTTAGGAAACCAGTCTCCCCAGTGTTTCTTAACTGATGCTAGCGGAAATGAAATGCCATCATCGAGGTTTTTGATGTTTCTTTTTATGAACCGTTCTTCCAATGTTGAATCATTTTTAAATCGCTCACGATGCTTTTTCTTTTTGAACTCAGTGAATATATCGATAATTTTACCGATGGTGATTTCATCTTTTTGTTCTTCGGTCGGGGTTATCCAGCCGACAATAAAATCGGCTAGGAATCGCTTTGCCGCTTCCGGATCATCTGTGCACGTTGAAACCCGTTTAAGTCCACCACTCTCTCGCCATTGGACGTAGAACTTTTTGCGTTCTTCTCTCCAGTTAAGCTCGAATTTTGGGATTCCTGATTGCATGTCTCACCCGTTATCTCGTTAGCATTTTCAAAGGCGATAACATGTTCTTTTTTAATGCGAATACCGCCTTTTCCTCTACCAACACGAAGGCATGCAAGTCGTTGGTTTTCAAGTAGAAAATAAATGTTTCTGGCACTGCATTGCCATAGTTCGGCCAATTGTTTGACAGTGTAACAACGTTGTAACTCATCCATGGGATTCTCCTCGATTTTTTAGGACTAAAAACGCAGCACAAAAGGGCCACAAACCTATCTAGGGCGGCGTGTAATTGATAAAAAATATGTGATAAATTAGAAGGGGCGGACTGATCTTCACCCAGCTCTGGCGATTCTATAAGTGAATATGCCAGATTCTGTTCATCCTGTTTAGTCTTTTTTTGTTCGAACACTTTAACGCCCTCCCTGCTTGGCATTGAGGCGTGTGACAATTCTAAGCAAGGCGACAGTCCACATCTGCCATGCCTTGGTACGGCCACAGCCGATACGCCAGCAAATGCGCTTCCACACCACGCGCTCGGCTCTCAGCCAGATCAGTCTGCGTTCATCCTCATCTTCAAGAAAGAAAATCCATTCGATGGTTTCTTCCATGCGGCTGATTGCATCTGCCGGTGGTGGGCCGAGGCGCATCGGCAAGCGGTCGGCTTGCAATTGCTCCATCACGGTGCGAACCACCTCTGGCCATGCGTTGAAATATCCCTGCACCTTTACTGGTGGCATGCGTTTCAATGTGGCAGCGGCTTCCTCGAATCGGTCGGCAACATCGGTGACTGTCCATTTTTTAATTTCTCTCATGGCTTGACCCTCCGTGATCTAAATCGTGAAGCACTTCCACCATCACGGCCGCGTAACCGGCAATGTCGATAATGCTATCGAGGTGGGTTGGGTTTTCCTTCAGTCGCGCCAGCTTCAGCTCGATCAGGCACATCACGACCTGGTGCGATCTGATCTCGCAGCCCAGCACCAGCGACCACCGCTTGGCGACCTCGTGGAAGTGATGTTTTGCCAAGCCGTAATTGGCGCGGCGTTCTTCAAATATCTGCAGCGAACGCTGTAGCAGTTGCTCTCCGTTCATGACGTAGCCTCCTTGATGGTTAATTCGGTGATGATGGCGGTTGCCTGGTAATGCGGCTGATCGGCAAAGGCACAATTCAGATCGCTGAGGAAGTGACGCTCGATCCATTCCCTGACAAATGGGCGCGGGCATTCCAGCGTGACGATGGTGTGATCAGTGCTGTTATCGACAGCGGTCACGGCGGTGTTGGAAAACCAACTACGGATGGCAGCGCGGCCGTGCTTTTGCCCAAGGCGGTACAGCACAAAGTCCCATGCCTCCTGCAATTCCATTATTTGGCAAACTGGTGGTTTCGGTGGGTGCTTGCCACCTGAAAACCCGCCTTCAAAAACCTTGGCAACATGCTCCTGAGATTCGACTGCCCAGGTGAGATCAACAGTCCAGTCCTTGCCTTCTATTTTGCCAAGCAAAAACTCTGATCTGCCTATGATCTCGCAGAAATATTGCCATGCCCGAATATCCTGCTGGAAATCATCAAACCAACGCTCCGACATAAACGCCTTGCGCTTCTCGGTCAGGATTGCCTTATGCTGTCCTGTGAGTTTGCTCTGCACTTCTGCATTCCAAATATCCAGCATCTCGTGCAAAACCGATTGTCCACAGATCTGCTGTTTTTTCCTCTCAGACTCTCCTTTTTTCTGCTCTCTCGTCTTTTTCTTATTTTGTTTTGTTTTATCTGAATTCTGTTCTTCCTCTGAATCTGCTCTGCTTTGTTCTGAATCTGTTCTGTTCTTCTCTGTTCTGTCTGTTGCGTCCGTTTCATTTTGCTCGGCTGCATCATCCTGCGCTGCATCCTGTTGCGCAGCGTTGCCACCTGTTGCACCTTGTTTCTTCTTTGCGCGGGAGTCGCGGGAGCGTTCGGTGGATGTGGTGCGCTGGCGTTTTGCCCAGGCAGTCAGCACGTTATTTTCATCAATCATCCCCTTATCGCGGAATCCCTGAATGATGGCTTCGGCTGCTTCAAATTCAATATCCTGAATCACCGCCAGCTCTTCTGGGTCAAGCTTAACCGTGCCGCGTGGGTCGGCTTGTGAGGCGGTGTCGAGTATGCTAACCCACACCGCCACCACATGCGCCATTGGCTGCTTGGTGCGCCTGGCAACTACCTGCAGTTTTGAATCACTCGGCATGCCGTGATAAGCCCTGTACCATTCCATCAGCAACCACCCTTAATCTAAAAGACTTTGCTGATTTTCATCGGCTTCTTTTTGTATGCGATCCTGATCCTGCGCTTTGAGCGACAGTGCCAGCTCAATGCAGCCCTTCGTCAATTTGGCGCGATCAAATTCGCGGGTGGCCTGCTTTTTGAGTTGAAGCAGGTTTTCCATATCCATCTTCCGCATCGTTTCAATGGTCAGATGGCAGATTTCGTCAAAAGTAGAGATTGGTTTGTTTTCGTGTGAATTGTTCATGTTTTCCTCCTGTGTTCGAACTGTTCGGACACAAATCTGGCAAATCATGCTGGGGGCTGTCTGGGAGCTAAGGATGACCTTGCTACGGGCTGGCTACGGGCAGCGTGAGATGAAAATCAGCCGCTTTTCCCATTTTATAACAGTTTAGTGGGGGCTGGCTACGGGTCGGCTACGGGCTGGGTGGGGGCTAAGTGGGAGCAGGAATATATTGCAGTTTAACCTCAGTAGTTTATGCTCATTCCCGTGACGGGGTGTAGTAACCCCAAACAGGTACGTCCTTTTCGGACTACGTATTTACCAAAGTCCTCCTCGACTTATGTCGGGAGGGCGGTGAAATATAATACCGCTTGCGGAAATACACCGCAGCCGCTGTTTGGCTTACTAACCTCCCGGTACCAGTTGGTGCCAGCATGGTTTTTCCTCGTCATTGAATCAACAATGCAGGAGGAAAATCTATGCACAAAACTTTATTAACCATTACATTAAGTGGTTGCTTAGCTGCCTGCAATACTACCAGCACGACTGAGTCGATCGTCTTAAAAGAAGGTGCTATCGCCGATGCACGGAAGGCAGATAAGGAAATCCACCTCGGCTTTCTAAAATGCTATGCGTTGCCATCCAGTGATAAAGATAACTGCCAGCGCATGGTAGGCAAAAATCATGTTCGTTACGAAGCGGCCAGCAGTTGGGATTATATACGCCCATTTCGCTACGAATCAGAGCGTTTAGGCTTCCACGCTTTTCTGAATGACCATGGCAAATCGTGCAAAGCGGTTAGCGAAGGACCGCGCTATAACAAAGAAACAAATGTATTTGATGTACGCTGCGATAGCGGAGAGCATTATGCCATGCAATTTGACCAAAAAGAAATGCAATGGCAGCTGGTGGAATAATCATGAATGGCGAAATACATCCTATCGATATTCATGTGGGCAATCGTCTGCGCGAGGCACGAAAAGCAATTGGAATAAGTCAGGATGCCTTAGCAAGTCAGCTTGCTAACCCCATTACGTTTCAGCAAATTCAAAAATATGAGCGCGGCAGCAATCGTTTGTCAGCTTCTAAATTGTGGGAATTTTCCAGCGCATTAAAAGTGCCGCCAGAGTTTTTCTTTCCACCATTTGATGAACAGGTGGTGCATTGTGAGAATGTGCAGGAAACAAATTTGCTGCATTGCTATCGCAACCTCTCACCAGAAAAACAACAGGCAGTGCTTCTGCTGCTTCAAACAGAGAATTAAAATGGGATGCCGTTATCAGAATAAGGTGGAAGAAGAAGCGGAACGGCAATATTTAGCATCGCTCTCACCGGCAGGCCGAGTGTTTTACAAAATAGCTTTTTGGCTATTTATGCTAATAGGCTGCTTGTTTGCGTTCTGGGGAGCTATCGGCTGGTGGCTTGTAAAATTGTTTGGCTTTTAGTTTTAACCGATAATGGCCGCGCCCATCAGATTCGATAATATCCCGCCAGCCTTTCTTATTTTTGAATACATCCTGAAAACGCATCGCCTGTGATCCGGAATTATTTAATAGCGTTTTGCCATGCACCCACGGATCACTACTTTTGCTGGCATCATGCAATTGCTTGACGATATCGGCCTGAACCTGCCCGAAATGATAGGTGCTATCATCTACCAACACTTCTTTGTAATTGTTGAACACTTGAATCGTGGGTTTAGGGCGATGGGCTTTGCGACTATGTTTTGATTTCTTATAAGATTTGCCACGGTTGCGAATCTGATAGGTGCGCTCAAACCGTTTTTGCTCATCATGCATCACCAGCAGATGTTGCAGCCTCAGACAAATATAGGGCTGCGGTGGTTCATGCGTAATGCGTAAAAGATCATCTGGGTTTTCGATGGGTATGAAACTATGCGCCAGCACTTCATCGTTTTGGAATATGGCGTGGCAATCTTCTGGCCGAACCAGCACCAACCCATCTTTGCGCTGTTGCCGCTTGGCATGAAAGCAGCCATTTTCTTTTGAGCCGCACTCCATATATCGTGGCTGTAGCCAGATACAACAATGCAGCAAACCATTCTCTATTGCATAAAATACATCGTCCCTAGATAGTTTCCACTTCCCTAGAAGCGCCTCCAATCTAGTGTACTGTTTTTCTGGGATTGGCACGTTATCCCCCATATATCATTAATCGTCATTTTTTTACAAAAACGTCCTGTTACTCATTGGCTAAATTGCCGATAAGAAAAGTTATAAGGGGTTATAACAATAAGAATAATGAAAATAGTTATCACAACCTATAAGTTTATTTATAGGTTGTGATGTATATCATGGGTTGAATTCAGATTATCGGTGCGAACACACATAATACTATAATCCAATGATAAAATGAACCTGAAAAAAAAGATTACATTGCAGTTTAATTTATTTGCCCTATGCTAGGGCGCATGAAAAAACTTCCGGCATATATGATGGTTATGGCATTAATGGTGATGAACTTCGCCAGTATTGCCCATGCTGATTGCGCGGAAGGCATGATTTGTGACGGGGTGCAGCAAACCATATCAGCTGACCAGCAGCACGATCAAGATGGTGGCGATAAACAAGCTGCCTGTGATTGTTGTGCTACCTGTAGCCACCATCATCACTCTCATATAGCGTTTATCGGAAATAAAGCCGACCCGATTGCTGCAAGCAGCCAAACGCTACATGCCCAAACGGGAGAAAATTACTTTTCCCAGCTGCATTACCCCCCTTCAAAACCTCCCAAAGCATAAACTCGCAAATAACCGCAGGTAACGTGTATCTGCGAACTGCTGATGTGTGGCTTCATCCACTCTCCAGCAGCATTTTTAGCGCGTGTTTAACAATTCACTTGGGAATATATCAATGTCATCAACAACTTTACTATGTGCGCTTTGCGTAGGTGGCTTATTATCAGCCACCAGTCTTTCAGGGACAGCATGGGCAGAGGAGCCTCACTCACCGGATGCCCACAACTATGCAGAATCTGTATATAATAACGGGCCAACCCTCACCTTATCCGAAGCTATTCAAAAAGCTCTCAATGCCTCGCCACGGCTAAAATCAGCCACTGCTGGGCTAGATGCCGCCAAAGGCGCAGAAGATCAAGCTGGTTATTGGCTCAACCCTGAAATCGGATTTGAAGCAGAAAATGTGGCTGGGAGTGGGCCATATAATGGAACTAATTCCGCCGAATATACGTTGGGTATTAATCAGAAGGTGGAAATTGGTGGCAAGCGTAGCGCACGGCAAAATGCGGCAGTTGCACTACGTGAAGGCGCGAATATTGATGTGTTAGCCGAGCGGCTCAATTTAGAGCGCGATGTGCATATCGCCTATTCTGAAGTATTGGCGGAAGCCGAAGCGGTGAAGCTGGCACTTGATCAGGAAGAGCTGGCAAAGGATGTGTTGGCCAGCGTATCCAAACGGGTGAATGCCGCCGCCGAGCCAGAGATTCAGCGCAGCAAAGCTGATGTAGCTTATGCCACAGCGACCATCGCCCGTGAGCAGGAACAGCGTCAATTTAAAGTAGCTAAGGAGAAACTGGCACGGCTATGGGGCGACTCCAGTTTTAATGTGTCGCTCGATCACTCGCATTTCTTCGAGCTCGAAGCACCCGCGCCCATGCCCAGCTATCTCGCTAAACTAAAAAATATTCCTGACATGCAGCGTCTGGCGTTCTTGAAAGAAGAGAAAGAATCGCTGCTGGAACTGGAACGTGCTGCCGCTATTCCTGACCCGAATTTCAGCCTTGGGGTACGTGACTTCCGGGGTAGTGGCGATCAGGCATTGGTATTTGGGGTGTCGCTACCTATTCCAGTATTGAATCAAAATCAGGGCAATGTAGCCAAAGCAAGAGCCGATCTATCACGAACAGAAAGTGATGCGCGGCAGTTTGAGTTGGATTTAGAGCAACAGCTTATTGAAAACTGGCAGCACTGGAACAGTGCCTATTCAGAAGCAACGCGGCTGAATGAGAAGCTCCTGCCTTCGGCAGAGAAAGCCTTCCGCTTGGCACGAAGTGGCTATGCACAGGGTAAATTTCCCTATCTCGAAGTGCTAGATGCCCAGCGCACATTATTCGATGCCAGCTCCCAATATCACGGCGCATTAAAACGCTATCACACGGCTCGCGCCAATGTCGAGCGACTCACAACTTCAATCGGAGATAAATAATGAAAATATCACACATAATCATACTCACCGTTTTTCTAGGTGTTGGCGGAATTGCTGCCATGCAAGTTGAATGGGTGACCCCATCCTATGCTGCCGATGGTCACGACCATGAAGAGCATGGCGAGGAGCATGATGAAAACAACGCGCATGAGGAGGAAGCTCACGGCGAGGAACATGGACATGGTCACGATGAAAAAGAGGCACACAAAGAAGAAGGTGAGCATGAAGGTGAAGATGATGGCCACGGTCATGGTGATGAGCATGAAGAAGAAGGTCGCACCGAGATTGATGCCGATGCCGCAAAAGCCGCTGGTATCCGTATTAGTAAAGTGGAACCTAAGAATATTCAGGAAGTGCTGACACTGACTGGTCGTATTATGCTTAACCGCAATACCACTGCCGATGTTCGCGCACGGTTTTCAGGTATTGTCAGAAGTGTAAAAGTGAATCTAGGGCAGAAAGTTACAAAAGGCCAAGCGTTGGCCACGGTAGAATCCAATGAAAGCCTCAGCGTTTACACGATCACTGCACCAACCGATGGGGTGGTGCTAACGCGAAATACCAATATCGGCAATGTGGCGGGTGATGATGCACTGTTTACCATCGCTGATCTGTCGGAAGTCTGGGCAGAATTCCATGTATTCCCGCGTGATCTCTCGCAGGTGGGTGAAGGCCAGAAAGTGCGCGTTCACACCCTTGAAAATGGCAAAGAAATTGAAGCACCTATTACGCTGATATTACCCACCGCTGATCCCTTAAGCCAAACAGTCATTGCCGTAGTGTCAGTTCCTAATGGTGAAGGCAAATGGCGACCTGGCATGACGGTTGAAGGTGATGTGCATATCTCCGAAAAGCAAGTGCCTCTGGCTATCACCACCGAGGCTGTGCAGCGGATGGAAAATAAAACGGTGGTGTTTGTTAAAGAAGGTGATGCGTATGAGATGCGCCCCGTCAAGCTCGGCAAAGGCGATGGCAAATATGTCGAAGTGACGGAGGGATTAAAAGCGGGTGAGCAATATGTCAGCCAAGGCAGCTTCATTGTGAAAGCGGATATCGGCAAAGCCGCCGCCAAACACGAACATTAAAAACAGGAACTATTATGTTAGAACAAATCGTCCATTTTTCGATCCGCCAGCGTTGGCTGGTGATGATCACTGTCCTCGGCCTGATGGCTCTTGGTGTTTATAATTTTACTCGGCTATCGATTGATGCGGTGCCGGATATCACCAATGTACAGGTGCAGATTAACACCGAAGCGGCGGGCTACTCCCCATTAGAGGTTGAGCAGCGCGTCACCTTCCCGATTGAAACCGTGCTAGCGGGGATTCCCAAGCTGGATTACACACGCTCGCTCTCGCGCTACGGCCTTAGCCAAGTGACGGTGGTGTTTGACGATGGCACCGATATTTATTTTGCAAGGCAGCTTTTGAATGAACGTCTATCGCAAATCAAAAGCGAAATCCCCGAAGGCTTAGAACCCATCTATGGGGCCAATCGCCACAGGTTTGGGTGAGATTTTCTCTTATGTGGTGGAAGTCAAAGAAGGTGCGCTCAAAGAAGATGGCAGCGCGTACACACCAATGGATTTACTGACGGTGCAGGAATGGATCATCGTGCCGCAGCTGCGTAATCTTAAAGGCGTGGTGGAGGTTAATTCCATCGGTGGCTATGAAAAGCAATTCCATGTGATGCCGTATCCAGAGCGTCTGCTTGCTTATGACCTTACTATTGCCGATGTGATGGAGGCATTGGAGAAAAATAATAACAATATCGGCGCAGGCTATATTGAAAAAAATGGTGAGCAATATCTCATCCGCGTTCCCGGTCAGGTAAAAAATGAAGATGATATTGGTCATATTATTGTCGCCAAACGCGATGAACTAACCATCCGCGTCCGTGATATTGCCGACTGTAAAACTAGGCTCACCGCTTCGTACCGGTGCCGCCACCCAAAACGGCAAAGAAGTAGTGCTTGGCACGGCCATGATGCTGCTGGGTGAAAATAGCCGTGACGTGGCGCAGCGCGTTTCTGCAAAAGCTAGATGTTATTAACGACAGCTTGCCAGAAGGCATTACCGCTCGCGCTGTCTATGATCGCACCTCTTTAGTGGATCGCACCATCGCTACGGTGGAGAAAAACCTGCTTGAGGGTGCTGTTTTGGTCATCGTCATTTTGTTTTTGCTACTCGGCAATATCCGTGCAGCACTGATCACAGCGGTGGTGATTCCTATCGCCATGTTGATGACTATTACAGGTATGGTTGAACGCGGCGTATCGGGCAATTTAATGAGCCTTGGTGCATTGGATTTTGGTCTGATTGTCGATGGCGCAGTAATCATTATTGAAAACTGCATCCGGCGATTCGGTATGGCGCAGCACCAGCTGGGGCGTTTAATGACCCAAGAGGAACGATTCAAACTCACCGCCGAAGCCACGGCTGAGGTTATTAAGCCCAGTCTGTTCGGGGTCATCATCATCACCGTGGTCTATCTGCCAATATTCTCGCTCACAGGAATTGAAGGCAAGATGTTCCATCCGATGGCGTTCACCGTAGTGACCGCGTTGCTATCAGCATTGGTGCTTTCGATTACCTTTGTACCTGCTGCGGTGGCAATGTTTGTCACTGGTAAGGTGGAGGAAAAGGAAAACGCGGTGATCCGTAAATCCAAAGAATGGTATAAACCGATGCTAGAATGGAGCTTGGTGCGTCCGAAAGCCATTATCATCGGAGCTACAGTGCTGGTATTGATTAGCTTGCTAATGGCATCGCGCATGGGAGCAGAATTTATTCCAAGCCTTGATGAAGGGGATATTGCGCTGCATGCCATGCGGATTCCCGGCACTAGCCTTAGCCAATCGGTGGAAATGCAAGCTGAGGTCGAGCGCACCGTTGGGCAATTTGCCGAAGTTAAAGAGGTATTCAGTAAAATCGGCACGCCCGAAGTGGCCACCGATCCTATGCCGCCTAACGTGGCTGATACGTTTGTTATGCTCAAGCCAAGGGATGAATGGCCTGATCCGGATAAATCAAAAGCCGATCTGGTGATAGAAATTGAGGAAGCATTAGAAAAAGTGCCGGGGAATAATTATGAATTCACCCAGCCGATCCAAATGCGCTTTAATGAGCTTATTTCCGGAGTGCGTAGTGATCTGGCAGTGAAAGTATATGGCGATGATCTCGACCAGCTGCTTGCCTCAGCACAAGCTATCGCCACGACCATCCAAACCGTGGAAGGTGCGGCTGATGTAAAGGTGGAGCAAGTCACAGGTTTGCCAGTGCTTTCCATCCTGCCGGATCGCGCTGCGCTGGATCGGTACGGCCTAAATATCGCTGATGTACAGGAAGTCGTGCAAGTGACGCTCGGCGGCAAAGAAGCTGGTCAGGTGTTTGAAGGCGATAGACGGTTTGATTTAGTGGTGCGTTTGCCGGAGCATCTGCGTAGCGATATTGATGCGCTGGAGCGTTTGCCAATTCCGCTGGAAAAAGCCGAAATGGAAGGTGTGGATGCACGGCCTGACTATGTACCTCTTAAGGAAGTGGCGCGGTTAGAAATTGCCTATGGCCCCAACCAAATCAGCCGAGAACAAGGCAAACGCCGCGTGGTGGTAACCTCCAACGTGCGCGGTCGGGATTTAGGTAGCTTCGTGGAAGATGTGCAGCAAACTGTGCGCAATAAGGTGGATTTACCCGCTGGATATTGGACAGAATATGGCGGCACATTCGAGCAGCTGATTTCTGCCAAGCAGCGTTTAATGGTCGTGGTACCAGTGGCATTACTGCTTATTATCGGCCTGCTATTTATGGCATTTGGATCTGTTCGTGCAGCATTGCTGATTTTCTCTGGCGTACCATTAGCACTCACTGGTGGCATATTAGCATTGTGGCTGCGTGACATACCACTGTCCATCTCCGCTGGCGTTGGCTTTATAGCCCTCTCCGGTGTGGCGGTATTAAACGGCGTAGTGATGGTGTCCTTCATCCGTGGTCTGCGTGATCAAGGCATGACGGTTGATGAAGCGATCATGGAAGGCGCACTCACTCGTTTGCGGCCAATCTTAATGACCGCATTGGTCGCCAGTCTCGGCTTTGTGCCAATGGCACTTAATGTTGGTGCAGGTTCGGAAGTACAGAGACCGCTAGCAACAGTGGTGATCGGCGGGATTATTTCCTCCACCATACTCACCTTGCTGGTGTTACCAGCTCTGTATCGCCTGTTCCACAGCAAGGAACGGAGGAATGAAACATGATATTAGGTAATTCTTTAAACCGTAGCCGCCTTTTAATTGGTAGAGCATTGTTGCTGTTAGCATTTACCATTGTGTTGCTAAGTACCAGCTATTACTTGCCAGAGAGAATGCTACTGCATCAGCTCAATCATGGCATTGGATTATTGCTGATCGCACTTTGTATGTTGGGACGCTTTTATTGCACATTATTTATTGGTGGGCGCAAAAATGAGGAGTTAGTGACTACTGGGCCGTTTTCGGTAGTCAGAAATCCACTTTATCTTTGTTCACTGCTTGGCATAGTAGGCATTGGCGTTATCAGCAACCAACTCTCGGTGTTGTTGGTGCTAACGGTGGGTATGGTTTTAATTTACCTGCCGTTAATCAAGCAGGAAGAGGCATTTTTACAAGATAAATTCGGGCAAGCTTATACACGCTATTGTAACTCTGTATCTCGCTTTATTCCCCGCTCATCATGTTACAAATCACCTCACGAGATTTCCATTAATGTAAAGCGTGTTCATAGCTTTTTAAAGGATGCGCTGTGGTGGCTTACGCCAGTGATTATCATCGATCTGATTGAGTGGAGTCGTGATGCAGGTGTCACCATTCCAATGGGGAGCATTTGGTAACCATGGGTAATATTAACACCGCAGATAAAATAAAAAGAGAGATGGTATGAGTGATGATTGCTGCGAAACTGAAAAACCAACCAATTGCTGTGATGCTGTCACTGGTGAGTATGGCTGGGATGGGCGTTATCGAAAGATTTTATGGATCATCCTGCTACTGAACGCAGGCATGTTCGGTGTGGAGGTGATTGCCAGCATGTATTCAGGCTCGGTGGCATTGCTCGCTGATGCCGTGGATTTCTTTTCCGATGCTGCCAATTATGCCATTTCACTCTATGTGCTGGATAAGGCACTTTCTACCCGCGCCAAAGCCTCGTTGATTAAAGGTGGCACAATGGGATTGTTCGGCTTGCTGGTGGTCGGCAGCAGTATCTATCGTGCCGCCACCGAAGCCGTGCCGCAGGCGGAAGTAATGGGGGCAATTGGATTGCTCGCATTATTGGTTAATATCGCCAGTGCATGGATGCTCTATCGCTACCGTGAAGGTGACAGCAACCGTGAATCGGTGTGGATTTGCAGCCGTAACGATGCCGTTGGCAATGTACTGGTAATGCTGGCCGCCGTTGGCGTAGCGTTCACCCAAAGTCACTGGCCAGATATCATTGTCGCATTTTTGATTGCCGCACTGTTTTTACGCAGTGCGTGGCGTATTTTTAATACGGCTATCTCAGAATTAAGAAAAGCAAACGGAGAATAAAATGGGACAAGGGCATCAGCACACAGGCATTTTTGGTGCAAGAACAGAGTTATTTTTTGCAATACTAAGCGGCGCAACCTTATTGATTGGCTGGCTGCTGGAAACCTTTTTGGAAGTCAATAGTTGGATACCGCTATGTTTGTTTCTAGCGGCCTATTTCTTTGGTGGTTGGTTCACCATTGCTGAAGCCATTGAAAAAATTCGGGCAGGTAAATTCGAGATCGATTTTTTGATGATTGTTGCTGCCGCTGGTGCGGCGTCGCTCGGAGCTTGGGCTGAGGGTGCCTTTCTATTAGCTCTATTTAGCATGGGGCATGCTTTGGAAGGGTACGCCATGGGCCGTGCCAAACGTGCCATTGAGTCATTATCTGAATTTGCGCCGCGTATAGCACGTGTACGGCGGGACAATGTCGAGGTTGAAGTGCCCGTTGAAGAGTTGGTGGTTGGTGATGTTGTTATTGTTAAACCAGACGAGCGTGTTCCTGCTGACGGTTTTGTCATTGAAGGAGAGACAAGTATTAACCAAGCACCTATTACTGGCGAAAGCGTCCCAGTGGATAAAAGGCCTGTAGCCAATGCCAAACAAGCCACAAATGATCCTGAGTCGTTATCGCCCGAACACCGGGTATTCGCAGGAACCATAAATCAGTCCGGCTCTATAAAGATACAAGTCACAAAACTAGCGTCTGAAAACACGTTATCACGTGTTGTCAAAATGGTAAGCGAAGCGGAAACCCGTGTTTCTCCAACCCAGGAATTTACTAAAAAGTTTGAGCGATATTTTGTTCCGTCAGTCATTATCGGCGTTATCCTACTATTAATAATCTCACTTTTTTTTAACGAACCCTTCAGCGAGTCCTTTTATCGAGCGATGGCCGTACTGGTCGCGGCAAGCCCTTGTGCGCTCGCAATCGCTACACCGAGCGCTGTGCTTAGTGGAATTGCGAGAGCGGCACGTGGCGGTGTATTGATCAAAGGCGGCGCACCCCTTGAAGGGCTCGGTAGTCTTGATACCGTGGCCTTTGATAAGACAGGAACACTCACTGAGGGTGAGCCAAAAGTAACTGATATTAGCACTGCTGATGATGTTGACGAAGTTGAACTGTTACGAAATGCTATTGCTGTAGAAGACCTTAGTAAGCACCCGCTCGCCAAGGCAGTTGTGCGTGATGGGACAGTACGACTGGAATCAGGTGAACTTGGCAAAGGGTTTAATATTCCAGATGCCACTGATTTAGTAAGCATCACAGGACGGGGTATTCAGGCAGTCGTTGAAGGTGAATTAGTCCACATTGGTAAAGATGATTTGTTCGCTGAAGTCGAAGGTTCACCACTGCCAGAAAATGTACGCAAGATTGTTGAGTCTTTAGAAGAGAATGGACGCACCACAATGATCGTCCGTCGTGGAGATCGTTATTTAGGTGTGATCGGCTTGATGGATACCCCCCGCGAGGCTTCTAAGCGAACCATAGAAACCCTTCGCCAACTTGGTATCAAGCAGATGATTATGATTTCAGGCGACAACCAAAAGGTTGCTGATGCGGTAGCAAAAGAAGTGGGGCTTGATGAAGCGCGCGGGGATCTAATGCCTGCCGATAAAGTTGCTGAAATTAAAAAACTGAAAAGCGAAGGCGGTATTGCGATGGTCGGAGATGGCGTGAACGATGCGCCAGCAATGGCCTCAGCTTCTATTGGTATCGCGATGGGTGCAGCCGGTAGCGATGTAGCACTCGAAACAGCTGACGTTGCTTTAATGGCTGATAATCTAGATCATTTGCCACTAGCAATCGGTTTGAGCCGTTCTACACGGCGCATCATCCGCCAAAATTTGTGGGTCAGTCTTGGTATGGTAGCATTTCTCGTTCCCGCTACACTTTTGGGGCTGAATATCGGCCCAGCCGTCGTTCTGCATGAAGGAAGCACTCTCATAGTCGTTTTCAATGCCCTTCGCCTACTGGCTTACAAGCCTAAAGAACTAAAAGAAGCGAGGCAGTCATGACACGATTTGGTATGGCCATCGCCGCGATTGCTCTGCTGCTGATACAGCTTACTCAGCAAATGTTATTTGCCACCATCGCAGGCGCAAAAACGCCGCTGGTAGTCACCCCGTTTTTCAATCTGGTGCTGGTGTGGAATCCCGGCATCAGCTTTGGCATGCTGCAAGAGGTTCCGCAAGGACAATGGATACTCTCGATTCTAGCGATCATCATCGTTCTCATGCTAACGCGGTGGCTTTACAAGACAGAAGATCGCTTAACCGCTACTGCGCTTGGTCTGATCATCGGCGGTGCCATCGGCAATGCCATCGATAGGTTACGGTTTTCTGCCGTGTTTGATTATCTGGATTTTCATGCCTTTGGCTATCACTGGCCTGCCTTTAACCTATCCGACAGTTTTATTTTTATAGGTGTGCTGTTGCTTTTAACCAGCAGCTTTCGTTCCGAAACAATCACCCGCTCACCTAAATTCGATGAGGCAAAAACCTCGGAGATGTAACCACCAACCATTAATCTACAAAGGATATTTTATGAAAAAGATTATTAGTTTTATTGCGCTTGCACTGATTGCCATCCCCTTGGCGGTGTACGCACAAGATACTACCCAGCAAAACACCAACATGCATCAAAACATGCAATCCGGCAAAAATATGCAGGGTATGCATATGATGTGCAATGGCAATTGTCCTATGTGCAGCCAAATGATCGATTGCATGAAGGATGGTAGCTGTTCCATGCAGGATCAAATGAAATCTATGCGCAGCTGGCACCAGAATATGGGCAAAATGATGGATCAGATGCAAGAAGAATGTAATGGCGATTACGACAATTGCCCCGCCATGCGTGAGCATATGAAAGAAATGCAGCAAATGCACAAAGATATGGGCAATATGCAAAACAATAAGTGGAACAAAAACTAGATGGGTAATTCCAACACGCAATAAAGGAACTGACTATGGGACATTCACACGACCACGGCACAGAAAATATGGGTGATGGCAAGCTCATCGCAGCGGTTGGCGTGAATGTCCTGCTAACATTTGCGCAAGTAGTCGGTGGGGTATTATCCGGCAGCTTATCTCTCATTGCTGACGCGCTGCATAATTTAAGTGATGCTGCCTCACTGGGCATTGCTTTGTTTGCAAGGAAGATAGGCCGTAAACCAGCTGATGAGCTTAAAACCTTTGGCTATAAACGCGCCGAGGTGATTGCCGCGCTGATTAATCTAACCACGCTTGTCATCATCGGCTTGTATCTAATCTATGAAGCATTGTGGCGGTTTGCCGAGCCAAAAGAAATTGAAGGTTGGACAGTGGTGATTGTTGCAGGGATTGCGCTTGCGGTTGATATTGCCACTGCCGTGCTGACCTATACCATGTCAAAAAACAGCATGAATATCAAAGCGGCCTTTTTGCATAATGTATCGGATGCGCTGGCCTCGGTCGGCGTGATCATCGCCGGTACGCTGATTTTGCTCTATGGCTGGTATTGGGTTGATACGCTGCTGACATTGGTGATTGCCGGATATGTGCTATGGCAGGGCTTTACCATGCTTCCCAAAACCATCCATTTGTTAATGGAAGGCACTCCGGAGCATTTATCGATTGATGAAGTGATTGCGGCCATGGAAGCGATGGAGGGAGTCAAAAACGTCCACCATGTGCATATTTGGCAGCTGGATGAGCAGCATAATGCGCTGGAGGCGCATGTGGTAGCTGATAGTGAGATGCCAGCGGATATTGAGAAAGTAAAAGCCGCCCTAAAAGCCATGCTCTCGGAGCAATTTGATGTTGGGCATTCAACATTAGAGTTTGAGTATGCCAATCATTCAAACTGCAACGAGTCGCAGGATGATGGATGAGTTATTTTACCTTTATCAGAACATTTATCGCGGTGTATCGGTGCGGATCATATAACAAAGCCAGCAACCATCTAGGGCTGAGCCAACCGGCCATCTCCAAGCAAATAGCTTCACTAGAGCAACAATTAAATAAGAAACTTTTTGAGCGCAATGGCCGAGGCATGAAACCCACCGTTGTGGCAGATGAACTTGCCAGCTCGCTTGCATATCATGTTGATTCTATCGAGGTTATTTTTAATCAATCTCGTACCGTTAGTGATGAGGTGGCAGGCACAATTCATATTGGTGGGCCGAAAGAGTTTGTAAATGCGAAAATGATTCCTGTTTTCGCCTCTCTTGCGACACATGATATTAAGACCGTATTACAGGTCAACACCCCGCAGAAAATATATCAGCTGATATGCAATAATAGTCTGGACTTGGCAATTGTGGAATATATGAGCGACAAGAAAGATATTGGTAGCCGCATACTGTTCAACGACGAGCTTATTTTGGTATCATCCGCAAAATGGCTTAAAAAGCTCAATGGCAAACCTATTATTCCACAAACCTTATCGCACATACCGCTGCTGGTATATGAGGAGGCATTCAATTACATCCACCAATATTATCTGGAAATTTTTAACGAGGATAGCGTGAATCGCCCAATTATCACCGTTGAAGACCTCAGTATTATTCACGGACTGCTTTGCGAAAGTACGGGGTATAGCGTATTACCGAAATATCTGGTCGCCGATGATTTAGCCTCTGGTAAGCTGGTACAATTGCACCAACCCGCAAAACCGCCACAGCACACGCTTTATCTATTATGGAACAAATTCAGTATGTGGAAATCCCGCAATCTTTTCACCCGTGAAGCTATTCTAAAAGCAGCGGAAAAATGGTGATATATGAGATATTTGATGACATTTTCGCATAAAATGGTAAACTATTGGTCTATGAAGCAATTTAAGAAAATCTGTATCATGCTGGTGATTGCCCTGTTTGCTATGCAAACCACGGCATCCGTTGCGCTTGCGGCTTGCAACTGCCCTGATATGCAGGAACAAGCAATGCAGATGGACGGTGCTTCTAGTGATATGCCGTGCCACGGTATGGATAAAGCGGATGCTGAATCTGAATCATCATCCGACGATAACCAAATGGTAGATTGTGACAAATGCGGATGCGGTCATTGCACGGTCACCACCAACGCTGCTTTACCCAATCAATTATCCACTAATCAACTGATTGGCACTAATAAAGCTGCTTTACCTGCCAGTGATTTTATGAAGTCACTGCACCCATACGGCATCGACTACCCTCCCAAACGTATCTCCTAAGTTTTTCACGCCCGTAATGCGTCTGCATTCTGGTGGCTATTCGTCTGCATTTGTGCGGCGGAGAGCAATTAACAACGGAGATTTTTATGAGATACGCATTTTATGCTAGTGTCTGCCTGATATGGGTAGCACTTGCAGCCCCCGCCCACGCAGAAACATTTGACGCTTTGCTGGAAAAGCTAAAAAACCATCCGCAGGTGGATGCAATTTTGGCAGAAAGCGAACGCCAGAACGAATTGGCAGACGGTGAGCTTGGCTTGCCTGATCCCACCGTATCCATTGGCGTGAACAACCTGCCGACCGATAGTTTTTCGTTTGGCACAGAGCGCATGACCTCTAAGGGCATTGAGTTCAGGCAGGAGATTCCCAGCTACTCTTTGCGTAAAGCCAGATCAGGAATGCGTCAGGCAGAATCAACCAAGCAAAAGCTGATGGCGGATTATGCCGAGGCGCAGCTGAAAGCACTGCTGATCAAGCGGCTGGTACAACTCCATATGCTGGATGAATTGGAAGATGCAGCGAAGAAGCAGGTTGCCCTTTACGGCACGATTGACAAACACCTGCAAGGCCGCGCCGAAGCTGGTAGTTCGGTGTACGGCCAGTTCTTTGCCTTTGATGCAGAAAAGCTGGAAGTGCAACACAGCTTGAATGAAATAAGTCAGGAGCGTATTGAGGCCAAGGAAGAGTTGCGTTGGCTGGTTGGTGAAGTACCAGATAGTGCCGTAGTTGAAGACATGGCATCCGAGTGGCCGGGGGATGGAGAAAATCTTTATCCAGTACGCATTGCCAAAGAAGATGTGTCAGTAAAACGCAAGAGTGTTGATGAAGCTGATGCCGCCTTTGGCCCTAATTATGGCATTCAAACTGCTTATATGCAGCGTGATTCAGTGGGTGGCAATAATTTGAGTGATACGTTCAGCATAAAGGCCAGCATTTCTATTCCACTCTGGGCATCGAGCAATCAGAAGCCAAAACTTCGGGCGGCAGAGGCTGCCGAGCGCAGTGCCAAATCCACATACGAAGATACCAAACGCCAGTGGTCAAGCCGCATGAATGTGCTGCAAAACGAGTTAGATATTTTACTCAAAAATGTTGCTGTGCTGAAAAAGAAGAAGGCTGCTTTGAATGAACTGATTGCTTCCAACGAGCGCCATTTTGAATCTGGCGAATTGGATTACGACATTTATTTGAAAGCAAAGGTGGATCGGCTGGATGTTGACCAGCGGCTTATCCGCCATCACGCCCATCACAAAATAATCATCGCTCAAATTAACAGCCACATCGCGGGAGGCTCCCATGAAAAAAATTAGTTTAATCCTCACATTGCTTGTCATGGTCTTTGCCTTGCCAGCATTGGCAGCGGAGCAATATACTTGCCCAATGCACCCGCATTATATTTCTGACCATGAAGGCACATGCCCGATCTGCGGCATGGATTTAGTGCCGGTTGCAGGTTCGGAAGAAAATGCAACGGACGCACCCAAGCAATCGGGCGAGAAGAAAATCCTTTATTGGGTTGCACCAATGGATTCTAGCTACCGCATGGATAAACCCGGAAAATCACCAATGGGAATGGATTTAGTGCCGGTCTATGAAGAGTCAAATAATGGGGGTGATGCCCCCGGAATAGTGAAAATATCCCCGGAAACCATTCAAACCATGGGCGTTCGCACCGCCAAAGCAGAGAAAGCACCCTTTGGCACAGAGGTTCGTGCTGTTGGCATCGTGGAGGCAGACAAACGGACGCAGCAGGAACTCACCAGCCGCACCGAGGGCTGGATTGAGGGGCTAAAGATTGAGGCCATGGGCGATACGGTAGCAAAAGGTGATGTGCTATA
This sequence comes from uncultured Alphaproteobacteria bacterium, assembly GCA_963837025.1. Lineage (GTDB taxonomy): Bacteria > Pseudomonadota > Alphaproteobacteria > Rickettsiales > JALZUV01 > JALZUV01. Next base: position 56,959 of record CAWILT010000001.1, read on the forward strand.
CCGCCTTTATAGCCCGGAGCTTATCAGCGCCCAGAAAGATTATATCAGCGCCCTTGCCACTGGCATTAAAGGCCGCATCAACGCCACACGCAAACGGCTGGAATTTATGGGTGTGCAACCCGGCACCATAGCGGCAATCACCAGTGGGCGAAAAGCCACGGAGAAGCTACCGTTTTATGCGGAGGCTGCGGGAACGGTCAGCAAGATTATGGTGCGTGAAGGCAGCTATATCAAACCCGGTGAAATGATTGCCCAGATTGAAGATTATTCCAATGTCTGGGTGGAAGCGAGCGTAGCGGAAAAAGACATGGCGTTTATTTCTGCCGAGGCAGAAGCTAAGGTGCGCTTTCCGAACCTTAATAATAAAATCATACAGGCGAAGGTTGATTATATTTATCCGACCATTGATGCAGCCACCCGCATCGGGAAAATACGGCTGCTGGTTGCTAATGAGGGTGATATTCGCCCCGGGCTTTATGCCGATGTGGTGTTTGAAACCAAATCCGAACAGCGGCTTTCCATCCCCACCGAAGCAATTTTGCACGATGCTGATGGTGAGCATGTGATCGTGGCGTTAGGTGATGGCAGGTTTGCACCGCGTGATATTGAAACTGGCATTGCAGGTGGCGGTAGAACCGAAGTGCTTTCCGGCTTGGAAGAAGGCGCAAATATCGTGGTGAGCAGCCAGTTCCTGATCGATTCGGAGTCTTCGCTTCGGGAATCACTGAACAAAATGCAGCCACCGAAAGATGATGGCATGGCATCTGAACCAATGAAGATGGAGGGTGGTCATGCAGGACACTAATCACAATAGCCAGCTAGGACATGATCCCACCAAGTCATGGGTTGCCGGGGTTATAGAATGGTCGGTAAAAAACACTTTTTTAGTGTTGGTGCTGGTCGTAGCACTCACCGTTTCTGGTGTATTAGCGGTTAAGCAAACCCCGCTGGATGCCATTCCTGACTTGTCGGATACACAGGTGATTATCCGCACCGAGTTTCCCGGCCAGTCACCACAGATTGTGGAGGATTTAGTCACATACCCGCTTTCCACAACCATGCTGGGGCTGCCTAAAACCAAAGCGGTGCGTGGCTTTTCAATGTTTGGCACCTCGTTTGTTTATATTATTTTCAAAGACCATGTGGATCAATACTGGGCGCGTAGCCGGGTGATCGAGGCACTGTCTAAAATTCAGGGGGATTTACCGCAGGCAGCAAAACCGCAGATTGGCCCGGATGCCACCGGCGTAGGCTGGGTCTATCAATATGCGATTGTCGATAAGTCCGGCAAGCATGATCTGGCGCAACTTCGATCCTTACAAGACTGGTTCTTGAAGTTTGAGCTGGCCACCGTGCCGGGAGTGTCAGAAGTCGCCTCGGTCGGCGGATTCGTCAAAGAATATCAGGTGCTGATTGACCCTAACCGCCTGAGAGCATTTGACGTGAATCTATCACGCATCAAGGAAGTGGTCGCTGCTGCCAGTGCCGAAGTGGGTGGCCGCGTGATCGAGCAGGCTGAAACCGAATATATGATTCGCTCCAAGGGCTATATCACCAAGCTGGAAGACCTTAAAAAGACCGTTATCAAAGCAAAAGACGGAACACCTGTATTACTATCAGACGTGGCGCGGGTGATTGAAGGACCAGAGCTACGCCGTGGCGTAACGGAACTCAACGGCGAAGGTGAAGTGGTCGGCGGGTTCGTGGTGATGCGCTCCGGCGAGAATGCGCTCAATGTGATTGAGGGGGTAAAGAAAAAAATTGAAAGCCTGAAACCCGGCTTGCCGGAGGGCGTAGAGATCGTATCCGTTTATGATCGTGCACCACTGATTGAAGGCGCGGTCGAATATCTATCCCACAAGCTCATTGAAGAAGGTATTGTGGTAGCATTGGTCACGCTGCTTTTCCTGCTACATGCCCGCTCCGCTTTGGTTGCCATCATTACCTTGCCGCTTGGCGTGTTGGCCGCGTTTATCGTCATGTCAGCACAAGGATTAACCGCTAACATTATGTCGCTCGGCGGTATCGCCATTGCGGTGGGTGCGATGGTGGATGCATCGATTGTGATGGTGGAAAATGCTCACCGCAAATTATCGGAATTGGACGAAAACGCCAGCCGCGCAGAGAAAAACGCGGCTATATTGCTTTCGGCAAAAGAAGTTGGGCCGGGATTATTTTTCTCATTATTAATTATCACCGTTTCGTTCCTACCCGTGTTTGCACTCACTGGACAATCCTTCCGGCTATTTTCACCGCTGGCCTTTACCAAAACCTATGCGATGGCCTTTGCCTCCATCCTCTCCATCACCGTGGTGCCGGTGCTGATGCTATGGCTGATTCGCGGCAAGATCAGGCGCGAGGATGAAAACCCAGTGAATCGTTGGTTCATAAAGCTCTACCAGCCATTACTGGCCAAAGCATTAAACTATCGCATTCTCACCGTGATTATCGCTGTCATGCTTATACTGTCTGCCGCCTTACCGCTATGGCGCACCGGCTCGGAATTTATGCCACCGCTTTATGAAGGCAATCTACTCTATATGCCAACTACCTTGCCCGGTGTGTCGATCACCAAGGCCAAGGAGATTCTGGCGCAGACAGATCGGATGCTCAAAACCATCCCCGAAGTGGAACTGGTATTTGGCAAAGTGGGGCGCACCGATTCCGCCACCGATCCCGCACCCATTTCCATGATTGAAACATGGATACGGCTCAAACCAAAAGACCAGTGGCGCGATGACATGACTGCCGAAGCACTTATTAAGGAAATGGATAAGCGCGTTAAACTACCGGGGCTGATTAACAGCTGGGGCTACCCCATCAAAATTCGGATTGATATGGTTTCCACCGGCATACGCACACCGGTTGGCATCAAAATTTCCGGCACGAATCTAAAGGAAATTGAGCGTGTGGCGCGTGATGTAGAAGCGGTGGTGAAAGATATTCCCGGCACCCGCTCGGCCTTTGCTGATCGTGTGGTTGGCGGAAAATATCTGGATATTACGCCAAACCGCGAAAGGCTGGCGCGTTATAACGTGGATATGATGATGTTCCAGCAAGTGATCCAGTCAGCTCTGGGCGGCATGAAAATCGCTGAATCGGTGCAAGGCCGGGAACGCTATGCCATTATGATGCGGTATGACCGGGCATTTCGTGGAAACCCGAAAGACTTGGCCGATATTTTAATACCAACGCCGGACGGGGCGCACATCCCGCTGGGTGAGTTGGCATCAATTGAGTTTGCCGATGGCCCATCCATGATAAAATCCGAAAATGCGCGGCTGAATGGCTGGGTATTTGTTGATATTGCGGATCGGGATATTGGCGGCTATGTCGCGGAAGCGCAGCGAGTTGTTGCTGAAAAAGTTAAACTACCTGCCGGTTATGCCGTGGGCTGGTCTGGCCAGTTTGAGCAAATGCTGGAAGCAGAAGCGCGACTGAAGATTGCTATCCCAGCTACTATCCTGATTATATTTGTACTGCTGATGATGCACTTTGGGCGGGTGGATCGCACGTTGATGGTGATGCTCTCGTTACCGTTCGGGCTGATTGGTGGTATGTGGGCGGTGTATCTGGCTGGCTATAATATGTCGGTTGCCACCTCGGTGGGCTTTATCGCACTGGCCGGGATTGCAGTGGAAACCGCCGTGGTCATGCTGCTCTACCTTGACCATCAGGTGCGTAATCACCCACCTTCTAACCTTAAAGAATTAGCAGAAGCCGTGATGCACGGTGCGGTGCTGCGGGTACGCCCGAAGCTGATGACCGTATCCGTCATCATTGCCGGACTGCTGCCAATATTCCTGACCGATGGCCTTGGCTCGGATGTGATGCGCCGCATTGCGCTGCCCATGGTCGGCGGGATGATCACCACGACGATACTGACTCTCATCGTCATTCCGGTAATCTATTTCCTCTGGGAGAGTCGTCATTTCAAACAAATCAAATCAACCCAACCAAAAGGAAGAATTTATGAAAAAACTCTTTAAAACATTTGCTCTTGCCACTGCATTCCTGATGCCAATGGCAGTAATGGCTGAAAGCAACCATCCGCATGAAGGCATGGAAATGCAGCATGATATGATGAAAAAGCAGGATGCGGTGATGGGCACCGGAGTCGTGCATAAGATTGATTCAGATAATCGCAAAATCAATGTCACACATGAGCCTATTGAAGCACTTAAATGGCCAAAAATGACGATGGATTTGGATGTGGCCGATTCCGTTGATCTTAGCAAACTCCAGTCTGGAGAAGCCATTAAGTTTCACATCGAGCTGGGTGATGACAAGGTTTATCGGGTTACGGAAATTATGCCGAATTCAGACAAGCATGAAGATGGGCATTCAGGACATCAACACTAATCAACAAAGGAGAATACGATGATGGAAAATATGAATATGGGAGCCATGATGGGCGGCATGGGATTAATAGGGCTACTGCTGATTATTGTTTTAGTGCTGGCTGCTCTGGCACTCGGAAAATACCTATTTTCTAAAAAGAAATAATAATTGAGGTAGATAAATGGAACAAGCCTTTACCCACATGGATTTTCTAGCCACCCTGTTTATTTTTTTAATTGGGTGTGTAGCCATCGCCTTATTACTGCTGTTTATTCATGATAAATGGCAAACACATAATGCCGTAAAGCGCAATTATCCGGTGATTGCGTGGCTTCGGCCTTTATCAGAAAGAATAGGCGAGTTTTTCCGGCGCTATATTTCTTATTCTGACCGTAAAGGAGAGCCATTTAACCGGGCAATCCGCGAGTGGGTTTATGAAGCAGCCGAGGGCAAGGACGATACGCGAGGGTTTGGTTCCACCCGGAAGCAGAATTCTGGGAATGTTTTTTTACTCCGAAGCAGTGTTTTCCCTAAAGAGCCAGAGGAGTTCACCGATCCACCGCTTTTAACGATAGGTTCGGGGTGTAAATTTCCTTACACCCCGTCCTCTTTTTTCAATATGTCAGCGCTCAGCTTCGGCGCCATCTCTGCTCCGGCAGCAGAGGCCTTAGCGCTAGGCACGGATATGGCAGGGTGTTGGCTTAATACCGGCGAAGGCGGTCTGGCTCCTTACCACACAGTCGGAGGTGGCGATATTGTATTTGAAATAGGAACTGCCAAATATGGTGTGCGCGATAAGCAGGGTAATCTGGATAAAGAAAAGCTCAAAGAGCTTGCACAAAACCCGCAAATCAAAATGTTTGAAGTAAAATTGAGCCAAGGAGCCAAACCCGGCAAAGGTGGCATTTTGCCAGCCAAAAAAGTAACCAAGGAAATCGCAAAAATCCGCAATATTCCCGAAGGTGAAGATTCAGTTTCTCCGAATCGGCACAAGGAAGCGGCCAACACATCGGAGCTTTTAGATTTTGTTGCAGATCTTCGCGAGATAACAGGTAAACCCATCGGCATTAAAACAGCATTGGGCGACCCGGCATGGGTGCAGGAACTATGCGAAGAAATCTCTGGGCGCGGGGCATCCTCCGCACCGGACTTCCTGACCATTGATGGTTCAGAAGGCGGCAGCGGTGCAGCTCCCATGATGCTGATGGACTGGGTAGCACTGCCTATCCGCGTGGCACTGCCTGAAACTGCCAAAATCTTGAATGAATATAAACTTAAAGAACGTATCCGCCTCATCGTCTCTGGGCAGTTGGTCACGCCGGGTGATGTGGCATGGGCAATGGCTGCTGGTGCCGACTATGTGGTGTCAGCACGAGGCTTTATGTTTGCCATTGGATGCATTCAGGCCATGCGCTGCCATACAAATACCTGCCCTAGCGGTGTTGCCACTCACGATAAACATCTGCAAAAGGCACTTAAGCCGCAAGATAAGAAACATGGCGTGGCGAATTATGTAAACCGGCTGCGTGATGAAGTGGGACTGATTGCTCGCACCTGTGGCCTGAGTCACTGCCGGGAATTTACACCAGATCACATTTTTATTTTTAACCAACCAACTCAAAAGGAGAAAAATCATGCCTGAAATTATTCCAAATTGGCACCCTATATTTGTACATTACTCAATTGCGCTACTGAGTATTTCCACACTGCTGTTTCTTGTTGGAACATTCACCAAGAGCAGATGGAAAGAAGCGCTACTTAAGGCAGGACATATTAATTTATGGCTCGGTGCAATCATTTCTGTTGGGACTGTTGCGGCAGGACTTTATGCATCTAACACCGTAGCGCATGATAGTGCATCCCATGCACAGATGATGAATCATCGCAATTGGGCAATCCCTACCACCATAGGCTTTATTATTTTAGCCATATGGTCAGCTTGGAACTTCCGAAAAAAAGCTCCCGTTTCACTAACCTTTGTCGGGTTGATGCTGATTGCCACCGGCGCATTGTCTGCCACTGGCTTAAAAGGTGCAGAGTTGGTGTATCGGCATGGCACGGGTGTGATGTCGCTGCCTGAGAGCAGTGGCAAAGGTCATTCGGGTCACGCACATCCAGATGGTGGGCATGGTAATGAAAGTGGAAAAAACGAAGAATCTCAAGGGCACAATGATTCAGGGCATGAACACGCTCCAGAGCCAACATTAGAAACTGAAGATAGCCATGAGGAGCATGATCATGCCCATTAATCGATTATTATTAGCTGTTCTACTTGTCGCACCCATGCCTTTAAATGTTATGGCCCATAGTGGAGCTAAAAAAGAAGCGGAAGCTGTTGGTGTAGTGCATCACATAGATACTGAAAACACTACACTGAATATAACCGCTGAGCCTATAAAAAAACTTGGTTGGTCAGAAACAACCATGGATTGGCCAACAGTAAAGGGTGTGAAAATTGATCATCTCAACGTGGGTGATCGGGTGCAATTCTTACTTAAACAAACCAATAACCGCTTGACCTACCATATTACTCATATCGACATCATTAATGAACATGACGGATATAATCATGCCCATTAATTACAAATCTCAACTTGTTAGCAATAAACATTTGACCCTAGATCATGCTCCAAGGTGTAAGGTGCCAATATATGACAGATAATCGCTATATAACTATCGGAAAATTATCAGAACTGAGTGGATTCCCGGCTGATACTATCCGCTATTATGAAAAGCTTGGCATATTAAATAAGCCAGACCGCGCCGCCAATGGCTATCGTGTTTATACATTAGATACGCTTAATATCTTACTGTTCATTCGCCGTGGTAAAGTAATGAATTTTACTTTGGATGAAATCAAACAATTGTTGACCATGACAGAGGATAAAGCTGCCGTTTGTGGCGATGTACTGCCAATGGTAGAAGAAAAAATAATTAAGTTTAAACAACAGATTGAAGATACTAAGATAGCACTTAAATCATTAGAGCGCTTTGCAAAAGATTGTCCGGGTGGTCAAGTGCCAGCGGAGCATTGCCCCTTTGTACATTACCTCAATAATAAAGGCGGCAAATGCCATGAGGACGGAAAAAATAAATAATCTTAGGGAGAATACTATGAACAACTACAAACGATTTTTAGCCATGATTACCACATCAACCATCATGATGTTTGGTTTGATGTATCTCAATACCTACGCGTTGGATCACGTCTTTTTCAGTGAAACCCGTACCTATATGGCCATTTACATGGGCGGTGCGATGGCTATCGTAATGCTGCTGTTTATGCTGGGCATGTATCAGGATAAAGGAAAAAACACGGCTATCTTTATTGGTGCAGTTGCTATTTTTGCGATTGGTGTATTTTTAGTGCGCTCCCAAGTTACGGTAGCAGATCAATCATGGATGAAAGCGATGATCCCGCATCACTCGATTGCCGTACTTACCAGCGAACGCGCCACTATTGATGATGTGCGTGTGAAGGAATTAGCCAACGGCATCATCAAAGCCCAACGTAAAGAGATCAAGGAAATGAAGTGGCTGATTGATGACATTAAGAAAAACGGCAAAGCCACCACCGAAGCAGAAGCAGCGGCGCGTCCTGTACCAAAATTTGAAGGTGAGTTATGAGCAAAGATTCAGCTAAAAGCCGAGATACGCAATACCAAAAAAACAGTCTGACATTATGGGGCGCGGTGTCAATGGGCACCGGAGTTATGATCGGTGCTGGGATTTTTGCACTCACGGGGCAGGTAGCGGATCTGGCGCGGGAATGGTTCCCGTTTGCGTTTCTGGCCGCCGCTATCGTTGCCGGGTTTAGCTCTTACTCTTACGTCAAAATGTCCAACGCCTATCCCAGCGCTGGTGGCATCGCCATGTTTTTGCAGAAGGCTTATGGCAAAGGCACCATGACTGCCGCCTGTGCGTTGCTCATGTATTTTTCAATGGTGATTAATGAAAGTCTGGTCGCCCGCACCTTCGGCACCTACACATTGCAGCTTTTTGATGTCGGCAAGAATAGCTGGCTGGTTCCTGCGCTCGGCGTAGGTCTTCTTGCCTTTGCGTTTATGGTGAACATTTTAGGCAATAAATTCATCCAAACCTTCTCCTTCTTCATGGCATTTATTAAGATTGGCGGTTTGGTGTTGCTTGCGGCAGGTGGCCTTTACGCCTCCGGATTTAATTTTGAAAGTATATCCGTAAGACCGGAAGAAACTACATTTACTGGATTTTTAGGTGCAGTCGCGCTGGGGATTCTAGCGTTTAAAGGATTCACTACCATCACCAATAGCGGTGGAGAGATTAAAGAGCCGCATAAGAATGTAGGCCGCGCTATTATCATTTCGCTGGCCATATGCGTGGTGCTGTATTTACTGGTGTCGCTTGCCGTAGGCGCTAACCTGTCGATAGAAGAAATTGTGAAAGCCAAGGATTATGCGCTGGCCGAAGCCTCGCGCCCAGCATTCGGGCAATGGGGTTTATGGTTTACCGTAGGCTTTGCCATCATCGCCACTGTTTCTGGCGTGATTGCCAGTGTCTTTGCCGTGTCGCGTATGCTTGCCATGCTCACCAATATGAAGCTGGTGCCGCATAGTCACTTTGGGATGCCGGGCAGCATTCAAAAACACACACTGGTCTATACCATTGTCATTGCCATGCTGCTGACCATCTTTTTTGATTTAAGCCGTATCGCCTCGCTTGGTGCCATCTTCTACATCATTATGGATATTGCCATCCATTGGGGTGTGCTGCGGCATTTGCGAAAAGAGGTGGAGGTCAATGCTGCTATCCTCATCACTGCTATCGCATTGGATGTGGTCGTGTTGGGTGCCTTCCTTTGGGTGAAAGCGCAAAGCGACATGCTGGTGATCTGGGCATCGCTGGCGGGTCTTATTATTATATTTGTAGGAGAGCGCCTGTTCTTACGCGCTAAAAACAATTCACCAGAACAACAGGAAACATCATGAGCGAAAACCAAGCCAAAAGTTGCTGCCATCATCAGCATGAAAATAAGGAAGAAAAACCGCTTCCCGCAGGCGCGGATGCGTCCAAAATAATGTATACCTGCCCAATGCACCCGGAGGTGCGACAAATGGGACCGGGTAGCTGCCCTAAATGCGGCATGGCACTGGAGCCGGAAACTATCACTGGAGAGGAAGGCAAAAACCCGGAGCTAACCGATTTTCGCCGCCGCTTCTGGATTGGGCTGGTGCTATCTCTACCACTGCTAGTGCTGGAGATGGGTGGCCATCTCATGGATTTTCATCTGTTGGAAGCCTCCATATCCAACTGGGTGCAAATGGCTTTTGCCACTCCTGTGGTGCTATGGGCTGGGTGGCCATTCTTTGAGCGTGGCTGGCAATCAGTAAAAGCCAAGTCACTGAATATGTTCACGCTGGTGGCGATGGGAACGGGCGTGGCATGGGTCTATAGCGTTATTGCCACCTTTGCTCCTGGCATTTTTCCCGATGCGTTTAAGTCTGAAGGTGTCGTGCCGGTCTATTTTGAGGCTGCTGCGGTGATTATCGTGCTGGTGCTGCTCGGCCAAATGCTGGAACTTAAAGCGCGGGAGCGCACCGGCGGCGCGATTAAAGCCTTGTTGGGATTAGCCCCGAAAACGGCGAAGCGCATTCAGGGGGACACGGAAGAAGAAATTGCCATTGAGGATATTCAGTTGGGTGATTTGCTACGCATACGTCCCGGCGAGAAAGTGCCGGTTGATGGCGTGGTGGTGGAAGGCAAAAGCCATGTCGATGAATCGATGGTAACTGGCGAACCGATGCCAATTGAAAAAACTGAAAACGGAAAGGTGATTGGCGGCACGGTCAACGGCAATGGCTCCTTGATTATCAAGGCGGAGAAAATCGGTTCTGACACCATGCTCGCGCAAATCGTGCAGATGGTCGCTGATGCCCAGCGCAGCCAAGCGCCCATCCAACGTGTGGTCGATAAGGTATCCGGCTGGTTTGTGCCGATTGTGATTGTGGTGGCCATACTTGCCTTTATCGCATGGACAGTGTTTGCCGCCACGCAAGGTTTTAGCTATGGCCTGATTGCCGCCGTATCGGTGCTGATTATTGCTTGTCCGTGTGCGCTTGGCCTCGCCACCCCTATGTCGATTATGGTGGGCGTTGGGCGCGGTGCGAAAGCCGGAGTGCTGATTAAAAATGCCGGTGCGTTGGAAATTCTGGAAAAGGTAGATACGCTGGTGGTGGATAAAACCGGCACACTCACCGAAGGCAAACCAGCATTGACGCATATCGTGCCAGCGGAAGGGTTTAGCGAAGATGAGTTGCTTGTTTCTGCCGCCTCATTAGAGCAAGGCAGCGAACATCCTTTAGCTGAGGCGATTGTGCGCGGGGCAGAAGCCAAAGGCGCAAAACTGGTAAAAACAGAAGGGTTTGAGGCTGTAACCGGCAAGGGGGTAAAAGGCCGTGTGAATGGTAAGACGATAGCGCTGGGTAATACGAAGCTCATGGATGATGCGGGGGTTGATAGCAGCGTGATGAAAGAAGAAGCAGACCGTTACCGCGCCGAGGGCGGCACCGTGATGTTTGTTGCCATTAATGGAAAGCTGGCGGGAATGATTGCAGTGTCCGACCCGATTAAAGAAACCACCGCAAAGGCAATCAAGGAATTACACGAAGCGGGTCTAAAGATTGTCATGCTGACTGGCGATAACGAAACCACCGCACGGTCGGTGGCAGAGAAGCTGGGAATTGATGAAGTTCATGCAGACGTATTGCCGCAGGATAAAAGCCGTATTGTAAATGAATTACGGGAGGCAGGCGCAATCATCGCTATGGCTGGCGATGGGGTGAATGATGCACCGGCACTGGCTTCGGCACATGTGGGGATCGCTATGGGAACTGGCACCGATGTGGCGATGGAAAGTGCAGGTGTAACGCTGCTGCGCGGTGATTTAAACGGCATCGCCACCGCGATTAACCTATCCCGCGCTACCATGCGTAACATTCGGCAAAATCTGTTTTTTGCCTTTATCTACAATGCCGCAGGCGTTCCAATTGCTGCGGGGGTTTTATACCCCTTCTTTGGCATCCTGCTTTCACCCATCATCGCCGCCGCTGCTATGTCGCTTAGTTCCTTAAGTGTAGTCGCCAATGCGCTCAGACTTAACATCAAGAAAATCTAGGAGATAGTATGAAAAACGATATAACCAACGCTCAATCCGCACTTACACCACTAGACCTTAATCGCCGCCGATTTATTCAAATGGCTGGCGCAGGACTGTTTGTTGCAGGGTTTAATGCAGCCTTGCCCTTGCCAGCATGGGCGAAGACTGCCGCGCTAGGTTTAAGAGAGCATGAAGCCAAAAACCGCTATGATCTAAATATCGGCTATTCACCCATCACCATTGATGGACGCAAAGCCACCTCCACTGGCATAAACGGCACCGTGCCGGGACCACTCATCCGCATGCGCGAGGGTGATTTTGTGAATCTCAATGTCACTAACGGACTGGATGCTGATAGCTCTATTCACTGGCATGGGATTTTACTGCCGCCAGAAATGGACGGTGTGCCGGGATTAAGTTTTAGAGGCATCGCACCGGGCGATACTTACCGTTACAAATACCGTTTAGAGCAAGCAGGAACATATTGGTATCACAGCCATTCGCGCTTTCAGGAGCAAACTGGCACCTATGGCCCTCTAATTATTGACCCCATAACGCCGGAGCCGTTCCATTATGACCGTGAGCATGTGGTGATGCTATCGGACTGGTCATTTGAGAGTCCTGAAACCATTTTTCGCAACATCAACCTGATGGGTGGTTATTATAATTACCAGAAACGCACCGTGTTTGATTATGCGGATGATATTGCCGATAAAGGTTTTAGCCCTGCGACTAAAGACTGGATGGCGTGGGGCAGAATGCGGATGTCACCCGTGGATTTATCGGATGTAACGGGATCAACCTACACTTATCTGATGAACGGCAACTCGCCAGATATGAACTGGACGGGGATATTTAATCCGGGTGAAACGATACGCCTGCGCTTTATTAATGGCTCGGCTATGAGCAATTTTGATGTGCGGATTCCGGGGCTGGATATGACCGTGGTGATGGTCGATGGTAAAAAGGTAAAGCCGATCAAATTCCATGAATTCCGCATTGGTGTGGCAGAAACTTATGATGTTCTGGTCACGCCTCGCGCTGATAAAGCCTTCACTATTTTTGCTGAATCAATGGATCGCAGCGGGTATGCGCGGGGAACACTTGCTCCGGAAGCTGGTTTGTCAGCAGCAGTGCCAGCACTTCGCAAACGCCCCGTGCGGACGCTGGATAGCATCGGTATGGGCGGTATGGATGCCACGTTCTTTGGCGGGGGTATGGATCACTCTAAAATGGGGCATGATATGTCTGGGACGAAAGGCATGGATCATAGCAAGATGAATCATGGTGATATGAATATGTCACGGTCAAATGGCCCAACACCATTTAAGCCAGATAAGAACAAATCTAATGTGGCGATGGTGATTATGAGCCCTAAAGATATGCTGGATCAACCGGGCATAGGTTTGGGGGATGACGGCTGGAAGGTGCTAACCTATAAAGACTTAAAATCGAATGAGCCGCAGCCCTACAAAGCGGCAGTAGATCGGGAGATGACCATCAACATCACCGCCAACATGGAACGCTACATGTTCTCATTTGATGGTAAAAAATTCACCGAGCATGATGGACCCTATATGTTTAAGCATAATGAACGATTGCGCCTCTGGCTGGTCAATCACACGATGATGGAACATCCAATCCACCTGCACGGCATGTGGATGCAGCTTGAAAATGGCGGTGACAACAATGAAATCCCATACAAGCATACGATACTGGTAAAGCCGGGAGAGAAATTATCGGTGAAAATCACGCCAATAGAAAAAGGTGACTGGGCATTCCATTGCCATCTTTTATATCACATGGAAGGCGGCATGTTCCAAGTCATGCGGGTCGTATAAGGAGAAACTCATGAAAAAAACAACATTATTAACTCTGTTTTTAACTCTACCATTTGCCGCGCAAGCGCAGGAAATGGATCACTCCGCTATGGGGCATGACATGGGGGCTATGGATTCCAGTCAAACTATGGAAGGTATGGATCACTCCAGCATGAAAGAATCTGCTGGCGGCGTAGAATTTAGCAAAGAAATCAGCACTTATGGGCGGGATGCGCACGGTCAGCCAACGCTAAAATATGGCGAAATCCCCATGCACGATAATGAGCTATTCTACACGTTCCGTGCGGATCGCTTGGAACAGCGTTTTCAGGACGGTGATGATGTGACACTGTGGGATACGGAGGCATGGATTGGCTATGACTACAACAAGCTCTATCTCGAAACCGAGGGGGAATACAATACCGATAAGGGAGAATATGAATCTGCCGAAGTCGAGCTACTTTACAGCCGAAACGTATCGACATTTTGGGATGTGCAGGCAGGTGTGCGCCATGACTTTATCAATGGTGAAGATGATCGCAGCTTTGCCGCACTCGGTGTGCAGGGGTTAGCCCCATACTGGTTTGAAGTGGATGCCACTTCTTACGTTAGCGATGAAGGCGATGTATCAGCCATAGTGGAAGCAGAATATGATTTGTTGCTCACGCAACGACTTATCCTCCAACCGCGTTTTGAAACCGAGCTGGCTTTACAGGATGTGCGGGAATATAATATCGGCTCTGGCATCAACTCCATCGAGCTGGGCGCACGACTTCGTTATGAAATAACCCGAAAATTTGCACCCTATATCGGGGTGGAGTGGGAACAAAATGTAGGCGAAACTAAAAACATGCTGGAAGCTACTGGAGAGGCCACAAGCAAAACTGCTATTGTTGCCGGTGTGAAGCTGTGGTTTTAATCGCAAAAGGAACTTATGGGATATTTTATTGTTAAAGTATTAATCACAGCACTTATTGTTGCGGCAATATCGGAGTTATCACGCCGATTCAACTTATTTGCCGCTGCTTTAGCATCGCTACCACTGGTATCCATTCTTGCCTTCATCTGGATTTATGTAGATACCAAAGATACGGAAAAACTCATCACCATGTCGCATGATGTGTTTTGGCTGGTACTACCATCGCTGGCATTTTTTCTGATATTTCCTTTGCTGCTTAAAAACGGCATTGCCTTTGGCTGGGCAATGCTAGTGGCCTGCATTTGTATGATTGCACTGTATGGCGTGATGGTATGGTTATTAAAAGCATTAGCTTGAATATAGCAATGCCTCTGCCTCCCGGCGGCGAATTAAACCACGAAGCCGCCTGCCACCAGCCCACACCCAGCGCATGAATTGGTCAGGCACTTCATAATGCTCTTCACGATTAACCTTACGTCGCAGCGTAGAGCGTTGAAGCGCACCACCACCGAGATTGAAGGTAAACGACACCAGAGCATCAAATTGACCATCGCTTAGTGGGACTTTAATGAGCCTTAGCACAGCGCGTTCCGCTGCCCAAACATCCTTAGCCAGTAATGCTCCGGCTGCTGACTGAGTAATGCCATTACGGTACATGTCACCTTCATCTTTACGAATTAGGTGGCCGTATCCAATAGTCGGATAACCCGCTGCATCGAGATAAATCTCTGGCTCGAATCCCTCAAATTGTTTGATTAGATTTAGTCCATCTTGTGTTATATGGCGCATGAATATATACTCCAATAAAAAGGTAAGGGTTATGAATTTTGACGATGAAACCGCACAAGAACTCGCCAAATGCATGGTTCTTCGCTGCTTCAGAAATGGTGCAATTGAGGATTTGCATGCAGGTAAGTCACCGCATACTGAGACAGGCGACTATTCGGATGTAACAGTTGCTACACCAGCAGGTGAACTTGCATGGCAAGACACTTCAAAAATATCTGACGAGCAAATGCGCGAAATCATGAAAGAAGCTACAAACAAACTGTATAGCTTTTTGATGAATATGCATGACGAAGCATTTCTAGAAAAATCACTTAATTTCTCAAAACGCTATACAGTGAAGTGGGATGCACCTGAGAAAATAGATAATTTCTAAATCCTGTTATTTACCCTGCCGTACTTTGCTCATGGCGCGTTGGCCGAAATAGAAGCTGATAATACCAGCAAAAATCGCCTGATCTTCTACACTCCATAGCGTTGCCATGTGCCACGGTAATGGGTTGGATAAATCCACCACCGCAAACTGCATGCACTTGATGACAAAATAGAGCAGGAAGAAGGTGTAAGCCAAAACTGGCCGTACCGTGCCATTGAGAGCATCCACCCAGCGAATGCCAGTGCTATAGGTACGATATAAGGCGCGGGTTTCTGAAATATCAGCTTGTGCATTGATCTCTTCCAGTCGCTGCGAGTGACCTTGCGCTTGTTGCTCCATCTGCATTTTTAGAATGGTAAGCTCATGCTTGCGGTCGGCCGCATCACGCCATATTTTTAGTAGGTCTGGAAATGCCGAGCTAATAAAGCCGACAAGTGTTGCGAGTAATGTCATCATGGTTCTCTCCTTTTGTTTTCAATGGTTTCCATGCGTAAATTCATGCGGTCTTCGCTACGATCTACGCGATCAATAATGGCTGCATCGGCAGAGTCGGTGTGTACCCGCATCCGGTTCTCTAAACTCTCGGCTTCACCGCCAGTGAAGCGATCCTCCGTGGAAATAGCGAGACTCTCCCGATAGCGGCGTACATTGCTTTTGATCTCAGAGAGATCATCGGTAATATCGCCTATCTTGGTTTCGATAATCAGGATGCGGTCATTTTGTAGAATGAGCGTATCTTTAATCTCACCCATCGTTTCGGGCATATCTTTGAAGATAAAACCCAGCGCGATGACGATCATGGCGGGGAGCAGAAAACGCTCCCACCGCGCCCACGGCGATATCTTTTGCTCGGTCTTCTTGTTCTCCTGCCAGATAAAATAAAGCCCCGCGAGCTGGGCTAACGGGGCGTATTTATCGAGCAAATTTTTCAAGTCGTTATCAGGTGGTTCTTTCATGGTGTTCTCCTTTACCAATTCCATGGTCCGTGTGGTTTGATGTACTGGACGTTAATTCTCACCACGCCAGTTGAAAATGCTCCACTATCTGGTGTGAGCAATACCGGCGTATCGCTGTAATAAGTCACAGGGTGGTAACTCATGCCAATATTGGTGGAATCAGCTCCCTTGCCGATACCATTGCCGTAGCGGGAAGTGTCGCCAGATACACCCACACCAAACGTGGTGACCGTACCAGTAACAGCAGTAATCACGCGGGTATTGACCGCAATCACTGAAGCACGGTCTGGAATATCGATGACGGTTTCAGTGTCCGTACTTACATCCACATCTTCCTGCCAGCTTTCTACACGCAGATATTCACCTGAATCTTTCATGATCAGGTTAAACGCCACCCAATTTGTGCCATTATAGGTCATGCGCGAGTCCAGCGATTCGACCACCGCATCCATCCATTTGAACGGTGTGTAGAACACCCAGCCGCCGGTCAGATATTGTGCTAGTTGATTATCCTTGCCAGAGAAATCACCTGTGCCAGATGTACCAACAATCACCAAGTCGCCCACAGTGGGGCTACCTGGTGGGGCATTGGTGATTTCTGAAACTACTGGCGTAATAAACGCATCCAGCCGATTCAAGCCATCGTTGTGCGTCACTTCTTTTTGTGCCTGTGCCGTGACAATATACGGCAGATCCAGCCTTCCGGTTGAGGACATAATATTCTCCAGTTAAATTGATTAAACGGTTGCTTCGGCTGCGTAGCCCCTGCCTACCACCGCTGACATTTGGTAAATCTTCACATCAACGCTGCTCTGCGCTGATCCAAAGTCAGTGGTTTGATCAGCGACACTGTAGCTGGCGGTTGGGCTGGTCACTTCGATGGTTCGCACCACATCTGAGCCATCGAGGATATCAACCTGATAGAGTTCGGATTCTTCACCCAATGGAATGCCAACCCCATCGCGCCAATCACCATCGACACGGCTACGGCGTATCCAGTTGATGGTCAGATTGTCACTGCCATCACGCGCACCACTAACGTGGACAGGCGAAAATGGTTTAAGGTTTTTGCCAGTGTAGGTAAATGGCAGCTCATCCGTATTACCGAGCGAATTGCCAACACTGACCGCTTTATAATACAACTCACGTCCAATCAGATTATTGGCAATGGAGGTGGTGTAAAGCGCAGGGCTGATCAGAATAAACCTCTCGCCCTCGCTATGATCCATCGCCCATTCCGTGCCTTGCCTTCCGCGCAGCAAACGAGTCAGCTTATAAGTACTTTCGCCAATTAGCTGGGCATTTTCAAATTGCACCAGCTCCTCACCGATAAGCGCAGCATTTGCACCATTTAGCACGGCTAACTCATTGACCGAAGCCAGTGAGCCAGAGGTCAGGATAACTTCCACCTCATTTATCGTATCCCACGTTTCAGATGGGCCGATTGGTAGGTCGGTGATGATTGCACCAAAGGTGGCAGCACCATCCAACCCAGCCAGCAGGTTGAAACCATTCCCGCCATCTTCACCACCATCATCGGAGCGATAAATCGCTGAACCATTCCAGTTTGCACCATCTGCAGCCACGCCAATACGAAGCACACCCTGCTGAGTGATGGTATCACTTGGCAGCGGCGGGCTATCGATAAACTCCACCAGTGTCTCAGGAATGAGCAACGGTGGTGTGAGTGTTTTTTTGGTTTCGCCTGGCTGCGTGTAGAAATCATAGGAGCTGATATCCTCAGCAATGCCGCTTATTTTCATCAGGCCGTTAGCTTCCATATCGGTTTTTACCACCCGCATTTCGTGCGGCACATTATTAACTGTCACCGTGATTACATCGGTTGGTTCGATACGCACATATTCAGGAGGCAGCATCAGCTGAAAGCTGGTGCGCTCCTTCCATGCATTGTATAGCGTGACATCGGCAATCTTTTTTGCCAGCGTTGCACCCATTACAACCGGTAGGTTCATGCTGACCTGATCCACCGCCCGAACCACCTGACGCTGCGAGGTTTGCGTCACTGGATCATAATTAAACGGTCGATCCAAATAAGTCACATTCACCCGCTGCGGCAACTCCAGCTCCTGCGCGTAAAGGATTTGCAACACATCCTGCACCCCTTTTTTCGCAGTTGGAATCAAATCATCTTCAGGAACAGCTTTCACCGATTCGCTGCCACGCGGCACACATTTTAGAATGCCATCGCTTTCAACCACATCAAAGAAGTAGGAGGTGGTTAGATATTCCAGCGCATTGCGTACCGTGATCGGGCGATCCAGGATGAAACCTTCCAGCGTATCGGTAAGCCTAGACACATCGTAATCGCTGGCAGTCAGTCCAGCAGATTGCAGCAGCTCGCCCACCACCGCACCGAGGGTAGAATTGCCCAGCTTGCCATTCACCCAATGCCCTGTTGCCCAGAGGATGGAATCCGACCACACACCTTCCAAATCAGGCCAGAAGGAAAATGGTCGACCATCCCATGTCCAGATAAAACGACGCGGCACTAATTCGCTATTACCAGCTTCTTGGGTGCGATCTTCTAAATATTCCAGCGTGGCGTTTAATGCTTCGCGCTGCGCCTGAAAATCAATCCTGCCCTTACTACCACGCGGATAAAAGCTCTCGCTGGAAGTGGGGTCATAAAACACATTCGGCTGATTAGCAGCACCATCCACCGATGGAAAACCGAATTCGGTAAACCAGATCGGCTTCATTTTAGATGTCCAGCCAGTGGTATTACTATCAGGATTGGTATGCGTATTTTTCCACCAATACTCTAGGTTTTTCCATGCAAAGGTGTTATCGTCACTATAGCTGGTTTGACCAGTGCGAGCGACTGAATCGGTATAGTAATAATCCCAGCCTTCGCCTTTCTCCCAATATTCTTTGATCTTATCTTCATCGATCTGGCTTTGCGGCAGATCTGGCGTTAGCGGAAAATAGCTGTCAATCCCGACAAAATCAATGTTACTGCTTGCCCATAATGGATCGAGATTAAACCAGCCATTCAAGCTGTGATACTCACTCCAATCGGCAGCGTAAGTGATTTTTACCCCAGCACCCACCGCTGTTTTTACCGTAGCAGCCAAGCTCACCAACTGATTGACCGAAGGATAATTACCAGCCGTGTTGGTGTAACCAGTCATGCCGATCAACTCCGAGCCAATTACCAACGCATCGATCACATCTTTCAAAGCCGTGCCGCCAACGCTTAAATTGGCATAATGAGTGATAAACGCATTATAGCCATTGGTTTTGGTGAACCAGTTATCTGCATCCGTTGCATTGGCAGGAGCAATCCGACCGCGCCATGGCTTTGGCTCTGGTGTGATGGTATCGACAAACACCATCGGATACAGCATCACCTTCAAACCACGATTCTGTAATTCCTGACATAGCTGCACCACGGTATGGTCAGATGGTGTGCCGCCATAGGTTGGCGTTTCAGGATCAAAGAACAGCACCTTCTGCGCGGCAGCGCGTGACAGTCCCGCCACAGACCAGTCCGATGGTAGTACCTGCGTTGTGCCTTGAAATTCTACCTTCGGGATGATGGTGCAATCACCCGCATCGGTAGAGGTCGCAAACCACGAAACGACAATCGCCACCCATTCGAGATTGGGGAAGATATCCTGCATCTGATCGATTGCCACAACCACATCGGCTTTGCCTTCGTAGTTGTGCATGTTAATAAACTGCTTGTCACCCGATGGGGTGAAGCCGCCACTTGCAGGAAAATAGCCATCCTGTTTGGTTTGTATATCCGTGCCATAAACAAATTCACCCGCGCCTGGAATCATCACCACATCTTTGACCAGATCTTCCACGCTTGGAGTGAATCGAATCGTGCGGCGCACCTCAAAGGTAAAGTTGGGGATACGGTTGCCATATTCCGCCAGCGGGAAGTCCTCGATCACCACATACGCCAAACCGCGATGGGCAGAGATCGTCCCAGCAGCCAGATATTTTGCCATGATGTCATCGACACCTTGGGTCTCATCGCCTAGATGCACATTGTATTTACCCTGGGCTGCAGAGAGAATATCCTCGGTTAACACCTTGCTATCTGCCCAAACGCGGATCACCTCATCTAACGGCCCTTCGCAAATGGCAATCGCCAGCGTGACAAAATATTCATAACTCACCGTTGTTTGGCTGGTCGTGGTTTTGCCACCACCGCCGCCACCTTTACCGCCACCAGAGCTGGTTTGCGTAGTGGTTTTCTCTGATTTTACCTCCTTAATATCGGTCGACCAGATGACATTGCCAGCCAGCCGCATCGTGCCATACACCTTGGAAATCATATTGCCATAGGTAGAGGTCTGCGCCCGAAGATCAGCCAAGCGCGGCCCTTCCTGCGTAGGGAGTTGCACACGCTGTGTTTTCGGGAAGAATGTGCTGGCCGCCATGCTGCCGATATTTGCACCCAGCACCGCACCGCTAGGGCCGCCCAACACAAATCCCACCGTAGCACCGGCAACAGGTAATACAATATCAGCCATGAGAGTTTACTTAATTGAGTTTAATTGTTTGTGTTTGAAGCGATAGGCGTGAGTGAGCATTTTCAACCATGTAAGAGAAAATGGCTGCTCGACCACCTGACCTGCACTGGAATTACAGTGAATCAGCCCAGGGCCACCGCTAGGATATTGCGTGAGCAGACCTACATGCTGCGGGTCTTTGAAGGTTTTGAAGAGCAGTACATCACCCACCGCCATGCGCTCGGTTGGTACTTCACGCAAATGCTGAGAAATGCTCTTCACCAGCCTTCCTTGCTCTGGGTACATGGAGTAGTTAAATTCATCAGCTTCAGCCAGAGGGTTGCCATCACCATCCTGCATGCCAAGCTCGTCAATCACGCCGATCACCAAGCCGAGGCAATCGCAACCGCCTGGGCCTTTAGCAGATTTTTTGAGTCTGCCTTGATGGTGATAATGTGTGCCGAGCCAGGTACGCGCCTGAGCGGTGATGTGTTCGGGTGTAATCTTTGCCATTGTCTTTTATCCGTTACGGTTGGTTTTATCTAACGTGCCAGCCGTGGTGAGCAATTTGTCTGTGCCAGGCACATCTGGTTCCCCACGAAAATTCACGATATTACTAAATTTGCTCTGGCAGGTTTCACGGGTCTTATCGCAGCCAGCAATAATATTGAACGTGTCACCCACTTGGATACTTTTACCCATTGGCAGAGCCAGCCCGACCGTGCTTTCAGCAAATTCCTTCACCTCCATGCGCCGACCATCATTATTGCCCGATGTCCATGCCACCTCACCACCAGTGAAATATCCTGCTGTCTGGTTCAGTGTGCTGGCAGCAAAGTTTTGATTGTTGGTTACCTCGGTAATGGTTGCCGACACGGTAAAACCTGCCAGATTCACACCGCACCGGCTATCGCCAAGAATGGCTCTGCAGGAAGGTGAGAATACCTCACCAATGGTTTGTGATAGGTGCTGCGTAAGGCCGCGCACCTCGGCTTGAAACATCTGACTGTTAAGTGTGACTTCACCCAGCCGACCGCGTTTGACCACCAGCTTGCCTTGGCTTAGATCAGCATAATTAACGATGAATATTTCAATCTCGGCATAGTCATATAATCCTGCCAGCAGGTCTGATTCGGTAATCTTAGACGGGTAAACCTGCCCTTCAACATCGAGATTATCCACCGACATATTGGATTTACTCTCCACCGTAGTGGGTGTGAATCCAGCAATCGAGTCATAATCAACGCTATCAAAGGTGACCTGCTCGTCATGATCGGTAAATCCCAGCTCAGTGCTATCCTCACGGGTAATCTTCCAACAGGTTGCAAGCGTGGTATGACCAGCCGCAAAATGTGCTTCCAGTTGTGGCGATATCGTTCTCATATCCGCACCTCAATCAGTGGAATGCTACTCCAGTTGCCAGCATCAAAGCTATCCACCGATATTGCCATTTCGTCCGTGTCAAAGCGCACTGGCACATCAAACTCAAAATCCACAGTCAGCGTTCCGCTTAAAGCGGTGGTGATAATGCCAGTCTCTGTATCAATGCTCCAACCACTGGCTTGCAATATACTGTCTTCATACAGCTTTACCGTGCCAGACACTGGTTTACTAATTTCGCGCTCATAGACCGCAGAACCGCTGACATAGCGTTTGACCATCTGATAATCATTGCCACCTAATGGGCTGAGAGGCTGATTAGTAGCCGAGTAATCGCTCCAATCTTTGAAGCGAAAACCGATGGCTTTACCCTGACGCGCACGAAAAAATGCGATCAGTGCTTGCCACTGGCTTTCGGTTTTAATGCCCGATGCGACATTGTATTTAGCACGAGCTTGACTCCATTTACTGTTACGCTGCTCACGCCCCGATACAGTTGCCACCACATCGGTTAAAAACATCGGCCCACCTGTTGCCCCATAGGAGATATCGGTGGGAAATTGTATTTCTTCAAAACTCATAGATTCCTCCTTATACGTCCATAACTCTTGACGCGTTATAATATGTCCATTATTATGGACGGATGGATTTAGAAAACGCAATTAACGCCTTTGCCGCACTCTCTCAGGAAACACGGTTAAAGGTCTTTAAAATACTTATTGAATATGGTCGCACTGGTGCAGCTGCGGGAACGATTAGTGATCGCCTTGGTATTCCGCATAACACACTTTCGTTTCACTTATCTCACCTCACTCAGGCAGGGCTAATTACCGCCCGTAAAGAGGGGCGCTCTATGATCTACGCAGCCAACTGTGATTCCATCGAAGACCTGATCGGCTATCTGCGTGAAAACTGCTGTACCCTTGAAGAAGGGTGCGACACCGATTGCAAACCAATAAAACGAGGTAAAAAATGACACGACTCCATATTCATGTTTCCGTTGATAATCTGGAACAATCCACCAAATTCTATTCTGCATTATTTGGTGCAGAGCCAACCAAGCAAAAACCAGACTATGCTAAATGGATGCTAGACGATCCACGTATCAACTTTGCTATTTCTGCCCGTGGTGCAAAAGCAGGGCTGGATCATCTAGGCATTCAAGCCGAGGATGAATCCGAAATGGCCACGTTGCGTGAGCGTATTAAGCAAGCCGACATGCAGACGTTTGACGAAGGCGAAGCCACTTGTTGCTACGCCAAATCCGATAAAACATGGGTACAAGACCCAAGCGGCATCGCATGGGAAACCTATCACTCCATGGGCGAGGCCGAATTCTTTAATGATGCTCCAGTCGCAGAGAGTGCTTGCTGCATACCAAAAGCTAGTGAAACCAAAAGCGGATGTTGCTAATGAGTAAACCTGTTTCTGTTTTGTTTCTTTGCACTGGCAATTCCTGCCGCTCCATTATGGCCGAGGCATTACTGGCGCATCATGGTAGCGATCATTTTCTGTCACGCAGCGCCGGAAGTTTTCCAACAGGTGATGTACATCCAAAAAGCCTTGCCACATTAAAAGCACGAGGCATAGCCACCACTGGTTACCGCAGCAAAGCGTGGGATGAATTCACCAATCAGCCGATTGATATTGTCATCACCGTATGTGATGCAGCAGCCGGTGAATCCTGCCCGATATTCCACGGAAAACCACTTAAGGCGCATTGGGGCGTTCCTGATCCTGCCAAATTTGAGGGTAACGCGGAAGAAACCACCAAAGAATTCAGCCGTATTTGCGATTTGCTCGAAAAACGCATCAAAGCACTGATACGCTTGCCGCTACAAAACATGGACAAAGAGGAACTCCAGCAGAAACTTAATACCATAGGCACGTTATGACCGAATCTCCTTCGCCTCTTGGCTTCTTTGAGCGTTATTTATCACTTTGGGTGGCACTGTGCATTGCCGCAGGTGTTGGACTTGGCATTGCAGTGCCATCGTTATTTCAAACCATCGCCAGCCTTGAATATGCAAGCGTCAATCTTGTGGTGGCGATATTCATCTGGGTGATGATTTACCCGATGATGGTCAATGTCGATTTTGCCAGTCTCAAAGACGTAGGGCGCAAACCAAAAGGTCTGTGCATCACGCTAGTTGTCAACTGGCTTATAAAACCCTTCACCATGGCAGCACTAGGTATTTTATTCTTTGAGCATGTGTTCGCCGGACTCGTAGCACCGGAGACTGCCAAGGAATATATTGCAGGAATGATTCTGCTCGGCGTAGCTCCATGCACCGCGATGGTATTTGTCTGGAGTCAGATGGTGCGCGGCGATGCAAATTACACGCTGGTGCAGGTATCCATCAACGATATTATTATGATCTTTGCCTTTGCTCCGCTTGCTGCATTTTTGCTTGGCGTAACGGATATTGTTGTACCGTGGGAAACTCTCCTTATTTCTGTTGTTCTATATGTCCTTATTCCTCTGGCAGCAGGTTATGTCACTCGAAAGAATCTGGATAATTCCGGCAACCATCAGCGCATTGCTCGTTTTACGGAGAAAGTGAAGCCATTTTCGGTCATTGGTTTATTGGCTACTGTTATGCTGTTGTTTGGCTTTCAAGCGCAAACCATCTTGGATAAACCGCTGGTTATTGCCCTGATTGCCATTCCGCTACTGATTCAAAGCTACGGTATTTTTATCATCGCATATGCTTGGGGATATTTCTGGCGCGTACCGTTTACCACCGCTGCTCCAGCTGCACTTATTGGAACATCCAATTTCTTTGAACTGGCTGTAGCGGTTGCAATTAGCTTGTTCGGATTGCACTCCGGCGCAGCATTAGCTACGGTGGTTGGAGTGTTGGTCGAAGTGCCAGTGATGTTATCGCTGGTGGCATTTGCCAACCGTACACGCCATAAGTTTCACGCGTCATAGATTCCTCCGCGCACGTTCGATGGATCGCGCCATGTCTGCCGCGATCTGTCCTTGGCTTTGCCTGAAGCTACCTGCATCCGGCGTGTGAATATTCATGCTGACATTGACTGGTGCTGGCATCATGCCATTTGGCATAATATTCATTGGCGAATTGCCAGCAAATGCCAGCTCTGGGCCGCGCTCACCAACCACGCCGAATTGACCGCGTTTGAGTGTGCCACCATCGGCAAAGAAGCCACCGAAAAAATTGCCGATGCCAGAGAAGATACCACCCAGCCCACTACCGCCACTGCCACCACCTTTGAAAAGGCCGCCAATCGAGCCAAAGATGCTATCGAGAATGCCGCCCTTGCCGGAGACACCTAAATCCTCCAGCGCAAACTTAATCAATGCGCTGTTAAGGTCGGACAGGAATCCCTTAAAGAAGTCGCCGAAGCCATCAAAGCTACCACTCATCGCATTTAGCGAATCAGCCATCGAGCTTTCCATGGATTTACCCAGATCAGAAAACTCACCTTCGATGGTGTCCGATGTTTTCTCAGTGGCTTTTTCCAGTTTCTCCTGCGCTTGCTCCATGGCGCGACCGAAGGTGTCCTGATTGAGGTGACCTTTCTCCAGCAGCTTATTCAGCAGAGCCATTTCTTTGTTATAGTTTTCCAGCGGGGTGCGCGTATCTTCGATGATACGCTGCGCGGCACGTTGCAATTCAGTAAATTTCTCAGTAGCTTTATTGACCTTATCCTGCGTTTTAATTGCGCCACCTTTGCCACCATTCCCGCCTGGCTTTTCAAACAGGCTGTCCAGTGATGCTTGTTTTTTCGACTGTGCTTCGATGAAGCTGTCGACTGAGGACATCAGCTCCTTATCCAACTCGGCATTGCGCTCCTGCGCGGTTGCCACCATCTCATTATAGGCTTCAGACATACTGTCACCGAGAGCTTGCTGAAACGCTTTCTTGGTGTTCTCAAATGACACACCACCTAGCGGATCATCGAAGAATGCTGCAATATCACGCCCGAAGGCATCAAATCGCTCACCGATATTGTCAAAGAACGCAGCAATAGCGCGACCCATGCCAACTAGCCGTGCAATGAAGGAATTGACGAATTTCTCCACGCCAGTGATCATACCCTGAAATCCCAGCTTAATGATCGGGATGGCTTTCGTGATCTGCTCGGCGACCCATTTAATCGCATCGGCAATGCCCTGCAGCAGAGCGGTCAGTCCAGCATCACCAATGGCTTTGACCAGCTTGGAGAAGCTATCGCCCATGTTGGACAGCGCGACATTCAGCGTATCAGACTGCTCTTCCATCGCACCAGCAAACTGGACATCACCAATGCTTTGAAGGTAGCCTTCAATCTCGGTGGCATTTTTGCCCACCGTGGTGCTGATCCCCTGAAAGGTGAAGGTAACCTGATCGCCTTGGGATTTGGATTTAATACCAAACTCTTTCAGACGCTCAAATTCACCCGTGGTCGCATCCGCCACTGCTTCAATCATCTGATTCAGGCTTTTACCCATCGCCACGGCAGTATTGCCGTAGGAGGTAAGAGCTTCCTCGGATGGTGTTAGCCCCAACGCTTTCAGCTTAATAAACGCATCGGTCACTTCCTCCAACTGGAAGGGTGTGGTTGATGCAAACTCCTGAATAAAGCCAAACGCTACTGCTGCATTATCTGCAGAGCCGGTCACCGTGCGAAGCGAGGCTTCCAGCTTTTCAAACTTGGTGATGACATCCACCACCTGTTTGCCGACAAACACGGTAGCCATCAGCCCACCAAGGCGACTCATTCCACGTCCTAGCTTGCTGAAACGCTGATCCATTTTGCCCACATTTTGATTGATCTGGGCAAAGGCTTTCTGCGTTTTATTCACTGCTCGAATCGTGAATTTTGTTTCAGCGAATCCTACCATGTTGATTACTCAGTTGTTCTGTTTGAAGTTCAAAAAAAGCGACCCATTCCACAAATTGCCGTGCGTCCATTGCCTCAATTTCGGCAAGTGGACGATTCAGGCGAACCGCCAGGGCTAGTTGGTTGCGTCGGAAGGGGTCGGATCGGAGTTTCCCTTGGTAGTTTCCACATCACCAAAGAAATGCGCCTCGATCTGTTCGGCAATGCGTGACACCACCCGCCAGTCGGACTGATTTAACAATTTATCGCGGTCGGTTAGCGCAAACAGGCGTTTACCATCCTTATCTTTGGCTTTGACCACGATGATATTGGCAGCTTGCTCAATATTGCTAGCTTTTTTGCCAGCGACTTTCTGCATGCTGTTCACATCTGCCATGGTCATGGGGAAGACATGAATTTCCAGCGGTTTATCACCATCGCCCCATTCGGGTACGCCGATGATTAGTCTTTCCTGCGTCGCGTAATGAGCAGTAGCACGATCAATAACACTCATAATTCCTCCTAAGCTACGGTTGATGTTGATAATGCACCGGTACCAGTGAAGCTGAATGATGCTTCGACCAGACCATCAAAGGCGGCACTGTATGAAATGCTGGTGATGATCACATCGCCAGTCCAATAGGTGTCGCCGCTGTCATCGCCTTCAGGATACATATTGAGTGTGACCGTACCGCCAACGGCTAATGCGCCTTGACCGTCCGAGTCGGTTTCATCCCAGAAAGCATCGAAACTGCCAGACCAGCTTTTGATGGTGGCTTGGTTTTTTCGCCATGATGTGCCGATAATTGATGCGTCGACGGTGTCAGATGTGACCTCCATCGACCATGATTTTACTTCAGCGACCTGGTCTGATCCGGCGTAAACCTTACCTTCGCTGCCCGCGTGAGTAGCCATAGTGATTCTCCTTTAGTTATGGTTGATTAAAATAAAAAAGGGCGGCCTCATCTAAGAGACCGCCCATCCAGGGAAAGGCGTTGATTGGGAGTTACACCAACGTCTGTGGGGTATTTTCTTTCACGGCGTAATGCACCGCATAATTCAGAATGCCAATAGCGAGTGGTTTCTCACCTTCGTCAGAAAATTGAATCTCGGTAGTAACCAGCATGCTGTCTTTGGCTTTACCACCAATGGTGGGATCACCACCCAGAAGCTGCTCAATCTCTGCAGCCAGCCCATCAATCGTTTCATCAACATTGCTGCTGCCTTTAGCATAAATCTCGATCACCAACTGTATCTGCCGTTGCATCGTGCGTGGTTTCGACATCGACTGCTCTAGCAGTGTCTCTTCCTTGGTGTAAACCAATAGGGCTGGCAACTTCGGGCTATTCAGCGGATAAATCCGTGATTCATACACCGTGTTACCTGCGCTGGTATTTCCAGTGAGTAAAGCAGTCACCGCATTGCGGATTTGTGTTCTGGCGTGGCTCATAATTTCTCCAATATAATTTCGGTGATGCCTTCGCTATCAGGGCGAATGACCTGCGCCTCATAATCCTGTCCACCAACGCTAAATTGATCGCCAGTCGCAATTTCAGGGATATCTGCCGTGCGAACTGATAGTATCGGGTTGCTGCCAACCACATCGATGCTCTCACCACCGACCATTTCGGTAAATTCCTGCAGCATGCCAGATAAGCTGCGCGGCGACTCACCATCAGGTGTAAAGGTCACCACGCGCCCATCCAGCTTTTGCAGCAGCGAAAGATCATGCTGCGCCATGTCGTCAATAAATGACATTACAGCCCAACATTCAGCAACAGTTTCGCGGTCGCATCACCCGAAGCTGCAGCCTCAGCCGCTACACCCACCAGCGTATTACCGGATGCGGTAGTGGTTAGATTGCTGTTGGTACTGTTCCAATAGAGCTTCGCACCTTGCGTGATCGCGCCACTGGCTTTAGCAACGCTGAACACACCGGAAATATGCACCGCACCGGTTTTGCCATCAGCAATGGCAGTTTTGGCAACCCCGCCAATCGTGCCGATTACCAGAAATTCACCGGACGAAACATCTGCGCCCGATGGGGTATAGTTGAGGGTTTTGCCCTCTTGAACATAGTTAGTAGCCATAAGATTTCTCCTTTGATTTAGGCATTAAAAAAGCGGCCTGAAAGCCGCTTTGTGGTTAGACTGGTTGAAATTAAGGTTTATGCGCCGGGGTTTTTATACAGGGTGCGGATATTCCAAGGCAGATGCCGCTGCATCGATGCGAACCTTGTATTCACGTCCATCAATCGTCCAGCCATCCATATCATCAAGGAATGGCAGTGCCACGCCATCGAGATAACCCACCTCAATCGTATCAAACGAGTTGGGATCAGCCAGCCAGATACCATGCAGTGGCTGAAGCCGCATCCAAACGGGCATCCGCAAGCACTTCAAGCGCACCATTGACGGTGGCCACATTGCGTACTCGGCTGTTTGCCTGATCGGGATTGGTTTCAGATGACATCAGCACCGCAGCCGTATCCACGATATCCACCGGAGTTAGCAGGAAGCTGGGGCGAATATTCAGCGTGGCATCACCATCTTTTTGCTTACGCATGGCGGCTCTGGCCTTGCTAACGCTTGCCGCAGAAATTGCCGTACCTGAACCAAGCAGATTCTTATGATCGGCATGGAACACGGCTTTACCATCCGACATATTCGGATTGTCTATCAAGATGGAAAACACCAGATCACCTACGGTACGAGCAGCAGCGCGGCCAAGTGTACGCGGAATCCGCGTAAAGGCTTCCAAATCATCATTGATGATGGCCTGACGAGTGATGCTAAACAGCTCTCCATAAGTTGCCAGCTGGATTTGCTCACCACGCTCGCCGATGGTGGTGTGTTTGTACTCACCACCTTCTTCTACTTTACGCAGCGAAGCCACCGTGCCAATGCCGGTGCGGGTATGAATCTTGAAGTCAGACAGATTCCCAGCGCGGGTAAAGCGAGGGAACACCTCTGGTGCTTCTTCATAGCCGCGCAGCATGGCTTTACGCGCATTATTTTCCAGAATCTTCGGAAAATCGCTACTGGAATGGGTGAAAGCCCGACCAATCATGGTGCTGCGATCCATGCCTTCGGTACGCACATTGTGCAACTCTAGGCATTTACGAGCAATATCCACCAGCTGATAGCCGCATAGCTCACTGGCTTTGCTACGATCATCGCTAAGACCGGCACGAACAGAAATGGCATCTTCTGCGGCGCGAGCGAATTTCTCGGTAGCAGATTCACCAACTTCGATGCGCTCACCATTGGTTGCAGGCTGTTCCTGTTTGCCAATGGCATCCAGCAGTAGTTTACGTGCTTCGTTGATATTCACAGCTGGATCATCCAGGCATTGATCGCGCACTTCGGTATGATCAGTGTGACCTTCAAACAGGCCGCGAATCTCCGTGCGGCGTGCTTTTTCGGTTTCGAGTGCGCGTTTTGCACCTTCATCCATCGCACCGCTACGCACTTCGTCAAGATTGACGTCTTCTTTGCGCTCCGCATCCAGATGCTCCGGTTCCTTGTTGATTTTATCAGGCATAGTTTTCTCCTTTGGTTTAGGTTGTGAGGGTTGGGGTTCAAGGCTGCGCTCTTCCGGAGCGTCCTCATCTGAGGATTCCACACGAGTGGTTTCATCCTCAGCACTCCGACCAACTCCAACAGTGGAATCGGCAGGAATATCGACCAGTGAAATTTCCATCGGTGTCCAGCTGACCACCCGATAGAGGTCTGGTTTATCTTTATGTTCTTCTTGCAGCTTGCGCTCGTTGATGCGGTAGGAAACGGAGACATTCCGCAAAATACCATCGCGCACGTCTTGCCAGATGCCTTCTACCTCAGCGCGTTTGGAAAGGCGCACCTCGGCATGGCCACGGTTATTTTCAATCCAAGCGCGTTCCACCACGCCGATGCGGTTATCACGCTCGGAGCGGTCATGGTTGTAGAGCAGCGGCGCACTGCTATTGAGCCGTGCCAAATCCGCTTCGCCTGCACCATGCCCCAGCACTTCCACCCATGGATCACTAAAAAATGAAGCGCGGGTGACAGGTTCTTCCGAGGAAAAAGAAAGCCGCACAAGGCGGCTATCTTCGTCAATGATGGATTCCTGAGTAAGATCAATCGTCCGTGTCAGTATCACCGGCTTGTCCTCCGGCTTTGTTTTTGTCGCTTTCTTTGGCATCGTTTTCTCCTTGAGTTGGGTTAAAGAGTGAAAGTTGCTGGCCACCATTGCTGGTGGAAAAACTAATGCCAGCTTCGGTTTCCTGTTCACGCTCCTGCTTAATCTGCTCGAACGTATCCTGCGGGTTGCCACCACGTGCGCGGATAACTTCGGCGCGTGATTTGAATCCAGCCGCCACCGCTTTTTCCTCGGCGGTGACTTCTTTTTGCGGGTCAATCCACGGCATCACTGGCCCTTGGAAACCAGCTTTTTTGAGCGTATTGGGGTTAATCTCGTTTTGCGGCAGCTTCAGCTGTCCAGATAGCACCGCCATCTCCACAAACCGTTCCCAGATAGGCCGCACGCAGCGCTCAATAAAATACTCGCGCAGCACGGCATAATGCACCGATTGCTCCACCAGCTCCTGCCGCTGCGCCGAGTATGTGCCGTTATAATCCTTGGCAATAGAGGAATAGCCAGTGCATGTGCCAGCGGCCACCGCCCGAAGCTGCGAATTACGGAATTGCTCCAGCATGGTATTAGGGCGATTGCTATCGATCATGCCGACTTCTTCACCTGGCAGCAGATTATCGAAAATCATACCTGGCTGCATTTTCATCAAGCCGGTTACCAGCTTCATCCACCTGCAGGCCGGAAGTCGGACCATCGAGTGATTTACGAATATAGGCACAGATACTCGCCGCCACTTTTGCTGCCAGCCGTTCGGAAAGCTCGTAATCCTTAATATCCTCCATGCGCGTCAGCACACTGGCAAAGATCGACACGCCGCGTGTCTGGCTGATACGCTTGGCAATTTTCAGATGCAGCATTTTCTCGGCAGCATGGCGCTTCACATCCTGCCTCACCACCAGCGTATGGTTATTGCCCGGATGCTCTTTGTAGAGATAATAGGCGCGTGGGCGATGCCATGCATTTTTCTCCACACCATGAATGATACGCTTTTTCTGGTCGTTATATTCAAACGGCAGATAATCAGCCTCAATCATTTCCAGCGAGTACGGCACCAGCGTTCCATGATCAATCGTACTACTGGTGCCTTCAATATGCTTAACCAGCACCTCGCCATCACGAAACCAGTGTCGCGCCAGCAGGCGTAGCATGTGATTCCAATGGTATTCCCACGTCACTTCGGGAAAGCGAATCCATTCTTCCCACAGTTCGATCAGCTGATCGTTCACCTGCTTGGCAAGCTCACCGCTTTTGAGCTTCACCTGTGGTTCAACATTAATGCCGCGACCAACTACGTTATTAACCAAACAGTCCAGCACACCACCAGCCAGATCATGGTTTTCATCCAGATGCCGTGCCTGCAGACGCAGTGATTCTCCCGCACGTTCAACAATCGCATCACCGCTGCCTGGATCAGTCTTGGTTTTCCGAAAGCGGGAGGGTTGCGCTGCTTCATAGGCACGCTGAGCTTTCAGCACTTTACGCGCCGTGTCACGGCGCAGCGCTGCTTCTGGCGATATCACCTCAATTGTTTTGTCGATGATATTCATGGCTGCTACTCGCTAAAATCTGCCAACGCTGCTTGCTGGTTATTTTGAATCGTCTGCTCAAAGGCATTGACACGACGTTCCCAATATTGAATCTGCTCGCGTATTTCCTTCACATTTGCCAGCGTCAGGCTGCGGCCATTCATGGAGTAGCTTTGACCTTTGGCAACAGCGAGGTCTGCAGCGATCCACGCATCCAGCGCAGTCCTGCGCTTGTGATAATGTTAAAGCCATATTCAGTCCTTGATTGAGTTGATAATTGCTTGCCCGATTGCTTCGGGAATTTGTGGCACTACGGCGTTTCCGAGTGCTTTAAGTCTGTCCACCCGCGTGGAAAACCCATCACTATTTCGGCAAATGAGGGGTTGAGGTATATCGGGTCTGTTGAAGTAGTCCTCAGTCCTTCGGACATCTTCGCACCACGAAAATGCTTGCTGCCCACATAGCGATTGCGGTTTGAGCCTTTGAATTCGTTTGCACCCATCGTCGGTAGCAACCGCGCCAGCCGAGCCAGCCCCACGCTTCCTGCTGTTCCCTGACCGTTGATCTTCCTCGGTATGCCCGTCTTGGTGATGTAATATTGATCGTTCTTGCCGATGATCGCTCCCTGCCTCGCATCGCTTGCCATCGGCGTGGGCAACAATCCACACTCGATCGCGTCTGTGGGGTGCGCCGACGGCACAAGCTGGAATAACAAATGGCTGCACGGTGTAGCCTTCATGCTCCAAGTCAATCTTCGTGCGGGTGAATGCCAAATTGACGAAGTTAGCAACGTTTTCACCAACAACCCAAGTGGGCTGCGCTTGCTGAATGATTCGAAACATCTCCGGCCAGAGGTCACGGTCATCTTCCGTTCCTTTTTTTCGTCCGGCAACGGAGAATGGCTGGCAGGGGAATCCACCGCAGATGAGGTCAATTTTTCCTTCATAAATAATTCGTTCTGCATCGTATAATTTTCCGTTTTCATAGCGTAGCTGCCGAATATCCTGAGCAATCGGCACATGCGGCCAGTGCTTACTCAGGACATCTCGGCAGAATGGTTCAATTTCACAAAAAGCAATAGTGGTCGAGGCCAGCACGCTCCAGCCCAAGGGAGAAACCGCCGATGCCAGAAGAATAAATCCAGTATCGTCAGCTTGCTGATCCATCATGCATTCCTAATTAAAGTTCCAGTCATCCACGCCGATCCACTGACCAGCTTTTTTCGATTGTTCTTGCTCGTTTTTTTGTTTGCCGAGTCGGTTAATTTCTTGTTCTGCTGCCAGCTCTTGCAGATTCGGGTTGAGAATATGCAATGCAGCCAACCCGTACACACGGCAGTCCAACGCTTCATTGCGTCTACCTTTGGGTATCACCCAAATGCGGGTGGGATGCCCATTGACAAATCGGGTCTGAATGCGCTCGGCAGTCAGCTGCTTGAAATATTCCTCCGGATAATCCGCAGGAAAATGGCAATAACCAGCTCCTGGCTGGTGAATCTTCAGCCGTGAGTAAATCATCTGCTTGGCGGTGTCCGTACCGAGGGTAAACAGCTTCACGCGCAGCTTATTGCTTTTGCTGAATTTGCTAACCAGCGGCTTACCAATTTGGTTTGCACCTTTAATCGCAAAGATGCGGTTATGCTCACGCGCTTTGCAATATTCATAAACCTTCTGCGTATGGTGACCGCCTGTATCGACACATCCAGCACCAATCTTCAACACGCGATCATCCGAACTTTTAATTGTCTGCGCGAATAGCTTATCGAGATCATCCCAGACCTTACCCGCAGCAGGATCACCATGCAGCACATGATATTGTAGCGACCAGCTTTCCTGACCAACGCCCCAGCCAATCACTTCGGCTTCTAAGCGATCACCCTGGACATCCACGCCCACCGTAATCACCATCACACCTTCAGGTGCAACGCGACCCCAGTTTTCTTTGCGCTGGAGCAATCCAGAAGGGTCAATACCATCAGTGGCTTCTTTCCATGTTTCACCGAGTGATGTGTTGACCCATACTTTGAGCGTTTCTGGTAGGCGTTTGGCTTTCAGAAAGTTGATCACCATCTCCGTCCATTTTACCCATGGGCTGTATAGCTCCGAGATGTGAAACCCTGCCACGCCGTTAAGCTCTGCTTCAGCTCGCCATTCACCGCGTGACAGCATCCATATTTTGTCGCTCTCCTGCAGCTTTGCCTGGCAATGCTCACATTCATAATGCGTATCTTCCAGCTTCTCCTTATCAAACTTAATCTGCGCCCAGCAGAGAATCTGAAACGCTCCACATTCTGGGCATGGTACATAATATCTGCGCTGGTCACTCTGCTGGTAGCGCGATTCAATCTTGCTTTCGCCTTCCACCGTTGGAGTGGAGGCAGAAACCAGCAACCGATTCCAAAAGGTGGTGGTACGCTTATAAGCAAGCGAGCCTGGGTCACCTTCCGTACCCGCTGAATGCGGATAGCGGTCTTCTTCATCCAGCAACACAATCCGTATCGGCCGCGATGCCAGCGAGGATGGGCTGTTTGCACCCGCCATGGTGATATGCCCACCAGGGAATTTCTTATGCAGCAGCGTGTTGTTACTATCGCGGCTGCGCGGATCACCAAATAGTTCCATCAGCACATTGGAATCTCTGATCATCGGCGCGAGACGATCCTTGCTCCATGTCTCCGCCATATCCAGCGTCGGCTGAATCAGCAGCATCGGTGACGGGTCTTGGTGTGAGAAATAACCAATCACATTATTGATAATCTCTGTTTTACCCACCTGCGAAGAGGTCATCAGCACCACCTCGCTAACCCCAGCTTCATTCACCGCATCCATCATACCGCGCTGATACGGCGCACGATCCGTTACCCATTTGCCAGGCTCACTGCTGGCTTCGGGGCTGAGTTTGCGATATTCATCCGCCCACTGGCTCACCGTCAGTTCCGGTGGTGGAGTCCACGCTTTCATCACCGTCTGATTCAACTGCTTGTATGTCTTCGTCCTCCGCTTCATAATTTGCCAGCTCCAATAACGCCTCGTGTATCGTGCGCTTTAAGAATTTCTCCACCTCTTCAGGGTCTTTAAGATTTACAATTTGGTATGCCGTCTTGGTGGGTATGCCGAGCAGCTTTGCCCTGCATGCCGTAACCATCTGAATCCAGTCCGCTTCAATCCGCTCCACCGTCACCAGCTGCACCCGTTCGCTCCGCCAGATCAATCTCTGCCATATCCGCTTGCGCTTTTAATAATCGAGCGCGTTCGTGATGTGTATCCTGCGGTGCAGCACCTTTTCCAAAAGCCCGTTGCTGCAGATATTCGATATAAGATCGAACACTTCCTATCAGCTCGTATTGGTTCTTCTCCGGCTTCGGAATCACCCCATCCCGCGCCAACTGCTGCACCCTGCGTTCGGTCAATCCGAACAGCTTGGCGATGGTTGATACTGGATAGGATGTTGGCATATTAACACTCTCTTTTTATTCAACTTTTTATAGTCGAATTGACTTGATTAACCCTCCGATTGAAGCATTCATTGAGATGTCCAAAGGGCAATTTTTAATCAAACCAAGGAGTGAATCATGACCGATATAATCATCACCACCGCCCAGCATCGCGTATTAGAAGATGCTGCCAATTTCCCTGAAAGCGAGATTGAGAAATTTACTCAACACCTGCCAGCAGGAGCGCAGAAATCGATGACCACTGCGCTACTCAAAAAAGGCTGCATCGAACAACGCGATGATAAGCATTACATCACCGCAGCGGGGTGCAACGCCGTGGGACGCAAAGCAACACCTGACGACACACCCAAGCGTGAAACCAAACAATCGATTATCATTGATCTGCTATCCCGCGAAGAAGGTGCAACACTTGCCGAGCTACAAAAAGCCACTGATTGGAAATCCCATTCAGTACGCGGTCATTTGTCCAACATGCGCCGCAAGCAAAAAGCCAATATCGAAACGACCACCAACAGCGATGGCAACCGTGTCTACCGCATCTCTGAATAATGTAAGTTAGGTATCTTCGAATTTGATACCTTCAATATATTTTATGAATTTCTGCTTACTGTTCTTGATATTTTCTAGAACATCAAAGGTGCTTTGAAGGCCAATCCAGTAAGATGAATTATCTAATGCACTTCTTGTCTTCGCTAGATCCTCTGTACTTAGGGCTGCAAGGTAAGACCTTATTCGAATTTCTTCTTTGTGCCGATTTTCATGACAATTTCTGCATAAACACCTAAATGAATCTAATGGATATTCCCATGATTCATAGTATTGTCGCCCATGCTTTTTGTAATATGAGTGATGCGCCTCAAGACGGTTAGAAGAAGAACAATCTTGGCATTTATTCTCAGCTCGATTTTTAACTTTTTTGCTTTTCTGTTTCCAGCGTGGGTCTCTTAATTTTTCTGCATATGTGGCATTTGATTCACTAAAGCGATAGTTATCTAAGGGATAAAACCCCATGTTCCATGAGTGCCCAAGTTCGTAAAAAAAGCCGAATGACTCCACTAAATCATCAAAAACTTCTGTATCCCCTCCAAAATTTAGGATTGTATGAAGTGATCCTTCAAAAACTAGAACTAATTCGGCGTCATTGTGATAGTCTTCTCCGCGCTCTTTCCACTTTTGAATATTATAAAAATGAGTATCTATTTCTATGTTTTGAATAACAAGCCACTCCCAAACAGAGTCTTGTAATCTTTCCAATGCTCGCTGTTTTTCTACATTCACTCTATTCTCACTAGGTTGTAATTTTCTGCTTTTCCTTAATAATAGACTTTTGTAATTTGATGTCATCAAAAGACTTCTTTTCACCGGATAGCGTTGCTTTGCTGCCGGTGAATTCTTCCCAGCGTTTTACAATCACATCACAGTAAATAGGGTCTAGCTCAATCAATCGTGCTTGACGTTTCAGCTTCTCACAGGCAATCATCGTTGTTCCCGACCCACCGAAGCTATCCAATATGATATCCTTAGTCTTACTTGAGTTCTCGAGCGCACGGCATACCAGCTCCACGGGTTTCATCGTGGGGTGCAGATCATTGGTACGTGGCTTATCGTAATGCCACAGATCACTCTGATCCCGCGCACCGCACCAGAAGTGTTTATTACCATCAGGCCAACCATAGAGGATCGGCTCGTATTGGCGTTGATAATCGGAGCGACCCATCGTGAAGTGATTCTTACCCCAGATGATAAAGGTCGACCATTTACCGCCAGCATCTACAAAGGCGCGAAACAACGTATGCAGTTCGGAGGAGGACATACAGATGTAAAGCGCACCTTTGCAGACTTTGACCATCTGGGTACATGCATCATTCAGAAACTTCTGAAAATCATCGCCCAGATTGTCATTCTTAATCTTGCGTTTATTCCCGCGCACATTGTCTTTCATGGTTTGACCATAATCGACATTGTAGGGCGGGTCGGTAAAGACCATATCCGCCAGCTCATCTTTCATCAGAGCCTTCATGGTTTTAGCTTTGGTGCTGTCACCACAGATCAATCGGTGATCACC
Source organism: uncultured Alphaproteobacteria bacterium (assembly GCA_963837025.1). Classification (GTDB taxonomy): domain Bacteria; phylum Pseudomonadota; class Alphaproteobacteria; order Rickettsiales; family JALZUV01; genus JALZUV01. Next base: position 95,165 of record CAWILT010000001.1, read on the forward strand.
CAGCAGCCAGATGTCACCTTCCTTGGTGGTAGCCACGGCAGGAGCTTCAGGAACTTCGTCATCATCGGTCAAACCATCCATAGAAGCACCGTCAAGCAACTGCTCCAGCTCAATCGCTTCAAAGCCAGTCAGATCTAAATCAAAATCCATCTCACTCAGCTCGCCGAGTTCAATCGCTAGCAACTCCTCGTCCCACTCTGCATCTTCATGGGTACGGTTGTCAGCCAGCCTGTACGCCTTTATCTGCGCCAAGGTGAGGCCAGTGGCAACATGGACGGGTACTTTCTTAAGTCCTAGCTGCTGGGCCGCCAGAAGGCGCGTGTGGCCCGCTATAATAACCATTTCCTCATCCACCACGATGGGTTGACGGAATCCATACTCTTTGATGCTGGCTGCGACTTTTACCACCGCCACATCATTCCGGCGGGGATTGCGGACATACGGAATCACCCGACCGATATCTGTCAGTTCTACTTTCATAATAATCCTGATTTAGTTGATAAATTCTGTGTATCCGTCAGCCAAACGAAATGGCCGCAGATACCCCATTTCGCTGTTTTGACACCTAAGCCTTTGTTATCTAAAGGTTTAGATACCTGCCAAACGAAACGAAATGGTTTTTTACGTTCTGACCCTAGGAAAACACTGCGCCTGCCGCGTACCCGCAGGGGGGACCGCCTAGGAGTACCTTTTGTTCAATCCAATGGATTGCTTTGTTTTTCAACGGCTTCGGATGCGTTTTGCATAGAATGCGAGGTTGCGAGCGAACTCAATGGGCAGTCGCTCACGCACTTTGGCTTCCATCACGGCGCGGTTAGCATTTCGTTTGAAGGTCTCTTTGATGCCTGGACCGTGCATCATCCGCACCGGCAAACGTGATTTTCCCTTGCGCGTGTACACCGTTGTCTTGCTTGACCCCTTGCGACGCGGGGCGATGAACGCTTTCTTGTATGTCTTACTCTTACCAAAAACCTTGGTCTTCACAGGGCCGCGCTTGCCACCAGCCTGTTGGGTTGGCTTCTTGCTTCCCACCACATACTCAATCAGTTGCAGCTGACGACCCGATGCCACCAGCGTTGCCCACATCATTTTGAAGCTGGCACGGCGTATCGCAATGCGACGTTTGACGCCAGCTTGCCGACTGCCCAGCTGCGGTGCAATGTGCTTGGCACTCGCCACCTTTGCGCTGGCCGCCACACGGTTGATCGTCTTCACCGTCGCTTGCGGTGCTGCCTTCACCTCAAGCGCAGTTAAGCTCCGCCTCAATTTCTTGAGGTCGTGTTGTATTGTGATGTCGAAGGTCATTTTGAACCCGTTTTTAGGAGGCGATCCCGTGGGATCGTTTTTGAGCTGTTTTTGTTAAGGGGTGTTTTTGCTAAGTCTTTGATAGAAGGGGAATTCATTACAAACTATTCGTTTGTGACCCCAGTTATGTCAACGACGCGCTCTAACCAGCTGAGCTAATCGCCCTCAACCTTGCCGCACTATAGCTATAAAATTGGTTCTGGCAATATAGAGCATAAAATCTCTTTATGAAAAATTGATGCTTAACGTTATTGCATCGCATATAACGTTAACTTTAATATCGTAATAGTCAGTTATGAAAAAAATTCTTGGTATCTTATCCGCACTATTAGTCACCGCTTGTAGTGGTGCGCTTTTCACAGCAGCAAATATTGGTAACGAAAGCACCAATTGGCTAAAATTCGCTGATATTACGTTTGATCGCGATACACAATTAAAGCTCGATTTATATAAACCAAATTTCGCTTCAGCTAATACACCAACTGTCATTTTCTTTTATGGAGGCGGTTGGACAGAAGGCGACAAATCACAATATGCGTTTGTTGCCGATAGATTGGCGCGCGATGGTTATGCGGTAATCGTTCCTAATTACCGCAAATATCCTGATGTCAAATTCCCTACCTTTATTAAAGATAGTGCAAAAGCTGTTGATTGGGCGCAGTTACATTTAAAGGACTATAAGCTTGATGCAGATAATCTATTTATTATGGGGCATTCTGCAGGTGCACACACGGCAACGTTAGTGGCTAGCGACCCTCAATATCTGCAATCCAATGTTAAGTTCCGCGGCATTTTAGGTCTATCTGGCCCTTATGATTTTACACCGAAAGAAGAGCCTTATACTAAAATTTTTGGCCCAAAATCAGAATATCCAAAAATGCGCGTTCCTAATTATATCACGGGTAAAGAAGCTCCTATGCTGCTGATTCACGGCACTGATGATACGACCGTAGGCCAATTTAATGCCGAAAATTTAGCGTTAAAAATCAATGAAAAAGGCGGCAAAGTCACCACGCATTATATTAAAGGCGTCGATCACGTGGGCACACTTTCGCCCTTTAGTTCAACCCTTTCTTCCGATTCACCCATACCCGGTTATGTGTTGGAATTTTTAGAGGCGAATAAAAGATAGAGTTTCCCTTGTGTATGCGGCATTGGATGTTATCTTATTGGCATTCACCAACGCGTAATTGCAAGGAAACTTTCTCATGCTTGATACCCCCCAGACTCACGAAGATTTTGATGTTACCCGCGGCGCATTGCCAGCTTCTAAAAAGGTCTATATTGAGGGTAAATTAACGGGAGTTTCCGTGCCTATGCGCCAAATTGCGCTGCACGATAAGGAGCAGCCAACATTTCGAGTATATGACACCAGCGGCATTTATACCGATGAAAATGCCCACGTAGATATTCGCGAAGGATTACCTAAAGTTAGAGCTAATTGGATTGAAGCGCGTGGCGATGTTGAAATCTATACAGGACGCGAAGTAAAAGCTGAAGATAATGGCTTTAAGGAATGGCAACTTAAAGGCCAATCTGATGTCACCCAAGGATCACGTAAAAACATTAAATTAGTGCCTGAATTTACATACCCTAATAAAAACCCTTATCGCTCAACCGGACAATGCGTCAGCCAAATGGCCTATGCAAAGCGGGGCATTATTACGCCTGAAATGGAATATATTGCCATTCGTGAAAATGAAGGTCATTTAGAGGGCTACGCGAAACGCCATAAAGGCCAAGGCTTTGGTGCGATGATTCCCGATGTTATAACGCCTGAATTTGTGCGCGATGAAGTAGCATGTGGCCGCGCGATTATTCCTGCCAACATTAACCACCCCGAAACGGAGCCAATGATTATTGGCCGTAATTTTAAGGTAAAAATTAACGCCAATATTGGCAATTCAGCCATCACTTCATCCGTGGCAGAAGAAGTGGAGAAAATGGTTTGGGCTATCCGTTGGGGTGCCGACACCATAATGGATTTATCAACAGGGCAAAACATTCATAATATTCGCGAATGGATAATTCGCAACTGTCCGGTACCAATTGGCACCGTTCCCATTTATCAAGCGCTTGAAAAAGTGGGCGGTGTGGCTGAAGATTTAACATGGGAAATTTTCCGCGATACGTTAATCGAGCAAGCCGAGCAGGGAGTGGATTATTTTACGATTCATGCTGGCGTGCGTTTGCCTTTCGTTCCCCTGACCGAAAATCGCGTAACGGGCATTGTGTCACGCGGGGGATCTATTCACGCCAAGTGGTGCATGGCGCACCATAAAGACAACTTCGCCTATGAGCATTTTGACGAGATTTGCGAAATTATGGCCGCTTATGATGTAAGCTTTAGCTTAGGCGATGGCTTGCGCCCCGGTGCCATTGCCGATGCTAACGATGCTGCCCAATTTGCTGAACTTAAAACCCTAGGCGAACTCACTAAAGTAGCATGGAAGCACGATGTTCAAGTGATGATTGAAGGCCCCGGTCACGTGCCGCAACATCTTATTAAAGAGAATATGGATAAGCAACTAGAAGCCTGCCACGAAGCGCCTTTTTACACGCTTGGCCCCCTCACTACCGATATTGCTCCGGGTTATGATCATATTACCAGCGCTATCGGTGCGGCTAATATTGGATGGTATGGCTGCGCGATGCTATGTTATGTTACACCCAAAGAGCATTTAGGCTTGCCCGATCGTGATGATGTTAAAGTAGGGGTTATCACCTATAAACTCAGCGCCCATGCCGCCGATTTAGCTAAAGGCCACCCCACCGCCCAGCGCCGTGACGATGCGGTGAGCAAAGCCCGCTTCGAATTTCGCTGGCTCGATCAATTCAACCTCAGTTTAGATCCTGAAACCGCATTAAAATATCATGATGAAACTTTGCCTGCTGATGGTGCCAAAGTTGCACATTTCTGCAGCATGTGCGGCCCCAAATTCTGCAGTATGAAAATAAGCCAAGATGTTCGCGATTTCGCCAAAACCGACTTTGGCCAAGAGGTAATGGCCGATGCCAAAGCCCAAATCAAAGGCATGCAAGAAATGGCCGATAAATTCAACGAAGAAGGCGGCGAAATTTATAAGGTTGAGAAGGTTAGCTAAATGAATAAACAAGAATTTGCTTAAGTAGGATTATGCTTACTTGTAATCTATTTCGTAATTGAGTTCAGCCCAAAGTTAATTTCAATGATTACTGTTATTGGTCAGCAGCCGCAACATATACATCCATTACAAGCAGAGCATCCTTGGGCAAATTATATCCATATAGCTATCCAAATAGTTTACTTTATCTTCTTCGCATTCTTGTGGAAATATGCTCCAAATTTGGCCAAAAAACTCTAGCGTCATCCTGAACTTGTTTCAGGATATTTTTATCGGCTTGGGAGATTGTTGAAGGAAATACCCTGAAATAAATTCAGGGTGACAAGGGGCGGTCAGGGTGACATATGGTGAAGTTATGAAAATCTATTATGTTTACATCCTTGCTAACCGTCCGCATGGGATGGTTTATACTGGGGTGACAAATAATTTGCTGCGACGGGTAGTGGAACATCGCAGTGGTGAAATTGAAGGTTATACTAAGAAGTACAATATTCACCAGTTGGTGTATTACCAAGCAACAGAATCAATTGAGGCAGCCATCGCCGAAGAAAAGCGGTTAAAGAATTGGAGGCGCGATTGGAAAAAGAATTTGATTGAGCGCGATAATCCGCATTGGGATGATTTGTTTTTAGCTTTAAAGGCAGCTGGGCAATGAAAATTTGTTTGCATTCTGCTGATGTAAATTTATAGAATCACGCAAATATTTACAAAATACCCTGAAACAAGTTCAGGGTGACAAAAATTTATATATATAGTTCATTATGGGATTTTTATGATGTTTATTGTTAGAACGCACTATCAAACAAATAACCAGTTAAGGAAAATATCATGAAGAAGTTACTTACTGTTTTAACCGCTACCCTTTTAATTACGGCCTGTGCGAGTAGTGTGGATGAGCCTACCTATTCATTGGTGCGTCAAGATGGTGATGTTGAAATTCGCTCCTATGAGCCGACAGCGGTTGCGGCCACCACGGTAAATGGTCAACGTGATGAGGCAATTGATGAAGGGTTCCGCCGTTTATTTAAATATATTGGCGGCGAAAATAGCGGCGCAAAAGAAATACCAATGACAGCGCCAGTAGCACAAACACCTTCTAATTCTCAAAAAATTCCAATGACTGCCCCTGTCGCGCAGCAAGCACTGGGTGAAAATGAATGGAAAGTAGTTTTCTATATGCCAAATGATATGGCGTATGATGCGCTTCCCACGCCGAAAAGCGACCAAGTGAAACTTGAGGAAGTGGCAGCTCATAAAAAAGCAGTGATTCGTTTTTCAGGGTTTTTGAATAATGAAAATATTATGGAAAATGAAAAAATATTACGTGATTACTTAACCAAAAATGCCATTAAATTTGAAGAGCCTGCTTATTATGCCGGCTATGATGCACCGTGGACCTTGTGGTTTTTACGCCGTAATGAGATCATGTTTAAACTTAAGTAAATCAAAATGGTTAAAGCAATCTGGAACAATCAAATCATAGCCGAATCAGATAATACGGTTGTGGTTGAAGGTAACCATTATTTTCCGCTAGAGGCGCTAAATATGGAATTTTTTAAACCTGCGGCTTACACCTCCATTTGTGCATGGAAGGGCACAGCAAATTATTTTGATATTCATGTGCAAGGAAAAAAGAATGAACATGCAGCATGGGTGTATAAAAGCCCCAAAGATGCCGCCAAAGAAATAGCAAATCGTGTTGCTTTTTGGAAAGGCGTCGAAGTCACTGGTTAAACCATACTGAAAATTTATACTACAATTCATAGGTTGTATTTATTCGACCATAAATAAAGGAAATAAACATGAAAACTTCAAAATTAATTACTCTGGCTTCAGTAGCAACTTTCGCATTTGCACTTAGCGCCTGTACTACAAACTCTTACGATTGTAATGATACAGAAACCATTCATTCACAACAATGGACGAAAGACAAAGAAGCTGCATGTGCTGAAAAAAATGCGATGAATAATGATTTAACCCATACTCACGCTAATGGTGTAACCCATACTCATGAATATAACGGCCAACCCCATTTTCATAATTTAAATGTTATGACCTATGGATCAGATAAATATGCTTCAGATGCCGATGTTTTTTATGAATCAGATAACGACTATAGCCGTGAAAGCACATTAGATGATCTAACCGAAGATGATGTTGAATTGCGCGGCAAAGTATATGATGGCGTATCAGCAGATTACACAACTTATGATCGTTAATCTAACGCACTAACAGATAAAATTTAGGGTGGGAATGTTAAACATTCCCACCCTTATTTTAATTATAGCGCCGTGCTTGCCAAGCTGTAATGGGCAGACTAATTAGATAAAGCGTGGATAAGGCAGAAATTACCACCCATGTTTCAATAATTAACCCAACAATGAGTGCGATAGATGCAAGCATAGTGGGTAGCACAAAATGCGTTGGTATGGAAAACCCCTTCATCGTTAGTGTAGGAAGGCGACTGGACATTAACAATGCAATAATAGGCAAATAAACAGCAATTACCCATGCGTGTGAAAATACTAAAACCTCTCTACCAAATTGCAGGGATAATATAATCGGAACAATGGCTAAAATTGCGCCAGCGGGCGCGGGCACACCGGTAAAAAAGTGCTTTTGCCACTCTTCTTTATGTTCTTCCATAAGCGAGGTATTAAATCGCGCGAGTCGCAATGCACAACATACTGTATAAAACAGTGCTATTGCCCAGCCGAAGCGTTTAATATCTTGCAGCGCCCATAAATGCAGCATGACGGCAGGCGCAACACCAAAACACACAATGTCAGATAGCGAATCCATTTGTGCACCAAAATCGGACGTTGCTTTCAGCATGCGTGCAACGCGCCCATCAATACCATCTAAAAACGCGGCGATGATTAGAAACGTTACGGAAAGATTCCAGTTATCCAACAATGCATAACGCATCGCAGTCATTCCACAACATAACGCACCAATGGTGATTAAATTTGGTATCAATCGTGATACAGGAAGCTTGCGGGGTTTGGCCATGAGTTAAAGCTCAGCAATCACCGTTTCAGCGCCAATCGCAGTTTGGCCGATGCTAACTTTAATATTTGCCGATTCAGGGATATATACATCTAGACGACTACCAAAACGGATGAGACCAAAACGTTGCCCCGTCAAAACTTCATCACCTTTTTCAATATCACAAATAATGCGACGTGCTACAAAACCTGCAATTTGAATAAAACCAATTTTACCTTTTGCATTTTCTACGGTAAGTAATTGCCGCTCATTTTCTACGCTGGCTTTATCAAGTTCGGCATTTAAAAACTTACCTTTAATATAGGTAGCAGCCGTGATAGTGCCAGAAATTGGAACTCGGTTAATATGCACATTAAATACATTTAAAAAGATACTAATACGCGTATGAGGATCAGAACCCATTTCTAGCTCAACGGGAGGCACCACAGAAGGCACAATCATTTGCACAAGTCCATCAGCAGGGCTTACAACTAAATTATCACCCGCAGGCACAAAACGTTCAGGATCGCGGAAGAAATAAAGGCAATAAGCTGCTAAGATTAAACCAATCCAAGCAAACTCATCCCACACTATCCAGCTCAACACTAAGCCGCTAATAGCCGCATAAAGCGCAAATTTTTTGCCTTCAGGATGGATAGGAGTTAGGCCATTTTTGATGGATTGACATATATCGTTCAGGTGATTACGGTTTTCTTCGCTCATCATTTCACTCTTGTTATTATTTGAGTGTTATAGCTAGCGTGTAATGGCTGTTTGTTCAAGCAAAGCAATGAAAAAACGCGCGATTAATTACCTAATCGCGCGTTTTTTCTAGGGTTTTTCTAATTATTCTCCGGCAGCGAGTGAATAGGCGCGAACACCATCAAATTCGAGCAAACTTTCAAATTTTGCTACATCAATGCCCGCTTCCAGCAATGTGCTTAACAAAGCGGGAATATCGGCCATGGTTGCCGATTGTGATGTAAAGCGCAAACGATATAAATCCGTACGATTCATGCCCGGCACATGGTCAGGCCACACTTTAAGGCCTTTGCTGGATATGATTTTCAAGCTGAAATCACCTGTATCAAGCGCGGAAACTTTATCGCCCAAATCATCTATATCGCCCGTCCAATCTACAAACATATCGGCGCCGATAAGTTTTTTTACCACCGTGCGAGCTGGAGCTTGTGCTTTTTCGACGGTTTTTTCAGGCAGCTTTGCTTCGCCATATTCGGCCACTTCAAATGTGCTTGGCTTTTGGCCAAGACGCGCAATCACCGCTTCGGCAAAGGCGGCTGTGCCTACTTTTTCTTTGCTAATGCCATCTTGATAGATATCGCCTGTGTGAATACCATCTTCAATGGTTTTCAACCATGCATTACGAATTTTTGCGGCGACATCTTGTTGGCCAATATGCACGAGCATCATCACGGCTGCTTGTAACAATCCTGATGGATTAGCGATGCCCTTGCCTGTAATATCCGGTGCAGAACCATGAATAGCTTCAAACATCGCAAAATTAGTGCCTAAATTGGCAGATCCAGCAAGCCCTACAGATCCTGAAATTTCTGCGGCAATATCGGAAATAATATCGCCATATAGATTTTCGGTTACAATCACATCAAAGCGCTCAGGCGCATCGGCAATACGTGCAGCGCCAATATCAATTATATAAGGCTCTTGCTCAATATCCGGAAAATCTTTACCAATATCGCGGAAGGCAGTGGTAAATAACCCGTCCGCAATTTTCATAATATTATCTTTGGCCATACAGGTTACTTTTTTGCGGCCATTTTTCACCGCATATTCAAATGCATAACTCATAATGCGCTCTGATCCGCTGCGGGTGATAAGCTTATGCGCAATGGCGGTATCGGCCGTATGGCGATATTCAATGCCGGCATATAAATCTTCTTCATTTTCGCGAACAATCACTAAATCCATTTTCGGATGTTTGGTTTCAACAAACGGATGATAACTTTGGCAAGGGCGAATATTGGCATAAAGCCCGAGGGTTTTACGCAAAGTAACATTAAGCGATTTATAGCCACCACCTAAAGGTGTCGTGATAGGGGACTTCAATAAAATTTTCGTACGGCGCAAACTCTCCCACGCATCGGCAGGAATACCAGTTGAATTGCCTGTTTTATAAACTTTTTCGCCTACTTCAATCGTATCAATCTGCAATTTCGCCTCAGCATTTTGCAAAATGCTTAAAGTGGCTTCCATAATTTCGGGGCCGATGCCATCGCCATAGGCTACGGTAATTGGAACTGCTTGCGTCATAATATTCTCCTTAGATGAAAGCGTGATTACGCTGCATTCTCATTATAATTAGTTAATTCTTGTTTAATGGCCTCTAAAGCCGCAGAAATCTTAGCGCCATCGGTGCCGCCGCCTTGTGCCATTTCAGGGCGGCCGCCACCACCTTGACCACCCACGAGCGGTGTGGCAAGCTGAATCAGTTTGGCGCTATCAACATTACTATGTTTACTAGCAGCAACTACAAGTGCCGCTTTGCCTTCAAAGTTGGAGCCAACTGCCACAACATCGGAATTATGTTTGGCCATAATTTCAGTCGCTAGGGTGCGCAAGTCTTTCGGATTAATACCTTCAAACGCTTGGTAGGCAAAATCAATTAAGCCAATTTTCTCTTCTTTTGCACCCACACCTGCGCTTCCGCCACTTAAAGCTAGTTTTCGCTTAGCATTACCAAGCTCTTTTTCGAGCGATTTACGCTCGGCCAATAAGGCCTCTAGTTTTTCAGGCAACTCATTGACAGGGGTTTTTGCCGTTTCTGCTAATTGTAATAGAGCGGCATTGCGCGTACTAAACCATGCAAAAGCATGATCACGCGTAACGGCCTCAATGCGGCGCACCCCAGCGGCTAATGCGCCTTCTGAAGTAATTTTAAATAAACCAATATCACCGGTGCGCTTAACATGGGTGCCACCACAAAGCTCAACTGAGAAATCATCGGTACCCATGCTCAGTACACGCACTTCATCGCCATATTTCTCGCCAAACATAGCAACCGCACCCGCTTCAATAGCATCATCCGTCGCCATCATTTTAGTCATAGCGGGGGTATTGGCCCATATCTGCCGATTAACGAGCGCTTCTACCTGTTCAATTTCGCTTGAGGTTAGCGCCTTAGGGTGGCTTATATCAAAGCGTAATTTATCTTCCGCAACATCGGATCCTTTTTGCGTAATGTGATTGCCTAACACCTCGCGCAATGCCGCATTAAGCAAATGCGTGGCAGAGTGATTAGCGCGCAGACGCGTACGACGCTCAATATTAACTTCAAGCTCCAATGTATCACCCACTAAAATGGGTGTATTGATTTTTGCCACATGAATATGCAATCCATCCGCGGGTTTGCGTGTATCGTTAATGGTGGCCATTAATGTACCTTGTTTATTCAACTCGCCTGTATCACCTTGCTGCCCGCCCGACTCGCCATAAAACGGCGTTTGATTGAAGAGTAATTGCACGGTGTCACCCGAATCAGCGCGGTCAATCAATTGGCCATCTTTTACAATAGCAAGTACGCTACCCATAGCAGTTTCAGCGTCATAGCCTAAAAACGTCGATTCGCCATGTTGTTCTTTCAGCGCCAACCACACTTCTTGCGTGCTGGCATCGCCTGAACCTTTCCATGCCGCGCGGGCGCGGTCTTTTTGTTCACCCATGGCTGCATCAAACCCATCCATATCCAACGTCATGCCTTGGCCACGCAAAATATCTTGGGTTAAATCTACTGGAAAGCCGTAGGTATCATAGAGTTTGAAAGCTGCTTCACCACTAAGTTTATCGCCTATACTCAGAGCACTCGTTTCTTCTTCCAGCAATTTTAGGCCGCGGCCTAAGGTTTCTTGGAAGCGTTCTTCTTCTTGGCGCAAATTATCGGTGAGCATTGCCTCTGCCCGCACCAATTCCGGATACGCTTGGCCCATCTCACCGATAAGTGATGGCACTAAGCGATGCATAAGCGGGTTGGTGGCACCAAGTAAATGCGCGTGACGCATGGCGCGGCGCATAATACGACGCAACACATATCCACGCCCCTCATTGCTGGGCAAAACGCCATCTGCCATCAAAAAACAGCTTGAACGTAAGTGATCGGCAATCACGCGATGTGAAGCTTTTTGCGCACCTTGTGCGCGGGTAGAAGTCAATTCTTCGGATGCAGCGATAAGATGTTTAAATAAATCCGTATCATAGTTATCATGTTGACCTTGCAATAGTGCGGTAATGCGCTCTAACCCCATGCCCGTATCAATACAAGGGTTGGGCAGGGGCTTATCATCGCCATTATCCTGCCGTTCAAATTGCATGAAAACAAGATTCCAAATCTCAATAAAGCGATCGCCATCTTCATCGGCGCTGCCGGGCGGACCACCTGCGATGCTTTCACCATGATCATAGAAAATTTCAGAGCACGGCCCACACGGCCCTGTATCGCCCATTTGCCAAAAATTATCAGCAGTAGGAATACGAATAATCTTATCATCCGATAATCCAGCAATTTTCTTCCAGAGTGCATGGGCTTCATTATCAGTGTGATAGACGGTTACTAAGAGCTTGCTAGCATCAATGCCATAGGTTTTAGTACATAAATCCCAAGCGAATTTAATCGCATCTTCTTTAAAATAATCCCCAAACGAGAAATTGCCCAACATTTCAAAAAACGTGTGGTGGCGCGCTGTATAGCCTACATTATCCAAATCATTATGCTTACCGCCGGCGCGCACACATTTTTGACTGCTAGCCGCGCGTGGCGATTTGGCCGATTCAACACCTGTAAACACATTTTTAAATGGAACCATGCCCGCATTGGTAAACATCAAGGTCGGGTCGCTCTGCGGCACTAGAGAGGCAGAAGGCACCACCATATGGTTTTGCTTTTCAAAATAACGCAGAAATTCCGCGCGCACATCATTCATTGAAATCATGTGCTATGATTTAAAGAATTTACGTCTTTGACGCAATATCAACTTTGCAGTTGAATTTTATGCGAAAGGCACTAAATAAAGCGCATGAAAACTCTTTTATCTCTTGCTGCCGTTCTTTTACTCACATCTGCATGTGGCGAAACCGTCCCTAGCGGTGGCGCTCCATGGAAAGAAACCGATAAGCATTTAAACTGCCAGCAATTGCAGTTAGAGATGAATGATGCGCAATTTTGGAACCAAGTAGCCCACAGCAAAGAATCTATGGGCGTTTCTGATTTTTTGTGGCCTCCGGGCTATATTGGCCGCCGTGCAAGCGCGCAAGATGCGATTGGCACCACCAACGCACGCTTGACCAACCTGCGCAATATTTATGGCATTAAAGGGTGTAACAATCCTTATCCAAATATGAATGTGCCACCAGCCTACTAATCGGTTAATTTAAGCAATATCTAAAAATGTAAAACGATTGCGCGTGAAGCGTGCAAGCGATGTCGCTTTTTGATATTCGAGAATATCCCAACCCAATTGTTCCGCCGAATAGAATGCATTTGCTTTAATAAAGGCTTTCTCAACTTGTTCAGTTTTTAACGTTAAGGGTAAAATCTGCTCACAAATAGCATCCCAGTTTTTTAAGTTTTGTTGATAGCTTTCAATCTTTTCTGCGTTTGGAAATTTGGCATCTATTTCTAAGCGAGATTGTTTGTGCATGTGCAAAGGCATATTTTCAAATGCATCTTGTGAGCGAAGTGAAACATCAGATTGTGTAAGCAATTTTTGCTGCATCGCGGCCATGGTTAAGGTGGTGACTGCAATCGCTTGTCCATGAAATGGCTTTGCAGCATGCGGATGTAACATGTCCATCGTATGCGCAATCATATGTTCGCCCTGCGATGCGGGAGCAGAGCTGCCATAATCTCGCATAGCAATGCCAGAAAGAAATAATGCTGAAATTAATGCCGTAAAATCGCGTGGATTTTCTAATAAACAATCCTCATCAGGTTTTAGCCACTCAAAATAATCGCCACAATAGGGCGATCCGGTAACTAAATGTGATAAAAGCCAATCCGCTTGAATTGTGCTGCGGCATAAGACATCGCCCAGCCCAGCCTGATGCAATTCGGCAGGGGCGTGCTCTAGCACACTTATATCAGCTATCACCTTCTGCGGTGTATGCGCGGCTAAGGTTTGTTTAAATCCATCAACTTCGATGGAAGCGTTGGCTGAAACATAGCCATTCATTGAAGGTGCAGTAGCTATTACACTATAAGGCTTATTCTGATTATAACTCGCCATTTTACATAAATCATTCAACGTGCCACTGCCTACGGCAATTAAACAATCGGCCATTGCCGTTTCAGCTTCAATTAATGCCACCGTTTGTGAATCGGCTTGTGGTGGAACTGAAAATTCCATTATTTTTGCATCAGCGGGTATAAGTGATTTTGCTGCGGCTAACGTGTTGGAATCTCCGACATAATGGTGCTTTCCAGTATGTGCATTACGCACAATATCGCCACTATTATCCCCAATTAAATCAAGAATAATGCCATATTCTGCAAAGTCTGGTTTTGCCTTTTTCATCATAGCTGTTAGGTATAGGACAAGAAAAATAAAAAAACAGCGGGGAATCGCTTATGAAATTACCAGTTACCTTATTTTGCACTGCCTTATTATCATTATCGGCCTGTGCAAACGCTTCATCATCTTCGCTTTCAGCATGGATTGATCAGGTCAAATTAGATGCAGCTCGCCAAGGGGTATCTGCAACTACGGTGAATGCAGCTTTAGCTGACTTTACGCCAAACCCTACGATTATTGCATTAGATAATAAGCAGCCTGAAAAAAGCATCACGTTTGCGCAATATATGGAACGTGTGGTTAATCCTACGCGTATCTCGCAAGGCCGCGAGCTTTATCAGCAGCATCGCACATTGCTTGATAAAATTGGTAGAGAGTTTGGAGTGCAGCCTCGTTTTATTGTAGCGCTTTGGGGTATTGAAACCAATTACGGTGGGAATACAGGTGGCTTTAAAATTATTCCCGCGCTCGCAACGCTTGCGCATGATGGCCGACGCGCAGAGTTCTTTCGCGATGAGATGATGAAGGCTCTGCAAATCGTTGATGCGGGGCACATTCCATTGTCGCAATTTAAAGGCTCATGGGCGGGTGCTATGGGGCAATCGCAATTTATGCCAAGCAGCTTCCTTGCTTATGCGGTGGATTATAATGGCGATGGCCGTAAAGATATTTGGGAAACGCAAAGCGATGTATTCGCCTCAATCGCAAATTATCTAAGCCAATCAGGTTGGAATGCCGATGAAACGTGGGGGCGCGTGGTGCGTTTGCCTTCGGGTTTTGACCAAAGCTTAGCGGGTCGCGATAAAAAGAAGCCTTTAGCCGAATGGGCACGCATGGGTGTAACCAATAATAACGGCTCGGTTTTACCACAGGTAGACAATCTTCAATCCGCTGTGCTTTACCCCGGCAAAGACGGCGAAGAATCGTATCTGGTTTACGGCAATTATGATGTTATTATGAAATGGAATCGCTCAACCTATTTTGCAACCGCAGTAGGAACATTAGCCGATGCTATAGGACGTTAAGATGGTGAAGTTAAGTTTAATTCTAATCATTCTTTTGAGCTTTACAGGTTGTACCTCGCAAAACGAAAAGCCCAGGGCCCCAACCAAAGTTCATCAGCCCCATAAAAAGCCGCAGAAATTTACGAAAATCAAAATCGGCAAACCTTATGAGATTATGGGCAAGTGGTACACCCCTCAGCATGAACCGGAATATGATGAGCAAGGCATTGCTAGCTGGTATGGCCCCGGATTCCATGGCCGTTTAACAGCCAATGGTGAAAAATATGATCAAAAAGGCTATTCTGCAGCGCATACAACTTTGCCCATGCCATCAATCGTGCGCGTTACCAATTTAGATAATGGTAAAGCGCTAAATGTGCGCGTGAATGATCGTGGTCCATTTCATCCGGGTCGCATCATTGATTTATCGGAAGCTGCAGCGCGTGATTTAGATATTATCAAACACGGTGTTGGTAACGTGCGTGTACAGTATTTGCCCGTTGCTACTGAAGAATTTATTCAATCAAAAGGCAAACGTGGTGATGAATTGCGTTTAAGCAATAATCATTCGCCCTATCAAGTTCGCCGCACGATGAATCCGCAGGATATCTACCAACCACAATCGCCTGTAATTGTACAAGACATCAAATCATTAGATATTAATAAGGTCGGCACATTAGAGGCCGCGCCTTACAAGCAGGTTGATGTAATGAGTTTACCTGATGTAACGCCAGCACAATTTAAGCGATTGGATACGAATTGGATTGTCCAAGTTGCATCTTATGGTGATGCATATAATGCGCAAAAGATGATGTCATCTTTACGCAGCATTGGCGATCCTTTGGTGCAAGAAGTTTCGGTCAATGGCCGCCAATATTTTCGGGTAATGTTAAAACCTTCTTCTTCTCAAGCTAATCCAACTATTTTATTAACGCAACTAGAACAACAATATGGCATTTCAGATGCTAAGGTGATTACTCCATGATAACGCGTCTATTTCTAACTTTTCTATTATTTTCTACCGCTGCCAGCGCATTTGAAACTTCAGCTCAGCAAGCGATTCTGGTTGATGCCACCACAGGAACAACATTGTTTGCTAAACAAGCAGATGTGCGCATGGGGCCTTCAAGCATGAGTAAAATCATGACCGTTTACATCGTGCTTGATAAAATCAAAGCCGGTGAAATAAAGCTGGAGGATACTTTTAACGTATCAGAAAATGCGTGGAAAAAAGGCGGCTCCAAAATGTTTGTTCCGCTAGGCGAGCGCGTAACAGTTGAGGATTTATTGCGCGGCATTGCCATTCAATCGGGCAATGATGCATGTATCGTAATAGCCGAAGGTATCGCCGGCACCGAAGAAGCATTCGCTGAAATTATGAATGTTAAAGGCAAACAATTGGGTTTAACAGGCAGTCACTTTACCAACTCAACCGGCTGGCCAGATGAAAACCATTATATGACACCGCGCGATTTAGCGATTTTGAGTGAAGCACTTATTCGCGATTTCCCTAAATTCTATCCTCTATGGTCAGAGCGTGAATTTACGTTTAATGGCATCACACAACAAAATCGTAATAGTTTGCTCGGTGAATTAGGTGTTGATGGCATTAAAACAGGTCATACCGAGGCTGCTGGCTATGGTATCACCACTTCAGCAGAACAAGAAGGGCGCCGATTAATTGCAGTAGTAAATGGGCTAGATAGCTTTAAATCACGCATTGATGCGAGCCGCGAGATTATAACCCATGGCTTCAAAAATTTTGAAGCGTTGCAGTTATTTGGCGATGGGCAATCTATTGTTGAAGCTCCGATGTGGTATGGTCAAAAAGATCAAGTGGGGCTGCGCGCCGAAAAGCCTCTATTAACAACGGTTCCCAAGCATAATAAGGCTGAAATAAAAGTAACGACAAACGTGATGGAGCCTATTATTGCCCCTATTCAAAAGGGGCAAAAATTAGGCGAGCTGATATTTGAAATGCAAGGTGCGCCAACCAAAGTTATTCCGTTAGTTGCGGTAGAATCAATCGATAAAAAATCATGGGCTGGGCGACTAATTCCCACATTGCGCTATCGTCTATTTGGCGAGAAATAAGCGTGCAACGCGGCAAGTTTATTACCTTTGAAGGCGGCGAGGGGAGCGGAAAATCAACGCAAATTTCGTTGCTATCCAGTTATTTGACCCAACAAAATATTGATCATATCATAACGCGCGAACCAGGTGGAACTCCGCTTGCCGAACGCATTCGACCATTACTCGTTGAACCGAATGACGAGGAGTGGGATGCGATGGCCGAAACCCTCTTATTTATTGCCGCGCGCGTGCAGCATGTAACCCAAAAAATTGAGCCTGCGCTGGCATCCGGAAAATGGGTGCTTTGTGACCGCTTTAGCGATTCAACATTTGTCTATCAAGGGGTTGGCAAAAAGATTGGAATTGAAAAAGTGAAAAGAATACAAGAACTTGCACTTGGAAAAATTATTCCGGATTTAACATTTCTCCTTTATATTTCCCCAGAAGAAGGCCTTAAGCGCGCGGCTTCACGCAATGATAAAGAGACGCGATTTGAAGATTATGATATTTCATTTCATCATGCATTAAGGACAGGATTTCAGCAGATCGCTGCGCAATCACATGTCATCACACTCGATGGCTCGCAGGCTAAGAATGATATTCACGCCCAAATTAGAGCTGCCTTAACATGAGTTTAACCACACCTATTATCGGTCATGAATCTGCGCAAGCTTTCTTAATGCGTTTGGTGCATCAACAAAAACTACCCCATGCCCTATTGTTTTCAGGGCCCAGTGGAATTGGTAAAGCCGCCTTGGCTCATTGTTTGGCTAAAATGTTATTAACCGATGGTGATAAACGCGAAATGCAGCCCGCCAACTTATTCGGTGATAGCGACGATGCATCAACACCTGAAGAGCTCGGCTATGATGATGCGCATGAAGCGATTGCACGCATTGAATCGGGTGGCCATGGCAATATAAAAAATATCGTACCGTTACGAGATGAAAAACGCCGCATGTCATTTACGACTATTAGTGTAGATCAAGTGCGTGAAGATGTGATGGATTTCATGCATCATACATCATCTGAAAAAGGGTGGCGAATAGTCATCATTGATCCGGCCGATGGCCTAAACCGTAACGCTGAAAATGCTTTGCTTAAATTGTTGGAAGAGCCACCAAATCAAACTCTGCTAATTCTCATTACCAACCAACCGGATAGATTATTGCCAACCACACGCTCGCGTTGCCGTGAAATAAAGCTTTATCCACCAACACCCAAACAAGTGGCCGCCATTCTGCAAGCGCAATCGCTTAACATTACACAAGATGAGCAGCATTGGCTAACTCAGATGGCACCGCAATCAGCAGGTCAATGGGCGCATTATTTACAGGCGGATGCACCGGCACTTTATCGCCAGTGGTTATCCATTTTGGCAAAGCCCGATACGGCAACCATTTTAAGTATTTCAGCTAAAATGGCAAAACTTGAAACACAAAGCTGGCAGCTCGCTGGCGATTTATTATTAAATGCACTCTATCGCGTGTGTTTAAGCCAAACGCAAGCAATCGATTTATTGCCCGATGAAAGCGAATTCTTCCCCATTATTAAACGTCATGGCGATAGCCAACACTGGATGGATGTCTGGGGCGATGTGGTGCATTGGTGGCCACAAACTATTGATGGAAACTTTGATAAAAAACAAGTCATACAAAGTCTGTTGTTTAAAGCGTCAGCGCACGCTAAAACTGCTGCATGAGCACTGCATCCAAAACCCCTTTTTATGTCACCACCCCCATCTATTACGTTAATGACAAACCGCATATTGGCCATGCCTACACCACTATCGCGGCCGATGTCATGGCGCGGTTTATGCGTCTAAGTGCCCATGAAACCTACTTTCTGACTGGCACCGATGAGCACGGCCAAAAAGTGGCTAAATCAGCAGAATTGGCAGGTTTGACGCCGCAAGCGATGTGCGATAAAAATTCTCAAACTTTCCGCGATTTAGTATCCAGCGGTGAGAACCTGCTTAATATCACCAATGATGATTTCATCCGCACTACTGAAGAACGCCACAAAAAGGCTGCTCAGGATTTATGGCAACGCATTGAAGCCAATGGCTTTATTTATAAAGATAACTATGGCGGCTGGTACGCTGTTCGTGATGAGGCCTATTATGCCGAGAGTGAGCTGGCTATAAAACAGGGCATCAAATGCGCTCCCAGCGGCGCGCCGGTAGAATGGGTAGAAGAGGAAAGCTACTTTTTCAAGCTCTCTGCCTTTCAAGATAAGTTGTTAGCTTTGTATGAAACTGATTTTGTTCAACCCACAACACGTTTAAATGAGGTGCGCAGCTTCGTTAAAGGTGGTTTGAATGATCTATCCATTTCGCGCACCACATTCGATTGGGGTGTGTCCGTGCCTAATGATAATAAACACATCATGTATGTGTGGATTGATGCACTCACCAACTACCTTACCGCACTTGACTTTCCGCAACAAAATGGAAATTACGAGAAGTTCTGGCAAAAGGGCGATGCAATTCATGTTGTTGGTAAAGATATTCTGCGTTTTCATGCGGTTTACTGGCCCGCCTTTTTGATGGCCGCCAATCTGCCTGTACCACATCAAATTATTGCCCACGGATGGTGGACGATTGAAGGTGAAAAGATGAGTAAATCCATTGGTAATGTGCTGTCACCTGCCGATATGGTCAAGCTCGCAGGTGGGGTCGATCAGCTTCGTTACTTCATGCTTAAAGCCATGCCATTTGGCAATGATGGCGATTTTAATTCGGAGCGTATGATAGAGGTTATCAATGCCGATTTAGCCAATAATATTGGTAACTTAGCGCAGCGCTCACTTTCAATGATTCAAAAAAATTGTGATGGCATTGTGCCGCAGGTCGATGAATCAACCCTACTACCCAGCGATAAAGAAATTTTATATTGGGGTTACATCACAAAGCAAGAAACGCTGAACGAAGTAAAAAGCAAAATGAAAGCTGGAAAGTTTCACGAAGTGCTACCGGGTATTCTAGAAGCATCAGCAGCCTCTAATCTTTACATTGACCAACAAGAACCGTGGAAATTGCGTAAAGAAAATCCTGAGCGTATGAAAACAGTTCTGTATCACTTAGTCGAAAATGTGCGTTGCATCGCCATAATGCTGCAACCCTTCTGCCCACAAGCGGCTGAAAAATTGCTCAATCAGCTAGCAGTGCCCGAAAATGAGCGAGGCTTTGAACATCTAACAGAAGCATACGCTCTTAAAGCAGGCACAATACTTCCTAAACCGGAGGGAGTTTTCCCTCGATTAGCATCAGATAGCCAAAAATGCTAAAACATAAAGATGTTTTTTTATTATCAGTATTATGTGTTCCGTTAGTGTTAATGGCCGCTCCTATAATAATTTCAGGACTCATCTTGATAGTATTAAGTGGCAGTCTGGATATTATTCCATTAGCTGGAATTGCAACTATGATAATTGGCATTGCGTGGACACTCTATTTACCGATTGCAATTATAGCTATATTTGCATTAACGCATGCTAGGTTACTCATTCAATATTTGGGATTATTGTTTCTACCATTTATCGGACACTTTATGTATAATGGGCATTTAGATTTGATCGAAATAGCGTTGGGAATGCTCGGAGCAAAATCGTTTTATGCTGATAATTTTATAATCGTCTTTTTATTAATCAGTGTTCTATTAATGATTATTATAATGGAAATTTTTAGATTTTTAAGAAACCGTAATGCTAATCGTTGATTCGCACTGCCATCTTAATTTTTCTGATTTTGCGGAGGATTTTGAAGCAGTGGTGCAGGCCGCGCGCGATGCGCAAGTGGGGGTGATGCAAACCATCTGCACGCGGATGAGTGAGTTTGATACCATTCATCGCATCGCTTTAGAACATGAAGGAATTTATTGCTCCGTTGGCGTACATCCCTGCAACGTGCATGAGGCTGAATTGGTAACGGTGGATGCACTCGTCGCCGCTGCAGCTAAACCCAAAGTGATTGGATTAGGTGAAACTGGGCTAGATTATTTTCATTCAACTGACCATATAGCAGCGCAAAAACAGAGCTTCCGCACCCATATTCAAGCCAGCCGCCGCACAGGGCTGCCCGTTATCATCCACTGCCGCGATGCGGAAGAAGATACGGTGGCGATATTGCAGGAAGAAAAAGCCAAGGGCGATTTCAAAGCGCTCATTCATTGTTTCACCGGCACGCAATGGTTGGCCGATGAAGTATTAAAGCTCGGGCTTTCCATTTCACTGTCAGGCATTCTTACCTTTAAAAATGCCAAACAAATTCAAGCGGTGGCTAAAACCATTCCAATAGACCGCACTTTAGTGGAAACCGATGCGCCCTATCTAGCCCCCATGCCCCACCGCGGCAAGCGTAACGAGCCAGCCTATACGCGCCATACCGTAGAGTATCTTGCTAGCTTAAAAGAGTTGAGTTTCAAAGAAGTAGCTAAACAAACGACAGCGAATTTTTTCGGGTTATTCGATAAGGCGCGGCTGTAAGAATGAAAGGAAAAACTTATAGTCAGAAAAAGGCATTTATACTGCTGTGTTTAATAATGCCAGTTTCAGTTTGCGGTGCTTTTATTCTTATTGTACTATTATTTGGGAAAATAAAACTATCTATTATTGATAGTGGGTCAATGATTGACGTTTTAATATGGGTTATGATTGGGCTGCCTACTTTATCAATATTTTTTTACCCATTTTATTTAATATTATTTTTGCTGTTACTTCCCTTTATGCTTCGGACTCTTCGCTTAAAATATAGACTTCCAAAACTATTATATTGGCTTCCAATTATTTTTTCTTCTATTTTCTTCGCGCCGATTTTAGCTGATTTGCCATATTATATAAATAATTTTTCATATGAAGCAAATAGGCGTTTTGGTACCTTAGACATAGCGTTTAGTACATTATATGTGGGATATCTAAACGTGCTTTTAATCCATTTAGCATGGAGGCATGGTATTAAAATTGGGAGAATAAAATCGGAATGAAAATTACCATATTGGGCTGTGGAGCTTCGGCGGGGGTGCCTTTAATTGGGTGTGAATGCGCGGTGTGCACCTCAGCTAATCCTAAAAATACTCGCAGCCGAGTTTCGATTTTGGTGGAGCAGGGCGATACAGCGTTATTAATCGACACATCGCCCGATTTGCGCGCACAGGCACTGGCCAATGGATTCAAAAAAGTTAATGCGGTGGTTTATACCCATGCCCATGCCGATCATTGCCACGGCATTGATGATATCCGCTCATTTAATTATCATTTAGGCGCACCAATCCCCGCTTATGGCGATGCCGAAACACTAGAGCAATTAAAAACAAGCTTTGGCTATGTGTTTCGCGATCCAATCCCCGATTATGGCTGGTTTCGCCCCTGCATGATTGCGCATGAAATAACACCTAATCAATCATTCACCGTGGGCGATATTACCCTTATGCCCTTTCGACAAGATCATGGCAAAACGCATTCACTAGGCTTTCGAATTAATGATTTTGTTTATTCAACCGATGTTAAAAGCTTCCCTACCGAAGCTGAACCACATTTGCAGAATATCGATACATGGTTACTCGATTGCTTAACCGATGAACGCCCCATGCCAACCCATGCGCACTTAGATTTATCGCTTGAATGGATAGCCAAATTTAAACCAAAAAATGCTGTGCTAACCCATATGAGTCATGCATTAGATTATGATGATGTGAATATGCGAACGCCCGCTAATGTGCATGCAGCTTTTGATGGAATGATATTAGAAACCAACGCCGGATAACGTCGCGGCGACTTCAGCAGCACCGGTAACATCACGCAACTCGCGCTCGCGCTGCCCACGTTTTGCATGCGCACGCCATTTATCCAAATTTCTCAAATCATCGCGCGTGGGTGGGGTGGGCACCGCTTGATTTAAAGGTGTATTTTCTAACTGCTCAGCATAAAGCTGCTCTAAAAATTTGGCACCTTTATTATAATGCACAATGGAACGCGCCGTCAAAATTGCACCGATACCAACCGTAATCACCGCACTGCTTACCATGGCGCAGCGGGTAGGGTTATCAAATAATTGTTGAGCTTTGGTGTTAATTTTATTGATATGCCCAAGCGATTTTTCAGCAGGTGCATAAATTTTCATACCGTTTTTTTCAGCTAGTAATTGCCCTTGGGTCGTTTCATGCACTTTATCAGAAACATGCGGCAAAAAACCGATAAAAATATTTTTGAGTGGGGTAAATAATAATGTTCCAGCAATGCCACCAATAATGGAGCGGCTGAAGAACATGGAGATTTTCTCTCCCCATGAAAGTTTGAGCGCTTGATGCGCCTCTTTTAAATGCGCAGCATTGCGCTCAGCCTTTGAAGAATATTCCACCTATGCAGTATAGCAAAATCAAACCAATCAAGTGTTACAGTTTGATGAAATCAACTCGCTTTTGCGCGGTGATATTCGCCGGTTCCTTTGTGATAAACGGTATCTTGCGCAATAATTTCATCGGGCTTGTAAATGCGTTTACCTTGAAGCTCTTGATAGATGGGTTTGAAATTAGGCTTTGTCGCATCAAATAATTGTTCAAAACTATCAATCAACCAATAGCTTTCTTGATAATCGCTAATGATGAAATCGGTCTGCATCATGCGTTTCATATCAAAAGCGATTCGATTGGGCGAGGGGCTGTCAACACTGAACACAATCTCGCCGGGTGAAGATAATATTCCTGCGCCATAAACTTTAGTCTGGTTATTTTCGCGCATCAAACCAAACTCAACCGTATACCAATAAAGGCGGGTAAGGTTTTCCAGATAGCGCGCATCGCCCATGCGAAATGCGCGGCAGCCGCCACGGCCAAATGCGGCAAGGTAATTAGCCACGATCGGGTTCATCAATAGGGGCACATGGCCGAATAAATCATGAAATAAATCGGGTTCTTGCAAATAATCGATGCGTTCTTTGGGGCGCATCCAATGCGTAACGGGGAATGCTTTAGTCGCCAAATGCGTAAAAAATGCATGCGCAGGGATGAGGCCGGGTACGGGCACCAGTTCCCAGCCTGTCGCTTTATAAAGCACCTCATTAATTTCTTCGAAATTCGGAATTTTATCGGGGTTAATAGGCATGTCGTTCAAGGAATCTAAGAAATATTGGCAAGCATATTTCGGCACGAGTTCCATTTGGCGCTTATATAAATACTGCCACACTTCTTGATCTTCAGGTGAGTATTTATCGTAATGCTGGCTGCTAATGCTGAAATCCGCCCGCATATCTGGATAGTCCGGATAATCGTAAACATATTCTTCAGTACCCATTTTTACTCCTTACAAAAGGTGACAAAACTAAATTGGGATGGTATATAAGGCATTATGCATCATCATTCAAACTCTGCGTGGAATTCTTTATTGCCTTGGTCAAACACCAACCGATAATTTTTATCTTATGTTTTTTCTCCCACTTACATAAGCAATAAAGGATATTTAAAAATGACTGATTTATTTGAAAACCCCATGGGCACTGATGGGTTCGAATTTGTAGAATATGCATCAAACGAGCCTGAAAAATTGGCTAAATTATTTGAAAGCCTAGGTTTTACCGCCGTGGCTAAACATAAAACCAAAGATGTGAAGCTGTTCCGCCAAAACGATATTAATTTTATCTTAAATGCTGAAAAAGATGGTCAGCCTAAACATTTTGCCGAAACGCACGGCCCTTCAGCTAACGCAATGGCGTTTCGCATTAAAGACGTGCCAGCCGCACTGGCTCGTGCAAAAGAAAAAGGCTATGAGATTGTCGAGAGCGCAAACGGCCCTATGGAATTGCACATTCCCGCGCTGAAAGGCATTGGCGGAAGCTTGGTTTATCTCGTCGACACTTATGGCGATGCTGGCGAAATCTATGATACCGATTTTGACTTTTTTGAAGGCGTCGATCGTCGTCCAAAAGGGGTTGGCTTGCAATATGTTGATCACCTTACGCATAATGTGATGCAGGGCAATATGGATAAATGGGCAAATTACTACACTGATTTATTCAATTTCCGCGAGATTCGTTATTTTGATATTGCGGGTAAAGTTACCGGCTTAAAGTCACGCGCGATGACCTCGCCCGATGGCAAAATTCGCATTCCCATCAATGAGTCATCCGACGATAAATCGCAGATTGAAGAATATTTAAAAGAGCATAATGGTGAGGGTATTCAGCATATTGCGCTAGCCAGCTCCGATATTTTCCACTCGGTTGAAACTCTGCGCGCTAGTGGAATGGACTTTATGCACACGCCTGATACATACTACGAAAAAGTAGATGCCCGCGTGCCAAACCATGGTCACGATCTAGCGCGTATGCAAAAAAACCGTATCTTAATTGATGGCGAAGCGATTGATAAGGATAATAAAGAAGAACTGCTTTTGCAGATTTTCACCAATACGGTCATCGGGCCATTATTCTTCGAAATTATCCAGCGCAAAGGTAATGAAGGCTTTGGTGAAGGAAACTTCCAAGCGTTGTTTGAATCAATCGAAGAAGATCAAATTCGCCGCGGAGTGGTGCAGGCTTAATGAAAAAGCAGATTAGTTTTCCACGGGTTGAGGGTGTCACCAGTCGCCAAGCCCATTGCGATTTGCCCGATGGCACCTATGAACGTGAATTTGGCAAAGAAGGCTTCTTCGGCCCCTGTTCGCATATTATGCACGCCCATGCGCCTACCGATTGGATGGACTGGAAGGGCCCTTTGCGCCCGCAAGCGTTTGATTTAACAAAATTGACCGCTACGCATAACAGTCCTTGGAAGGCACAGCGCATTTTACATAACGCGCATCTGGATTTTCGAATGTGGAAAATGAGCGGCAAGATGGATCATTTGGCCGTAAATGCTGATGGCGATGATTTGCTATTTATTCATAGCGGGCAGGGCAGTTTATTTTGCGATTTCGGGCATTTAACCTATCGCGAGGGCGACTATATTTTGCTGCCAAGGGGTTTGCGCTGGCGCATTGAGTCACAAGGCGAGTCTAAAATTTTAATGATGGAAGCCACGAATCATTATTATGAATTGCCCGATAAGGGCATTGTTGGCCCGCATGCTATTTTTGACCCGGCCATGCTGGATGTACCAAAAATAGATGATGCTTTTAAAGCCCAATATTCAGAGCAGAAAACAGAAATTGTGATGAAAGGCCGCGGCGGGCTTTCAACAGTAACTTTCCCCTATAATCCGCTTGATGCTATCGGCTGGCATGGTGATAACTTGCCCGTTAAAATTAACTGGCGCGACATTCGCCCGTTAATGAGCCATCGCTATCATTTGCCACCCAGCGCGCACACCACTTTTCTCACCCAGCGATTTGTGGTTTGCACCTTTGTGCCGCGCCTTATTGAAACCGATGAAGGGGCGCTGAAAGTGCCATTCTATCATTCAAATAATGATTTTGATGAGATTATTTTTTATCATGCAGGTGACTTTTTTAGCCGCGATAACATTCATCCGGGCATGCTAAGCTTTCACCCTTGCGGCTTCGCCCATGGCCCACATCCCAAAGCTTATGAAAATAGCAAAACTAGCCCGAAAAAAGAAACCGAAGAAGTGGCTGTTATGATAGACACCCGCGACGCGGTAACCCTAGAAAGTGCTTTAGAGCCCACCGAATGGAAAGGCTATGTTGATAGCTGGAAACGAAAATAAATAAGAGGTTATAATGAAATTAGGAACGTTAAAAGAAGAAGATTCACGCGATGGCGTGTTGGTGGTTATTAGCAAAGACCACAGCAAATGCATACCCGCGATTGATATTGCTTACACCATGCAAGAAGCATTGGACGATTGGGTAGAAGTTGCACCGCAATTAAACGATATTTACAAAAAACTCAATGCTGGCGAATTAGATGGTGATGCCATGGAGTTTGACCCCGCGCAGATGCATTCACCCTTACCGCGCGCTTATCAATGGGCAGATGGTTCAGCTTACGTTAACCATGTAGAATTAGTGCGTAAAGCACGTGGTGCTGAAATGCCCGAGACCTTCTGGACTGATCCACTTATGTATCAAGGCGGATCCGATCAATTCACTGGCCCGCATGATGATATTGTTGCAGTTAGCGAAGAGCATGGCATTGATTTTGAAAGTGAAGTTGCCATTATTTTAGATGATACCCCTATGGGCGTTAAACCCCATGATGCACTCAAATATATTCGTTTTATCACGATTGTAAATGATGTGTCTTTACGCAATTTAATTCCGGGTGAGTTAGCAAAAGGCTTTGGCTTTTTTCACAGCAAGCCTGCCTGTGCATTTGCCCCTATCGCAATTACCCCCGATGAACTGGGCGATGTATGGAAAGAAGGCAAGATTGATTTGCCCCTTATCAGCACACTAAACGGTAAAGAATTTGGCCGCCCTAATGCTGCAACTGATATGACATTTCATTTTGGAGAATTGATTGCCCATGCTGCTAAAACGCGCTTTTTAGGCGCGGGTACCATCATCGGGTCAGGCACTGTATCGAATAAAGACAGATCAACGGGCTCCTCATGTTTAGCGGAGCGCCGCATGATTGAAAAAATTGAAACCGGCGAAATGGTCACGCCTTTTATGAGCTTTGGCGACACCATCCGCATTGAAATGAAAGACAAGCAAGGCAATGATTTATTTGGCAAAATTGAGCAAAAAGTGGTGCAGTACAAACACTAATGATTGCGAAATTCTATAGTTATTTCCGCTCATCTACTGCGTATCGTTTGCGTATTGCGTTAAATCTAAAAAATGTTATTCCGCGCGAAACTATTTTTATTAATTTAAAAGAAGGGCAACAACATTCGTCTGATTTTAAGTCGGTAAATCCTGCTGGGGCAGTTCCCGCTTTTGAGCTAGACGATGGCACTATATTAACGCAATCCATGTCAATGCTGGAATGGCTTGATGATACCTACCCAAACCCATCACTCTTACCAGAAGGTGCAATTATACGTGCTAAAGTTCGTGCTTTTGCCAATATTATTGCATGTGATATGCACCCCGTAAATAACCTCAAAGTGCTAAATTATCTCACCAGTGATGCAATGGGGCTTAGTCAGCAGCAGCGCAATGAATGGATGCACCATTGGATGCATCAAGGATTTCACACTGCCGAAATGATGTTGGGCGAACCAAAAACGAAATTTTGTTTTACTGACCAACCTTCACTTGCAGAGATTTGTTTAGTGCCGCAAATTTACAACGCTTTGCGTTTTGAAGTGGAAATGTCAAGCTATCCCAAACTGTTAGGCG
This sequence comes from uncultured Alphaproteobacteria bacterium, assembly GCA_963837025.1. Taxonomy (GTDB): domain Bacteria; phylum Pseudomonadota; class Alphaproteobacteria; order Rickettsiales; family JALZUV01; genus JALZUV01. The sequence continues at coordinate 123,416 of CAWILT010000001.1, forward strand.
TTTACAAAGCAGTAATTAACCTGCCTCAATTTGATGCTGCAAAACCAGAAAATCAACCTGATTGCACTTTGAAGTAAATAAACTCATCACTTGTAAACACTAATTTAACAATTACTGTGCAACACTTGGCACACGCCCAACTGAAAGCGGTATTATGGCTAAGAAAATTTTGATTATTGAAGATAACGATTTAAACCTTAAATTGTTCCGCGATTTGCTTGAGGCAAACGGCTATGACACGGTTGAAACCAAAGAGGGGCTTAATGCTCTTGATATGGCAAAACGCGAAATGCCCGATTTAATTTTAATGGATATTCAACTACCTGAAATTTCAGGGCTTGATGTTACGCGAAAAATCAAGGCTGAGCCTTCGGTTGCTGATATTCCTATCATTGCCGTTACTGCATTTGCAATGAAAGATGACGAAGAGAAAATCTTGCGTGCAGGGTGCGAAGCATATATCTCAAAGCCTATTTCCATCACCAATTTTTTAGAAACCGTGAAGCAATTTCTTGATGCTAGTGAGGCGTAATGGGCGCCAAAATACTTGTAGTTGATGATATCCCCGCTAACGTAAAGTTGCTCGAAGCAAAACTGATATCCGAATATTACGATGTAATCACCGCGTGTGATGGCTTTGAAGCCATTGAAAAAGCGAAAGAAGATAAACCAGATCTTATTTTGCTAGATGTAATGATGCCCGGCATGGATGGGTTTGAATGCTGTAAATTGATCAAATCTGAACATTCAACCTCACATATTCCCATCGTTATGGTCACCGCTTTAACTGATGTGGAAGATAGGGTGCGTGGGCTTGAAGCAGGTGCGGATGACTTCCTCACTAAACCGATTAATGATGTCGCTTTAATGGCGCGCTTAAAATCGCTCGTGCGTACTAAAATGATGTTGGATGAGCTCCGCTTGCGCGATCAAACCGGCTCGCAAATGGGAATCAGCCCTAATCCTAACGATGCCCTAATGTCGGATGTTACGGGCGCGCGTGTATTAATTATTGATGATGATGTCGCGCAAATTCGTCGTATTCGCGATTACCTGTCTAAAGATTATGATGTCGATAGCGTGAATGAGCCGCAACACTCGCATAATGTCGCCGCAGCGGGTAATTTTGATGTCATTATCATCTCAACCATGTTGGAACAAACCGATGGTTTGCGTCTGGCCACGCAGTTTAAAAGCCAAGAAGCGTTGCGCCATGTACCGCTCGTTATTTTAGTTGATGAATTTGAACAACATATCATCCTTAAAGGCTTGGAAATGGGCGTGAATGATTATTTAGTGGTGCCGGCAGACCCTAGCGAATTGCGCGCTCGCGTGCGCACGCAAGTGCGCCGTAAACGCTTTCAAGCTGCATTAAAATCAAATTACCGCGATAGTTTATCTATGGCCGTAACCGATAGTTTAACGGGGCTACATAATCGAAACTATTTGGACGCTCACCTAGAAAATATGGTGCGCGAATCACTCTCAAACTTTAAGCCTATATCGCTAATCATGATGGATATGGATTTCTTCAAAACAGTCAATGATGATTACGGCCATGATTGTGGCGATCAAGTGCTCAAGCAATTAGCGGAGCTCATTCAGCAAGATGTACGTACATCCGACCTTGCAGCACGCTTTGGCGGTGAAGAATTTGTTATCTTAATGCCAGGAACGAAAATAGAAGATGCCATCGAAGTGGCGCAGCGTATGCGTATCCATATTGAAACGACTCCCTTTATTATTTCACATAAAATTGGTCAAATTTCTAAAACAGGTAGTTTTGGCGTAAGTACACTCAATTCGATGGGCGATACAGGGGCTGCTTTACTCAAACGCGCCGACCTTGCATTATATAAAGCGAAAGAAAATGGCCGAAACCAAGTTATTGTGGCATCTCCAAAGAGCTAAGTGATTGTTTTTCATGAACCTGAAATCGTAATTTTCACACAACCTTAACATTTCTATGCGCATAATTTGATAGAATGACAGTGAGGCATACTGTCTCACGAAAGAATTATGGCTTATAGTACGAAACATGCGATTAACGAAGCAAGCTACTCGGTAGGTAGAACCAGCCGCTATGTGGGCGGTTTCGCCGCGCGTATGGCGTTGCGAGGATTAACCGCACTCGGTGCTATTATAGCAGGGGTTAGTGGACCAGGTGTATGGTATGCAACTGGCCTGTTAGGCTTAGGTTCAGGCATTGGTTTGCAAGCTTATTTAAACCACAAAGATTATGAGCACGAAATAGAACAGCTTGCTAGTATTTATGAAAAAGAAATCAGCGCCTACACAGGAAAAAATAGAAATGAAGTAGGTTTAGACGATCTGAAACTAGTGGCAGAGCAAGTGCCCGCTTTACAGGAGCATTTGGATAAACAAAAAACAAGTCGTAATGTTAAAACAGGAATCTGGATTGCCGCAGCTGCGGTAGGCTTTATAGGAGCAGCATCACTCTTCACTTTATTGCCAGCTGTAACCGGCTTTGTTGCTGCATCAGCGGGCGTAAAAGTGCTAGCCGGGCTAGGTGGACTAGCCATATTTAGTTTATCACGCCCTATAGTTGAAAAAGTAGCTAACAAATCATTTAATCTTAATGAGCCAACTGCGATTGATATTATAAAATCACTTGAATGGACGCGCACTAAAAATCAAAAAATAAGTCAAGCACAGGTGATGGAAGTTTATCTAGCGTCAATGCCACAATTATCTGAAAATATTCAGCAGAATTTTGGTAAGAGCTTCGCACAGTTAGATGTCGTTCAACAACAGCATATCATCATGCAATATGGCCCGCATGTAATGCTTAATGAAGTAACGCAAGCGATAAATGATAATCGATTGAATGCCCGTGAATTAGCTTTTACCGTAAGTGGCCAGCGCTCAGGCGCTTATGCTGATACAAGCTACTCAGTGCAATTTAAAGAAGGCTTAAGCACGGTGCGCGAAAAAGCCAAAGATATTCATCAGAATGTGACGCAAGCAGGGCAAAACGCAATGAATACAGTTCGTAATTTCGTTAGCAAAAAAGAGGTTGATGAGGCTTTAATTACGGAGGCTTTAGCACCAGACGATGCGGACACAAAATGGCGGGATTCTGTTAAGAAAAGCAGAGACGTTAATTTGCAAGAACCAAATCAGACTGCACAAGCTACGCGTTAGAACGATTTAAGCACGTGCTAAAACATAACTACCGGGTGCAGGCTCAATTTCATTATTAATCGTTCGCGCTTTCACCATTTGCGAAGATTGTGTAACCAACCATGCTTGCCAATCATCCCACCACGATCCTTCATTCTTGGTTGTATTTGCTAACCAATCTTTATCATTGGTTGTATAATCGGGGTTGGTCTTCCAACCATATTTCTGACGGCTAGGATGATTAATAACCCCTGCGATATGCCCAGAGCCGGATAGTACATAACGCTTAGAACCTGCGTAGGTTTGGGTTGCTGTATAGGTGGCTACCCAAGGTGCAATATGGTCTTCTTCAGTCGCTAATATATAGCTGGGCGCTGTAATGAGCGATAAGTCTATCTTCTGCCCAGCCATTTTTATTTTTTTCTTAATTAAGTTATTGTTTAAATACATTTCACGTAAATAAAACAGATGCATTTTGGCGGGCATGCGCGTTACATCGCCATTCCAATAGAGCAAATCAAAAGACATTGGTGCTTTGCCTAGCAAATAATTATTAACCACAAACGACCAAATTAAATCTTGTGGCCGTAAAACATTAAAAATAGCGGCCATTTCATTGCCTTCTAAATATCCGCGCTCGGTTAACTTTTTTTCCAATGTTTTAAGCTGAGTTTCATCCGTAAATAACTTCAAATCTCCTGCTTTTTCAAAATCAATAAGGGTAGTTAAAAATGTCGCTGACGTGATGCATGCAGCTTTATTTTGTTTTTCAAGCCATGCTAACAAACATGCAGTTAACGTTCCGCCTAAACAATATCCTGCAATATGCGTTTGCTTCTCGCCCGTTAGCGATAATACTTGCTGCACCGCAACATGCGCGCCTTGCATTAAATAATCTTCAAAAGTCAGGTGTTGGTGTTGTTTATCCGGATTAACCCATGAAATAACGAACACTGTATGCCCTTTATCCGTCAACCATTTAATCAACGAATTTTTTGGCTGTAAATCTAGAATGTAAAATTTATTAATCCATGCAGGAATGAGCAATAAAGGGGTTTTAAACACCTTTTTGGTCGTGGCTTTATATTGGATGAGTTGCATTATTTCATTTTCAAAAACAACAGACCCTTCCGTACAGGCAATATCTTTACCGATGGTAAATGCATCATTTGGGGTCATCGTAATGCGCCCTCTATCAAAATCATGTAATAAATTATTAAGTCCATCAACCACGCTTTGGCCATTGGTATCAAGGGCATGTGCCATCACCTCAGGATTGGTCCACGGATAATTTGAAGGCGATAAGGCATCGCGCATATGACGGGTTACAAAACGCATATATTGATTGGGCGAATCATTATGCGTAGCGTTGTTCTGGCTAAAATTATCTTCCATCCATTGTGCGGTTAATTTATAATGGTCTTTAAGGCTTTTATAATAAGGGTTTGATTCCCACAAATCATGTCGAAAGCGTTTGTCATTATCGGGTTGAGCATTATCTTCTGGCGCAACTTGCATAAATTGCTGCCATTGCTTTTGGTTTATTTCTAATGTGCCTTCCCACCATTTTAAGGCTGAACGCTGTAAACTTTCAGGTGTTTCATTTACCAATTGCGACTGCATTGATTGCATAATATGGTTGAATTTTTCGTACATAGACTCGCTAGAAGAAGATGTTTCGCTGTTTAATTGCATCCATTTCTCAATTATTTTTGGCCAAAGCTGCACTGCTTTTTCCATATTTCGGATGAATTCTAAGCCATCATATTCATTTGAGTTTTTCATTGCCTTTAGCGCCCAGTGCATTTAAGTTTCTGTGACGTATTTACAGTAATTGGCATTTAAAACCAGAACATAAAGGCACTTTTGCTAGATTTGTTTAGGTTGACGCCTCGCTGCAACACGCAAAAAAGTAAGAAAAATAATAATAAATAAAATAAGTGGGTCTATTATGGTTATAAAAGCTGCTCCCCACAGTTTAAAACCGATTTTATTAATTTCAGTTGTCATGGTTTTTACCCTTTCTGCTTGTAATAAACTTGGGTATGGCGAAACGCGAACTGCGCCAAATGGTTTGGCTTCTTTAGGCCCCAAACGCATTCCGGTGCTTAATCAAAGCGATATGCAAATGCGCCAAATTATGAATTTGCCTGTTACCAATTATCCAAGCGCTAAATCTCTAGGGCAGGCTGATGCTGGCACAGACCAAGGTCAAGCATTTGCTGATGAACCAATGGCTACACAAGATTATCCTGCTGCGCGTCCGGTTCAATCCATGCCGCAACAGGCCATGCCCGCGCAACCATACCAATCCATGCCGGCACAAGCTATGCCCGCGCAGCCGGTTCAATCCATGCAATCGGCTCCTATGCGCCCTTATCCACAACAAAATAACTACATGCAAGTGCCTGCGCAGCAGCAACCCATGCGCAATCAGCAAAATTATCCTGAAGGCACTCAATTCTATGAAATCACGCCGATGCAAAATTCGCAGCAGCAACTGATTTCAACCAATCGCACGCCCTATGATTATGCACCTGGCAGTTATTATGCGCCTGAAGAAACGAATCAACAAATGGGTCGCACTGTGAGCGCTTATCCAACGAGTGCCAATGGTTCTGATTACTATGCCGCAGAGGCAATTCAAGCGCATCAGCCATCCAACCAGTCTTTGCCTGTGCAACGTGGAGAATTATCATTTACCCCCCAACAAGTTAGTTACGAACCCGGGCAACCCTATCGATTAGATCCAATCAATGTAAATGGTTCCTATGAGTGGAGTAGAAACGCCGCGCCTATGACTTCACTCAGCGGTACTACTTCTTCTAAAGTGCAAAACTTTCGTTCGTTAGAGCCGATAGGCCAAAATCGTGAGGTGACAGCTCAAGATCAAGTTTATGGGCGCTTTAATGAACAGCCTGTAGCAGTGGCACCCGTAGCAAATTTAGAAGCACAAATGCCACAATCATCGCCTCCTATGCAACAACCCATGCGCGGCGGTGTTCCCTTGCGCAGTCAATCTAGCCAACAAGCGGTTGTTGTTAAACAGGCCATAGCCGCACCGCAGCAAACGTCTAATGCATTAGCAAAACCACCCATTTTACGACAAGAAAACGCACCTGACGAAGATACTATTCCTATGCCGCCGCCTTATCCGAATGGTGGATATTGATTGCACTTGCATGTAATGCCATAAGCCTTCAAAAGAGAAAATATGTCTGACGAATTCCCGCGTATTGGGCGCTTGCCGCCTTATGTATTTGCCGAAGTAAACCGCATGAAAGCGGCAGATCGTGCTGCAGGTAAAGATATAATCGATTTAGGCATGGGCAACCCCGATACCCCACCAGCGCCCCATATTATTGAGAAATTGGTTGAAACCATCGCAAAACCCCGCGCACATGGCTATTCTACATCGCGTGGAATAACTGGCCTTCGCAAAGCGCAAGCTGCCTATTATCAGCGCCGTTTCGGGGTTGAGCTTGATCCTGAAACTGAGGTGGTAGTAACCATTGGCTCAAAAGAAGGTCTAGCAAATCTAGCCTCGGCAATTACCGGTGCTGGCGATACCATGCTGGTTCCAAATCCCAGCTACCCCATTCATCCTTATGGCTTTATCATTGCAGGTGGCTCTATTCGCCACATTCCCAAAACCGATGATGAGCCGTTAATCACTAAAATTAAACGCGCTATCGAATTAAGCTCACCAAAGCCCAAAGCATTGGTACTTAACTATCCGTGCAATCCAACCACCGAAGTGGTTGATTTGGCGTTCTATCAGGAAATTGTCGATATTTGCCGCCATCACAATATCTACATCTTATCTGATTTGGCCTATGCTGAAATCTATTTTGGTGACACACCGCCGCCTTCAATACTGCAAATCGAAGGCGCACGCGACATTGCGATTGAATTTACCTCATGTAGTAAAACCTATTCGATGGCAGGCTGGCGCATGGGCTTTGCAGTTGGTAATAAAAAATTGGTAAGTGCACTCACTAAAATCAAATCATACCTTGATTATGGTGCTTTCACGCCTATTCAAGTCGCTGCAACCGCTGCGTTGAACGGCCCGCAAGATTGTGTTGAAGACTTGCGCACGCTTTACCGTGATCGCCGCGATGTGATTGTTGAAGGGCTCTCCATGGGCGGTTGGAATGTTGATGTGCCTGAAGCCACCATGTTCGTTTGGGCCAAATTACCGGAGGCATATAAAGCTATTGGCTCACTCGCATTTTCAAAAATTTTACTGAGTGAAGCTGAAGTGGCCGTAGCACCCGGCATTGGCTTTGGTCAATATGGCGATGGTCATGTACGCATTGGTATGGTTGAGAATAAACAGCGTTTGCGCCAAGCTACTCGCAACATTCGCCATATGTTAAAGCAAGATGCCGAAATGCTGATTGCTAAGTACAAGGGAAGTTAATGTCAGAATCATTTAAAATTGCCATTGCCGGTTTAGGCGAAGTAGGTGCCAATGTTGCCCGCATCTTGCAAAACCAATCCGCGCTCATTGCCAGCCGCACTGGCCGCAAGCTCGAACTTGTAGCCATTTCCTCACGTGATAAAAACAAAGATCGCGGTTTTAATACCCAACATATCCGCTGGGAAAATGATGCTCGCGAGCTGGCGAAAGCTTCCGATGTTGATTTAATCGTTGAAGCCATTGGCGGATCAGAGGGCACAGCAAAAGAACTCGTCGAGCTAGCCCTGCAACATGGTAAACCTGTGGTCACCGCCAACAAAGCATTGGTTGCGCTGCATGGCGAAGCATTGGCTAAATTAGCTGAAGCCAAAGGTGTAACGCTAGCTTATGAAGCGGCTGTTGCCGGCGGTATCCCTGTTATCAAAGCATTGCGCGAAGGTTTAGCGGCCAATCAAATCAGCCGCGTAATGGGTATTTTAAACGGCACATCAAATTACATCCTCACCCACATGCAAAAAAACGGCTCAAGTTTTGATGATGCATTGGCTGAGGCAGCGCGTTTAGGCTATGCCGAGGCTGATCCAAGCTTTGATGTGGATGGCATTGATGCCGCACATAAGCTATCAATTCTTACCGCATTGGCCTTTGGATGCCGCCCCGATTTTAACCAGCTTTATATTGAAGGCATCCGCACTCTATCCAAAGCCGATATTCAATTCGCGCAAGAACTTGGCTACACCATAAAATTGTTGGCCATCGCCCAACGTGAACCAAATGGAGACATTTCGCAGCGCGTGCACCCCTGCATGCTGCCCATCTTCTCGCCCATCGGTGTTGATGATGTATTTAACGCCGTAGTAATTGAAGGTGATTCGGTTGGCCGTTCTACATTAGAAGGTCGTGGTGCGGGTGGTGGCCCTACGGCATCTTCCATGGTTGCCGATATAATGGATATTGCTCGTGGCGTTAGCTATCCGCCTTATACTTTACCCTATTCACAACTTAGCGCCACGCCATTTGCCTCTATTGATAGCTTGCAAAGCTGCTATTATTTGCGCCTTTCTGTGCTTGATGAGCCGGGGGTTTTAGCCGATGTCACGCGCATATTTGCGGATAATGCCATCTCGCTGCAATCGTTTTTACAAAAATCGCGCCAGCCCAAGCAGGCGGTGCAATTGGTAGTCACTACCCATATCACGCAAGAAGCGCAGATGAAAAAAGCAATTAAAGCCATCAATGCGCTTTCCGCTGTTACTGAGCAGGTGCATCTTATCCGCATCGAACATTTTGACGAATGAGCCAATCTTGGCTTAGCGGAAATAACTGGCAGGCTAAACCCGTTGATGAAAGTTACGCGCTTGCCTGTGCTCAACGTTTCGGACTTGATGAAACCTTGGGGCGATTGCTTGATCAACGCCGCGTACCGCTTGAATCTATTGATGATTACCTCAATCCAACGCTACGCGATTTGCTTCCTGACCCCATGCATCTATTAGGGATGGAGCAGGCGGTAAACCGTTTAGCGCTTGCCGTACAAAATAATGAAGTGATTGGCGTATTTGGCGATTATGATGTGGATGGTGCAACCTCATCGGCTATTTTGCTCCGTTATTTTACTGAAATTGGCATCACCGCGCCGGTACACATTCCCGATAGGCAAAAAGAAGGTTATGGCCCAAATTTATATGGTTTTAATCGGCTCAAAGAGCAGGGTGCAACTCTTATAATTACAGTTGATACAGGGGCTTTAGCCCATACTGTACTAGCCGAAGCCGCCAAATTAGGGTTTGAAGTTATTGTATTAGATCACCATCAAGGCGAATCAGAATTGCCGCAAGCAGTAGCGGTCGTTAACCCCAACCGCGCTGATGAAACCACCCCATATAAATATTTAGCAGCAGTCGGAGTGACCTTTTTAACGCTGGTAGCGCTACATACACGCTTAAAAGAAAGTGGATTCTTTACATCAAGAGAAGCGCCTAATCTATTGAGTTACCTTGATATTGTTGCGCTTGGCACTGTGTGCGATGTGGTGCCGCTAGTGGGTTTAAATCGTGCATTTGTTGTGCAGGGATTGAAAATGATGGCACATCGACAAAATGCGGGTATTAGTTGCTTATTATCCGTTGGCGGAGTGGAAGGCACACCAACACCTTATCATTTAGGTTTCGTAATAGGCCCACGAATTAATGCGGGTGGGCGTGTGGGTCAGGCAGATTTAGGCGTGCGACTTTTAACGGAAACGAATTTTGAGACGGCACATCAATTAGCCGAACAGCTTGATAAACATAATCATGAACGCCGCGCCATCGAGTCCCATGTTCAAGAAGCCGCCATGCAGCAAGCCCAAGCCCAAATTGATGCTGGCGAGCAATCCATGCTCTGTGCAGTGGGCACCGATTGGCATGAAGGTATCATAGGCATCGTTGCCGGTCGCATTAAAGAAAAATTCTCACTTCCGGCGGCGGTCATTACCTGCGATAGTGCTAATGGTAATCGTGGAAAAGCCTCAGCACGTTCGGTTTCGGGCGTTGATATGGGGCAAATGGTAATTGCTGCCCGCCAATCAAATTTACTAATCGCGGGTGGTGGTCATGCAATGGCCGCAGGATTTTCAGTTGAAGACAATAAGCGCGACGAATTTATTGCATTCGCCCGCGCACGATTAGCAGCAGCAGTTGCACATTATCAAGAACATTATGTGCGTGAATATGATGCGATTTTGCCGCTAACCGCAGCATCCATTGAACTTTGCGATGAAATTGAAAAAATTGGCCCGTATGGTGCAGGTAACGCCGCACCGCGCTTTCGCATAGATAATCTGCAAATTGTGAAAGCCGAAATTATGGGCAGAACCAAAGAGCATCTTCGGCTTTTCGTTAGCGAACCTAAAACGAGTGCTTCACGCTCCACTGCTACTTTAAAGGTGATGAGCTTCGGCACCGCTCAAACTCCGTTCGGCCAGCAGCTTTTAGGGTCAATAGGCAAAGAATGCTCGGTAATTGGGCGCTTGAAAATGGATGAATGGAAAGGCCGCTATTCCGTTAGTCTAATGCTTGAAGATGCTAAGATTGAAGCAAATTCTTAAGCATTCATTTCGGTTTTTGCTTTTTCCTTAGCATCAGTGATAGGCCCATCAGCACGGCCATGCACAAACTGATCTACATAACGGTTTTTACTGGTATAAACGCTTTTAGCAGCGCCCTGCCATATAATTTCGCCATCAAACAGCATTGCAATTCTATCAGCAATTTTTACGGCAGAATGCATATCATGCGTAATCGTCATGGTGGTAGAGCCCAGCTCTTTAGTGCATTTAACAATTAAATCATTGATAACATCAGCCATTATTGGGTCGAGTCCGGTAGTGGGCTCATCAAAAAAGATAATTTCAGGATCACCACAAATCGCGCGCGCCAATGCCACACGCTTTTGCATACCTCCCGATAATTCAGCAGGGAATGCATCTGCTTCACGCTCGCTTAAACCTACTTGCTCTAGTTTACTAATGGCTAAGTTACGCGCTTCTTGTTTGTTCATACCATCATTAAAAAATGGCGCGAATGTTATATTTTGCCAAACCGGAATGGAATCGAACAAGGCACCGCCTTGAAACAACATGCCAAATTTTGACATATACTTCATTCGTTTGCGGCTGCTCATTTCATGAACGGACTCACCATCCACCACAATTTTTCCACTCGTTGGCGTCATCAACCCTAAAACATTTTTGAGCAAAACCGATTTACCTGAACCAGAGCCGCCAATAATAACTAACGATTCGCCTGCTTTCACGTCTAAATTAATGCCACTAAGTACATTTTTAAAGCCAAAGGATTTGGTGATATTATCAATGATTATTTTACTCATGAGAAGAAAATCGCCGTTACAATATAATTTGATAGCAAAATAAGCACCGAGGCCGAAACGACGGCATTGGTAGTTGCTACACCCACACCTTGCGCACCCCGTCCTGAATAAAATCCGTGATAACAGCCCATTAGGGAAATAATAAATCCGAAGACTGAGGCTTTGACTAAACCTGAAATAACATCGCGTGCTTCTAAAAATTCAAAGGTACTATTTAGATAAGGTCCTGCTGCAAAATCCAATTTGTAAACACTCACTAAATAGCCACCATATACACCAATAATATCCGCAATTAATACTAATACGGGCAACATTAAAATGCCGGCAATTAAACGCGGAAACACTAAATAATTATGCGGGCTGGTCGATAAAGTTTCAAGCGCATCAAGTTGTTCGGTTACGCGCATTGTGCCAATCTCAGCCGCAAATGATGCACCAATACGCCCCGCAACCATTAAACCAGCTAACACCGGCCCAAGCTCGCGTGTGATAGATAATACCACGACGACAGCAATTGAACTTTCAGCCGAAAAACGTGAAAAACCAGAATAGCTTTGTAGCGCCAGTACCGCGCCTGTGAAAATGGCAGTTAGTCCAATCACCGGCAGTGAATAAAACCCAATTTCAACCATCATACGCCAAATTTGGCGCCAATACCATGGGCCACGAACCCCAGCAAATAGCCCGCGCCCAGCAAATACACTGATACGACCAGTTACTTCAAAAAAGCTAAGGGCAAATGCGCCAATTGAGGATAAAATTTGCATAGGAGCTATTACTAACAGAATTAATTTGGCTGTCGAGTCCTCAAGTATTCTCTTTTCACTCGGGCTTTAATGCTTGTTAGAATCTCATAACCAATCGTATGCGCGATGGAAGCCATATAATTAACATCATGATCGGCATTGATAAGCTCTACACGTGAGCCTTCGCTAATTTTATCATGCGGAATATTACTCACATCCACAGTTATTAAATCCATTGAGATACGACCAATAACCGAGGCTTTATAACCATTAATTGTGCATTGATAATTTTTGCCTGACAATAAGCGGTGCAATCCATCAGCATAACCAATACCCACAGTAGCAATACGCGTGCCTTTGGGCACAATCACATCGGCTCCATAGCCAACGGCCTCATCATCCTGTTGCGTAGTTCGCAACTGTAAAAGGGGTGCATGAAGGGAAACAACCGATTCTACGGGGCTTGGTTTATCTTCAAATGGATTAATGCCATACAGTGCACAGCCTGGTCGGGCTAAATCATGATGATAGGCGCTACCCAAAAACACGCCTGCTGAATTGGCAAGGCTAGCAGGTAAATTTGGAAAGCATTTTCGTACATGATCAAACCGATCGCGCTGTAGCTGATTTAATTCTGAAGTGGAGTCGCTGGCACAGGAAAGATGGCTCATAATAAAGCGCGTTTGTGCGGCGTTAATACGTGATGAATCCATGGCCAGTTTTTCAGCATCGTCAACTGAGATGCCTAAACGATTCATGCCGGTATCAATATGTAAAACAGATGCTGCGGCTTTGATGTCTTTAGCTGCAAGCTCCCATCGTTCAAATTGGCTCATTGAATTTAAAACAGGAATGATATTATAATCTAAAAAATTATTTTCTTCACCTGCTTGAACACCAGCAAAAACGTAAATAAATTGGCTAGTTAGTAACTGACGCAACTCAATAGCTTCATCCAAGGTGGCTACAAAAAAATGCTCGCATCCTGCATCAGCAAGTGTAGCAGAAACTTCTTCTACCCCTAATCCATAGGCATTCGCTTTTACTACAGCCGCGCATGCATTTGAAGTATGAGTTTGTTTAAGCAATTTCCAATTACGCAAAATTGCATCGAGATCAACTTGTAAAACTGCAGACCCAGATACCATAGAAATTAACTCTTTTTCTTAGAAATAGATTTTTTTGCAGGCGTTTGAGGTTGCGTATTAGCAAAATCACCATAGTGATGCACATCGCGTTGTGGAAATGGAATTGAGAATCCATGAGCATCCAGCTGCTCTTTAATCTCTTGCATCAACTCGTAGCGCACTAACCAATAATCTTCAGATTTAACCCATGGGCGCACGTTAAAATTCACACTATTGTCGCCTAATTCAGCAACGGCAACCAAGGGTGCAGGATCTTCCAACACACGCTCGTTAGATTCCAAAATATCGGTAAGCACCTTTTTCACATCGCGCAAATTATCATCATAACCCACACCAATCACCAAATCGATACGACGAGTAGCATTAGCGGTGAAATTGATAATATTATCTGAAATAATTTTGCCGTTAGGTACGATAATCGTGCGGTTATCCGGCGTTTTCATATAGGTGGTAAAAATGTTAATTTCTTGCACGCTGCCTTCAATGCCACCTGCACTTACGAAATCACCTTTATGAAATGGGCGAAACATTACAATCATAACACCAGCCGCAAAGTTGGATAGTGATCCTTGCAATGCTAAGCCGATGGCTAGGCCAGCAGCCGCAATTACCGCGGCCATTGAAGTGGTTTCAACCCCTAATGTACCAATGGCAGCAATAACCACCATTACGATAAGAACATAATAAATAATATTGGCTAAAAATCCGGTGATGGTAGGATCAATACGGTGTTTTTCCATCATCTTGCGTGAAACATTACTTATTTTAAGTGCAAGCCATTTGCCAATTACAAAAATTGCAATTGCGCTTAATAAAGCAGTTCCATATTCAATTGCATAAGCAATGAGCACCTCAGTATCGATACCCTCAAACCAAACTTTTATTTGTTCCATTTAAAAAGCCCCTTCTTTAATTGGTTTTAACCTAAACAAAAAAGGCGACCTGTAAAGGCCGCCTTTTAGTTAAATACTAAGAAATTATTTTTTAGCAGAAGTTTTAGAAGCCGTTTTTTTAACGGGTGCTTTTTTAACAGCCGCTTTAGAAGGTGATGCTGCTTTTGTCGGCTTTTTAAGGGAATCGCGAATTTCTTCCAACAATTTTACTTCATCCGATTTTGCAGCGGGTGCTGCCGCAGTAACTTCTTCCTTTTGCTTTAAACTATTCATTACTCTTACAGCCATAAATATGGCAAATGCCACAATAGTAAAATCAACGATAGTTTGAATAAATTCACCATACATTATGGCCACTTCAGCAAGCTCGCCTTGGGCGGGTTTTAAAACCACTTTTAAATCAGTGAAATCAACGCCACCAATTAACAAACCTAATGGTGGCATAATCACACCATTTACAAATGCCGAAACAATTTTGCCAAAAGCAGCACCGATAATAATACCAACGGCCATATCAACCACGTTGCCACGCATTGCAAAATCTTTAAATTCTTTAGTCATACTCATCTTAAAATCTCCTTATTTATTCTTTATCAGTAGATGATAAAATAAATGCAACTTAGAATTTAAAAATGGTCTTTTTCAAGGTCAGAAAAGCGTGCGAGTTCGCCTTGGAATGCGCAGGCTATGGTTTTAATGCCACCATGTCGGTTTTTCGAAACAATCACATCGGCAAGCCCATGCACTTTTTCCATATCTTCCTGCCAAGCAAGAAACTTATCTACCTCATCTTCACGTGGCATTTTGCGCATCAGGTAATATTCTTCACGGTAAACAAACATTACAATATCTGCATCTTGCTCAATCGAACCCGATTCACGTAAATCAGAAAGCTGCGGGCGTTTATCATCACGGTTTTCGACCTGACGCGATAATTGGGAAAGAGCAAGCACAGGAATATTTAATTCTTTGGCAATTGATTTTAAACCCATCGTAATTTCAGAAACTTCCTGAACCCGATTATCGCCTGACTTGCTGGAACCTCGCATTAACTGCAAATAATCCACAACTAACAAACCCAAATTATGCATACGCTTTAAACGACGCGCCCTTGCACGCACCGATGCGATGGTTAGAGCAGGGGTGTCATCAATAAAAATGGGAAGGCGCGTAATATTCTTACTGCTCTCTACTATTTTGCCAAACTGATCATTGTCAAACGCACCGCGACGAATATCGGATGAGCTAATGCCCGAATCGCTTGAAAGTAATCGTGCCGCTAGCTGCTCAGATGACATTTCCAGTGAGAAAAAACCTACGGAAGGCATTTTGGCAGTGCTGCCACTTTTAGTATGTTGATGTTCAAAATGTTTTGCCACCGAATGCGCCATGGAAAGTGCGAGTGCCGTTTTGCCCATTGAAGGACGACCAGCTAAAATTACTAAATCAGAATTTTGGAATCCACCTAATAACTTATTTAAATCAGCTAAACCGGTTGGAATGCCAACCGTTTCACCATCATGTTTAAATGCACGTTCAGCACTTGCCACCGCATCGCTAACTGCACCGCCAATTGCTGCAAAAGATTTATTCGCAATACCTTCTGATGCTAAGTTATAAAGCTGCTGCTCGGCTTGTTCAATATGCTCAGTCGCACTGCGTTCATCTGAAGCGTCAAATGCATCATTGACGACTTCAGTACCAATAGCAATCAGCTCACGCTTTTTCGCTAAATCAAGAATCAGTTGGCTATATTCGCGCACGTTGATGATGGAAACAGCGGAAACTGAAAGCTGGCCTAAATAATCCCCCGCATTGCTATCAGCCTCCGTTTTAAAGCTATGCTTTAACGTTACAGCATTGGCAATCATGCCTTTATCATGGTGCTGTTGAATCACACGAAAGATGCGCTGGTGGATGGGTTGATAAAAATGGGAATCGACTAATGCATCAACAATTTGATGCATCGCTTCATTATTTAACAATATGGCACCAAGTAAAGCCTGTTCAACGCCTACATTATGTGGAGCCTCGCGCGCAAGGCTAGTCGGCGATTGATTGTCAGTTACTAATATTGGTAATGCATCCACAAAAAACGCCCTTTATTATTTTTATTATTATGTAGTGGGGGTGTAATACTAACGCGACTGATAATGTTAATAAAGTTTTATTATTAAAAATTTATTGCTTACGAATACGCACGAGAAACATAATTAATCCCGCTATCGCCAACAAATACCACGTAAGTGCATAACCTAAATGATCATTACGAAATATGCGAACCCCATCAGATGGTATAGGAAACTGATTTAAATCGGGGGCGCTATCTATGGCTTCAAGCACAATCGGTTCAAGTTTTAGATTCGTAAATTGCTCAATTGCCGGCAAATCTAGCGTAAACCAAAAATTTTTCTCTGGATGGTTGCTAGGTGTAAATAGTTTCGCGCTATCAGGGAGACGAATAACTGCAGTACCCGATATATTGGTTTTGGAAATGCTATCAGGACGATTTTCTTTATCTTTCAACTCAAATGGAATCCACCCACGATTGACTAAAAAAATTCGGCCATCTGCAATTTTCATGGGTGTAATGAGTTGATATCCTGTTTTACCATGCCATCTGCGACCACCTAAATGCACTTCCGTATCATGTATAAATTCACCTTTATAAAAAACATGGCGATAAGTATCTTCAGTTAAAGCATCCTCAGCGATAGATTCAAGTGCTATTGGTGCGGTTTGCATTCCTAAATCATACTGAGCTTGTAAATTATTTTTCCACTCCAACCGGCTAAGCTGCCACGTTCCCATAGCAAGCAAAGTGCCCACCGTTGCAAACATAAATAACCAAGGCAAAACTTTTTTCATGGCTGATCCTTTTTTATCAAATGCTCATATTGGTAGGAAATCATCAGCGATTTAGTAAGGCGCAATAAAATGGGCGATATGATTAAGATCATAGGAAGCCACAATAAGGCATGTATCCAATAAGACGGCTGATAAACAAGTTCAATCCACACAGCAAAACCCGTCGCAACAAACCCCATAAACGTAATGACTAAAAATGCGGGGCCATCTGCCGTTTCATTATCTGCAAAATTTAACCCACAATTAGGGCATCGGTCATGCACCGTTAAAAACCCTTTAAATATGCTGGCCTGCTTACATTTAGGACAGCGCCCTTTAATGGCTTGTAAGGCTAGACTCAACCGCCCCACCAATACACAAATACGAATAGGAACAACCATACCACATCAACAAAATGCCAATACCACGCGGCAAATTCAAACCCAAGATGATGCTTTGTTGTGAATTGATTTTTACGCGCACGCATTAAGCACACAGCCAAAAATATGGTTCCGATTAAAACATGTAAACCATGGAAACCCGTCGCTAAATAGAATGTGCTGGCATAGATTCCATCTTTAAAACCAAAGGCTGCATGTGAATATTCATAAGCTTGCAACAGTGTAAATGAGAAGCCTAAAAATACGGTCCAACTAAGCGCTTGAACGAGGCTTTTATTATCTTTCTCAAGCAAAGCATGATGCGCCCATGTTACCGTTGTGCCTGATAACAAAAGAATAAGTGTGTTTAAAAACGGTAAATCCCAAGCGTCAAAAGTAGTGATATTTTCAGGTGGCCATATTCCTTCTGCCATTTCCCAAACATCTGTTAAGGGAAGCACCGGATAAAGGCTCGCATTGAAAAATGCCCAGAAAAACGCTGCAAAAAACATAATTTCTGAAACAATGAAAAGTGCCATACCTGCGCGCAAACCAACTTGCACGGGTTCAGTATGCACAGGGTCTTTACGCGATTCGCGAATGACATCGCGCCACCAACCATACATGCAATATAAAATACCTAAAAAGCCTGCGCCTGTAATCACTTGGCCAAAAGCAACTTTATGCATCGCCATCGCCATGCCTAGCGTAAATAATAGTAACGCCATAGACGATAAAAACGGCCATGGGCTAGGGTCAACTAAGTGATACGGGTGTTGTTGCGGTTCAGCCATTACAAAGCTTTCTGTTAATTAAATTCGTTAGCGTTTTTTACCGGAAAAAAAGTGTATGACAAGGTGATTGTCGTAACTTCTTGCGCATCATCATCATTTAAAAGCTCAGGGTCTATATAAAATGACACAGGCATTTCGACCGTTTCGCCGGGTTGTAGGGTTTGTTCTTCAAAGCAAAAACATTGAATTTTAGCGAAATATTCGCCAACTTTATGCGGAGTTACATTATAAGTCGCTGTGCCCGTGGTGGGTTTGTCCGAAAGATTGGTTGCACGAAAGAACACCAATTCATTTTCGCCAACTTTGCCTTTAATCAGTTTTTGCTCCGCTTCAAATTTCCAAGGCAACCCTTGGAATACAGTAGCATCAAAGCGCACGGTAATATCACGGTCAGTCATTACTTTAGAGGGTTCGATGGATGTGGTAGTGGTGCCACCAAACCCCGTTACGTTACAAAATATGCGATAGAGTGGAACCGAGGCATAGCTTAACATTACCATTCCTACAACAATCATCAAAAGGCTTAATGCAGTAGAAGTATTCTTGTTTAGAGCCATTTAAGAATATACAACCTCACCAAATTTTACAAAGCTCATAGCGAATAGCACAATGATGAGCGTCATTAAAATGCCAAATAATATCCAGTTTTTGCGGCGCATATTGGATTTTGTATCATGTGAATTTTCCATGCCAACACTATACGCATTTACGCGCGCTTTGCGAGGCAAATCGAAACAAAACTTGCGGTTTGACTCCGCCATCGCTAGACATAAGAAAAATAAGATACATTACAGGGTAACTTTTATGTTCCAGTTTCGCTTCATTCTCGCTGCTATGGCACTTTGCGCCACATTCATCTTACCTCTCAGCGCCCATGCCCAAATTTCAGATGCGCAAATAGCAAAATGCCAAGCAGGTATTGCCATAGATATAAATGAAGCGCGCCCTGGCAATTCAGAAATTTCAGATCAGTTAGATGAAAACGAGAAGTATATTGGTGATGATATAACGCTTGTTACCATGTTTCAAAACGGATTTGCTTCGGTAGTTGGTGTAATGGGCGATGTCTTGTTCTTTGAGTTATTCCCTGAAACATTAGGTTATCCTGAATTAAACGATGATTGCGATATAGTGCAGCGCGGATTTCCTTTTGTTGTATTTTGGCTTGTGATGGGCGGTGTATTTTTCACTTTGCGCTTACTTCACATCAACGTGCAAATGTTCGGCCATGGTTTTGCGGTAGTGCGCAATAAATATTTACGTAAAGAAGATATCGGGCAGGTTACACCCTTTCAATCATTAGTAGCTGCGGTTTCAGGCACCGTGGGTTTAGGTAATATTGCAGGTGTGGCAGTCGCCATTACAATGGGTGGCCCGGGTGCTGTTATATGGATGGTAATTGCTGGTTTCATAGGTATGCCAACAAAGTTCGCAGAAGTGACGCTTGGTCATAAATATCGTCATATTGATGAAAATGGTGTGGTTTCGGGTGGTGCATTTTATTATCTGCGTGATGGATTACGTGATATTGGTCTTGCAACACTTGGAAAATATCTAGCGGTACTATTTGCCATATTATGCTTATGTGGTGCATTTGGTGGCGGCAACATGTTCCAATCCAATCAAATGGTTGCAGCCCTCACTAATACGTTTGAGTTAAGTGATATTGACTGGGTTATTGCATTGGTTGCGGCGGTTGCTGTAGGAGTGGTGCTCATTGGTGGGGTTAAACGTATTGCCGAAGTAGCAGAAATTATCGTTCCCTTAATGGCATTAATTTATGTAGCGGGAACTGTAACCGTATTAGTTGTAAATGCCGCAGCAATACCCGATGCAATCGCCTTTATGTTTGATCAGGCATTTAGCTTGGAATCTGCAACGGGCGGTATTTTCGGTGCATTAATCATGGGTTTCCGCCGTGCCGTATTTTCAAATGAATCTGGTGTTGGCTCAGCACCTATTGTAATGGCAGCAACGAAGGTGAGCGAGCCAGTTCAGATTGGTGCCGTTTCAACGCTATTGCCTTTCATTGACACGCTAATAATTTGTTCACTAACGGGCTTAGTGATTACTGTAACTGGCGTTTATGAAGATACCGCTGCCGATGGGGTAGTGCTCACCAGTTTAGCATTTGCTACTGTGGTGGACTGGTTCCCAATTGTGTTATCCGTTGCCGTATCACTTTTTGCTTTTACTACCATTCTAACGTGGAGTTATTATGGCGAACGTGCTTGGAACTATCTGTTTAGAGGCAAAGGTTTACGTATTTATCACGTTATTTTTTGTCTTGCGGTGTTCTTTGGTGGAGCGATGCAGGATTCAGCTAATGAAGGATTTAGCTTGATTGTTGATTTCTCAGACTTGGCGTTATTAGCTATGGCGATTCCAAACCTAATTGGTCTATATTTACTGTCGAACGTACTTGTACGCGATGTGAAAGACTACCGTCGCCGATTAAAATCGGGTGAAGTGAAACTTAGTAATACAGATAAATAAACACTATAACCTTTTGGGCATGATGTTTACAGAATAGCCACTTAAGATTGCGAGTGACGCTTTTGGATAACGTAGTTAAGTTTTTGCAACGCTAACTTCTTCAAAGTTTCTTTAGAGGCATTCGGATCACCTACAATGCTGCCTTCTATTCCTGTTTCAGGATCAATTGCTGTAACCTTTACATAACGCCCTTGGTGAATAAACTCGATGATAGCTTCAGTGATTAAGGGGCGTGGCATAGTTGGCTAACTTTATTCGTTATCAATATCAGCCGCAGCAGCGCTTTTAGAAATTTCAATCCGCACACGCATAATTTGGGTTGGGGTAACTTCTTCTACACTAAACTCAAAGCCATCAATCATAAAACTATCGCCATGGCTCGGAATATCGCGCGCTTCATGGAGGATTAACCCAGCGACCGTATTGGCATCATTATCTGATAGCTCCCAATCAAAATGACGGTTTAAATCACGAATACTTATCCCACCTTCAACCAACCACGTGGTGGGTGAAAGCTCAACAATGCCTGTCATGTCGATGGTGTCATATTCATCATCAATCTCGCCGACAATTTCTTCAATCACATCTTCAAGCGTAAGCATTCCTTGTAAATCGCCATACTCATCTACTACCAAAGCAAAATGTTGGCGCTTTTGCCTAAACGCGTAAAGCTGCTCTTTAAGACTTGTAGTGGAAGGGATGTACCAAGCCTTATTACAAATTTCGAGGATATCTTGGTGTGTAATATTCGTGCGGCCACTGCGGTGAATCAATTGCAGCAGTGTTTTGAGGTGTAAAATGCCTAAGATATTGGTGTAATCGCCCTCATAGATAGGCAGCCGGCTGTGAGGTGAATTAATGGCAGCATCAATAAGCTCTTTGATTGGTAGGGAAACATCAAGCCCTTCAATTTGCTTACGGTGAATCATAATTTCACCCACTTCAATTTCTTCCAGCTCTAATATGCCGCCCAACATGTCGCGCTCGTGCTTTTCCATTTGGCCTTCGCGATGGTGCATTTCAATCGTGCCGCGTAATACTTCGCTTGCAGTGAATAATCCATTTTCATCCCCGCTTACATCAATACCAAATAGCGCGAATATACGGGTGATAAACCATTTAACCGTCATTGTAATGGGAGAGAATAATAACACACATAATGCAATAGCTGGGGCCACGGCTAATGACACTTTTTCAGAGCGTTTAATGGCATAAGTTTTAGGCAGAACTTCGGCAAAAATAAGCACTAAAAAGGTCATCACAGCGGTAGCATACACCACACCCACATCGCCCCACATGGTAATGGCGAAACTTGTAGCAAGCGCCGAAGCTAAAATATTTACCAAGTTGTTGCCTAATAAAATGGCTCCAATAAATGTTTCTTTCTCACGGCGCAGCTTGGAAACAATTTTGGCGCGTTTATTATTTTCTTTAACTAATTGAAAAATACGTGACCGTGATACTGCTGTTAGGCCCGTTTCAGATCCTGAGAAAAACCCAGAGCATAAAATGAGAAAGAAAATAGTGAGAAGATAGAGTATTGTTTCGATTGTCATAATTCTTTTTGCCTGTAAGCGTTGATAAATGCAACTAATGAGGCTTCATCAATCCGATTTACAATTTTACAATCACCAATATTTTCCATCAATATAAGCGTAATATCACCTTTATTCGCTTTTTTATCCTTGCGCATCATTGCAATGAAATCATCTGCTTTAGGCCAATGAGGTGGCTGAACCACAAGACCACTTCGCTTAATAAGTTGAAAAACACGGTCTGCTGTATTTTGGGTCAAAATACCAATGAAGGCCGAATAATGGGCGGCCATTGCTAAGCCGATAGCTACTGCTTCGCCATGATTTACCATGCCTTTATAGGCAAATTCAGTTTCAATCGCATGTGCGAACGTATGGCCTAAATTTAACAATGCACGCCGTCCAAGCTCACGCTCATCTTGTTCTACAATACGCGCTTTAATAGCAATAGCTTTGCTAATGGCATATTCAAGATTTTTAGGTTTCAACCGTAAAACAGCTTCATAATTCTGTTCAAGCCAATCAAAAAGTGAGGCATCATCGATAAGTGCCGCCTTTAAAATTTCGGCAAAGCCTGCTTTAATTTCTCGATCTGGTAGTGTTTGTAATACATCAGAATCAATCAAAACGGCTAAAGGTTGGTAGAATGATCCTACCAAATTTTTACCTGCAGGCGTGTTAATGCCTGTTTTTCCGCCAACAGAACTATCAACCTGTGATAGTAACGTAGTGGGAATTTGTATAAATGGAATGCCGCGCAAAACTATGCTCGCGGCAAATCCCGTTATATCGCCAACCACGCCACCGCCCAGCGCAATTAAAACGGTTTGCCTATCAACACGCATTTCTAGCAACTCATTAAGCAGCTTTTCTAGCTGCGAGAAAGATTTGGTAGATTCGCCTGCTGGCAGTACGATGAATGGGGCAGGCTGTTGGAGCACTTTTTGTAAAGGTTCAAGCCAATATTTGGCAACATTCTCATCGGTAATAATAATTGTTTGTCGACCACTGATCAAGGCAGGCAGATGTTTGAAAGCACCTTGTTCAATCATAATAGGATAGTTTGAGCCATTGGGAAGTGTAATTTGCATGATATTATTTCAGCAATTCCGGCTGCTCAGCTTTAAGGCGCTGAATGATATTTTTGACAATATTTTCATGCGGCCCAACACCACTATCCACAATCATGTTAGCTTCTTCATATACGCTGTAGCGTTCTTTAATCAGTTTAGATAGAATTTTGCGTTTATTGCCTTTAGCTAATAATGGTCTGCTATCGCGGCGGCTTACACGATCTAGCAGCACTTCTAAATCAGCGCGAAGCCATATGGTG
The DNA here is from genome assembly GCA_963837025.1 of uncultured Alphaproteobacteria bacterium. Classification (GTDB taxonomy): domain Bacteria; phylum Pseudomonadota; class Alphaproteobacteria; order Rickettsiales; family JALZUV01; genus JALZUV01. The sequence goes on from CAWILT010000001.1 coordinate 147,028, forward strand.
AACGCTTTTTGGCCTATCATATCGCGAATGGCGGGTTGCATGAAAGCGCCACCACCCGTCGCTAGAATTTGATTTTGGTTTGATAGTAAGCGTTTAATCACACGGCTTTCTAAGTCTCGGAAAATACTTTCATCATACATCGCAAACAAATCTGAAATTGAACATCCGGCAGCTTCTTCAATTTCAGCGTCTGAGTCAACAAAAGGCAGCTTTAAACTCGCCGCAAGCCGCAAGCCAATGGTTGATTTGCCTGCGCCCATAAGTCCTACAAGAACAATTGGTTTAGATAAACTTGCCATTTGTGTTTAGTATCTCTAACAATGAAAACAGAAAAGAACCTAACAAACCCGAGATTAAAAGCAATCACCATGGCAGAGAATAAAAGAGTAGCAGTGTTTTTTATCTTTATTTTGTTAATTATAGCAGGATTTATCGCATGGTTGGCTTTGGTTCAGCCTACACCCGTTCAAACTAAGGTTGTTAAAGAAATTCCAAATGAACGCATATTTACAAAGTAGTCTTCTATGCGCGTTACTCATTGTTTCGCCTGCAGCTGTGTTTGCTCAATCCTATTCTGATCAGGATGATATCTATAGCCTTGATGCAAATGAATATGCCCCAATCGCGCCTAGCGAGGATTACTCTAATGCTGCATCGTTTCGGTCATCAGGTATTGCCATTGCCGATAATAGCGAGCCATCGATAGGAGGGCTAGGAATATGGCCTGCCGAGGGAGTAAATTTACCCTATGATTTATGGAATAATATTTCGGAAGAATATGCTATTAAATTGATTAAAGGCTTACCGCAGCAAATTTTCAGCAATAGCATTCGTAATTTGGTAATCCGTTTGCTCACATCTGAAACAGCGCGTAGCGATTTAAGTGAGGCATTTTTAACTGCACGCGTCAATGCGCTTTTGCGCATGGGGCAAGCCTCACTTGCATATAAACTTCTATTACGCGCACCTGAAAATCGATTATTGGAAAAAAATGCTAAAACATTGCATCTATTAAATGCCATTTCCGGCAGTGAAAAAGCAATGTTTTGTGAAACTGCGCAAAATTATCAAGATGATACGCCAGACGCTTTCTGGCAGCGCTTTACCGTAATATGCTTTGCCTTGAAAGGTGATAATGCCAAAGCTCAATTAGGCTTAGAGCTTTTAAATGAGCAAAATAATGCACCACCCTTATTTAGCGATACACTTAAAGCGTTAATACAAAAAAAACCGGTTTCGGTTTCAAAACTATCAAGCTTATCTCGTGAAGAATTAGCATGGTTAGCTGCCGCATCAAAAATTCCAAACAAATCAGTTGATAAATCCGACACTATTTTGAGTTTTGAAAAACAGTCTCTTCTGATGTTGGCTACGAAAGAACATCGTAACTTATTTAAAGATAATGCAGCGCGTTTTGCATTTAACCAAACCCAATTACAGCCTTTAAGTGATGTTACACCTGATATCCCATTAAAATCGGTTAATATTGATTCTAATGCTGATTCATCAGCGGTGAGAAAAGCATTGTTAACCTTAGCAATGCGCCGAGTTTGGGGTAAGCCTGTTTCACTTGAAATTGAACAATCGCTATGGCGCAAAAAACATACCGCGACTATGACGGAGCTTTCATCACTATGGCGCGAGATCTCAGTTAATCAACAAGATGATAATCAGCGAGCCGCATCGCTTTTAACGCTCATTACGCCTTTGACCGATCCGTTACGAAACTACACCATAAACGATGTTGAATTTATCGTTATGGAATTAAAATCTCTAGGCCTTTTAGATGATGCAGTCGCCGTAACCGAAGAAGTATTGGCTGAGTGAAAAGATTTGAAATCCACTTAAAAGCTTTCCTTAACATGATGGCGGCAGAAAGGGGTGCATTAAAAAACACGCTAGATGCTTACCGCCGCGACCTGAAATTTTTAGCTCTCGAACTTAAAAATTCTGTGAATGACTGCAACCAAGCAGAAATTGAAATGGTGTTGCGTACATTGTCAGTGCAGCAATCTCCGCGTACTATCGCGCGAAAGCTTTCATGCTACCGCCAATTTTTTAGTTTTTTAATAGATGAGAATATTCGCAATGATAATCCAGCATTGCGAATTCCCTTACCTAAAATTCCCCAAACACTCCCTCAATTTCTAAATGCTGAGCAAATTAGGCAAATGATTGATGTTTTGGAAAGCAAAAATACATCAGCATCACGGCGTTTGCTTGCCCTGATCTCATTACTATACGCAACTGGCTTGCGCGTAACAGAGATGCTAACCTTAAAACGCAAAGCGGTGCAAGAAATGCTGCAGTCACAAGAACCTTTGTTACGTGTATTGGGTAAGGGTAACAAAGAGCGTATTGTGCCCGTAACGGCTCAAGCGTTGAAAGCACTGCGCAATTATTTAGTGGATTGCGACCCTCAGGCATTATGGCTATTCCCAGCAAAAACGAAGGCTGGACATCTAACACGACAACATTTTGCACGTATGCTTAAACAAGCGGGATTAGAAGCAGGGTTGGATGCCGATGCTCTATCGCCCCATGTACTTCGGCATAGTTTTGCAACACATTTATTAAAAGGCGGGGCAGACTTGCGCCTGATTCAGCAATTATTAGGCCATAGCGATATTTCCACGACCGAAATTTACACCCATATCCAACCTGAGCGCATGAAAGCGCTGCTTGAAAAGCACCATCCGCTAGCTGAAAAAAAATGAAGCCGTCATAGTTTTGTCATAGTGCGTTCATCAAACGGTAACATTTGTTTGGTAAAACTAAGGGTAGAAGAAACGAATATGAAAGAGGCTTGAAGTGGCTGACCTGCTAAAAAATTCCAAAGAAGCATTAACTGATGTTCTTAGAGAAACACTGGGTGATATTAATAAGGTGAGTTTGAAGCAAGGCTCAAACCTATCAAATGTTATAGATAGATTAGTAGATCAAGAGGGGCTAGTTGTTACACAAAAAAATATTGAAACCCTCAAGACAGATATTCTAGTAAATAAAAATAATTTGACTAATACGTTCATTCTTAATGCAATCCTTGAAAATAGCCAAGTGTGGGTAAAAGAAGAAGGTATAGAAGAAAAAGCTTATAGTTGGAATAAGGAGTGGATTGATCATTTTAATCATGAACTTCTAGGAGAGAATATGGCAATTAAAGTTACTCCACAGGTGCAAAGCAGCGCAGCAAAACCTGTCGATCCCAACACGCCAGTAGTGACAAAAAAAAATGACAAGGAAATTGCAGCAGCAATTAAAGAAAACGTTGAAGAAGCTAAAGGGAAAGAAAATACTATGACAGATCCAGCAGAACAAAAACCCGCAGAAACTAAAGAAAAGCCTGCTGAATATATCGTAGGTAAAGAAGCGATTTTAGCAAACGTAGAAACACTTTTGCAAAATGTAAAAGATGAGGATTTGAAAGTTACAGTAGATATTTTAGTTGAATCCAAATTAGCTTATGTAATGGGTGATGAAGATAATTTTGCGCTTAAGCCCGCAACCGTAAAATCTTTAGTCGATTCTTCAGTAAAAGAAGCCGAAGCTAGAATTAAATTAGACGAAAATATTAAAAAAGCCGTTGAGGCGAGTGCCAAAGAAGCCGCAGTGAAAGATGCAGCAGCAAAACAAAAAGAGTTAACATTATCAGCAGCTAAAGATGTTGGTAAATTGGCAAGGGAAGCTACTATTAAAAATGAATCAGATGGTAAAGATAGCTTTGCTCCGCTTACTAAAGAGGTGAAAACTGAAATTTCAAATAAAGTAGGGAGTAAAGCAACTGATGAAGTGTCTAAAGAAGAGTTAGAAGCGGCATTTACCAAAGGTCTTGAAGCTAGAACCTTAAGCACAGGAGCCAAACTTGGTTTTGGTGCAGCCGGCGCGACAGCAATTGGCTTAGGTGCAATGCTTGCTGCAAAGAAATCAACCAACGTAAATAAAGATGATATTGAACAAACTGCCGCTGAGAAGCCAGGTTTATTCACCCGCATTGCCAAAGCATTAGCTACAGCCGCGCTGGTAGTAGGCGGAGCATTATTGGTAAAATCAGCAGTGCAAGGCAAAGGGTTTGCTGACATGGTTAAAGATGATAAAAAGGCAATCCTTGGCAAATGGACTGAACTTACGTCGAAAAAACCAGCCGCGGAGCAAGCTGCCGCACCATCACTCTAAGCGCAAAAGCCACATTGTGTGGCGGGCAAATAGGCCGCATGGCACCTATCAGCAGCGTTTAAGGGATGGTCGCAACTGGGGCATAGTGTAATTGATTTATCAGTTACATTACCGTGGGTTACGGCAATACGTTCATCAAATACATAACAGCTGCCTTGCCAATTACTTCCTTTTTCAGGTGTTTTTTCTAAATAGCGAATAATGCCCCCCTCTAATTGATAGAGGTTTTCATATCCATTTTGTATCATCCAGCTTGATAATTTTTCGCATCGCACACCGCCTGTACAAAACATGGCGATTTTTTGCGTTTTATTAAAACTGCTATCAACCTTCTCAACAATTTCACTAAAGCGTCGCATAGGCCAAAGCTGCGCGTTGCGAAAGGTGCCTAAATAAGTTTCGTATTCATTACGTGTATCTAAGATTGTAACTGAAGGGTCGTCAATAAGAGCATCCCATTCGCTAGGGCTACATTGCTTGCCACTTACGCACGCTGCTTGTGGGGTGGTGATATCTTGCAAAGTGATGATAGAATCTTTTAATTTAACTTTCGGCTTATGAAATGGCACCGAATCTTCATGTGCATATTTTACATCCAAATCGGCAAACCGCTTATCGGACTCTAATTGCGAAATGACGTTCAACACATTGGTTTTGCTGCCCGATATGGTGGCATTTAAACCCTCAGGCGATAGCAGAATGGTTCCAAACACATTCAAAGCGCGCATTTTTTCCATCAGTGGATCGCGCCATGATGCGTAATCGTCAAATGCAGCGAAGCGATAGAATGTTGCAATCGTTATCATCACGCTCTATTACCCACAAAACAGCTTAATATCAAGGAGCACATAATGAGCTTAAAAGCGACAATTGAAGCTGCGTGGGACGCGCGCGATGAACTTAATTATAGCACCAAAGGTGAGATACGCGATGCAGTGAATGAAGCTTTAGCGCAATTAGATGCTGGCATATTACGTGTTGCTGAACCTAAAGAAAGCCAATGGAGCGTGAATGAGTGGGCGAAAAAAGCCGTTCTGCTATCGTTTCGTTTAAATGATATGCGTATGCTGCAAGGCGGCTGGGATAAAGTGCCTTCAAAATTTGAAGGTTGGGATGATGCGCGACATCGCGCAGCGGGCTTTCGTGTAGTGCCGGGTGCAGTCGTGCGCCATTCAGCCTATATTGCGCCCAATGTTGTGCTAATGCCATCATTTGTGAACCTTGGCGCTTATGTTGATGAAGGTACGATGATTGACACATGGGCCACCGTAGGATCGTGCGCGCAAATTGGCAAAAATTGCCATATTTCAGGCGGAACGGGTATTGGCGGCGTATTAGAACCGTTGCAAGCCAACCCTGTGATAATTGAAGATAACTGCTTTATCGGTGCGCGCTCGGAAGTAGCGGAAGGCGTAATTGTTGAGACTGGATCGGTTATTTCAATGGGCGTGTTTCTAGGCGCATCAACCAAGATTGTGAATCGCCAGACTGGTAAAATTACGAAAGGTCGGGTACCTGCTTATTCGGTGGTAGTGCCGGGTAGCTTGCCAGCGGCTAAAGCAGGCGATCCAAGTCTAAATTGTGCTGTGATTGTAAAGATAGTAGATGCACAAACACGTTCAAAAACAGGCGTTAATGAACTGCTCCGCGAAGGTACTGCTTAATCAGTCTCGCTTTGTGATTTAAAATAATTACGCGCTTTTTGAATGGCAATGTTTAAATCTTGAAGCGCGTGAAGATCGTGCGTTCCCACTGCTTTCGCTTTATGTCGATAGCTATTATTTGCATCCTCTAAGCTTGAATTGGTATAAAGATCGAGTGCAATTTGCCAATCGGCTGTTCCGGGAACGAAATGTACGGGAGCGGTATGCGTGTGTGCCGTATCAGGCTCACCTTCAACAAAACCCGCCAATAAGTGTGAGAAACTACCAATACCCCATTCACTAATTTGTCTAAATTGCCTAATAGCCAAATGTAGCGCATAGATATTATGCGCAATAGACTGCCACTTATCGCAGCATAAAACAGGGTCTAATCCATTGATTCGTAAATAGAGTGATACCCCCGTATTTTGACTTAAATACTTTGTTGGCATGGTGCTATTTAAATTTTGTGCGTTGGTGTAAAGCTTAGCACTTTCAATTTGCGGTGTGCGCTCAAATTCATCTTTTAAAAACTCAATCGCTTCCAATTCAGTCATTGAAAGTGGAAAATGTTTATTCATACCTCTGGCTAAGCGGTCAGTAGGGGTCGTATGATTTGGCCATTTTAAGGGACTGTTTATTTGAAGCTGTATCATATATCAGCGATAGCACGGATTACACTAAAACAATATTACTTTGCATAATCCATGATGCTAGAATGAAAATAAGTTGGAACGTCACTTAATTTGCAACGCATTGCTAAATCAGCAGCCGTGCCCACCCCCTGACTGCGACGGTTACGATTTGAAATTAAGCTATTTAAATTCTCAGTTATAGTTGCGCGTTGATTGCCGGCCATAACTTCATAGCTTTGAGTATAAACTTGCGGAAAATATTGGGCAGCAGCATAACCCGCAGCCACTGCTTTGTTTGCATGAAAAGTGATAATATCTTTAATGTTATCGGCATTCATATCTTTATCTTGTTTTGAGCGTAAATAAAAATTCCAATATTGAACCGCGCAATGATTAAATTTATAAGTAGTGGTAAGTTGATTCAAATAAGCTTGGCTGGTTAAGAAATCTTGTGTTTGCTTTTGTTCAAAAAGAATTTTTTCAACTAAATTAATAATGCGTTCATCGCCTAAATCTTTAGCTAAAGTTAAAAGGGGCGTGCCTTCTTGATTATGTACTCTTAAATTAACACCTTTATTAATCAATAGCTCAGCTAGTTGCAGATTAGCATTTTTTATCGCATTGGTAATAGGGTAGTTGTGATTATGGCCTGCATTTATATCTGCTCCCGCTTCAATTAGCGCTTTTGCAATGGGAAAAGATTGCGCATCGCTGCGATCGGCGGCAATTGCGAGTGCTGGCCATTGGTGCTTATCAACCGCGTTAGGATTGGCTCCTTTTTCTAAGATGCTAACCGCTTGATGTTCTTTACCAAAATAGGTGTAGTAGATAAGTGAATTATCCATTTCTTTATCAGCAAAGGTCGGAGAACTCCAAAACAGCGCATTTACAAGCAACAACAGAGTCGGTAAGGATATTTTCATAACCAATATATAATCATTTTTAAATGCAAGTTAAAGGGGTGTCACACAATTGTCAGATTCAAAGCACCTGTTTATATTCGGCTTCGGCTATTGTGCCGCAGCATTGGCAAAACACTTAATGCCACTAGGCTGGCAAATTTCTGCAACATCACGTGATCGTTCTAAGCGCTTGGAGATGGCGCGTTTAGGCATAAACACTTATGATTTTAATGATGCTAATGTGCCTGAGGTTTTAAAAACTACCCCTTATATATTATCCACAATAGGCCCCGCTAAGTTGGGAGATAGTGTGTGCAAACATTATGGTAAAACGATCTCAACCTTATCGCTGAAATGGCTTGGATATTTATCATCAACCGGCGTCTATGGCGATCATGATGGCGCATGGGTGGACGAGCTGACACCCGTGAAGGGCAATAAAGAGCGTACAAAAAGCCGCGTTGTAGCTGAACGGCAATGGCTTTCATTTGCATTGTTACATCAAATACCCACCCACGTGTTTAGGTTAGGTGGAATTTATGGGCCGGGTAGGGGTGTTATCAATCGCCTTCGTGCAGGAATGGATAAGCAAACGTATAAACAAGGGCAATATTTCTCTCGAATTCACGTGGATGATATTGCCCGTGCAATTCATGCCTCAATGCTGCGACCACAATCGGTTGAAATTTACAATGTGGTCGATGATTTGCCCGCAGCGGCGCATGAAGTGACTCATTTTGCAGCAATGCATATGGGGTTAACGCCGCCAACTCTGCAAGATTGGCAAGAAGCGAACCTATCCGAAATGGCGTTAGAGTTCTATTCATCAAACAAACGTGTGCGCGCGAAAAAAATAAAAACATTGCTTCCAGATAGCCGTTGGCTGTATCCAAGTTACAAAGAAGGTATTGTTGCAGACATAAAAGCGTTAGGATTGGGTCAGGATGTTTAAATTAGTTTCATTATGTTTGATGGGTTTAATGTTGTTTAGCGTGAGCGCTTGCAGCGACGATGATGTTGTTACAACGCCTACAAAAATTGAAATAAACGAATTTATTGATAATCAAGAAGAGCAACCAAAAATTATTATTCTTGAAAAACGCTATTGCTATAAAGCGCAAGCCGACATTTTATGCTATGATACGCCACAAATTGATAAACATGACCAGTTTATTGGTGAGCAATAGCACTAGCGGGTTGACAAAGCCAAAAGCACTAACTAAACAACACATCCTTAAAGAACCTAACATTAGAGAGTATTACGATGAAACGTACATTTCAGCCTAGCAATTTAGTCCGCAAGCGCCGTCATGGTTTTCGTTCACGTATGGCTACTAAATCGGGTCGTCAGCTTATCAATCGCCGCCGCGCGAAAGGTCGTAAGCGCTTAACTGCGTAAGCGGCGCTGTTCCTTTGGAGCGCCTTACCCAACGAAAAGATTTCATTTTAGCTTCACAGTCACCACATGTCTGGAAGCGGCCTTATTTCGTTTTACAAATTCGTAGCGATACAAATCATACCTCACCTCGCATTGGTTTCACCGTTACCAAACGCCAAGGTAACGCCGTTATTCGCAACCGCATTAAACGTCGATTAAAAGAAGCGGTGCGTTTGCAATGTGCGGATATCGTTAGGCCCAATACTGATTACGTGTTTATTGGCCGTAAAGATGCGATGAAACTTGAATTTGAAAAGCTGCAATTTGAAGTCATTCAAGCCATTAACCGCTTACAGCAAAAGATGGCAAGATAATGAAATGGTTTGTGTTAAAGCTTTTACGCGGCTATCAGCTTTTGCTTTCACCCTATATAGGCTGGCATTGTCGATTTGAGCCGAGCTGCTCAAATTACGCAATTGAAGCAATTTCTGTGCATGGGGTCTTGCATGGTGGCTTACTAACCGCTAAACGATTGCTACGTTGTCGACCTGGTAAGCCATTCGGTATCGATAATGTGCCGCAAAAATGTAAAGATAAAAATAAAAAGTAGAGTAGCCTCATGGCCGGAATGTTAAATAAAAATGATTCAGATGATACTAAACGCCTTATTATTGCAATGGTGGTTTTTGGACTAGGCTTGATAATATGGCAGTCATTTGTTGAAAAACCAAGGCTTGAAAAAGCGCAGATTGAACATCAGGAAAAAGTGGCCAAAGATTTAGCAACGAAAGAAGCTATCGCCAGTAATATTGAAGAAACGATTATTTCCGACCGTTTATCATCAGAAGAATTTGCTAATTCACAAGCCAAAGTCATGATTCAATCGGAAGAAATGCAAGGAGCGCTGGCTTTGCAAGGGGGGCGCATTAATTTTTTGCGTTTGAACCATTATCACGAAACGGTTGATGAAACGAGCCCATCAGTCGTGTTATTGCAACCAACAGGTGTTCAGTCATATTTTATAGAATTTGGTTGGTTAGCAGGCGAAGGTTTCTCAAATATATCACTTCCTACCAGCAATTCGGTTTGGAAAGCTGACAGCGAGTCATTGACGAAGAATAACCCTGTAACTTTATCTTGGAATAACGGCCAAGGACTTAATTTTGAAACAAAGATTTCTTTGGAAGGGCCATATTTATTTAAAATAGAACAGCAAGTAATAAATACAGGCGCACAGGCAATTGATTTACTGCCGTATGGTTTTATCAATCGTACATTTGAGGGTGAAGCATCCGAATTGCTTATTTTGCATGAAGGCCCTGTGGGTGTTGTGGGCGATGCTCTAACCGAAATTTCATACGAAGATTTAATTGATCAAGGCAAAGAGTCATTCGCTAACACTAAAGGTTGGGTTGGAATCACCGATAAATATTGGCTAACGGCTTTAGTGCCTCATCAAGAAGAAACTTTTTCAGGTAATTTTAAAGGCTATGTAACAAAAAATGGTTATCATCGCTATCAAGCTGATTTTATGGGCAATGTTCGAACCATTGCTCCAAAATCGGCTGAGAGCTATGAAACTTTAGCATTTGCCGGTGCTAAAAAATTAGAATTATTGGATGATTATGCGCATAAATATAATATTCCATTATTTGATCGTGCGGTGGATTTAGGGTTTCTCTACTTTCTTACAAAGCCAATATTTCAAGCACTGACTTTTCTGTACAGCATTGTTGGCGATTTTGGATTGGCAATTATATTATTAACAATTGGCATTAAGCTCGCTATGTACCCATTGGCTAATAAATCCTATGTTTCGATGAATGAGATGAAACGCCTTCAACCGCGTTTGAAAGAGCTTAAAGAGCGTTATGGCAACGATAAAATGCGTTATCAGCAAGAGATGATGACGATGTATAAAAAGGAAAAGATTAATCCTGCAGCCGGTTGTTTGCCTCTATTTGTGCAAATACCCGTATTTTTTGCGCTTTATAAAGTGTTATTCGTAACCATTGAAATGCGCCACGCTAATTTTTATAATCTGCTTGAAGATTTATCAGCGCGTGACCCATCTAATATCTTTACTTTATTTGGTTTAGTTAATTGGGTGCCGCCACAAATGCTGCATTTGGGCATTATGGCAATTCTAATGGCTTTAACCATGTGGGTGCAGCAACAGCTTAACCCTAAGCCAACTGACCCCATTCAGGCGAAAGTAATGGGTTGGCTGCCGTGGATATTCATGATTATTCTTGCTGGTTTCCCCGCAGGTTTGTTGCTTTACTGGATATCTAGTAACTTAATTTCGATTGCGCAACAATGGAGCATCAAGAAACGATACGATAAGCGTCAGCTAAAGCGCGCCGCAAATGACAGCTAGGCACAAAAAGCGGGTACATCCGCAAAAACCTGAGCTTTATAAAATTCGCGATGTGCAGGAAGCTGATTTGCAAGAGGTTTCCACTTTAGCACAACGTATTTGGCGGCAACATTACACATCGATTATCGGAGCGGAACAAGTCAATTACATGCTTAAAAAATGGTATGAAATTGACTTTTTGCGAAGCCAAATGAGTGATGTAAGTCGTACGTTTTTAATTGTTATACAACATAAGAAGATAGTGGGTTTTATTCAAAGCAGTGTCGTTGAGGGATTTAATTTTATTCACAAGCTTTATATCGCACCCGAAGCGCAAGGCTTAGGTATGGGATCTGCTTTACTTCGCAAGGTTAAAAGTGATTTGCCTTATAAACTTCGTGTCAATCGAAACAATATTGATGCAATCGCCTATTACAAATATTTCGGATTCACCATTACAATGGAAGATATACTTGATATCGGTAATGGCTATGTCATGGATGACTTTATCATGGAATGTTCTATTTAATCGGTTTGGCTTGTAACCCTCAACTATATGCATTATATTAGAGGGGTAACAATTAACCGTATTTAACAAGGGAATTTAATATGGATATGTGGAAACACACAAACAACGTTAGCGCACAATCAAGCACGCAAGCAACAAGTGTTGATGCTGGCTTGCGCAGCTATATGTTGAATGTTTATAATTATATGGCAGCTGGTTTGGCCATTACAGGTGCAGTTGCGCTTATGATGTTTCAATCAGAATCGCTCATGTCGCTATTTTATAGTCTTCAGCCAGCGGCTGATGGTGGTTTGATGATAACAGGTATGAAGCCTTTAGGTTGGGTAATTGCCTTAGCGCCACTCGCGATGGTTTTATTTTTAAGTTTTAAAATCAAATCAATGAGTTTTCAAACAGCGCAATTATCTTTTTGGGGCTTTGCTGCATTGATGGGGCTTTCGCTTTCAAGTATATTCTTGACATATACAGGTGTATCAATTGCTCGTGTATTTTTCATCACTGCGACTGTATTTGGCGCGATGAGCCTTTATGGCTATACCACAAAGCGTGATTTGACAGGTATGGGCAGCTTTTTGATGATGGGCTTATTTGGTGTTATTATTGCATCTGTCGTAAATATCTGGCTGCAAAGCAGCATGATGCATTTTATTACCAGTATTATTGGTGTGCTAGTTTTTGTTGGGCTGACTGCCTATGATACTCAGCGCATAAAAAATACATATTATGCGATGCAGGGTAATCCTGATTTTATGGGCAAAGCCGCTATTATGGGTGCACTTAGCTTGTATCTTGATTTCATTAACTTATTCATTATGTTATTGAGCCTAGCGGGTGATCGTCGCTAATTTCATAAAATGACTGCGAAAAGGGAGGCTTTTAGCCTCCCTTTTTTTGTGAGTGATTGTTTAAAAAAGAAAAGCAGTTTAGATTAGTAAAATGAACTCTATTACAAAAATTTCAGTAGTGGGCACTGGCGGCTGGGGAACAGCTTTAGCCATTGCTGCAAACCGCGCAGGCAGTAATGCTACCCTTTGGACTCGTAATGAAGGGTTAGTTGAAACTATCAGTAAAACCCGCATTAACACCAGCTATTTACCTGATATTTTTATTGATCCTGACATAGCGATAACAAGCGATCTATCCATTATTCGTAAGTCTGATTTCGTTATAATGGCCGTCCCAGCTCAAAATTTACGTGCAGTTGCCATTGCGATGGCTGACGTACTGCCAGCTGAAACACCCATAGCCGTGGCATGTAAAGGCATAGAACGTGGCAGCCTATCGCTCATGCACGAAGTATTGCGTGACACTTTGCCACAAAATCCTGTTCTTATCATATCAGGTCCTAATTTTGCAGGTGAAGTGGGTAGGGGGCTGCCAACAGCAACAACGGTAGCATGCAAAAATGATGCAATCGCAAATCAGTTTATTTATGCAATTGGTGGCAAATTTTTTCGCCCTTATTACACCGATGATATTATTTCTACACAAATAGGCGGTGCCGTTAAAAATGTAATTGCCATTGCGTGTGGTCTTGCCATAGGTAAGGGATATGGCGAAAATGCCAGAGCCGCACTTATGACCCGAGGCTTAGCAGAAATGATGCGCTTATCTGAATCGATGGGTGGCCGCCGCGAAAATTTAATGGGATTATCGGGAATGGGTGATTTGGTACTAAGCTGCTCAAGCTCACAATCACGCAATTTTTCATATGGCTATCGCTTAGGGCGCGGTGAGGAGCCCGTAAAAGACGCGCAGCCCAAATTGCAGTCAAAAGATACGTTAGCAGAAGGTGTGGTAACAGCTGAATCAGTAGCATTACTATCAGAACAATTAAGTGCTCCAATGCCCCTGTGCCGTGCGGTATCACGCATTATACATCATAACGCAGATATTGATAAAACCATAGAAGGATTGCTAGCGCGGCCATTTGTAATGGATGTTGAGCGCAGCTTTATTAATAAAACGACATAATAAAAATATAATCGCTGTCATCTAAATGTCATCATCCTGTCATTAGTGCGTCACACGTTCACGATAATGTTAGGGTAAGAAAAAATGAATTTGTCAGTTAAGACAAGGAGAGCAATATGAGCGAAACAAACGTAGACAATCAAAAGCAACAATATGATGCTATCATGCAGTTATATGGTTATGCTGATGAGTTAATTGAAACCGCCGGCAGTGATTTTGTAGATTCTGCAAGTGCGCAGTTAGCTTTGGTTGAACCGCTCGTCGTGCAAATTGAAGAATCTGCTGATATTCTAACCGATGAATATATTAGTCTGGCAGAAGGAAAATCAAAAAGAAGCTCTCGTGGTAAGATAGAAAAAGCGTTGCGCAAAGTCTACACTGCAATGGATGATTACACGCTTAAATTGCACGGAACTTTAAAGACAAAAACAAATAGTTTTGTGAATATAGCTGATGCTATCATTTTGAAAGTTAAGGAAAAACTTGAAAATATCATCGTTGTATTTTTAAGCTTTGTTTCGCTTTCTTTAGATAGGGTTATGCATAAAAACGAATTAGACGAAATCAAAAGAAACCAAGAACATGTCTTTTTTCAGTTGCATAATTTGTCCCAGCAGCATTAAATAGCCATACAGTTTCCCCACCTTGTGCCGACATGTTTACCATGTCGGCTTTTTTTTACCCAAAAAACAAATAAAAAAACCAGCGCCGAAGCACTGGTTTTTAATTTTTCATAGAGAAGTAATACTACTCAGCTGAGATAGTGGTATCAACTTCCGTAGAAGTTGTGCCAGACTCAGGCGTCATTTTTGTATCCGTTCCCATTGCTTTTACTTTATCTGCTGCTTTCATAGCGGCATCTTCAGCAGCATCAGCAGCATTTGCGGCAGCGTCAGCAGCGCCTTCAGCCGCATTAGCAGCCTTATCAGCGGCTACAGCAGCAGCATCAACTGCATCGGTTGTCATTTCATTAGTAGCGGCAGCAGCATCCGTAGCAGCATCACGTGCTTCGTTAGCAGCGGAAGCAGCATCATCAGCAGCAGAATCCGCAGCATCAACCGCTGAATTCACCGCAGCGTCAGCTTCTTCAGATGATGCATTCACTACATCATCAAAAGCTTCCGCCGTGTCATCATAAGCTTCAGTGCTTGTTTCTGAGATATCATCGCCTAAATTATCAGCCGCTTGTGCGGTTGCATTATATTCATCTTCCATTGAATCACCAAGCTCAGTGCCATTTTCATCAATGGTTTCGCTCATATCAGTCATTTCCTGATCTAAGCTTGTGTCATTGGATAGTGTATTTAAGCCAATAATTACAAAGGCTAAAAGTATTGCTGCAATTACGATTGTGGTAGATTTCATATCAACCCTCTTTCTATTAAAGTTATATGCATTCTCTAAAGGGTTTTACCTTAATGCCAAGTAATTTTTATAAAAAGGTTGCAATTTATTTACTTAGAGGCTAATCACAGCCTATCAGGTGGGCGAGAGTCCGCCTTTTCTTTTAGTTTAAATTAGGAAAATTGTGCAGCATTCATCGATACAATTAACGATTACACCTATGATTGAGCCTACGCTTAATGATATGGGTTATCGCTTAGTGCGCATAATTTGGCTCGGATCAGAGCGTCGCCGCATCTTACAGATTATGGCCGATAAGCTTGATGGTTCTGAAATGATGGTAGATGATTGCTCAGAAATTAGCCATGCCGTTTCCGCGTTGCTTGATGTGCATGACCCGATTGAAAGCGATTATGAGCTAGAAGTGAGCAGCCCAGGCGTTGACCGCCCTTTAATGAACATGGACGATTTTGCGGCTTACATCGGGCATGAAGTGAAAGTGGAAATGGCGATACCGCAAAATGGTCGCCGTAGATATCGCAGTTTTATTTCGGAAACAAATGCAGAAGAGGGCATCGTCACTCTTAAAAATGGCGGTGAGATTTTCGCATTACCTCTAGCCGATATGGGATCGGCAAAATTAATATTAACCGATGCACTGATGGAAGAAACCCAAAAGCGCATCGAATTAAAAGCAAACGTATAAGATAAAGAGTGGAGTTTAAAACATGGCTTTCGGTGGAACAGAATTAATTCAAATCGCAGATGCAGTCGCACGCGAAAAAGGCATTGGCAAAGATACCGTACTTGATGCGATGGAAAATGCTATTCAAGTAGCTGCTCGCCGCAAATATGGCGCCGAGCATGATGTGCGCGCGGTTATGAACCCCCAAAATGGCCGTATCAATCTATATAAGGTTGTCACTGTAGTGGCAGATGACCATGTATTTGAAGAAGATGATGATCAATTTAAGATGATTCGCTTGTCGGATGCACAAAAAGACGATGCTACGCTTGAAATTGGCGCTGAGATTAAAGACGAACTACCACCGATTGATTTTGGGCGTATTGCCGCACAAAGCGCCAAACAAGTTATTGTGCAAAAAGTGCGTGACGCTGAACGTGATGTGCAGTTTGAAGAATTTAAAGATAAAATTGGCCAAATCGCGTCTGGCGTGGTCAAGCGCATGGAATATGGCAATGTAATTGTTGATTTTGGCCGTACCGAGTGCATTATTCGCCGCGATCAGCTCATCCCGCGTGAAGCGTTTCGCCAAGGCGATCGTATCCGTGCTTATATTGTAGATGTAGATAAAGAGCGCCAAGGCCCGCAAATTTTCTTATCGCGCACACACCCTGACTTCATGAAGAAACTCTTCAGCCAAGAAGTGCCTGAGATTTATGATGGTTTAGTTGAAATTCGCGCCGTAGCGCGTGATCCGGGTAGCCGCGCAAAAATTGCGGTTTATACGCAAGATTCAAGCGTGAACCCAATCCTCGCTTGTGTGGGTGTACGCGGTTCACGTGTGCAAGCCGTGGTAAGCGAGCTGCAAGGCGAAAAAGTAGATATTGTTGAATGGGCGGCTGATCCTGCAACGTTTGTTGTAAACGCTTTATCATCAGCCGAAGTGGCTAAAGTAGTAATTGACGAAGATGCAAACCGTATTGAAGTAGTAGTGCCAGATGATCAGTTAAGTCTGGCCATTGGCCGTCGTGGACAAAACGTGCGCTTGGCATCACAGCTTTGCGGATGGCGGATCGATATTCTAACTGAAGATGAAGAATCTGAGCGTCGCGCTGGTGAGTTTAACCGCTTATCTGAGATGTTTGTAACCGCATTGAATGTGGAAGAAGTAATTGCTCATCTTCTTGTTTCAGAAGGTTTCTCAAGCGTGGAAGAAGTAGCATTTGTTCCCGCTGAAGATTTAGGCGGTATTGAAGGCTTTGACGATGATATTGCGGTTGAACTACAATCGCGTGCAAAAGACTGGATAGAACAGCAGCGCGGCGAAACGCAAAATAAATTGCGTGAAATGGGCGTAAAAGAGGATTTAGTTGAGTTTGAAGGCATTTCAAATGACGATCTTTTAAAGCTCGCCGAAAATGGTGTGAAATCGCTTGATGATTTTGCCGATTTGGCTCGTGATGAATATAAAGATTACCTTCCAAAATCACCACTCAGCAATGATGAGATTGACGATTTAATCATGCGTGCGCGTGCGCATTGGTTCGATGGTGATAAAGGGGATAGTTCTTCTGAATCAGCTTAATTTAGAATTGAGTGAAGATGCGGCGCCGCAAGGGAAATCTCCTATGCGGCGCTGTATCGTTACGGGTGAAATTAATCCGCGCGAAAATCTGCTGCGTTTCGTAGCTTCTCCCGAAGGCTTGGTGGTTTTTGATATTAAAGCTAACTTACCGGGTCGCGGCATGTGGATGGTAGGCACGCAAGAAAATCTTGAGACTGCGATTGCTAAAAACTTATTCATGCGCGCCGCGAAACAAAAAGTGCAATTATCTGATAATTTGGCGCAACAGGTGCAACTAAGCTTGTTCACCCGTATGTTAAATCTAATTCAGCGCGCCCATAGCAGCCGCGACATGGTCAATGGGTTTGAAAAATGCACTTCCGCAGTGCAAGCCGGTGAGGTTAGAATGCTCATTCATGCAAATGATGCGAAAGAAGATGGAATGCGAAAGCTCAATAACATGGCAGAAGAGTCGGTTGTCGTCATTCAACCTTGTTCGCGTGAGGAACTCTCAAACCTGCTCTCAATACCAAATCCGGTACATTTAGCCGTTAAATCTGCCACATTAGCCAAAGCAATTCGCAACTCTTATCAGGTCTGGGCTAGATTTCTAAATAAAGATAGGTTATAAGCCAATCACAGAAGTAAAGGTAATCATGGCAGAAACAGATAATAAGTCGAAATCAACCCTCAAAATTGGGCCAAGTAAACTCTCGTTGACCAAAACGATTGAAGGCGGAAAAGTTACGCAAAATTTCCAACGTGGGCGCTCAAAAACAGTTACCGTTGAAGTGCGTAAAACCCGCAGTTACAGCCGTGATGGTGGCGAAATGAAGCGCGATGCGAATGCTGCTGGCCAAGGTCTAAGTGCACGTGAACAAGAAGCGCGCATGAATGCTTTGAAGCTCGCACAAGAAGCGCAAAAAGCCAATGAAGGTGATGATGTTAATCAGCCCCCCATTCAATCAACTATCAAAGTACGTGAAAAATCTTCACCTGAAAATGATATTGTTGAACCGGAAAAAGCGATAATTGAACCGCCAAAGCCTGTTTCAAAAAAAGCGAATCATACTAAGCAAGCGCCCGCACCGGTAAAAACACAAGACGATAAAGGCCCGAAAGGCGATCGCTCGAATAAAATGAAACTGGGCAGCGATGCCCGTCGTGGCGGTAAAATGACTGTCACTCAAGCGCTTAATTACGGTGAAGGGCACCGTCAACGCTCGCTTGCATCGGTTAAGCGTGCGCGTGAAAAAGCACGACGTGCGGAATTAGGCCTAGGTGATGAGCCGCGCGAAAAGAAAATGCGCGATGTTATTGTGCCTGAGGTTATTACGGTGCAAGAGCTTGCAAACCGTATGGCAGAGCGCGCGGTTGATGTGGTAAAAGCCCTCATGAAAATGGGCTCAATGGTGACCGTGAATCAATCGATTGACCAAGATACCGCAGAACTTATTGTTGAAGAGTTTGGCCATCGCATCAAACGCGTATCTGAAAGTGATGTTGAAAATATTATTGTTCAACAAGTACAAGATGATGAAAAAGATCTATTACCACGCGCAGCAGTAGTTACGGTTATGGGGCATGTAGATCATGGTAAAACCTCATTGCTTGATGCTTTACGTAAAACCGATGTAGCTGCTGGCGAAGCGGGTGGTATCACCCAACATATTGGTGCCTATCAGGTTACGATGGAGTCGGGTGATAAAATTACATTCCTTGACACGCCAGGTCATGAAGCATTCACAGCCATGCGCTCACGCGGGGCGCAAGCAACTGACATTGTGATTTTGGTGGTAGCCGCCGATGATGGAATTATGCCGCAAACTGAAGAGGCGATAAATCACTCTAAAGCAGCCGGTGTGCCAATTATTGTAGCCATCAATAAAATGGATAAAGAAGGCGCTGATTCTGCACGTGTGAAAAATGAGCTGATGAAGTTTGAATTAGTGGCTGAAGAATTCGGTGGCGACACCATGATGATTGAAGTTTCTGCACTTGCAGGTACAAACCTCGATAAACTTGAAGAGGCTATTTTGCTCACTGCAGAAATTGCCGAATTTAAGGCTAATCCTAACCGTGCCGCTTCTGGTGTGGTAGTGGAATCCAAAATTGAACAAGGCCGTGGAACGGTTGCCACAGTATTAGTGCGTAACGGAACCTTACGCGTTGGCGATATTTTAGTAGCAGGCGCATCATACGGTAAAGTACGCGCGATGATTGATGATAAAGGTGTTCAAGTGCAGGAAGCTGGACCAGCATCACCGGTTGAAATTTTAGGCTTAAACGAGCCGCCCGAAGCAGGCGATGAAGTGGCTGCCGTTGAAGATGAAAAGACCGCACGCGATATCACCGAATACCGTTCGCAGCGCAATAAAAATCTTAAAGTTGCAGGTAGTGCACAAAATATGGAGCAGCTTTTTGCTGCGGCTAAAAATTCTGACCTTAAAGAATTACCCGTTATTTTGAAAACCGATGTGCAAGGCTCAGCCGAAGCTATATCGGGTAGCCTAGCCAAAATGGACAATTCTGAAGTAACCACGCGCGTCATTCACTCGGCCGTTGGCGGAATTTCAGAGTCGGATGTTTCGCTGGCACAAACAACTGGCGCATCCATCATTGCGTTTAACGTGCGTGCGAACAAGCAAGCCAAGGAATTAGCCGATAAAGAAGGCATAGAAATTCGTTATTACTCAATTATTTATGATGTAGTGGATGATATTAAAGCGCTGATGTCAGGTATGTTATCGCCTAAGAAACAAGAAAACTTCATCGGTTATGCTGAGATTTTGGAAGTGTTTAACGTCAGCAAAGTTGGTAAAATTGCCGGTTGCCGCGTAACCGATGGCATGGTGAAACGTGGCGCAGGTGTGCGCTTGCTGCGTGATAACGTGGTGATTCATGAAGGCACGCTCAAAACTCTCAAACGCTTTAAAGATGAAGTTAAAGAAGTGAAAAATGGCTACGAATGCGGTATGGCATTTGAAAACTATGATGATTTGAAGCAAGGCGATGTAATTGAGGCATTTGAAGTTGAAGAAGTTGATCGCACGATTGATGATGTTTCAGCTGAAGACGCGAAAAAGAAGAAAGCGTAAGGCTGTGTTGTGCCCAAATTTGATAAAAACAAATATAAAGCCAAAGGGCCATCGCAACGCCAACTCAAAGTAGGTGAAGAGATTCGCCATGCATTATCCGAAATTTTTGCCCGTGGCGAGCTAAGCGATCCGCGCATTGAAGAGGCTTCTATCACGGTATCGGAAGTGCGCATAAGCCCCGATTTGCGCAATGCCACGGCATATTTTATGCCACTTAATGGTGATAAAAAGGAAGAAGTGCTACAATTGTTAGCCAACTCCAATGGCATCATCCGCACGCTGCTTTCCAAAAAGCTCATCCTTAAATTCTCACCCCGTATTCATTTTAAGCTGGATCATAGTTTTGAAACGGCCACGCATATTGAAGGCCTGCTAAAAGTAGCCAAATCCCGCGCTGTCGAGCTTGATAGCGAAGAAGAATAACTTTCACAGTGCATGGATTTATTAATCTCAATAAGCCCGAGGGCATGAGTTCGGCCAAAGCCGTTGCTATAGTCAAACGATTGTTAGGTGTTAAGAAAGTTGGCCATACAGGCACGCTTGACCCATTAGCCTGTGGTGTATTGCCGCTAGCGATTGGTGAAGCCACTAAACTTTCCCAATATATTATGGCTGACCGAAAGCAATATCATTACATCGTGCATTGGGGGGCTGCCACCAGCACCGATGATGCGGAAGGTGAGGTGGTTGCCCAATCCGATGCACGGCCATCGCTTGAGGAAATTGAGGCTTTGTTGCCAGCGTTTACAGGAGCCATTATGCAGCGCCCACCTGATTTTTCGGCGATTAAAATCGCGGGCGAGCGCAGCTATAAAACTGCGCGGGAAGGCGGCAAAGTGCAAATCCCCGCTCGTAAAGTTCAGGTGCATAATCTCAGTATTAAAGAACATTCGCCCGATCAAACAACCTTCACCGTTGAATGCGGTAAAGGCACCTATGTGCGCTCGCTCGCACGTGATATGGGTGAAAAACTTGGTTGCTACGGCCATGTAAGGTTTTTACAGCGTGCGCAGGTGGGAGTTTTCAGCCTCGCGAACTCAGTTTCGCTTGCTTTATGCGCGGATGACCGCTATGAACTGCCCTCTGATTTTGCTCTTATGCCACTAGATGAACCGCTGGACGACATCCTTGCAGTTCGGTTTGAGCCAAATCAGATGCTGCGGCTAAAGCAAGGCCAGCAGGCAAAGCCGCTCTCAGCCTTGGCTGAGTTTCGCTCCAAGTCGGTTGTTCGCTGCTATGATGCAGTATCAAACCAGTTTGTAGCACTTGGCAAGCCTGTTGGAAGTGCCATAAAGCCAACGCGCGTGTTTAATTTTTAACGTAATAGGAGAACCACGATGTCGATTACCCAAAACCGTAAGCAAGAGCTTATGAGCCAATATGCCACTGTTGATAATGATACTGGCAGCCCTGAAGTGCAAGTTGCCGTACTTTCTGAGCGTATTAATAACCTTACCGAACATTTTAAAACCCACAAACACGACCACCACTCGCGTCGCGGTTTGTTGATTTTGGTTGGCCGCCGTCGCCGTTTGTTGGATTACCTAAAGCGTAAAGACGAAGCCCGTTACACTAAACTTATCGCAGCACTTGGTTTGCGTAAGTAATTTTAGTTTACAAAACAAAGCAAAAAGGCAGGCAACGCAAAGTTTCCTGCCTTTTTTAATGCTTCCCTTTTAGGCGTATAAGCGCTATAAAGCGCCCGTTCATAAAGGATAAATTAAAGAGAGAAACATAAGAATGTTTAATATTACGAAAAAAGAAATTCAATGGGGTGGACGTACCCTTACTATGGAAACAGGCAAAATTGCACGCCAAGCCGGTGGTGCAGTCAAAATTTCCTACGGCGATACTGTGCTTTTATGCACCGCCGTTGCACAAAAAACTGCCAAACCTGGCATCGACTTTTTCCCACTAACGGTAAATTATGTTGAAAAAACCTATGCAGCAGGCAAAATTCCTGGTGGATTTTTCAAACGCGAAGGTCGCCCATCAGAAAAAGAAACGCTTACCAGCCGCTTGATTGATCGCCCGATTCGCCCTCTTTTTCCAGCAGGCTTTTATAATGAAACACAAGTTATCTGCACACTCATCAGCCATGATTTAGAGAATGATCCAGATATCGTTGCGCTCGTGGGTGCTTCAGCCGCCCTTACTATCTCAGGCGTACCATTCATGGGCCCCATTGGCGGCGCACGCGTTGGCTATATCGATGGTGAATATGTGCTCAACCCTATCTACTCTGAAATGCAAGATTCTGCGCTAGATTTGATTGTATCTGCCACCAAAGATTCGGTGATGATGGTTGAATCAGAAGCTAAAGAATTGACTGAAGAAGTGATGCTTGGCGCTGTGGCATTTGGCCATAAAGAAATGCAGCCCGTAATTGATATGATTATTGATTTAGCGGAAGATTGCGCTAAAGAGCCTTGGAATTTTGCGAAGAAAGAACTGGATTCTAAGCTGCAGGCTGACATCAGCAAACTCGCTGCTTCACAATTCAGCAAAGCCTACACATTAACTGATAAGCAAGCGCGCAGCACGCGTCTTTCTGAGATTCGCGATGAAGTTTCAGCGAAATTTATTACCGAAGAAACGGATTCTGAAACGTCAAATGCCATTGGTAAATTCGTTAAATCACTCGAAAGCGATGTGGTGCGCGGCGATCTAATCAAAAGCAAAAAACGTATTGATGGGCGTGGCCCCTCTGATGTACGCGCGATTATGTCAGAAGTTGATTTCTTGCCTAAAACGCATGGCTCGGCACTGTTTACCCGTGGTGAAACGCAAGCGCTTGTTACTGCAACGCTAGGCACAGGCCAAGACGAGCAGTTGGTTGATTCAGTTGAAGGCGAATATCGCGAAAACTTCATGCTGCATTACAACTTTCCTCCATTTTCTGTGGGTGAAGCAGGTTTTTTAAAGTCGCCTGGCCGTCGTGAAATCGGGCATGGTAAACTGGCTTGGCGCGCGATTAAACCCATGATGCCAACGAAAGATGAATTTCCCTATACAGTACGTATCGTATCTGAAATTACGGAATCTAATGGTTCATCATCGATGGCAACGGTGTGCGGAACATCCCTTGCTTTGATGGATGCTGGCGTGCCGCTTAAAGCGGCTGTTGCGGGTATCGCGATGGGCTTGGTAAAAGAAGGCAAAGATTTCGTTGTGCTTTCTGATATTCTGGGCGATGAAGATCACTTAGGCGATATGGATTTTAAAGTGGCGGGTACCAATAATGGTGTAACGGCGCTTCAAATGGATATCAAAGTCGCTGGCATCACTCAAGAAATCATGAAGATTGCGCTTGATCAAGCAGGCGAGGGTCGCAAAACTATTTTGAAAGAAATGGCCAAAGCGATGACACAAGCGCGTGAAGAAGTGAATGGCAATGCACCACGCATTACCACCATCAAAATCGATCCCGAAAAGATTCGTGAAGTGATTGGTACGGGCGGCAAGGTTATTCGTGAAATTACCGAGTCGACAGGTGCTAAAATTGACATCGAAGAAGATGGTACTATTCGCGTAGCCGCTGTTGATGGCGCTGCAGGTCAAGCCGCTGTTGATTGGATTAAGGGTATCGTAGAAGAGCCAGAAGCAGGTGCAATTTACACGGGCAAAGTCGTACGCATCGTTGATTTTGGGGCATTTGTAAACTTCATGGGCAGCAAGGATGGTCTTGTGCATATCTCTGAGATCAATGACGATCGCGTTGAGAATGTTTCGGATGTTATCAATGAAGGCGATGAAGTGAAAGTGAAATGCGTAGAGATTGATCCACGCGGTAAAGTTCGCCTTTCAATGCGCTTGGTTGACCAAGAAACCGGTGCTGATTTGTCAGACGAAAAAGAGCCGCCAAAAGCTGCCCCTAAAGGTAAACGTGAAGGTAGCCGCGATAGCGGAGATCGTCCACGCCGTCGTAAAGAAGCTTAAAACTTAAAGTTTTTTCTTAATGAAGAAGAAAAAGGTCAGATGTAATTTAAACATCTGGCCTTTTTTAAACCCAAAAAAAAGCCGCTTTGAAAGCGGCTTTTTAATTTGAGTAGGTTTAACTAAGCAGCAATAGCGGCTTGTTGTTTCTTTAAAATACCGAGCAACTTGTCAGTCGCTTTAGTGATGTCCGTGCTGTCTGCTGCTGCAATCTCACCGACAATACGGCTGAAAGCTGATTCGTAAATCATACGCTCAGAATAAGAGCGTTCAGACTGATCAACATTTTTATGTAAATCGCGCACCACTTCAGCAACCGAAATTAAGCTACCAGAATTGATTTTTGATTCATATTCTTGCGCACGACGGCTCCACATACCACGACTTGTTTTTGCGCGGCCTTGTAGGGTACGGAATGCTTTTTCAATTTGATCACCGTTGCTGATATTGCGAAGACCTGCAGTGTGCGCACGGCTAACCGGAACGCGAAGTGTCATTTTATCTTTTTCAAATGAAATGACGAATAATTTTAGAGTCATGCCACCAACTTCTTGCGTCTCGTGGCCAATAATTTTGCCTACACCATGCGTGGGGTAAACTACGTGATCGCCGATTGAGAATTCAGGAGTTGCTTTTTTAGCAGTCGCTTTTTTGGTCATAGATACACTCTTTTCTTGGAGGCTAAAGCCTCGATTATTAAACTAATACATAAGGCAAAAGGGTGAAAAATACAGGTAATACAATAGCTAATCCAATTGCCGTACATCTATTATAGCAAAAAATTCACCTAATTTCACTAAGTATTTATAAAATATTAATGTGGATGTATTTGGCGTTAAGATTTAAGCATCGCCTGAGCCGGGTTTCTCACTAAAAAGGGCAAGCTTATTGGGTTTGCCATCATATTCCTCAGCTTCAGGTAAGGATGGTTTTTTCTGCGTTATCACAGGCCACATTTCAGAATATTTGCGGTTAAATTCCACCCAATCAATATTCTCTTCCGATTCGGGTTGGATTGCTTCAGCAGGGCATTCAGGTTCGCACACGCCACAATCAATACATTCATCGGGGTTAATAACGAGCATATTTTCGCCTTCATAAAAGCAATCAACCGGGCATACTTCTACGCAATCAGTGTATTTGCATTTAATGCAGCTATCATTAACGATAAAGGTCATGGCACTCTTTTTCAGGTTGGCTTAGTGTATTAACACACTAAATATTCCAAGCAAGTAATACAGGAAATTAGCGGCAAATAGGGCGAGGAATTTGGCCATTTAAAACCATTTCAACATCGGCCATATGCTTGCTAATTGCCTGTTTAACGGTAGGCGAATCAAGTAAGGGGCGCAACTGCTGAGCGCATTGAATAGCAGTTTGTGCTTCTTGCTGATTAAAATGATAAGCAACCAGTTGATAAGCTTTTTCTTCATCTTTATTTTGACAATGTTGTTTAACTTGATTGGCAATAACTTCCGTGCGCTTTTCAATATCGGCTAACTGTGATTCAGGTATGGTTTCAGCCATGCATCCTTTTAATGCAGCGGCAGCCAGTTGAATTTCAAGTGGTTGCTTATTATCAAGTGTGATGGAGATGGACTCGGCAAATGCATGCGAAGAAATGCCAGTTAGAAAAAGTATAAATAAAAGTTTTTTCATTTTCGAATCCTCAATGATAATTTTTAAGTTCACAAAATAAAAGCCACAATTAAGCGGCTTTTATCTTGGATTTTTTTTCTAAAGCTAGCTTATGGGTTGATGATGTAGGTTACTTCAACACGACGGTTTTGAGGTTCTTTAACTCCGTCTGCCGTAGGCACTAATAAATCGCTTTCACCACGCGCTACAGTATCCATATTGTTACCATTTACACCCATCGAAGAAAGAGCGGATTTTACAGAAGATGCACGCTGTTGCGATAAGCCTCGGTTATAATCGTCACCACCTGAAGTATCGGCATGGCCAACAACTTGAATAGATACAGCATTACCCGCCTGTGCATCTTGCGCGGCTTGCGCCAAAATAGCGCGCGCATCATTAGTAACGCGAGAATCATCTAAGTCAAAAAATACAATGTAAGTGCGCGAAATGGGTGATGCTACAGGAGCAGGAGCATATTGTGGCTCTGTTACAACAACAGGATCATAAGCAGTTGCCACTAATTCACTTGGGCGCGGCTGGCGTTCAGCTACAGGCTCAGGCACATCGGACAGATTCACTTTTAAACCAACCATTAGGCTGCTGCTATCATAATCAGAATCCACACCTAAATTATTTTGCGTTTTATAGCTTGGTGAAATCGCGTGGAAATACTGATAATTCATGTAAACATCAGCTTTATTGGTAAGCGCGTAACTGATACCCGCAACACCTTGAATAGCAGGCACAAGCTCAGTATCATTAACACTAGTACCATTAGCAGGGCCAACATTTTTTTGGCGAATAAAAGCACCACCCGCACCACCACCAATATAGGTATCAAAATTAGTATCGGTGATATCTAAATCAAATAGTAAATTGACCATGGCACTGTAAACTTCTGTTTCGCCTACTGCATTTACATCGGAAATTTCATCAATATCATTTTGACGATAACCCAATTCAAGCTCGTTACGGAAGCCGTTATCATATTTGTAACCCGCAATACCGGTGCCCACAAAACCTTCATCATAATTCAGCTCATTACTACCAAAGGCGGGGCCTTCAATATCCGTATTATGAATTGCGTTAATACCGCCACCAACACCCACATAAAAACCTTCGTCTTGGGCAAATACGGGAGTAGCTAAAAGAGTAAGTGCGGCTGCAGAAGCAAGTAAATTTGTACGATTCATGGTTTTCCCATTGCTTGTTATTCTTATTTTTAAAAAGTATTTCAATCTGTTTAAAGGCAAGTTGCTTTTTACTCAAGCAGAAAAATGCACAATTTGGAATTCCTCATATAAAAATTTAGTATTTAACCGAGCGGGGCTAAAATCATGATTGCCTGACGGCCTTCCATTTTTGGCTCGGTTTCAACCTTAGCTTTTTCAGATGAAACTTCTTTGATTCGATTCATTACTTTTAACCCCAAATCTTGGTGTGCCATTTCGCGGCCTCTAAAACGAAGTGTGATTTTAACCTTATCGCCTGATTCTAAAAATTTAAAAATATGCTTCATTTTCGTATCAAAATCATGATCATCAATGGCGGGGCGCACTTTGATTTCTTTTAACTGCGCGGTCTTTTGTTTTTTCTTCTGCTCGCTCGCTTTTTTCTGCTCTTCATAACGGAATTTGCCGTAATCAAGGATTTTGCATACTGGTGGTTCAGCGTTAGGAGATACTTCAACTAAGTCCAAACCTACTGCTTTAGCGCGTTTTAGAGCATCTTCGATGGGCACAACACCCACCATATCGCCAGTAGCATCAACCAATCGAACTTTTTCTGAAGTGATTTTCCCATTTACGCGTGGGCCTTTTTGTTTATTTCCGTATGCCATGTATGTCCTAATGTTTGTTAAATAAATAGAATGTTAGCGGTTAAAAATTAGTTTTTCGTTAATTTAGGTGTTTGACGGTGCTTGAGCCTCACGTTTAAATTTTTCAATGGCTTGCGCAAGACCCATGCTTTTTTGGCCTTGTTCGCCCAAAGTACGTATTGAAACCGAATTTTCATCGCGCTCGCGTGCACCTACTGCGATAATGTAAGGCACTTTGCGGTTTGAATGTTCACGTACTTTATAGTTAATTTTTTGCGCGCTTAAATCCGCTTCGGTTGTAAAGCCGGCCGCATTAAGTGCATTAGTTACCTGTAGTGCATATGCATCTACCTCATTGGTAATAGGTGCAACCACCACTTGTAAAGGTGAAAGCCAAAATGGGAATTTGCCTGAGTAATCTTCAATTAATATACCAATGAAACGCTCCATCGAACCTAAAATAGCGCGGTGAAGCATAACAGGGCGATGTTTATCACCGTCGGCACCAATATAATTAGCATCTAATCGTTCCGGAAGGACGAAATCCACTTGAAGCGTTCCACATTGCCAATCGCGTCCAATGGCATCGCGTAGTACAAATTCCAGTTTAGGGCCATAAAACGCACCTTCACCAGGGTTTAAGGTATATTCTAATCCGGCAGCATTGACAGCATCGCGTAAAGACGATTCCGCCTTATCCCAAACATCATCAGCTCCTGCACGAATTTCGGGACGATCAGAAAATTTTACCGCCACTTCTTCAAAACCAAAGTCTTTGTAAACTGATTTTAGTAATTCGCAAAATGCGATCGTTTCAGAGGTAATTTGGTCTTCCGTACAAAAAATATGGGCATCATCTTGCGTAAATCCACGTACCCGCATTAAACCATGCAGCGCGCCTGAGGGCTCGTTACGATGACACGTACCAAACTCAGCCATGCGTAAGGGCAGGTCGCGATAACTTTTTAAGCCTTGATTGAAAATTTGCACATGGCAAGGGCAATTCATAGGCTTAAGCGCCAGCGTTCTATCCTCATCTGAATCTGAGGTGAACATATTCTCACGAAACTTTTCCCAATGACCCGATTCTTCCCACAAGCGGCGATCAACCAACATGGGTGTATTCACTTCTTGGTAGCCGGCTTTGCGCAAACGGTTGCGCATATAATCTTGAATTTTGCGGTAAAGAGTCCAACCCTTATCATGCCAAAACGGAATACCGGTAGCCTCTTCTTGTAGATGAAACAAATCTAATTCTTTACCGATTTTTCGATGGTCACGCGCATTCGCTTCTTCAAGTCTCAAAAGATATTTCTTTAAGTCTTTAGGGTTTGCCCAAGCGGTGCCATAAATACGCTGCAATTGTTTATTTTTACTATCGCCACGCCAATATGCGCCGGCCACTTTAAGCAGTTTAAATGCCGGTTGAATTTTATTAAGATTGGTTACATGTGGCCCACGACATAAATCAATAAAGGCATCATCACCTTGCCCTTGGCGATAAAGCGATATTTTGCCAGCTTCAGTCGTGTCATCTTCAGCTGCACCCTGAATGAGTTCGGCTTTATATGATTCGCCACGCGACTTAAACATTGATATTGCTTCGGCTCTATCCCACATTTCGCGATTTACTGAGGCATTGCTTTGGGAAATTTCTGCCATTTTAGCTTCAATTTTTGCAAAATCATCGGTGCTAATGGACGTATCAAGGTCAATATCGTAATAAAATCCATCTTCAATAGTGGGTCCAATAGCTAATTTGGCTTGTGGCCAAAGTTGTTTGATTGCCTTAGCTAATACTTGCGCCGTAATACTATGGCGCATAATTTCCAAGCCTTCATCATCGCGAAGGGTTAAAAGCTGTAATTTTGCGCCATGGGATAAAGTTTCAGATAAATCACGCTGAATACCATCAACCTTCATTGCGATGGCTGCTTTGGCTAGACCTTCGCCGATGGAAAGTGCCACTTCAGCACCCGTTGGATTGTGGTCGAATGTTTTGGTTGAACCATCAGGCAAGTGAATCGTAACCTGAGAATTTGGAACCTGCGAAGGCGCAGTCATATTTGGGGCATCATCGTCTTTAAATAAATCATATTCCGCAATGTAAGAAAACCGCGCTTAGAGTCAAGTAGCATTGCACATTGGCGTCCCAGAGAACGCTATTATTACAATGGCAGGCACAAACTACAGGATGACAAACAACCACATGGATGGCAAGCTGCATATTATGCGCCCATTATCGTTAGAAAATTGGTTTATATCACTGCGCCAGTTGAAAGGGGTAGGTGATAAAGTGTTTCTCATGCTTGAAACCTTGTTGCGCCGCGACAATCCCGTTATGCGTGATTTACTCTTTCATTTACCCGTTGATGCGATTGATAGAAGTCTAACACCGGAGATTTCAGAAGCGTCACATGGCCATATTGTAACGCTATTAGTGAATATTGATAGCCATTATGCCGCACCACGAGGCATGCGGCGCGTGCCGTATCGCATAGCTTGCCATAATCAGCAATTAAACCTTAATCTGATATTCTTTAGTGTTAAGGGCGATTATCTTTCAAAGCAATTTCCAATTGGTGAGTCGCGCTTAGTTTCAGGAAAACTTGAGCAGGGCAAGCAAGGCTGGCAAATGGTGCATCCACAAATGGTCGCTAAGCCTGAAATGGCTGAAAAAGTAACGATTTTAGAACCAGCTTATGCTTTAACGGCAGGGTTGCATCATCGCAAATTGCTTGATTTGATAAGCCAAGTTATCAGTACGCTATCCCCTCTTCCTGAATGGCAAGATTCCCACTTTTTACAACTGCAAAAATGGGATGGCTTTTATCAGAGTTTGCAACGCATTCATCAACCGCAAGAGCCTAACGATATCAGTAGTAATGGAATTTATCGTCAGCGCTTAGCATATGATGAATTGCTTGCAAGCCAGCTAGCACTTTGTGTTGTGCGCCAAAATATGCAGCGTACTAAAGTGGCGGAGATAGTAGACGTAGCGGGAACAATACGAAAACAGCTATTACATTATTTACCTTTTACCCTTACGCAAGGCCAGTTAGAGGTTTTAAACGAAATTGACGCTGATATGCAAAGTGGCCAACGCATGCTGCGTTTATTACAGGGCGATGTGGGAAGCGGTAAAACCGTTGTAGCGTTAGCTGCCATGCTTGCTGTTGTTAAAGCAGGTGGCCAAGCCGCGCTCATGGTTCCCACCGAAATTTTGGGGCGACAGCATTTAAAGGCCTTTCGCAAAATTTTAAAGCCACTCAATATTCCAGTAGCGATGCTATCAGGAACATCTGATAAAGCGGAGCGTCAAAAAATCTTAGCCGCATTGAATGATGGTAGACTGCCCTTAATAATTGGCACACATTCGGTCTTTCAAGATACAGTAATTTTTAAAAATTTAATGCTTGCCGTAGTGGATGAGCAGCATCGCTTTGGGGTGAATCAGCGCTTAAAACTCGCGAAAAAAGGGCGGGCAACGCATATGCTGCTAATGTCAGCAACGCCTATTCCGCGCAGTTTAACCATGACCTTATTTGGCGATATGGATGTATCTATTCTGCGAGAAAAGCCCGCGGGCCGCATGGAAATTAAAACAAGTGCCAGCCCTATTAGTAAATATGAAAAAGTAATGAAGGCGGTGCAAACCGCAATAGAGCGTGGTGAGAAAATCTATTGGATTTGCCCGTTAGTTGAAGAAAGCGAGACGATGGAGCTTGATTTAGCAGCGGCAGTCGATAGGCACCGCGAATTTAGCCAGCGCTTTGGGCGTTTAACTGATGTCACGCTTGTTCATGGGCGCATTAAAGGAGCTGAACGCGAGCGTGAAATGCAGCGTTTCGCTAGTGGAGACTCCCAGCTGCTTGTAGCAACCACGGTGGTGGAAGTGGGGGTGGATGTGCCTGATGCCACCATCATGGTGATTGAACATGCCGAACGCTTTGGCTTATCACAGCTACATCAGCTACGCGGTCGAGTTGGGCGTTCTGACAAACCTTCTAGCTGCTTGCTACTTTATGCTGATAAAATAAGCGAAACAAGCATGGAGCGGCTTCGTGTTATGCGCCAAAGCAATGATGGTTTCTTTCTAGCAGAAGAAGATTTACGGTTACGTGGTAGTGGCGAAATTTTAGGAACGCGCCAGAGCGGTATGCCAAGCTTTACATTTGCAGAACTACCACGTGATAATGACTTACTAAAAGCCGCACATACCGAAGTTAAACTCATTTTACACCATGATTCAGATTTACAGAGCAATCGCGGCAATGCACTGCGTATGTTATTATATCTTTTCGGCCAAGATGAGAAATTACGTTTTTTAAAAAGTTAAAATATTTCGCATTTAACAAATTCTTATTTAACCCAAAGCAGATAATATTGCTTTTGCTGCCACGTTTGAAGGCTTTTCATCATTTGGAGCAATAAGTTGAGTGAGGGCTAATTGTGCTTCTGCTATTTGTCGGTTTCCAACATCAGCGCTGATCAGGAAGCCCGCAAGTTCATGTGCTAAATGGTCTGGCGAGCAGCGCTCTTGTAACAGCTCAGGTATCACCTCGCGGTTGAGCAGGATATTGACTAAGCTTGCCCATTTCACCTTAATCATACGTCGCAAAAGCCATGCGGTAATAGCTGATACGCGATAGGTAACTACCATGGGCACGCGCGCACAGGCCAGCTCAAGCGTGATAGTTCCCGACTTCACGAGTGCTACGGTGGCGGCTGCAAACGCATCATGCTTTTCGTGTTGCGAGCTTACAATGATAGGCTGGCCCGGCCATTCGCTTAAATGTTTGCGAATCTCTTGCTCGCGGTGTGGTGGCACAATGATAACCTCAGTTAAATTGCCAAAGCGTGCGGTGAGTTGCTCTACGGTTTCGAGAAAAATACCAAGATGACGCCGAATTTCAGCAGGGCGGCTGCCAGGTAAAAGCAACAAAACGGGTGCGCTTGGCAAAATACCGTGTTTCTCACGAAAATGTTCGCCATCAGCTTTAGTGTAATCCTCCTCTAGCACAGGGTGGCCAACAAATCGCGTATCAAGGCCATGACGGTGAAAGTAAGGAGGCTCAAATGGTAAAAGAACGAGTAATTTATCAAATAAGGCGGCAGTTTTTGCTGCACGTTCGGGCTTATACGCCCAAACCGTAGGGGCTACATAATGAATAAATTTTATGTTTTTACATTGACCCGATTCGCGTAGCATTTTCACTAAACGAAAAGTAAAGCCGGGTGAATCAATGGTTACCACACAATCGGGCTGGGTGGTGATAATGAAATCACGCATCTGTGCCATGCGCTTTTTTAATTTAAAAATATGGGGCACTATCTCAACAAAACCCATTAGCGACAGCTCGCTATAGTCAAATTGACTAGCCATTCCCTGAGCTTGCATGTTAGCACCACCTAATCCGCAGAACTCTAATGTAGGGTCAATCGCTTTGAGCGATGCCATCAGTTTGCCCCCTAATAAATCGCCTGAAGGCTCACCTGCAATGAAACATAACTTAGTCATGTTCAATTCCAACGATAAAAATATGGTGTTTATCCGCAAGTGCAATCACTTGCTCGCGATGTAAAATGAGTGATTGATGCGCTTCTAATACGACACCCGCAAAATTTCCCTTAGCAAGTGCATCAATTGTAGCAGTGCCGATGGTGGGTAAATCGATTCGACGTTCTTGCTTAGGCTTTTTCGCTTTCGCTAAAATAGCTCCCTCAGTATGTTTAGTTTTTTCAATTAAAGCATCTGTGCCATCAACCGTTTCTTCCGCTAATACAGCACCCGCCTTAACGATTACGGCTTGCCCAATATCGCGTGCGCCTAATGCTTTTGCTGCATTGATTGCGAATATACATTCATCCATGTTTTTAGGTTTGGTTTGGGTCAAAACACCACTTGGGGTGAGCACATCTTTTAAAACTTCATCAACCCCAACAATCGTAAAACCTTCTTCTTCAAAAATACTTACAATGGCTTTAAACAAAGCGTCATCGCCTTTAAAAAAGGATGCGCCTAAGCGCTTTAAAATGCGCGCGGCCAGCGCAGGTGGTTTCAACGCCTTAAGGGGAGGGCGACTCAACCCACCAGCCATAACAATATGTGACACTTCATGTGCGCGAAAAATATCTAACGTGCGCGCAATCTCGGCCATCTCTATCCATTCATGAGCGTGCTTCGTGACAAGATTTGGATTCGTGTCGCCTTTAACAGCCAAGATAAAAGGCTCCTGATTTTGCGAAGTTAGAGCATCAATAATCAATTGAGGCAAATCGCCGCGCCCTGCTATAATTCCCATTTTCATTGTAAAGCCCCGCTAATAGGGTTTAATAATGCGATAATTAAGATGTTTTGGGTACGCATAATGATCGCGAACCTGCATTTTCAATAAAATCAATCACCTCAACCACTTGCTCGTTTTGTGGATAATTAGCTTTCACTTTTTTACTTCTCACATCAAGCGTATCACTTGCAGCAAAGAGTTCTTTATACGCATTGCGCAAACCGTGAATGGCTTCCCGACTAAAGCCACGGCGTTTTAAGCCGACCAAATTAAGCCCTGATAGGCTAGCGCGCTCCCCTACAACTGAGCCATAAGGGATAACATCATGTTCGACACCTGATAATCCGCCAATAATAGCATGTTTACCAATGCGCACAAATTGATGCACAGCAGCTAAACCACCAATGATGACATTATCGCCCACCTCAACATGCCCCGCAAGCGTAGCATTATTCGCCAAGATAACACCATTACCCACTTTGCAATCATGCGCAATGTGGCTAGCCATCATAAATAATCCATTATCGCCGACAATCGTGGCATGGCCGCCATCAGCCGTGCCAGGATTCATCGTAACATGCTCACGGATGGTGTTATTTTTCCCGATTGTAAGCGTAGTTTTTTCACCCTTAAATTTTAAATCCTGTGGCGCGGAACCAATGCTGGCGAAAGGATATATAACGGTGCCTTGGCCAATCGTGGTGAAACCATCGACCACAACATGGCTTTTGAGTATCACATTATCGCCAAGCGTTACGTGGGCACCAACCACGCTATAAGCGCCAATTGCTACATTCTGGCCGAGTGTTGCGCCATCTTCAATAATGGCGGTTGAATGGATGTGTAATGTCATTTAATCGAGCATAATCATAGCTTGAACGGAAGCTTCGGCTACTTTTGTGCCTTCAACCGTTGCAACACAGTCAAACTTCCAAACCGCACGTCGATTTTGGGTTTTGGTAACTAAAATTTCAACCACATCGCCCGGGCCCACCGGTTTACGAAATTTCGCATTATCGACTGACATAAAATAAACAAGCTTGCCTTTGGCTTCTTCTCCTAATGTATGCACTACCAGCGCACCTGAAGTTTGCGCCATTGCCTCAATAATCAATACACCCGGCATCACAGGTTTCTGCGGGAAATGACCGGCAAAGAAAGGTTCATTTATGGTTACATTTTTAACGCCAACCGCGCTTTCGCCTTTTACAATATTTTTCATTTTATCAATTAATAAAAAAGGATATCGGTGGGGTATCATCTCCATGATGTCGTTAACATCTAATACTAAATCGTTGCTCATAAGGTTACTCTAACTTGGTTTGGTCGTACTTAACTTTTTAATAGCAATAGTTTGGCGATGCCAGTCTTTAATGGGAATCGCAGGTGACCCACCATAAGCTTGGGCGGTAGGGATATCATCCATTACTCCTGATTGAGCGGCAATACGTGCGCCAGCTCCTATTGAAAGATGCCCTGAAACTCCAGCTTGTCCACCAAGAACAACACCGTCACCAATTTTTGTGCTGCCTGCAATACCGACTTGGCTCACAATTATGGCGCCACGTCCAATTTGCACATTATGTCCAATTTGTACAAGATTATCAATTTTTGTACCTGCGCCCACCAATGTATCCGGCCCAGTACCTCGGTCAATGCACGTGCCAGATCCAATTTCAACATAATCTTCAATAACTACTCGGCCAAGTTGGGGAACCTTAACATGTCCATCGCGACCCATGGCGAATCCGAATCCATCTTGCCCAATATTAACACCGCGATGCAAAATTACCTGATTGCCAATTATGCTATGACTAATGGTGCTACATGCGCCAATTTGGCAATCCTCCCCAATTATAACTCCTCGCTCGATTACCGAGCCAGCGCGAATAATAGAATTAGCGCCAATTTCCACATTTTCACCGATGGTAACGTTGGCTTCAATCGTACAATTTTCGCCAATTTTCGCCGATGGTGCAATCGAAGCATTTTTAGATATTTCACCTGTTACCTGTATACGAGGATAAAATGCCTGCGCTAATAAAGCATAAGCACGATAGGGATCATCCGATAATAGTGTAATCATATCTTTAGGCGCTTTTTCAGCAAAACGCGGTTTTACAAAACATGCGCCCGCTGAGGACTTCTCAAATTGGCTAAGATATTTAGGATTATCAAAAAAACTAATATGCGTTTTCTCTGCTCTATCAAGTGGTGCAATATCGTTAAAGCTAAGCGATGAATCGGTGCTGGCGGGCATCGAAACTCCACTTAGCTCAACAATAGTTTCTAAATCAAACGGACCTTGACGATCAAAAAAACGTAAATCAGCCATTAAACTTAAAAATTAACCGCTACACTTGGTAGTTGTTGATTTAGCTTAGTAAGAACTTCTTTAGTGATATCTAATGAGGGATCAGCATAAAGCATTTGTGAAGTCGGCATCACCACTTGAATTTTGCGCTCTGTAGCAATTTGCTTTGTGATATTAACCACCGTTTTTTGGATTTGCGACAACGCATCCGCAAATGCTTTATCTAGCTTTGCTTTTTTGGTTGCAACATCGCGCTGAGTTTTCGCAACGCCAGTGCGAAAGTCTTTTGATTCTTTCTCAAGCTGTTCAGGTGTGAGGGTTTTGCTTTTCGCAATAAGCGTTTTTTCTTGCTCTTGAAGCGCATTTTCTTTGCTTGTCATTTCAGACTGGAAAGATTTTTGTTTCGCTTCAAGTTTTGATTTAACCGATTTAGCAGCGAGCGAATCGCGCATAATATCCTGAATATTAATCACGGCGACACCATCTAATGCCAATGCAGAAGATAGTGGAACGAGTGTAAAAGTTGCTAAAACTGCAACCATGGAAAGTAGTGAACGTGACATAGAACCCCTTTTGATTATGTTATTATTTTAGAATTGCAGAAAACAGCGCTTACAGTTGGAATGCAAGTAAAAACTCATCCATTTGCATCACAAATTAAGACTATTTATAACTTAAAAGCGTGTACCGAATTGGAAGTTAAAAATTTGTGTTTCATCTTCATCCTCTTTTATCAATGCCTTAGCAAAATCGATGCGAATTGGGCCGAAAGGCGAACGCCACGATAAACCTAGGCCAGCAGATACGCGAGGCGTATTAGCATCAACAATTTCAGGGCCAGTGCTATCTAAATCCCACAAATTACCCACATCAACAAATGCCGCTCCTAAAAACCCTAAATCATCCGGCAGGCCAAGCGGGAAGGTAAGCTCGCCCATACCAGTATAATACATGTTTCCACCTAAAGCATCATTAGTCGTAATATCACGGGGCCCAATACCGGCACGCCCAAATCCACGTAACTGGCGCATTCCGATAAAGAAACGTTCGTTAATACGAATATCTCTATCTTCATCCCAGCCATAGGTATGGCCACCCGTTGCGCCTAAACTAAAAGTCCATTGGGGTGCAATAGGGAAAAATGTTGCCGCTTTCGCTTCATGGCGAATGTAACGGCTATCTCCGCCTAATCCGGCAAGATCTTGGCTAACTTTGATATAATTACCATCGGTCGTTTCAAAGCGGTTATTGCGGGTATCCCAGATAAAAGAATGGCCAACTAATGAGCTGATATTGGTACCTTCTTGGTCTTTAATAAAACGCGAAGCATTTGCATCAACATCGGTAATATCAATCTCTTCAAAACGATAATACATCGTATGGCGCAAATGTTCACTTACAGAATAACCAAGGCGCAATGCCCCGCCAAGCGATTCGCGATCAAATGAGCTTTCGCGCGAAAAATCGGTGCGTGTTTTAAATAAATCTACACCTGCCGATAAATCGCGATCAAGAAAATAAGGCTCGGTAAAACCAATATCAAACTGTTGACGTTCAGCTGCAACCAGCGCATTTAAACGAAGCTCTTGCCCACGTCCTAACAAGTTAGATTCTTTAATACCAAATTCAGCCAGCGCACCATCAACGCTTGAAAAACCTGCACCCAAAGAAATTTCGCCTGTTGATTGCTCTTTTACATCAACATTAATGATGGTTTGATCGGGCGAACTACCTTGTTGCTGGGTAACTTTCACATTTTCAAAAAACCCAAGATTTTGAATACGCTGTTCGGAGCGGGCAAGTTTTGAGGTGCTATAGGCATCACCCTCAGCTAAACGAAATTCGCGGCGAACCACTTCATCAAGTGTGCGCGAATTTCCATCAATATTTATCGATTCCACATACACGCGTGGCCCCATATTAACGCTATAAGCTAAATCAATCGTACGGCTATCAAAATTACGCGTGAATTTTGGTGAAATATCAACAAATGCAAAGCCTTTATCGCCAAGCTTTTGCACCATATTATCAATTGAATTTTCAATCTCATCAGCGTTATAAGTTTCACCCTCAATGGTTGTAATTTCTGAGGAAAGGGTCTCGTCAGTACTTAAATTATCATCAATATCAATTTTACCAAAATTATAACGCTCACCTTCATCAATGGTGAAAGTGAGATAAAAATTTTCACCATCGGGTGTAATTTCTGCGATAGCTGACTTGACCTGAAAATCAGCATAACCTTGACTTACATAATAACGACGAAGCAATTCTTTATCATAGGATACACGGTCAGGATCATATTTTTCATCGCTTGAAAAAGGGCTCCACCAACGCTCTTCAGTTGTTTTAACAACTTCTTTTAACGCATCATCACTGAAGATTTTATTACCTACAAAATCGATATTGGTAACACGCGTTTCTAAGCCTTCATCAATTTCAAACACTAAATTAACGCGGTTATTTTCAAGTACAATTACCTTGGGATTAATTACGGCTTGATAGCGCCCTGAACGGCGATAAATTTGTTGTAGCCGTGTTGTAGCCGCATCGGCTTTTGGGCGGGTAAAAATAGAGCGTGGATCGAGCGTTACTTCCTTCTTCAAATCTTCATCTGAAATACGTTTATTACCCTCAAAAGCAACTTTATTGATAATGGGGTTCTCAGTAACTTTAACCTGCAATACGGCGCCACCACTCGCTTCTGCGACCGGTTTCATTTGCACATCAGCGAAAAAGCCAGTGGCATATAGCGCTTTTAAACTGCGATCAATATCATAACGATTAAAGGGTAGCCCTTCACGCACGCCTAAATACGATAAAATTGTTGTACGCTCTATGCGCTGATTTCCGATGATTTCAATACGATTAACACGGAAAGAGTCAGGTGTCGAAAGCAAGGATTGGTTTAGATATCCTGAAGTATTAGCAGGTGCAGTTTGCGCGTTAGCAACCAATGATGTTGTACTAAAAGCAACGGCGGCTATAGCTGCGACAGAAGAAAATCGGTTTTTCACGCGTTTAATGCTCTCAATTAATTGCTAAAATTCAGTAGAGCAGAGAATGCGTATAACCATTCTAAAATCAAGTTTTTTTAGGTTAGTTGCACAATATCATTGATGATGGTGAATGCCATTAATGAAACCAACAAGGCTATACCAAATTTAAAGGCGAATTCCTGCGCTTTAACTGCCATCGGCTTGCCTTGAATCCCTTCAACAGCGTAAAATAAAAGATGGCCACCATCGAGCATAGGTATGGGTAATAAATTAACCAAACCTAAATTAGCGGATAAAAGAGCGATAAACCAAAGCACATTATTAAAACCCGCATCCGCCGCTTGCCCTGACATTTGAGCAATACCAATAGGACCTTTTAGTTGGTCGGCATCACGCTGGCCGGTAATAAGCTGCCCTAAAACTTGAAGTGTAGCCACAGAAATTTCCCATGTGCGTGTTACAGCATAGGTGGTTGCGCGCAGGATGCCAATTTGCTCAAATGTAAGCTGCTGGCTGCGAATGCCAATCAAAGGCTGTTCCAATTTATTACCATAATCATCTACTGATTCGACAATACGAGGAACAATATTTAGCGTTATTTCTTCACCATTTCGGTCTAATACTAAAGTAATTTGAGTACCTAAATTAGTCAGGATTTGGGTTGGAATATCGTGAAATGTTTCTATCTTAGCATTGTTAACTTTCAAAATCCGGTCACCCGTTAAAAGTCCAGCTTCCTGAGCGGCAGAATTTTCCATTACTTCGCCTACAATTGGTTGAGTAGATGTAATGCCATTACTGTAGGCAAACCAAGCAAAGATAATTATGGTAAGCAAAAAATTAAAAATGGGACCACCAGCAACAATCAAGGCCTTGTTCCAAAGCGGTTTGAAATAGAAGCTAATCACTTTTTCTTCTGCGGTCATTTTAGATAGAATATCATTATCTGGATTACTCGCCGCGCCCGCATCGCCAAACATTTTCACATAGCCGCCAAAGGGCAATAAGCTAAATTTCCAGCGTGTGCCGGTTTTATCGTTCCATCCGAAAATTTCGCGGCCAAAACCAATGGAAAAAACTTCTATTTTTACGCCACTTAGCTTTGCAATGATATAGTGGCCAAATTCGTGAATAAATACGATAACCGATAGAATAACAACGAAGGATAATATGGTGTGGCCAAATCCAATTAACATTTCCATCGCTTATCTCCGTTGCAATATATCAAGTGTTATACGACGCGCCCAAGCATCAACCGCTAAAATATCTTCGAGTGTATTATTGGTGAAATGCTCACCAGACACTTTGTGCAGAGCGCGCTCTATTGTTTCTACAATATCTAAAAATCCTATTTCACTCGCTAAAAACTTCTCAACAGCCACTTCATTTGCTGCATTAAAAACAATGGGAGTAATCCCGCGTGTATCAAGCACTTCGCGTGCCAAGCGCAATGCAGGGAAACGTTTCTCATCAGGTTGCTCAAAAGTGAGTGTTTTAATGGCGGGTAAGTTAAGTCTTTTAATAGGGGTAGCAATACGTTTAGGCCAAGCTAATGCATAAGCAATGGGCAGCGTCATATCAGAAGGGCCCATTTGCGCTAGAAACGATCCATCTTTATACTCAACCATACTATGCACAACCGATTCAGGATGAATAATGGTTTCAATCTGCTTATGAGTAACGGGAAAAAGCTGATAAGCCTCAAGCATCTCAAGCGCTTTGTTCATCATGGTTGCTGAATCAACCGAAATTTTAGGGCCCATGTCCCAATTGGGGTGCGCAATGGCTTGTTCTGGGGTTACATACCGCATTTCTTCACGAGACAAGGTGCGAAAAGGCCCGCCACTGGCTGTCAGTATTATTTTTTCAACGGATTCAGGGCGCTCAAAATCAAACACTTGAAAAATTGCATTATGTTCTGAGTCAACGGGTAATAGGGTAGCGTTATATTTATGCACTTCTCGGCGGATTAAATCACCCGCACAAACCAAGGGCTCTTTATTAGCGATGGCTACAGTAGCCCCACGGCGAATCGCAGAAAGAGTTGGCGCTAAACCCGCGGCACCTACAATACCCTCAAGCACAATATCGGTTGGATAGGCGGCCGCCTCAGAAATAGCATCGCTGCCACTGCTAACGGCAATTCCAGTGCCATCAAGCGCTTTTTGCAAATGATTATATTTTGCATCATTGCCAATCACCACCCAATCGGGGCGCAGATCAACCGCTTGGCGAATCAGCTCTTCAACATTATTATTAGCGGTTAAAACCGTTATACGATAGAGGTGGGGGTTCGCTTTAATCAGTGCGATGGCCGACCGTCCAATAGAACCTGTAGAGCCTAAAATGCTAATAGTTTTAATGGGCTGGTCAAGGTTACGCCCTTGATTATGATAAATAATCGGGCTTAGGCTCATGATGTTAATTCAGCCATAATGATTAAATAAAGTAAATAAGCGGGTAAAACAAAGATATATCCATCCAATCTATCTAATAACCCCCCATGTCCGGGTAGCATTTGACCGCTATCTTTCAATCCTTTTTGGCGTTTAAGATGCGATTCAAAGAAATCGCCCGCTTGGGCGATAACAGCAATTATAATTCCAATTAAAATTGCTGACCAGATTTGCTCCGGAAACGGGACATAGGATATAAATAGTGCAGCAACCAAAGCGCTGGCCGCCGCGCCACCAGCAAGCCCCGCCCATGTTTTATTTGGACTAATAGAAGGGTAAATCTTAGGCCCTCCTATGGTGCGCCCTGCAAAAAATGCACCACAATCGGTAGCGATAACCATTATAATAGGGTAAAGCAAAGCCGCGAGTGACAAATCTCGTAGCGCCAAGGCCGCTATGATAGGCGTGGTAATATAAGCAATGCCAAACAAACGCCATTTAGGCTGCATTGAAGGAATAATATTATACCATTCTTTATTCATCGCAGCTGAAAGAGCAATAAGCGCAATCACCATCACCCATCCACCTACTAAAATGATTCCAAAGCTAACGAATGCAATGGCCAGAGCAGTTATCGCGCGTTGATGAAAATTACTCAGCGCGTAACCTTCGGTTAGAATATTTGATGAATCAGACATTTCCATATCGCCTTTCGCGTGAGCTAAAGCAATCAATGGCCGCCTCTAAATGTGAGGCATTAAAATCAGGCCAATAAACATCAGTAAAAAACAATTCAGTATATGCCGATTGCCATAACAAAAAGTTGCTTAAACGCTGATCACCACCGGTACGAATTAATAAATCAAGTTCAGGTAAGTCCGCTGTATAAAGTCTTTCGGTAATGGCTTGTTCGCTAGGCTCAACACCCTCGGCAATAAGTTGTTTCACAGCCAGAGTAAGCTCTTGGCGTGCGCCGTATGATAATGCTATCGTTAAATGCAGTTGGGAAAAATGTTTGGTGGTTTCTTCCAGTGCGCGAACACGTCTCTGTAAATCTTCATTTAAAGATGAGATATTGCCTATCGTGCGAAAGCGTATTTTATTTTTTACAAGAATTTCCGCCTCATTATTGAGATAATGTCCTAATAATCCCATGAGCGCTGATACTTCGTCCTGAGGGCGCCCCCAATTCTCAGCTGAAAATGCATAAACGGTAAGATATTTTACGCCAAGCGTTTGACTATCAATTAACAATTGCTTCAGCGCTTCAGCACCACGTTTATGCCCCAGCTTTCGTGGCAACCCACGCTCTTTAGCCCAGCGACCATTGCCATCCATAATGATGGCAATGTGCTTAGGTACACAAACCGTATCTGATGGAATTTTAGCGAGTTTATTCATAGCGGTTCTCGCGTAAATTAAACGCTCATAATATCCTTTTCTTTGGTTGCAAGCATCTCATCAACCTTGGCTATATGTTGATCGGTAAGTTTTTGTATATCATCACTAAAGCGCTTTAAATCATCTTCAGAAATATTCTTGTCTTTTTCTTCTTTTTTGTAATAATCCATGCCATCGCGGCGAATATTACGAATGTTAATGCGGGTTTGTTCGGCATATTTACCACCTACTTTAACCATATCTTTGCGGCGCTCTTCCGTCATATCAGGAATAGGAATGCGCACTAATTGCCCATCAGCAGAGGGGTTCACGCCTAACTGCGCGGCAGCAATTGCTTTTTCAACGGCTTTTACATTGCCTTTATCCCACACGCTAACGCTCAACATGCGTGGCTCGGGCGCGCTTACTGTACC
Source organism: uncultured Alphaproteobacteria bacterium (assembly GCA_963837025.1). Lineage (GTDB taxonomy): Bacteria > Pseudomonadota > Alphaproteobacteria > Rickettsiales > JALZUV01 > JALZUV01. The sequence continues at coordinate 190,521 of CAWILT010000001.1, forward strand.
CACTTGGCTAAGTGGCATCATACTGCCATAGACTTCAACCATTACGGGATCAAGCAGACTGGGGTTAGCGCGGCCTGCGCGAAGGCTAGCCAGCTCTTTTTCAAAAGCTTTAACAGAATTTTCCATGCGCTTTGGAAGCGCACTTACTGAATTATCGGACATGAAATAGGTTCCTTTAGTTTTCAAATGGTAAGTCGCGAGAAGATAGCGTTTTTAAGCCATTTACGCAATGATAAAGCCTAATAAACTCTGATGAAAACTCTAGTTTTCAATAATGGTATAGCGCCCTTGGCCACACACCACTTTCGCAAACTGGCCTTGCTCATGAATTGAAAATACTAAAATGGGTATATTATTCTCACGCGCAAGCGAGATTGCAGAGGCATCCATCACTTTCAAATCATCGGCTAATACTGTGCGATAACTAAGTTTTTCCAAACGTTTAGCATTTTTATTCTTCTTAGGATCGGAGTCATAAACCCCATCGACTTGCGTGCCTTTGAGCAATGCATCGCAATTCATTTCCACAGCGCGCAATGCAGCAGCGGTGTCAGTTGTAAAAAACGGATTGCCTGTGCCAGCGGCAAAAATGACGACGCGGCCTTGTTCCATATGGCGATCAGCACGGCGTTTAATATAGGGTTCGCAAATTTCCATCATATGGATAGCTGATTGTACACGCACATCACAATCCATTTGTTCGAGAATATTTTGCACGGCTAGCGCATTCATCACCGTGGCGAGCATACCCATATAATCGGCATTAGCGCGCTCCATACCGGCTTCAGCCGCGCTCATTCCGCGAAATATATTTCCGCCACCTACAACTAAGCACACTTCCACACCCATGCCGACCACAACTTTAATGTCTTCAGAGATACGTTTAATAATGGTGAGATCTTGCCCAAAATCCTTTTCGCCCATCAGCGCTTCGCCTGAAATTTTAATCATTACCCGTTTATAAATGGGTTTGGCGGAAGCGGGTGCGCTGGGCGCAGATGCGAGCTTGTTCATGAGAGCTAGATGTAATGGATATTCACATATTGAGCAACCATGTTTGTGCTACAAAACACTAATCCGCTACGCTGGATGACAAAATGTAACCAAACTGTCATACTACTCTTTAAAGAATATCTTATAATAAAGTTTCTTATTTAACGTTCCATATCCTTTTTTGGGGGTCTATATACTTAACTAGCCAATTTATTCTTTTTCACATATAAAACCACGTCTTTAATAAGTAACTTACGAATTGCAGAAATAAGCGTTTCCATAGTTTCGTAATCTGGTTTTTTGTTTTTTACTGGTAGAGAAACTTTTTGGTTTTTTAGAATTTCTACTTTAAAACTCGTCCCCCCCCAAGAAAAATTGCTAAATGATTTAGTCATTGTCGATATAAAAAATTGAGAGTTTTGCTTGTTGAATCTTTTTTCTTTAGGCTTAAAAATTTTTATTTTATCACCTGTGAAATATGGCTTTTCTTGATAAAACATTGTCGCTGTATCTTGCCCAAATGAAATTGTGTTACCTTCATTTAAAAATGCTACATCCTCGTTGATAAACCCTTTTTGACCATTGTCAGAACCCATTCGCACAACATAGGGATGTTTTCCTTCTTCAAGAATTTTAACCTTATTGGCATCAAATCTTTTTTTGTAAGAGTTCACTTCAAATAAATCGCCTAACTTATGTTCACCCCATTCCAAATCCTTAAAACCTTCTAAAGCTTGTTTTTCTTTATCGGTCAAGTTGTAGTTACTTAATCTATTTTCTAACAAATATTTGTCCAGTTTATCAATTCGTTCTGATTGTAACTCATTGATGAATTGCTCCATAAAATCAAAATCTACATCCCCATTTTTCACAGGCAGTGTTATAATCGTATTTTTCAATTCAATTTTTGTTGCCTTATTATTATATGAGTATTTTCTCTTAATCACCTTATCAATCGAAGCGACAACAAACACTTGATTTGCACAATTTAATGCTTCGCATTGCAAAACACTTGTCGCACCATGACCATCTTTTAAATAAAAAGGCGTTTCTAGATAGACAATATTTTGGTTGTTTGAATGAATTAAAATAGTTGGCTTTCCATCTGTATTATTTAAAACTTTTTCAGTTAGTTGATTGTATGAGATTACACCATTATATATAGTGGATTGGCCATAAAAAGGATGAAATATCTCTGATTCATCTTCTAATTCTTTGAGTTTTAATGGGTTGATTTCCTTTTGCGGTTGCCATTGCAGAACATCTTCTATCCTGTAGTTCCCCCACTCAACATTTTTTAATTTTTCGTTGAGTGGGGTATTTACTTTCCCAAAGTATCGGCCTCAAAGTTTTTGGTCTTTAAGAGACTGCTAATTTCCCATGCTAGATAATCGCCTACCGTTTTTTTGAAATCTTGCAAAGTAGGCTTTGTATCTATCGGGATGGACTGATTCCAGTCAGCCCCATTTTCAGGGTCGATGGTATTTTCGTAATATTCATTTTCTGTAAAAATGCTCAATTTACTATTACCAAAACGCACTAACTCAATCAGTTCATTGTAACGTTGTATAGCATTGTCGGTATCTTTAAGATTGTTGTTTGATTTTCTTCGACTTGTGCGTGTGTATCCATCATTAGTAAAATCTACAAACTTAACCATTTCATCTTTATGGTGTGCCTCATTCACTCTAAACACATATATGTATGTTTGCACACTGGACTTGCCTATAAAAATATCAACAGGCATCTTGATGCTGGCGGCAAGTGTATGGTTTTTCAAGATTCGTTGATTTATTTCTTTGGCTTTGCCTGAACCTGCGGAACTTTGGATGATAACTGCAGCATACCTTATTTGGTATTCCAAGCGTTGCGATTATTGACGCAGCAACCAAATATACTCTATCATTTTCACCAAGCCCCTTTTCATCTCTATAAATATCATTATTAAGTTTGACGAGGCTGGTATCAATCTCTTGTTCACGTTGCGCTTTAAGTTTCTCTAATTCAGCTTGAGATAACGTCAGTTTATTTACAGTATTTATAAATTCATTAAAATGTTCAGATGAAAGAAATGAAAAATCTGAATACTCTGCAACCTTTTGCCCACCTCCTAAATTATTTTTTGAAACATAGTAAACTCCAATTTGATGACGAATCTCTCCCGCTTCGGTTTTATATCCAGTCATACCGACTGCGATTATATCTACATAGCTAGTATGATGGAGCAGTGCATTAGCATAATGAACCGCACCATTAACAGCATATGAGTTAATGTTTTTAAAATGAGGTTCATTCTTAGATGTTTTATTTTCAATAACACCATTGGAGTCTGATTTTTCTAGTTTTCCCTTAAGTCCTTTATATTCTATTAACACTGGAAAATAATTGCCGTTTTTATCTTGTAATAGCAACTTAGTATCTGGACGATTTGCACCTGAACCACCATTCTTAGTGAAGTAATCAGAAAGAGCTTTGTCAATTTCAGTATTCAAAGATTCTTGTTCTAATTTGTAATCAAGGTTATGTGATTTAAGCCAACTATTCCCTAGTTCTGTAATGTTTGGTTCTATTGACTTTACCATCTCGCAACCAAAAAACTTTCTATTTTCTTTGTATAATTCATAATTTCTTCTCTTTGACTTATTTATAGCGACAGAAAGAAGCTAAGATTTCATTAACACGCTACTTAGTTGCAAAGTGACATCCGCTTTATTCAATCCCCCTGTGTTATAAAGCCACAATAACCACACCTAACTAGCCATTTATTTCTTGACTTAACTAGCCAAAACGCTATTATATTGGTATGACAACAAACAACAAAAATATTAGCTTTTACGAGTTCTTTCAAAAGTTTCCAGACGAGGAAGCTGCACGTCAGTATTTTGAAAAGAAGCGATGGAAAAGCAACAAATATTGCCCACATTGCGGTAGTTTAGATGTGCGTGAATGCAAAAATCACAAGCCTATGCCATATCGCTGTAAAGACTGTCGTAAACACTTTAGCGTTCGCACTGGCACTGTGCTATCAGAATCACGTTTACCACTTCATAAGTGGCTTATGGCAATTTACATAATGACGACTGCTAGAAAGGGCATACCATCAACACAAATGGCGAAACAGCTTGGTGTCACCCAAAAAACTGCTTGGTTTTTAGCCCAGCGTATTCGTGAAACATGGATGCAGACACCAATGAAGGGTGAACAAGTCACGGTTGAAGTGGATGAAACTTTCATTGGCGGTAAAGAAAAGAACAAACACGCAAGTAAGCGCTTGAAAGCTGGTCGTGGTGCTGTTGGTAAATTTGCAGTCATTGGAATGAAAAACCGTGATGGCCAAGTGATTGCACAACCAATCTCTGATACAACACGACAAACCTTACATGGGTTCATCAAAGAAAATGCAGTTGAAGGAAGCACCGTTTATACTGATGAATTTCTAGCCTACAAGAAATTGCATGGTTACAATCACCATACGGTTAAGCACTCGGTTGGTGAATATGTAAACCAACAAGCACATACAAACGGAATCGAAAGCTTTTGGGCGTTACTAAAGCGTGGCTACAATGGTATTTATCACTATATGAGTGAAGAACATTTACACAGATACGTGAATGAATTTGCTTTTCGCCATAATACGCATAAGCTAAAAACGATGGATTTTATAGATTTAACAATACAAGGTACAGTTGGTAAAAAACTGAAATATAAGACGCTAATCAATGGGTAGAAAACCGAAACACATTGTTGAACCGATTAAAGACGGTTCATTAGAAGATATTGTTGAATCAATATTTGAAAAAACTTTAGCTTTAAAAGAATTGGTAGAACAACAAGAGCATCAACGAAAGAAAAAACTTTTAGAAGCTCAATCAGATGAGAAGAAATCAACCAATGAAGATGGCTGATAAAGTTTCTTTTGTTTTTGATTACCGTAAGTACGCGAATCCATAGGGTATGGGTCATCATTAGGATTTGTAGGGCGTTGAATATAATCTAGGGCATTATGAGGAATATATTCTTAAGTGCACGACTGAGAAAATGAGCGTAGGGATCAAAGTGTATCATAGCTTTGATGCCATACCCTTGAACTGGTGTGAATTGGAAAGAGATGCATCCTGGCCATTGGATTATTTTACAAAGATAGTCATCTATGATGGGTCTCCAACTAAAGGCATCAAATTCAAGCTCAAAAAATTTGGCTTAGTTTTATTCAATGTCAAAAATTTTGACACTGATGAAGATAAAAGGCTCATTGTAGCGCGAGACTTGTTAGTTCTGCAATAAGAAAAACCGCTACTGCTGCAAAGCAGGGGCGGTTTTTCTTATTTCAACAATATGCTGTTAATCTCTTTAAGCTGTGTGCGGGCGCGAAGTAGGTAGAAACCCATGGCCGTAAGATGATTGGGTAGAAATTGGCTATCAGGGGCGTTATTGAAGATGAAAAATTCATTCAATTCCGCACCGGCTCGAAGCGATTCTTCCATTTGATCCCACGAGCTGCCAACTTGTTTTTCGTCAATCACTTGTGCAAAATCGTAGCGCAGGGCGTGCAATAACATGTAATAAGTATACATTTTGCCTTTCACATCATAGTAAACTTCATCAGCCGATAAATCGACCAGTGGGCGATTCTTGCGGTCAATTCGCTCCGCAATGGCAGCACTGGCTGAACCCAAGTCAGACGCGATACGCTCTAATGTTTGCTGTAAATTATCAGCGCGGCGTTCAAACACGGCATCGCCCGCTGCTAAACGCTGATTATATTTATCAAATGCGCGCATCGCCCCGCGATATTGCTTTTCGCTTGATGCAGTAGGCATGATGGAAACTGACGGATTCCACATCCAAATATCGGGCGGATATTTCATTAATCCTGCCGCAGTATCTAGGTTCTCATCAATACGGCTTGACCCGCGCGTACGCCCGATTTGATCAGACATTTCAATCGCAAAGCGCGACAATGCTGCCGTAATACCACGTTGATAAGCGGGCATCCGGTCAAGCCATGCTCCCGGGAAAAACCACGGATCATTAGGCGTCCAAAAATGTTTTATAGTTTCGCGCTCAATAATGGCGGCCGCTGTTGCAACGGCATGACTAGCCGATAATGCCTGCGCACCTTCCGGCAAATGAGTGGAGATATCGAGGTCAAACGAGTCATCAATTTCATTCACCCAAAGCAAAGCAATAGGGCCCATTAATACGATAATACATACGATAAAAACAATTACCCCGCGCAAAAACGATGCAGGTAAAAGGAAGAACCATTCTTTAAAGCGGAGCCATATAAGCGAGACAGTAGATTTCATGCTTTGGTTATAAACGCTTTACAGCATTTGTCACTGAGTGATTAAGTTTGCCTGCCACTTGCAAAGTGACAAATGTAAATTATTGGCTAAACTGCCGCTTATGCATGCACATTCACACGGTCACCACCACAATCATCATGCGATGAACCTTAAGGCAATAGCGCTGCCTATTGGACTTTCTATTATTTTAGTCGCACTGAAAGCCTATGCGTGGGAAGAGACCGATTCGGTAAGTTTGCTTTCATCGCTACTCGATTCGGTGATGGATATTTTAATCTCATGTTTAAACTTGGGTGCCATACTTTATGCCGCCAAACCTGCTGATGATGATCATCGCCACGGCCACACCGCAATTGAAGATATTGTAGGCTTGGTGCAAGCCAGCTTCATCACAGCTTCAGGCTTATTTTTATTTTATGAGGCAGCAAAGCGCTTTATTGACCCCACTGAAGTGCAAGCACCAACGCTAGGTGTAGGGGTATTGGTTATCTCCATGATTATTCCGCTTTGCATCGTCATTTATCAAAAAATGGTGTTACGAAAAACCAAATCAGTCGTGTTAGAAGCCGATAGCTTGCATTATTTAACCGATTTATTAATGAATGGCCTGATTATCGTTTCCATATTAGTCGCTTCACGGCAAGGTTTGGGCTGGGTAGATCCACTGCTGGCCGTATGTATTGGCGGCTATATTCTATATTCTGCATTCGAAATTGGTGCGCGCTCATTTAATCATCTCATGGATAAAGAAGTGCCGCAAAAAGAGTTTGAAGAGATTTTAGAAATCATCAAAAGCCATAAAGGCACCCTAGGCTATCACGCGCTTAAAACCCGAACCAGCGGCAGCAAAAAATTCATCCAACTACATATTGATGTCGATGCTAATTTAAGCCTTCGCGATGCGCATGATGTGGCGGAACGTTTAGAACATAAACTGGAATCCGCCTTTCATGATGCTGAAGTAATCGTACATATTGATCCGCGCGAATTGTCATCATAATGTCATTCTCTAAATAAAAATTAGGGTTATAATGTAAGGGTTAATATGCCACTTTTCACACTGAAACTTGGCTTTTTCTAAGCTCAAAAATTACAAAACATGAGCGAACTTCGAAATGCGAGATTTGACCTGAAAGGGCATTTTTCGCTACAGGCAGTGAAATTAGGGGACGGATACAAAGTCACCCTGAAAAACACCGCCAGAACCCAGCAGCTCCATTTCAACCTACCTCAGGTTCATGGAGCAAAAGCACCAGCCCACCTCACCACCAGTGTGGGCTTAAAGGTGCACGCAGGCGATGAAGTCAGCTTCTGGCTAATCGCCCAATCCTCACACATTCTTGTGGAGATTTGGGTGCTCGCCGGAGAGAAAGCCCATATTCATTTCGATGAGTACGGCTTTTTACTGCCTGAACCTGCTAGCTAGCTGTAAATATTCGAAAAGCCTTTTCACCTGCGAGTGAAAGGGCTTTTCTTTTGCTATTTTGTCATCAAACTTTCATATTTTATATCCTGAATTTACGTTATTATGATGTTTCAAATTATCTGAATGCAATTCTGCCTCAGATTACTGTGCTTCGGCACGCTAAATTTAATGACATGAAATACAGGTCATGGATGAATCAACAGCCAAATGTTTTCAAATTGGTTGTAAGGGTTTTTTTTAATCTCCAAGCGGAGCTTATCATCACAAATCTTTGTGACAACACCCCGCTTATCTTATTTGTGCTGCTTCATCGTGAAGATGGTACAATAATAGGGTTGAAAGCGCCCAACGAAAGAATTCTCATCAAACCTAATGAGAGGCGTACTTTCCGTCTCGCGATACCAAGCGAGGAATGGGAGTTAGCACCGCTTGTGGCAGCCAAAGTGGATGATTTCACTGAGCTGCCAGGGTTTGAAAAAACCTGCTGGAACTAGCTTCCCGCTGGTTAAAATTTAGAAAAGCTCTCCACTTCGTGTGGGGAGCTTTCCTTTTTTATACCACTAATTCAATTTCGTAATTTTCAATTACGGTGTTGGCGAGCAGCTTTTCGCACATTTCTTTGATTTGTGCTTGTGCTTTGGCTTTATCAGTTTCGGCAATCTCTAGCTCAATCAACTTTCCTTGGCGGGCGGCTTGCACACCGTTGAACCCTAGATGGGTGAGGGTGTTTTCAATGGCTTTGCCTTGCGGGTCAAGCACACCATTTTTTAATGTAATCGTTACTTTTGCTTTCATCATAAACTCCTATTTCTTTTTAGGGGCAGGCTTGCGTGTGCCAGCTTTAAGGATGGGTTTGCCTTTGACCGCCGGCGCTTTTTTATCCGATGCGGTTGATAACACTTCTGCCTCAGGCAACACACCTAAGCGGCGGGCTACTTCGCGATAAGCGGCAGTCATATCGCCCAAATCATGACGGAAAATGTCTTTATCCATACGCGCGTTGGTTTCTACATCCCACAAGCGGCAGCTATCGGGGCTAATCTCATCAGCCAGCAAAATATAAATGCCCTCATCATCATAAATGCGCCCAAACTCAATTTTAAAATCGAGTAAAGACAAACCAAGACCACGGAATAACCCGCTTAAAAAATCATTGATGCGTAATGCTAAACTGTGCATTTCATCCAACTCAGCAGGATCAGCCAAATTAAGCGCAAAAATATGTTCGTCAGTAATAAGCGGATCGCCTAAATCATCTGACTTTAAAAACCACTCAACAATGGGGTAGGGTAAGGGTTCGCCCTCTTCCATTTTGAAACGCTTAGCAAAACTGCCTGCAACACGGTTGCGCACAATCACTTCAATGGGAATAATTTCCACTTCCCGCACCAATTGTTCGCGCATGTTAAGGGCTTTGATAAAGTGCGTAGGAATACCCATTTCCATTAAGCGCAACATCAGATATTCGGAAATACGATTATTAAGAATGCCTTTACCGCTCATAATCTCCATCTTTTGATTATTAAATGCAGTGGTATCATCTTTAAAATGCTGAATGATAGTTCCCGGCTCTGGCCCTTCAAAAAGCTGTTTCGCTTTTCCCTCGTAAAGTAGCTTGCCTTTAGTTTTTGCCTTCGCCATGGGTTCAATTCCTTGCCTATTGGTTTTGATGCGCGTAAACTGCGCTTTAATTAAGGCAACAGCTTTACCGAATAACAGAATAAAAGAAAAGGAATATCACGCTATGAGTGGCATCGATAATCGCAAAAAAGGTCAAGAATCAAAATACGCGCTAGATAAAGAGCAGGAATTTAAGGCCATGGCGCGCCGTAACAAACTCTTAGGTTTGTGGGCCGCAAACGAGATGAACTATGATGAGCCCAAATCGCATGAATATGCTAAAGAAGTGGTGATGGCAGACTTTGAAGAGCCCGGCGATGAAGATGTGTTCCGCAAAGTTCATAATGATTTCAACGCAGCTGGCTTAGTAGAACGCGAAGCCGAAATCCGCGCCAAAATGAGCGAACTACTGGCCAAAGCCAGCCAACAGATTGTGGATGAAAGTTAGATTGAAATTGAATTTTATTAAAGGCGGCTGCAAAGGCCGCCTTTTTTTATTTATTTTAATTAGCTAACAATCTTCAATTTCTTTAAATCTTTGTTTTTAGCGAGTTGCGTGCCGCGCACGGCATTGAATGCCATGCCATCAATGGCTTCATTCGTTGGTTTGATAATCAAATCATCATAAGTTGAAACAAATAAGGGTATGGTTAGTGATTGATAAAAAAGGCGGCTTTCATAACGGAGTTTATCATCAATCGCCAAGCAGAGCTTAATATTGCCACTAAAGGTCTCGCGTAGTTTTCGGTTAAGTAAAAAGTTTACGAATTTTCCAATTAACTCATCAAATTGTGAAACCTGTTTAAGTTTCAGAGGTTTTTTCTGATTATTTTTTCTTTTTAACCGACTTAAATTTTTCGAAAAACCTAAATATCCAATACCACCCTGATCATTTATTTCTGCCGTAACTTTACTTGCTGCATTATTTAAAAAGAGCGAGTTAGCGACTAAACAATCTGCATCATAGGGTAATGTTTCCGACTTCCACGCTTCTTGTCTATCAACCGCCATAAGCATACGGCCTGACATAAGCGGCAAAAATATGCCTTCTACATGGCTCATCACCCGATTAAAAGGGATGATGGAAAGAAATTTTGAAGCAGAGGTAAAAGCATCGCATTCTAGCTTTGCCCGCGCACTGGCTTGTTTGATCTGAATGCCAAGCTCATTAAGTGAATAATCATGTTGGTGGAATTCGCCAGCGGCACTGCGGCTGTAAAAACGGCAAAGTTTTTCATCATCACTTAAATTAGCGAGCTGATCTTCAAGTGTGATGCGTTTTTTGCCCTGTGTTGCCAGTTGAAGCATATCACTCCAGCCGAGCGTGCTAACTTGTGCATGATAATTTTTAGGTTCATCTTCCAAAACCCAAAGCTGCCGCAACTGAGGCAAAAAGGGTAATTGGCCAATAAGCCCTTTACCCGTTTCTAAATCGTCCATCACGAGAAGTTCAACCTGATTATCGGCGATAATTTGCTGTTGTTCTTCAGGTGTGCAATTGATGGGAATTAAAGTAACGCGCGCACCACTTAACAACGCCGCTAAATGCGCAACAATGGCGCGAAAACTACTGCGGGCTACAATGGCAATGGGTTTACGCTCAGCGCCTGTAGTTTTAGAGAGAGCTAACGCCAGTTGTTCAACCATTTCGCCCAGTTCTTTATAGGTATATTTACGCACCATATTGCCACGCGGCTCAGCCAAACAATGCCGATTAGGTTGCTCATATGCCAATGTAAACAGTCCACGCAGTGGATTCGTATAAGTAAAGGCGAATGGAATTTTATTCTTATTGTTTTTTTCCATATAACTCTTTTATCTGATTTTACATAAGCTGTACAGATTGAAAACATAGATAGGAATATTATGATCGCCCAAGCGAAAAAGAAAATGAATTTTAAAGATTTACCACGATGGGATTTAACCCATTTTTATGCATCAATGGATGCAGATACATTTAAGGCTGATAAAGCTGAATTCGAAAAAGAATGCCAATCCTTTGCGAAAAAATATGAGGGCAAAATTGACTCGCTTGACGCAAACGAATTAGCCAAAGCCATACAAAAATATGAGATGATTGAAGAATTAGCGGGCAAAATTGGCAGTTATGCACAGTTATTTTATTGCGAAAATGTCACCGATCCTAAGCGCACGAAATTCTATCAGGATGTAAGCGAAATGCTAACCGATAGCGGCGCACATCTAATCTTCTTTTCGTTGCAGTTAAATGCGCTAACCGACGAAAAAATACAGAGTATGTTAGCCAGCTCAAAATCGCTCAACAAATATGCATCATGGCTGCGCGATGTGCGTCAAATGCGCCCGTATCAACTGCCTGAAGCACAAGAGAAAATTCTACACGAAAAATCAGTGGTAGGGCGCGCGGCATGGTCACGCCTCTATGACGAAACGTTAGCTTCCATGCGCTTTACGATGAATAAAAAACACTACACCACCGAGGAAATGCTGGATATGATGTCATCCAGCAAGGCCAAAACACGTGAGAATGCAGCCAAAGCATTTGGAGAAGGTTTGGAAAAGAATGCTTCACTCTTTACCCTAATCACAAACACATTAGCTAAGGATAAAGCTATTGAAGATGGATTCCGCAAATTTGCCAAACCCATCAGCAGCCGAAATCTCGATAATGCGGTAGAAGATGAGGTGGTTGATGCGCTGATGAACTCAGTTAAAGAGGCTTACCCCAAATTATCGCACCGCTATTATAAATTAAAAGCCAAATGGTTTAAGCAAAAGAGACTAGATTACTGGGATAGAAATGCGCCACTTCCCGATGCGGGCGAAACGCTCTATAGCTATAAACAAGCGCAGAAAATTGTGCTGGATAGCTACCGCGATTTTAGCCCGCAAATTGCGGATATTGGCCAGCGCTTTTTTGATGAAAACTGGATTGATGCACCTGCAGTTGCGGGTAAAGCAGGGGGCGCATTTTCGCACCCCACGGTGCCAAGCGTTCATCCGTATATTTTGTTGAATTATCTTGGAAAACCGCGCGACGTGATGACCATTGCACATGAACTTGGCCACGGGGTGCATCAGGTGCTATCGGCCAAACAAGGCGCGTTGCAGGCTGACACTCCACTTACCTTGGCCGAAACCGCCAGTGTGTTTGGCGAGCAGCTCACTTTCCGCGCGATGTTAAAAGCCGAAAAGGATGAGAAAAAGCGTAAAAACTTAATTGCCCATAAAGTGGAGGATATGCTTAATACGGTCGTGCGCCAAATTGCCTTTTGCGAATTTGAGCGTCAAGTGCACGATGCGCGTAAAAATGGCGAATTATCAACCGAGCAAATTGGTGATATTTGGATGAGCGTGCAAAAAGATTCGCTTGGCCCCGTATTTAAATACGGTAAAGAATATCGCAACTTCTGGACGTACATTCCGCATTTTATTCACTCGCCATTTTATGTGTATGCCTATGCGTTTGGTGATTGCTTGGTCAATTCGCTTTATGCCGTGTACCAAGAATATGAAGCTAAAGGCAAAACCGCTGATTTTGAAAAGAAATATATCGAAATGCTAAGTGCTGGCGGAACCTTGCGCCATAAGGAGTTGCTTGCGCCGTTCGGATTAGATGCCAGCAAACCTGAATTTTGGCAGCAAGGCCTCAAAATTATAAGCGATATGATTGACGAACTGGAAAAATAGTATTTACGGAGTTTCAACAGATTCGAAGCTAACCGAATAAATATTTTCCGGTGGCGTAAATAGGGTAAGCCCCAGTTTAACCGCAACTATTAGCACCATAGCTGCCAGTAATCCGCGCAATTTATCAGCAGGTATTTTAGCACCAATACGCGTGCCAATCTGCGCGCCGGTGGTGGAACCTAAAAGCAAAATAATCGCTAACATTAAATCAACCGTTTGTGTGGTTACCGCATGCAGAAATGTGACATTAATAGTGATAAACATAATCTGAAATAACGATGTGCCAATCACTACTGATGTGGGCATGCGAAGTAAATAGATCATCGCGGGAATCATAAAAAATCCGCCGCCAACCCCCATAATGGAAACCAAAATGCCTACCGCAAAGCCCAATATAATGGGTAGCCACGCGCTAATAGTAAGCTCCGAACGCGAAAATTCCATTTGCCAAGGCATGCGTTTGCTTAAAGGGATTTTTTCGCTCTTTGTTTTAACGCGTTTTTTTCCGCGCATGGATAATACGGATTCCACCGCCATAAGCGAGCCTATAGAGCTTAAAAATACAATATAAAGCAGCGAGATAACCAAATCTATTTGCCCTAGTGTTTTGAGCCAGCTGAAAATAAAAACGCCAATGGTCGAGCCAACCAAGCCGCCGGCAAGCAACAATGTGCCCATGCGAAAATCAACATTGCGCCGCGCCCAATGGGCATAAAAGCCTGAAAGCGACGCGGCGACAATTTGGTTGGCCGAACTCGCCACTGCAATCGCAGGGTTAATACCCATTAGAATAAGAAACGGCGTTGTTAAAAATCCGCCGCCAATGCCAAATAAACCTGATAAAACACCCACCGCACCACCTAAGCCAAGTAAGGTGAAAAGATTGACTGAAACCTCAGCAATAGGAAGGTAAATTTGCACCGCTTATGCCTAGCAGTTATCGTCTATTGTGCAACGGTTAAATCGCCGTTCTGCGCTTTAGCATCAGGCGCGCGTAAATAAATAGGCGAGGGCTTGTGATGCAACGTGGGCAAGGGCAAAGTGTTTGCATAAGCTGCTAAATCTGCCGCGCTAGGCTTTGTAATTAGACTACGTCTAGGGGTAAAGAATGCCTCCGCATCGCCTACAAGTACAAATTCGCCTTGTGGAGCTTGGGCAGCTTCAATCGCTTTTGCATCCTCTATCGAGGTAAGCTGCCTTTGATTGGCATTAAACCTTTGCATGTAAAGCTGACCGCGAAACGCGTTGATAGCGCTTACAATCTCGCCTTCAACTCCTTGCATGGCCGCGCTAGCGGCTAACAGCTCAAGGCTGGTAACGCTATAAATAGGCTTGGGTTGCGCAATGGCCAGGCCGCGCACAAACGCCAAGCCTATCCGCACACCTGTAAAACTTCCGGGCCCAGTTGTTACGGCATAGGCGGTAATATCAGCAAACGTAACGCCATCTTGCGCCATTACCTGCTGTACCATTAACGGTAGCTGCGAGGTTTGCTGATTACGCTCATTAATTTGCACCATCGCACCGCTAGATAGCGCCACGCTGCACGCCCCAAGCGTAGTTTCAATGCTAAGAATATTAGACATAACCTAGCAAAATGGGTATAATCAAAACTTAAGCAAGCATAAAAATGAAAGGGGCAAAAATGAATCTGCCGGATGGATGGAAAAAAGGCGATGATGGAAAATCTATCTCGCGTAAATGGAAGTTTGACAATTTTGTGCAATCGCTTGAATTTATCAACGCGTTAGGCGCGCTCGCTGAAAATGAAAATCACCATCCTGACATTGAATTTGGCTGGGGTTATGCCCACATCACTTTCACCACACATGATAGCGATAGCCTTTCGGATAAAGATATTGCCATGGCAACTAAAACGAATGCGCTTAATGCAGCATAATCTTATAGTTTTTGTCGCATTATTTGCGTTAAGCTCGCCATTATTTGCGCAAGTTACAAATCAAGATAATAGCCAAATCATTGAAACGGATGCGCCCCAATCAGGTGAGGCTGAAAGCTACGCTAACTATTATTTAGATACTAAACGCGATGGGCTAGAGCCTTTTTGGAAAGCAGCGGTAAAGTTTAAATTGCATGAAAATAACTTCATCGTCAATTATCGCGATATGCATAAAAATAAAGATAGTGCTTTGCTTGAATCGCTTATCCACCCCACATCAAAATTGTGCGAAAATGAAATGCGCAAACCCTATTTCGATTCGATGCGCGAATTTTATCTTACCGAAAAATTCCCCAATGATTTTAAAGTAAAATACTTCCCCATCGATGCACAAAAAGGGTGGGAGCTAAAGCAAAACCAAGAATTTCCCGTCGCACCCACACACATTCTATACATCGAATATAAAGATGGCGACTATGTTGAAGGCCTGCAACGCTTCATCCGCTATGAGGAGTATCCAGAGCCTACCATGTATGAAGTGCTAAAATGCCCCAGCGAAGCCAGCATGGCCCAAATGGCCGCCGAAGCCGAAGCCATGCTTAAAGAAATGGGGCAGGAGTAGCTAACGGATTTGCTCTGAATTTATGCCGCCGCCTTGTGCACAATAGCGTGCAATAATCTCCGCTTTTTCTTCAGGCGTCGGTACTTTTGAAGCTGGAATTTCGGGCTGCCATTCTGGATCTAAGAATTGTTCAAGTGCTTGCGATAGATTTTTATTTGGCTGAACTGTGATAACGTTAGAATTAGATTTTTTAATTTGTGCCTTAGCATTATCTAGAGCAGGTAAGTCTCTGTTCCATAACTGAACTTCTAAATAACTGCTATTTTTAAATTCCTGCAAATCTTTTGGAATTCCTTCGGTGTTTAACATTTTCGCAACTTCTTCGGCTGTAAATATTTCACACTTAGTACTAGCCGGTGTCCACTCTGATGGCTTCCCAATTTTTTTCGCATAATTATCGAAGCTATCGGCATAGGTGATACTAATATCATCCATTGGTATCTGGTCGGCGGGAATATTTATTTGCAGACTTCCATCGGGTGGAGGAGCTAAAAAAGGTTTCTCTTGTAGGGTAAAATACACTGGATTTGGGTTGCTAATACTTACGCCTTTGGCATTAGCCTCCCCACGTACCCAATCTTCAACTACTGCGCGATGCTCTAAATATTCTGCAAAGTTTTCAGTAACTTTATTCTTATCTGCCCCTACACGTATTGCATCCTCGAGTGACTCTAAATCCATAACTGAGCGAAAAGGGTCGCACTGAGCATCTCGCTTTGCACCGCGAACTAACCAATAACCTGCAAGAGGATGTTTTTCACTACTCATCTACCAACTATAACAAAAGATTGTTAAAGATTCGTTACATCTGCTATACGCGCGGCTATGAGTAAAAAACTTTATATCAAGACCTATGGCTGTCAGATGAATGTGTATGATACCGAGCGCATGGAAGATGTGTTGGCGCCGTTGGGTTATGTAATGCACGATAAACCCGATGATGCCGATTTGGTAATTTTAAATACCTGCCATATTCGTGAGAAAGCCGAAGAGAAAGTGTATTCTGATCTTGGGCGCATCAAGAAAAAGCGCAAAGGACATCAAAGCATCATCGCCGTGGGTGGTTGTGTGGGGCAGGCGGCAGGCGAGCAAATAATGAAGCGTGCGCCTTATGTGGACATGGTATTCGGCCCGCAAACCTACCAAAAATTGCCGCAAATGCTGCGCGATGTGGAGGCCAAAAAAGGCAGTGTAGTAGAACTCGATTTTCCAACCATGCAAAAATTTGACGAATTACCGCAGCCTGGCAAGCCTAAAGCAGGCGCGGCATTTTTATCGGTTCAAGAGGGGTGTGATAAGTTTTGCACTTTTTGCGTAGTGCCTTATACGCGCGGTGCAGAATATTCGCGGCCTGTGGATAAGATTTTAGAAGAAGCGAGAATTCTAGCTTCTATGGGTGTGGTTGAAGTGACGTTACTTGGCCAAAATGTAAATGCCTATCATGGTCTTGATAAACATGGCAAAGAGCGCGGGCTTGGCTGGTTAGTGCGCGAGATTGCCAATGGTGTGCCTGAAATTAAACGCATTCGCTACACTACATCACACCCGCGCGATATGGAAGATGATTTAATTGCCGCGCATGGCGAATTGCCTCAGATGATGCCCTATTTGCATCTGCCTGTGCAAGCTGGCAACGATCGTATTTTGAAAATGATGAATCGTCATCACACTGCAGCCAGCTACATCGAAACGATTGAGAAACTGCGCAATGTGCGACCAGATATTGCGCTTTCGGGTGATTTTATTGTTGGTTTTCCGACTGAAACAGAAGAAGATTTTAACGACACCATGCGTTTGGTCGAAGCCGTGGGTTATGCGCAAGCCTATAGTTTTAAATATAGCCCGCGCCCCGGCACACCTGCGGCAGAAAAAGAGCAAGTGCCCGAGCCTGAAAAAGAAAAGCGTTTAGCGTTGCTGCAAGGGTTGCTAAATCGCCAGCAATCCGCGTTTAACCGCGCTAGTTTGAGCAAAACCTTTGAAATTTTGTTCGAGCGTGATGGCAAATTTGATGGCCAGTTAATTGGCAAAAGCCCCTATCTGCAATCGGTTCATGTGGCCGATGCAAAAGTAAAAGGTTACAAATTAGGCGATTTGTGCGAAGTTAGAGTAGTCGATGCGCAACCAAACAGCTTGGCCGCAGAGATTGTTGCTAACCCCTTACATCTTGCGAGCTAATATATGACAGTAAAAGACCAGCCCACCTCAGATTATTCCGAAACAATGGTGTTTGAAGATAACACCATGCTCACGCAATTATTTGGCGAGAACGATGCAAATCTGGTGCAGTTGGAACAGAAGCTGGGCGTGGCCATGGTGTCGCGTGGCAATCTGTTAGCTATCACAGGCAATGAATCAAAAGTTGGTATTGCGCGCGAGATTATGAATAATCTTTATGAGCGTTTGGAAAGCGGCAAAGATGTAGATAAAGGTAATGTGCAAGCGGAAATTCGCATGGCAATTGACCCTACAAATGTAAGAACCGATGGTTCAGTCAAAAAGAAATCGAGCAATAGCAACTTGGCTATTAAAACCCTCAAAAAAGAGATTCGTGCTTATTCCAATAAACAGGCCGAATATATTGAAGCGCTGTTTGATAATGATTTAACCTTTGCGCTTGGCCCTGCGGGTACGGGCAAAACCTATATCGCTGTAGCCATGGCGGTTAAGCAATTTATCAATGGCGAAGTGGATCGCATTATACTTTCGCGTCCGGCGGTTGAAGCAGGTGAAAAACTTGGCTTTTTACCTGGAGATTTAAAAGATAAAATCGATCCCTATTTACGTCCGCTTTACGATGCGTTATTCGATATGATGCCCGCTGAAAAAGTGATGCGACACATTGAAAATGGTGAAATTGAGGTGGCACCACTGGCCTTTATGCGTGGCCGCACACTTTCGCACGCTTATATTATTTTAGATGAAGCGCAAAATTCTACAGCAACGCAAATGAAAATGTTTCTTACCCGACTCGGTGAAGGTTCGCGCATGGCGGTAACCGGCGATTTAAGCCAAATGGATTTACCGCGCGATGTGAAGTCGGGACTTGCAGATGCTACACGCAAATTAAGCTATATTGAAGGTGTTGAAATTGTGCGCTTTGGCGATGGCGATGTGGTGCGTAACGATTTAGCCGCTAAAATTGTACACGCCTATGAGGAATGGGACAAAGCTAAAAAGATACGCGCGAAAGCAGCTATTATCGCCGCTGAGGATGATGAGTGAATTACTAAATATCGTGCATGAAGCAGGTGATTGGAAAAATGCCTTACCGAATGTTGAAGACATATCACAGCATGTTTTAAATGAAATAGATGCTGAGCTAAGTCTGGTGTTAGCTAATGATGCATTTATTCAAGATTTGAATTTTAGGTTTAGGCAACAAAATAAACCCACAAATGTGTTGTCGTTTCCTTCAGATGAATCCGATTATTTAGGCGATATAATTGTAGCGCTTGAAACCTTGCAGCGCGAAGCGAAAGAGCAATCCAAATCCTTACAAGCGCATTTTACTCACATGCTAATACATGGCTATTTGCACTTGCAAGGGCATGATCACGAAGATGATACGCAAGCCGAAGAAATGGAAAAGTTGGAAATTGAATGGTTAGCAAAGCTATCTATTGCCAATCCTTATAAATAAACGTAAATTCATTATACTAATTAACATTGGAGTAAACACGTGCCCGAAGATGGCTCGACAGATCAACTGTCGCATACCGCTGATAATACGAATATTCAACCGACTATTCCGCCTCAGCATTCATCGCTAACCGATAGCGAAAAGCCCAGTAGTAGTTTCTTAAGTGAACTTTTAATCAAATTTGGATTGAGAGAAAAAGAAGGCAGTTTGCGTGATGCCTTACAAGAAGTGCTGGACGACCATGCCGAAGAAATGACATCTATGCCGCATGAAGAGCGTCAGATTCTGGCTAACGTTATGGATTTAGGCGATATGGAAGTGGAAGATATCATGATTCCACAATCCGACATCAATGCGGTTGAGATCAACACTAATTTAAATGATTTACGTGATTTGGTGCTAAAATCGGGTCATACGCGTATTCCTGTTTATGAAAACTCACTTGATAGTATTAAAGGCTTCATTCACGTAAAAGATCTGTTACCTTTATTGGGTGTAGGGGTTGAAGGTTTTCATATTGACCAAATAATGCGCGAAGTTGTTTTTGTGCCTGAGGTGATGAAAGTGCCCGATTTACTCCTAAAAATGCGTTTATCTGGCGTACATCTAGCGATTGTTGTTGATGAATATGGCGGCACTAATGGCCTTGTAACATTAGAAGATTTATTTGAGCAAATTGTGGGTGATATCCATGATGAGCACGATGATCAAGCCGCCAGTCGCGTATTGCGATGGAGCAAAAAAGGAACCATTGTCGTCGATGCAAAAAGTAAAATTAATGATTTAGCTGAAGCTCTAGCCATCGATTTTGCGCAAGATGATGGCGACGATGATGATTACGATACACTCGGCGGTTTGATTTTTTACCAATTAGGCCGTGTGCCCGAAAAAGGCGAAATTATCAAGCATGGTGAAAATTTGCAAATGGAAGTGTTGGATGTGGATGACCGGCGCGTTATTAAGGTGCGGCTAGCTCGCTTAAAACATCAAGCTGCTGCCTAACCTAAATGCGGCGCAATAAACATTATGGCTTAGCATTAATTTGCGGCATTCTAGCCACCGCCGCGTTGCCGCCTATCTATTTAATATTCCTTTTAATTCCCGCTTACAGTGGATTATATTTATTGTTGCGCAAAGCCATCACCAAACGCGTAGCGTTTTTCATAGGCTGGTGGTTTGGTTTAGGATATTTCACAACCGGCCTCTATTGGTTTGCCTATGCATTGTTAGTAGAGCCCGAAAAATTTGCGTGGATGATACCTTTTGCGGTATTGGGTTTACCCTCAATTCTTGCCATTTACTATGGACTAGCAACATTAGCTTGGAAGGCTATTTCACAAAGAATTGCACTACCGCCCATAGTATCGATTATCTTATTCAGTGCTATTTGGCTGATTTTTGAGTGGCTAAGAGGGCATTTATTCACAGGATTTCCTTGGAATCTTGCTGCTTACAGCTGGGGATTATCAAATGCAATGGTGCAATGGGCATCGGTTATAGGCGCTTATGGCTATAGCGGGTGGACAATAGTACTCTCTACTTTGCCAGCTATTTGGTATATTACTCCAAACGAGCGCCAGCGCGTTGTCGCATTATCGATAACGTTGTTAATGCTTTCCATACCATTTACCTATGGTATATGGCGCCTAAACGCTCATCCAACGCAATTTACCAAACAAACTATTCATGTTGTGCAGGGCAATATTGCACAACAACATAAATGGGATCCGGAAAAACAATTTGAAACCGTTCAAACGTATGTTGAGCTTACCCAAAACCCTGATTTGCCCGATGATGCTGTTATTATTTGGCCAGAAACGGCTTATCCATATTTTTTAGAAGCGAACACGCCACCGGTTAATTTTATTGCAAAAGCCTTGCCTGAAAACGGTGTGCTTTTAACGGGAGCCATGCATGCTGAATGGAATGCGAATAAAATGGGTATAAAGCATTTTTATAATGGTGTGCATGCGGTTCGCCCTAATGGAACTGTAGAAGCTGTTTATAACAAGTCGCGCTTAGTGCCTTTTGGTGAATATGTGCCATTTAGAGGATATTTACCCGTTGAGAAAATTACACATGGCATGCAAGATTTTATGGCAGGTGAAGGCGCAACACGAATGAGTATTAAGGGAGTAGCACCATTTCAGCCGCTTATTTGCTATGAAGTTATCTTCCCCGATTACACACTCGCTTCAAACCAAAATTCGGAATGGTTGCTCAATACTACTAATGATGCATGGTTTGGAGTTAGTACAGGGCCCTATCAGCATTTACAAATGGCACGGTTTAGAGCGGTGGAGCAGGGCGTGCCCATGGTGAGAGCCGCCAATACAGGAATAAGCGCCGTGTTTGATGCTTATGGCCGTGAACTTAAGCGCCTACCTTTAAACAAGCGAGGTAGCTTTACTTTGAAATTGCCTGTTACGGCAAAATAAAAAATTAAAGGCGCTCAAATTCTAAAAAAATAGGTAAGCGGCCAGCATTAGTGGTTTTTTGCTGATAGCGCGTTTCTGTCCAATCTGTGAAAGGCTTTTGCCAATCATCGCACGTCTTGGCAGTCCATTTAAAATCATCACGGCTTAATAAATGTTCCATTATCCACGCTGAATAATCAACATGATCGGTTGCAATAAAAAGTTTGGACCGTGGCTTTAACACATTATGCAAAAGATTAAGCATTACATGGTTAACAATACGCCTTTTATGATGATTACGTTTAGGCCAAGGATCAGGAAATAGCAGATAGATACCATCTAAAGTAGATTCTGGCATTTGCTGCAAATAGGGTCGCACATCATCACAGATAATGCTTAAGTTTGAGCAGGGCTTAGCATCAAGTTTTCGCAATAGTTTCGCAACGCCATTTTGATAAGGCTCAGCACCTATATAATAATTTTGCGGATGGTGTTGTGCCATGTGAAATAAATGCTCACCTGCACCGAAACCAATTTCAAGCCAATATTTCTTGTTTTGATCAAATTGAGTAGGCGCTGAGAGAGTAGGCAATAGCTCATCAACTAATTTCTGCTTATAATCAGGCAACAAACGCCCCTTGCGCCGCCCAAAAGATCGTAAAAAATCTTTATCTGATGGTTTAGGCAGTATTTTGTTGGTCATGTGCAAAATGTTGTTTAATCACATCGACTAAATCCAGCTTCTCCCAACTAAACTCACCATTCTTGCCTGGTTTACGTCCGAAATGTCCATAGGAAGCAGATTTTTCATAAATAGGACGATTAAGCTGCAAATGTTTGCGAATGCCTTTTGGTGTTAAATCCATTAGTTTAGGTAATAATTTTTCGAGTTCACGGTCATCAATTGTACCGGTTTGTTCAGTGCTAACATAAAGCGAGATAGGATATGAAACGCCAATAGCATAAGAAAGCTGTATGGTGCAACGTTCTGCAATACCTGCTGCTACTACATTCTTAGCTAAATAGCGCGCCGCATACGCTGCGGAACGATCAACCTTTGTCGGGTCTTTACCTGAGAATGCTCCGCCACCATGGGGTGCTGCGCCACCATAGGTATCCACAATAATCTTACGTCCCGTTAAGCCAGCATCGCCATCAGGTCCGCCGATTATAAATTGTCCCGTAGGATTGGTATAGAAATTCTCATCCTTGCACATCCAACCTTCCGGCAACACCTTAAGCACGTGACGTCGTACAATTTCGCGAACCTCATCTTGAGTGGCATCTTCATGATGTTGCGTTGACACCACAATCGATTCCGCGCCAACAGGTTTGCCATTTTCATATTTTAGACTCACTTGTGACTTACTATCAGGTCTCAAGATTGAATTAGAATCTGCTTTACGCTCCTTTGCCATTGATCGCAAAATGCGATGTGAATAATGGATAGCAGCCGGCATATAGCTATCGGTTTCATTGCAGGCAAAGCCAAACATGATACCCTGATCGCCAGCACCTTCTTCTTTATCATCTGCTTCATCAACGCCTTGTGCAATATCCGACGATTGTTGGTGTAATAGAATTTCAATATCAAGCTTCTGCCAATCAAAACCGCTTTGATTGTAATTATAGCCAATATCGCGAACTAAATGACGAATCCGCGTATCCATTTCTTTAAGATCAAGTTTGCCATCGCGATATTCGCCCGCCACAACAATACGATTAGTAGTCGCTAGAACTTCAGCGGCAACGCGCGCTTGCGGGTTTTGAGCTAAAAAATAATCCAAAATACTATCTGAAATTTGGTCGCAAATTTTATCAGGATGCCCTTCAGATACCGATTCACTGGTGAAAGTATAATATTTACGCTGAAGTTGATGCGGTGACATAAATCGCCCTTTTTTATTGGTAACTATTCCATTTCAAAAGGATGCGAAATATTCGCGCGCTTAGAACCTTGTGGTTTTAAGGTGGTGTCAAGCTGTACAAATCGCCACCCTTTGAATTGAATGTTACACTAACGCTTAAAACCAGCAAAGCAACCCGCAAAACACGTATTACTTAAATTTAATGGTAATTATTTTAAACTACACAAACGGTGCGCCATTTGCAATACCCAAAACTAGCGTTTTGACAGATTTGCGCATTTCTGGATCTTCAATTTTACGATAGGCTGAGACTAACTCTTGTAAATCCGCATCATTGGTAAGCGTTTGATGTTCAAAACCTGTAGCCTCTTCTGCTAACTGAAATGGCGATTCATCACTTAGACCCTCGAAAAAATAGTTTACGGGAACTTTTAACATCTCAGCAAATTCAAAAATGCGGCTAACAGAAATACGGTTTGAAGCACGCTCATATTTTTGGATTTGTTGAAAGGTAATACCTGAACTTTTTGCCAGAGCCTCTTGACTGATACCAAGTAGGGTACGCCTATCGCGCAATCTTTGTCCTACATGTGCATCAACTGGATGTGTCATTATATTTTGCTGTCCTGTAATCTATATAGTTTAAAAATGGATCATTACTAGAGTTAAGCTTAAAACTTAAGATAGTAAAAATTTATTAACACTGTGTTAACGATTGTCAAGCTTTCAGTCCCATTCAAAACCATAATAGAGAATTTATGCTCATCACGTTATTCCATTAGCTACAAATAATGAGAAAGAGAAATCAATGCCAACACCAGAAAAAATTATTTATAGCACACGGGTTACATCAACCGGAGGGCGCGAAGATGGCAACAGCAAATCAAATGACGATAAATTAAATATCAAATTATCAAAACCAACTGAAATGGGCGGATCAGGCGGAGCGGGCACTAATCCTGAACAGTTATTTGGCGCAGGCTATTCAGCATGTTTTTTAGGAGCCATCAAAGCGGTTGCTGGTAAGCAAAATATAACAATATCAGATGAAACAACCGTTACCGCTGAAATCGGTTTTGGTGCCATAGAAAAAGGGTACATCATTACAGCGGAACTTTTTGTAAATATACCTGACTTAGATTCAGATGAAGCAAAAAAGTTAGTGCAAAAAGCACATGAAGTATGCCCCTATTCAAACGCGACACGCAATAATGTTGATGTGAAGCTTCACGTTACAAATAATGTAAAGTCTAAAGCGGCTTAATTTAAAAACTAAACTGGTGGTCCCGATGCGATTCGAACGCATGGCCTTCGCCTTCGGAGGGCGACACTCTATCCAGCTGAGCTACGGGACCACATTGTCTATGGCATAAGCTAGCCTCATGCTAAGTGCAAGCAGTTAACCCAAGTAAATGGATTGCATCTTTATTATGCTGATTGAGAGGGAAATTTATTTTCGTTACATAAAGGAATATAAGTAATAGATTGGCTCAAATCTAAGTCTAGCGCCTGAGTCAGCTGTAAAAGCGTGATGCTAATTTTTTCGCTAATACGTGGAATTAAATGTAAATGATCTAACAATTGCACCACAGTAGATTCAATCAAAGCTATACTTTCTAAACTAATGAGTTGTGGATTATCATAATAGTTGGAAATAATATCGTTAGCGACCACATGAAGATGGTGTAAATAAAAATGCTGATTATGTTCAGCGCTTTGCAAAAATTGCTCATACGTAGCGCCAAATTCTTCCGCTAATAAATCACACTTATGGTCAGTCATTAGAATGCTCCTTTTTCTGTATTCTTGATTTTATCTTAAATGAAATAGGGCAGGTTGTGTGTGAAGCTTAAGTGACAAACTAGCTAAAATTTTAGCGAATTTAATTGTAGAATTCCGAATTTTAAACAATAAAAAACCCGACCCTCCGCATCCTGTTAAGGATGCCAGAGAAGTCGGGTGATTCATTGCCAGTTAACGGTTAGGTGCCAGTTTAGACTCCGTGAGACGAATCTCATGGGCATCTAAAAAGGTTTGCGCCTCAGCAACCTCAGACTCGTGAAAGTCTAGAGGATTCTGCAGTTTGTAGCGCTCCTCCTTTAACTTCTGCTGGTAGGCAGTAAGCAAAGGCGGTGCCACTGTCGTCGAAACAACCATAGCCTTCTGCAAATTACTTGCAAAAAAGGTTATTGCTGCGCCAATGGCGATGGTTTTGATGCACCACCAAAGGCTGAAGCCTACCGATGCACCAAATAAGGCAAAAAGACCTTCGGTAATACCCCCGAAAACGAGAGTTATACTGCCAAGTCCAATCGCCGCCCAGCCTATCCAACAACCGTTTCGGATGATTGATTCCCTAAGGAATCGGTAGGCTTTGCCTACTGGCGAATCCACTGCAGGTTGCAGTTGGATTGCAAGCACGATAAATGCAATGGCTGCCAGAAATCCTGGGAACCAAAAGAAGAAGCTGATGGTAAGCACCAGCTGAAGAAATTTCCTCATCATTAATTGTTATGAGGTTAAAAAAAACCAGCTGTGTCGAACTGGGGATTGAGAAAATGTATATTGCTCTGTAGCACTCGCTTCGGGTGAAACGAATTCATTAAAAAGGAGAGTGAACACACTACAGTGTCAAATTAAAACCGAAGTTAAAAAAAAAGACGCAAAAATACTCTTCTAATATAGCAAAAGAGATGGATTTTGAGTGTGAAGTTTTCGTGACAAAAAAGTTTTGAGATAAAATTGTAATTTACCTAATTACCCGTTAGCTAGCAGCAACCTGAAGCGTACTATCATCTAATTTACCAATTGCTAGTAATACTCGGTAAACGGCTGTGTAATAGTCATACTCAGCTGCTGCAGCATCAATCTGCGCGCGAAAAACTTCGTTTTCAGCGTCGAGTACGTTTAATGCTGTATCTTTGCCTACATCGCGCAAACGCGTTCTGGCATCATAAACTTCACCTGCAATATTTACGGCATTGCGCAACAATAAAGCACGACGGCGACTGGTGGTAAGGTTCGACCACGCAAGTTTAACCTCTTCAATCACGCGGCGTCTTGTATCAAGTCCATTCGCAATGGCTGCTTGTTGCTGGGCTAAAACGGCATTCT
The DNA here is from genome assembly GCA_963837025.1 of uncultured Alphaproteobacteria bacterium. GTDB lineage: Bacteria > Pseudomonadota > Alphaproteobacteria > Rickettsiales > JALZUV01 > JALZUV01. The sequence continues at coordinate 217,099 of CAWILT010000001.1, forward strand.
TACTTTCAGAATCAGCAAATCCGTTAAAGAGATTCCAGCGGCTGCGCACTAATAATGAATTGCGCATATCGGTGCCGCGTATGCCGGCAACATCATCATCATAAGAGCTGCGCGCCACCACATCAAGGGTAGGATAGTAATTTGATTCTACAATAGTTTTGCGATGTTCAAAGCTATCAATGCCATATTGAGCTACTTGTAAAGTTGGGTTATGTAATTCCGCGAGCTTAATTGCTTCATCTAATGAATTGGGCAATAAATGTTCAGGCACTCTCGGTAATTGCATTTCTTGCTCAAGCGCGATTGTGCCAAAAACTTGGGCATAACGTGCTTGCGCTTCCTGCAACCCGCCTAAAAATGCGGTATAGCGCTCTTTAGCGATTTGCAAGCGTGATTTGGCTTGTAGCACATCCACTGCAACACCCGACCCACGCTCTACACGCTCGTCTTCCATGTTAAGCTGGTTTGATAATGTGGTTATATTACGTACCGATAGCTTCGTTAACTTCATTTGACGCAAAACCGATAAATAGGTGCTCGACCCTTCAAACAATAATTGTTGCAAGGTTGATTGTTGCGTTGCTTTGGCTTGATCAAACAAGCTCTGCGATTCACTTATAGAACCATCCGTGCGAAAACCTTCAAACACATTTTGGCTGGCACTAATCGCTGCTGACTTCGATTCCAGTGAAAAGTCACCCCCCGCTGGCACCAGTTCTGTACGATCAGTATCCTCATAACCATAGCTTGCATCTGCATCAAGCCTTGGCAAATATCCTGATCGGGCTTGATCAATTGCAGCTTTGGCAGCTCTTACCGTTTGAGTTTCAGCCTGAAGCCTCGGATGTGAATTAAGTAAACGCGACAAATCCTGCTCAAGCGTTGCCGCTTGCGATGCACTACTAAGCAAAATACTCGTCATTGTAAGGTTTATAAGAAATCTCATCTTCATAGGCTTTATTATAAGGTTAATTCAATTTGAGGTATAAGCCCAACTCGTTAAAAAACGATTTAAATTGCTTAACTAAAAAACAAGTGATGTATTTTTACGATGCAGCTAGGTATAAAAAGCGCATACCATGCACAGTTAGTGCTTGACTACTGTAGTGCAGATGCCTATGTTGCGGCCTCCTTGAGCAGGCCAAAACCTGTTTAAGCGTATGAAATAAACAAAAAGTTTTGGAAAAAAGTATGCCAACGATCAACCAACTGGTGCGCAAAGGTCGTAAAGTTCCCGTCAAACGGAATAAAGTCCCTGCGCTACAACAAAATCCCCAAAAACGTGGTGTTTGCACGCGCGTTTATACCACCACCCCTAAAAAGCCAAACTCCGCTTTGCGTAAAGTTGCACGTGTGCGCTTAACGAATGGCTTTGAAGTTACCAGCTATATCGGTGGTGAAGGTCACAATCTTCAAGAACACAGCGTGATTCTCATCCGCGGTGGTCGTGTAAAAGATTTACCCGGTGTGCGTTATCACACCATTCGCGGCGTACTTGATACGCAAGGCGTAAAAGATCGTAAACAACGTCGTTCGCATTACGGTGCGAAGAAACCTAAATAGAGGGTCATTAATATGTCTAGACGCCATAGAGCCGAAAAACGTGAAGTATTGCCAGATGCAAAATATGGTGATGTTATTCTAACTAAATTCATGAATAGCATCATGCTTTCAGGTAAAAAGAACACTGCAGAACGTATTGTTTACGGCGCATTCGATTTAATTGAAGCTGCTAATGATGATCCTATTAAAGTTTTCCATGAGGCAATGGAAAATGTAAAGCCAACGGTTGAAGTTCGCTCGCGTCGTGTGGGTGGTGCAACTTATCAGGTGCCACAAGAAGTGCGTGACGATCGTCGTATTGCATTGGCAATTCGTTGGTTAGTTACTGACATGCGTTCGCGTCGTGATAAAGAAGCAACTAAGAAGTTGCAGATGGCGTTAATGGATGCAGCCGCTAATCGTGGTGGTGCAATTAAAAAACGTGAAGATACACATAAAATGGCTGAAGCTAACCGCGCGTTTGCTCACTTCCGTTTCTAAGGGAAATAATGAAACTCAAAAATTACAGTATATTCGTTTTTTTGTTTTTGATGGCGGCATGCTCATCAAAGCAAGAAGCTTATGTTTATCCTGAATTTACGGGTTCCGCTTTTCTAAACGGCATATCAACTTCAAGCGGCATCGCTCTGCCCATTGCGGTTGATGGTCAGGAAATTACAGCTAATGCAATGTTCTTCAACGTGCCCAGTGTGGTAACAAACCCTGTTCCTGTTACTCCGGGAATTCATAATGTTACCTACATTTTTTTAAAAGGTGATAAAGGCGTAAAAGAAGATTACACGTTGAACGCGCAAGCAGACAAAACATATTTTCCTGAGTTCGATACTGCTCAATCACGTAATGGCGATTATATGGTTAATATGTGGCTAATAAATGCCGAAGGCGATGTTGTGTCGCAAAAAAATAAATTAACACTTAAGAATATTAAATAGGTAGTAAGAATGGCTCGTCAAACCCCTTTAAATCGTTACCGTAACATTGGTATTATGGCGCATATTGATGCGGGTAAAACTACGACTACGGAACGCATTCTTTACTATACTGGTGTTAGCCATAAAATTGGTGAAGTGCACGATGGCGCTGCCACCATGGATTGGATGGAGCAAGAGCAAGAGCGTGGAATTACAATTACTTCAGCGGCGACCACTTGTTTCTGGACGCGTAACGATGAAAAATATCGCATCAACATTATTGACACTCCGGGCCACGTTGATTTTACCATTGAGGTGGAGCGTTCACTTCGTGTGCTCGATGGTGCAGTTGCCGTATTTGATTCTGTAGCAGGTGTTGAGCCTCAGTCTGAAACCGTATGGCGTCAAGCTGACAAATATAAAGTTCCGCGTATGTGTTTCGTAAATAAAATGGATCGTATGGGCGCTGATTTTTATCGCTGTGTTGATATGATGGTTGATCGGTTAGGCTGTAATCCTATCGTTCTTCAGCTTCCTATTGGTGCTGAGGAAGATTATTTGGGCTTAGTAGACTTAATCAAAATGAAAGCGCTTATCTGGAATGATGAGTCTTTAGGCGCAAAATGGGAAGAAGAAGAAATTCCTGAGAATTTAAAAGATAAAGCGGCTGAATATCGCGAGAAACTCGTTGAGCAAGCGCTTGAATATGATGATGAAGCAATGGAAGCCTATCTTAGAGGGCACTGCACCATCTGCTGAAACGCTTCGCAAATGTATTCGTAAAGGGACAATTAAAGGTGAATTAGTGCCTGTATTAAATGGGACAGCCTTTAAAAATAAAGGTGTACAAACACTTCTTGATGCCGTTATTGATTTTATGCCTGCGCCAACTGATGTTGAAGCGATTAGAGGTGTTGCGGCGAATGATATTGAAAAAGAAATCATTCGTAAATCTACGGATGACGAGCCTTTTTCTGCTCTCGCTTTCAAAATTATGACTGATCCATTCGTAGGGTCGTTGACGTTTACCCGTATTTATTCTGGCAAACTTGAGGCGGGTTCATATGTGATGAATACGGTTAAAGAGCGTAAAGAGCGTGTGGGTCGTATGTTGTTGATGCATGCTAACAGCCGTGAAGATGTTAAAGAGGCATTCGCAGGCGATATCGTTGCAATCGCGGGTTTAAAAGATACGACAACAGGTGATACCCTTTGCGATGTGAATAAACAGGTTATTCTCGAGCGTATGGAATTCCCAGAGCCAGTAATCGAGCTGGCAGTTGAGCCTAAAACCAAGGCTGACCAAGAGAAAATGTCTATCGGCTTAAACCGCTTGGCTTCCGAAGATCCTTCATTACGTTTATCTTCAGATGAAGAAACAGGCCAAACAATTCTTAAAGGAATGGGCGAGCTTCACCTTGATATTATCGTAGATCGCTTGCGTCGTGAATTCAAAGTAGAAGCAAACGTTGGTGCGCCGCAAGTGGCTTACCGCGAAACCATCACTAAATCATTTGAAATGGATTACACGCATAAGAAGCAGTCGGGTGGTTCAGGCCAGTTCGCACGCATCGTGCTTGACATTTGAGCCAAATGAAATGGGTAAAGGCTTCGAATTCACAAGCAAAATTACCGGTGGTAACGTTCCTCGCGAATATATTCCCGGTGTGCAAAAGGGTCTTGAGTCAGCCATGCAAACGGGCGTAATTGCTGGCTTCCCCATGGTAGATTTTAAAGCAACATTAATCGATGGTGCTTATCACGATGTCGATTCGAGCGTCATGGCGTTTGAAATTGCAGCACGTGCCGCGTTCCGTGAAGGTATTCGTCAAGCGGCTCCAACGCTTCTTGAGCCTATCATGAAAGTGGAAGTGGTAACGCCTGAAGATTATATGGGTGATATTATTGGTGATTTAAATTCACGCCGTGGCCAAGTGTTGGGCATGGATCAGCGCGGCATTGCTCGTGTGGTGAATTCAACTGTGCCGCTCGCTAGTATGTTTGGTTATGTAAACACCTTACGCTCTATGAGCCAAGGCCGTGCACAATTCACCATGACGTTTGACCATTATGCCCCCGTTCCAAGTAACGTGGCTGAAGAAATTAAAGCTAAAGTAGCTTAACAGAAAAAGTTTAAGAAAGAGGATTGACCCATGTCTAAAGAGAAATTTGAGCGTAAGAAGCCGCATGTTAACGTTGGAACGATTGGTCACGTTGATCATGGCAAGACGTCGTTGACGGCTGCGATCACGAAGGTATTAGCTGAAACGGGTGGCGCAAAATATTCATCGTATGATTCGATTGATGCGGCTCCTGAAGAAAAAGCACGTGGTATTACGATTGCAACGGCGCATGTTGAGTATGAGACGGCTGGCCGTCACTATGCACACGTAGATTGCCCAGGTCACGCTGATTATGTGAAAAACATGATTACCGGTGCGGCACAGATGGATGGCGGTATTTTGGTTGTATCGGCGGCTGATGGCCCCATGCCCCAAACACGCGAGCACATCTTGTTGGCGCGTCAGGTAGGCGTTCCTTCATTGGTTGTGTTCTTGAACAAAGTGGATCAAGTAGATGATGAAGAGCTTCTTGAATTGGTTGAAATGGAAATTCGCGAGCTGCTTTCTTCTTACGATTTCCCAGGCGATGATATTCCTATCATTAAAGGTTCTGCCTTGGCAGCGCTTGAAGGCAAAAATGACGAAATCGGCAAGAATGCGATTTTAGAATTGATGAAAGCCGTTGATGAATATATTCCAACGCCTGAGCGTCCGGTTGATCAGTCCGTTCTTGATGCCGATTGAGGATGTATTCTCTATCTCGGGTCGTGGTACAGTGGTAACTGGCCGTATTGAGCAAGGCATTGTGAAGGTTGGTGAAGAGATTGAGATTGTGGGTATTAAGGATACCACCAAGACGACTTGCACCGGTGTTGAGATGTTCCGTAAATTGCTTGACGAAGGTCGTGCAGGTGAGAATGTGGGTGTTCTGTTGCGTGGTACTAAGCGTGAAGATGTTGAGCGCGGTCAAGTGCTTTGCAAGCCTGGTTCTATCAAGCCACACACGAAGTTCAAAGCTGAGGCTTATATTTTGACCAAAGAAGAAGGTGGCCGTCATACGCCATTCTTCACCAATTATCGTCCACAATTCTATTTCCGTACGACGGATGTGACCGGTATGGTTCACTTGCCTGAAGGCACGGAAATGGTGATGCCAGGCGATAATATTGAAATGAATATCGAGCTGATTGCTCCGATTGCTATGGATGAAGGCCTACGTTTCGCAATTCGCGAAGGCGGCCGTACCGTCGGTGCCGGTGTCGTAGCGAAGATTGAAGAGTAAAGGAAAGCAAATCATGGCTAATCAAAAAATTCGTATTCGCTTAAAAGCTTATGACCATGAAATTCTGGATCGCTCGACTCAGGAAATCGTAAGTACGGCTAAACGTACAGGCGCTGTAGTTCGTGGACCCATTCCACTTCCACGCCGTATTGAAAAATTTACGGTTAACCGTTCGCCTCACGTGAACAAAAAGTCACGCGAGCAATTCGAAATTCGTACGCATAAACGTATGATTGATATTTTAGATCCTACGCCTCAAACGATTGATGCTTTGGGTAAATTAGATCTTTCTGCAGGCGTGAATGTGCATATTCAATTAGGGGAGGCCTCGTAATGAGAACGGGACTTATTGCAAAAAAACTGGGCATGACGCGAATTTTTGATAATTCAGGTTTGAGCATTCCAGTAACGGTTTTACATCTTGATAATGTTCGTGTTGTAAATACGAAAACGCAATCGCGTGATGGTTATACAGCAGTTGCACTTGGCTTTGGTTTGGCAAAGGTAAAGCGCGTGAGCAAAGCCTCTTCGTGGCCATTATGCAAAAAACAAAGTTGAACCTGCTTCTAAAGTGGTTGAATTTCGTGTTGATGAGAATCATATGCTTGAAACGGGTCAAGAGCTTGCTGCAACTCACTTTATTGCTGAACAGCGCGTTGATATTACGGGTCAATCTAAAGGTAAAGGTTTTGCTGGCGGTATGAAGCGTCACAATTTCCGCGGTTTAGAAGCATCACATGGTGTATCGGTTTCACATCGTAGCCATGGTTCCACGGGGCAATGTCAGGATCCGGGTCGTGTATTTAAAGGCAAGAAAATGGCTGGACACATGGGTGATGAGCGCGTTACACAACAAGGTTTACGCATTGTTTCAACCGATGCTGAGCAAGGGCTAATCTTTATTGAAGGTGCAGTACCGGGTTCTAAAAACGGTTATGTAACGATTAAAGATGCAGTAAAATTAGCATTACCTGCTGAAGCGCCACATCCTGCTGGTCTAAAGGCTGATAATTCTAATTCAGCACCTAAGGAAACACCTGTAGCGGTTGACGAAGTTAATAACGCCCAAGCAACCGACGAAAACGGTCAAGCGTAAGCGTAAAGGAAGAATGAAATGAAAATTAAACTCATAGTATTAGATGGTAAGGCTTCAGGCGAAGTTGAGCTAAATGATGATGTGTTTGGTATTGAGCCACGCACAGACATTATGCATCGTGTTGTTTTATGGCAATTGGCTAAGCGTCAAGCTGGCACGCATAAAACCAAAGAACGTTCTGAAGTTCAAGGAACAACTGCAAAGCCATACCGTCAAAAAGGTACGGGTAATGCGCGCCGCGGCACCATGCGTGCAAGTCAGCATCGTACGGGCGCAACAACATTTGGTCCGCGCGTTCGCTCACATGCTCATAAATTACCTAAAAAAGTACGTGCTTTAGGTTTAAAATCTGCGCTATCAGCTAAAGTAGCTTCAGGTAATTTGAAGGTAGTTGATACATTAACGATTCAAAAACCAAGCACTGCTGAAATGAAAAATAATTTAGGTAATTTAGGTTTAAGCAAAATTCTATTTGTACGCGGTGATTCAACTAAAGATGCATTTACACAGTCGATTCGTAATTTGCCTTATATGGACGAAATTGCTCAGGCTGGTTTGAATGTTTATGACATTTTGCGCCATGACGATGTTGTGATACCGAAGCACGCATTAGAAAGATTTAGAAAAGAGGTTATCAGCATGAGTAAGAAACAAGCACCAGGCGATTAATCCAGCACTCTATGACGTGATTCAACATCCGGTTATTACAGAAAAAGCAACCATTGCTTCGAAAGCAGGCAAGGTCGTTTTTCAGGTTCATCCTGCAGCAACGAAGCTTGAAGTACGGGAAGCAGTCGAGAAATTATTCGGTGTGAAAGTGACAAAAGTTAATACAGTTTCAGTTCACGGTAAAACAAAGCGTTTTCGTGGTATTAAAGGTAAGCAGAATGATCGTAAAAAAGCAATTGTTACGCTAACAGAAGGTCAGACCATTGATACAATGGCGGGAGTAAACTAATGGCATTAAAGAAATATAATCCAACAACACCTGGACAGCGCGGCTTAGTTCTTATTGATCGTTCTGAGCTTTACAAGGGTAAGCCTGAGAAAGCGCTTGACTGAGGGTAAAACGAAATCAGGTGGTCGTAATAATCTAGGGCGCATTACCACACGTCATATTGGTGGTGGTCATAAGCAAAAATATCGTTTGGTTGATTTTAAACGTACCGAAAACGGGTGCTGCGAACTGTTGAGCGTATTGAGTATGATCCTAATCGCACGGCTTTTATTGCCTTAATTAAGTATGAGGATGATGCAACTTTCTTATATTATTGCTCCACAGCGTTTGAGTGTTGGTGATAAAGTAGAAGCGGGTGAAAAGGTTGAAGTGAAGCCTGGTAATGCTATGCCACTTAAAAACATTCCCGTAGGTACCATCATTCACAATATTGAGATGAAGCCTGATAAAGGTGCACAAATTGCACGTTCAGCAGGTGGCTATGCTCAGTTAGTGGGTAAAGATGCTGGTTATGCGCAAGTTGAAACTTCGCTCTGGCGAACTTGCGTTTAGTTTTGGGCGAGTGCATGGCTACCATTGGTGCTATCTCTAATGCTGACCATCAAAACCAAAATTTTGGTAAAGCAGGTCGCACACGCTGGAAGGGTGTTCGTCCAACTGTTCGCGGTGTTGCGATGAATCCGGTTGATCACCCGCATGGTGGTGGTGAGGGTAAAACTTCTGGTGGTCGTCATCCGGTGACTCCATGGGGTAAGCCAACGAAAGGTGCGAAAACCCGCAGCAAGAAAAAAGTAAATAAATTAGTGGTGCGCACGCGCCATCAAGCGAAGAAACGTAAAGGTTAATTGATATGACTCGTTCGGTTTGGAAAGGCCCATTTGTTGATGGGTATCTGTTTAAGAAAGCAGAAGTTGCGCGCGAAAGCGGCCGTAACCAGGTGATTAAAACATGGTCGCGTCGTTCAACGATTTTGCCACAATTCATTGGCTTAACTTTTGGCGTATATAACGGCAAAAAGTTCATCCCTGTCTTGGTTCTGAAGAAATGATTGGTCATAAATTTGGCGAATTTTCTCCAACACGTACGTATCTGGGGCCATGGTGCTGACAAGAAAGCGAAGAGGATAGGTAATATCATGGGAAAAAACGTTATTGTAAGAAAACCTAATGAGGCACGCGCTCGGTTAAGCAACCTGCGCACTAGTCCGATTAAATTGAATCAGGTGGCTAAAATGATTCGTGGCATGCAGGTGGATAAAGCCCGCACGCAGCTTACATTTTGTGGTCGCCGTATTGCCAATGATGTCAGAAAACTTCTCGATTCTGCCATTGCGAATGCTGAGAATAATCATAATTTAAATATTGATGATTTGGTTGTAAAAGAGGCTTATGTTGGCAAAGCGATGAAAATGAAACGTTTCCGCGCTCGTGCGCGTGGCCGTGGTGCTCGATTGAAAAACCGTTTAGCCATCTAACAATCATATTAAGCGAAGAAGAGAGCAAGTAATGGGACAAAAAGTAAATCCGATTGGCCTACGTCTAGGTATCAATAAAACATGGGATTCACGCTGGTATGCAGATGAGCGACTATGCAAAGCTTCTGCATGAAGATCTTAAAATTCGTGAATTTGTGCAAAAAGAGCTAGATGACTGCGGGTATTAGTGATATTATTATCGAGCGTCCTAGCAAAAAAGCAATTGTTACAATTCATACGGCTCGTCCAGGTGTTGTTATCGGTAAAAAGGGTGCGGATATTGATCGTGTTCGCAAAACAATCAGCAAATTCACCACTGATGAAGTGCACGTTGAATATTGTTGAGGTGCGTAAGCCAGAACTAGACTCAACCTTAATTGCAGAAGGCATTGCCCAACAGCTTGAACGCCGTGTTTCGTTTCGTCGTGCTATGAAGCGTGCTGTTCAATCGGCATTACGTTTGGGTGCTGAAGGTATTCGTATCAATTGCGGCGGCCGTTTAGGTGGCGCTGAGATTGCACGTATGGAATGGTATCGTGAAGGTCGTGTTCCACTTCATACCTTGCGTGCCGATGTAGATTATGGTATAGCACGTGCTCTCACAACCTACGGCATCATTGGTGTTAAGGTTTGGGTATTTAAAGGTGAGATTCTGAATAACAATAAACCGAATCATTTGCAACAACTTCTGCTAACACCGCGGCATAAAGATTAAAAGATAAATTAGGGTAAGAACATGTTACAGCCGAAAAAAACAAAATACCGCAAGCAGCATAAAGGCCGTATCCACGGTAATGCTAAAGGGGGCTATGACGCTCAATTTTGGTAGCTATGGCTTGAAAAGCCTTGCAGCCTGAGCGTATTACGGCTCGCCAGATTGAAGCATCACGTCGTGCCATTACACGTCACTTGCGTCGTGTAGGTCGTTTGTGGATTCGTATTTTCCCTGATCTACCGGTTACCGGCAAGCCAGCTGAAGTGCGTATGGGTAAAGGTAAGGGTTCTGTTGAATATTGGGCTGCACGTGTTGCGCCTGGTCGAATCTTATTTGAACTTGACGGTGTAACGGAAGAAATGGCTCGTGGTGCTTTTGAACGTGCATCAGCTAAGCTTCCCGTTAAAACAAAATTTGTTAAACGTGTAGGGGACGAAGCGTAAAATGGACGAATTTAAAAGGAAAAACACGCGACGAGCTCATTTCTTTGTTGCGCGACGGTAAAAAAGCTTTATTAAACTTTCGCTTCCGTAAGGCTAGCGGCGAGCTCGAAAAAACGTCTCAAGTTCGTACTACTCGTCGGGATGTGGCGCGTGTGAAAACGCAGTTAAGCCAACTAAAGAATAACAAAACTGCGTAAATGCGGTTTTAAACTAAGGATTTAAACTATGCCAAAGCGTATTTTACAAGGTGTGATTGTTTCGGATAAAGCGGATAAAACTGTTTCGGTTCTAGTGAGCCGCCGTATTAAACACCCGCTTTATCGCAAAACAATGACGCGGACTCGAAAAAATATGCCGCGCATGATGCTGATAATCAGTATAAAGCAGGGTCAGGAAGTGCGTATTATTGAATGTGCACCGATTTCAAAAAGCAAAACATGGACTGTGCTCGAAGCAGTAGCTTAGAGACAATTAACGAATTAGGGATAAAAGGGTTACATTATGATCCAAATGCAATCAACATTAGAAGTCGCCGACAATTCGGGTGCACGCAAAGTGCAGTGTATTAAAGTTTTGGGTGGTTCGCACCGCAATATCGCTTCTGTAGGAGATGTGATTGTGGTTTCAGTTAAAGAAGCTATCCCGCGCGGCAAAGTGAAAAAAGGTGAAGTACATCGTGCGGTTATCGTGCGCACCGCTAAAGAAGTGAAGCGTGAAGATGGTACAGCCATTCGTTTTGACAAAAATGCTGCTGTATTATTAAATAAATCGAATGAGCCAATTGGCACTCGTATTTTCGGTCCTGTTGTACGCGAATTGCGCGCACGCAGCTTCATGAAGATCGTTTCACTGGCACCGGAGGTACTATAATGGCTGCTAAATTAAAAAAGGGCGATAAAGTAATTGTTACTACTGGCCGTGATAAAGGCAAGACCGGTGAGATTCTAAAAATGTTCCCTAGTAAAGATCGCGTTTTGGTTGCGGGCGTAAATAAAGTAAAGCGTCACACTAAACCAAGTCACACGGGTGCAGGTGGCATCGAAGAAAAGGAAGCCTCTATTCACATTTCGAATGTGGCTTATGAAGCGGATGGAAAAGCTTCACGTGTTGGGTTCTCAACCTTGAAAGATGGCACAAAAGTGCGCACCGCAAAGAAAACTAAACAGAATATTGCAGAGTAAAATTATGTCGGCTCGTTTAAAAGAACAGTATCTAAAAGAAGTTGTACCCGCGCTCCAGAAAGAGTTTGGATTTAAAAATGCAATGCAAATGCCTAAGCTTGATAAAATCGTGCTTAATATGGGATTAAGCGACGCAGTTGCTGATAGCAAAGTGGTTAAAGGTGCCGTGGCTGAAATGGAAGCGATTGCAGGTCAAAAAGTGATGGTGACTAAAGCGCGTCAATCGATTGCAGGTTTTAAATTGCGTGAAGGCATGCCGATTGGCTGTAAAGTTACATTGCGCGGCGACCGTATGTATGAATTTTTAGATCGTTTGATCAATATTGCTATGCCTCGTATTCGTGATTTTCGTGGGCTATCCCCTAAATCATTTGATCGTCAAGGCAATTACAATTTCGGTATTAAAGAGCAAATTATCTTTCCGGAAATTAATTATGATAAAGTTGAAAAAGTGCGTGGTATGAATATTACTATCACGACTACCGCTGCTAATGACGAAGAAGGACGTGCACTACTTTCTGCGTTTAACTTCCCATTCAAAAAACCTCAGCAGCAACAAAGCTAGCATTAAAGGACAGATAATATTATGGCTAAAGAAAGCTCTATTGAAAAAAATGAAACGCGTCGTCGTAAAGTTGCAAAATATGCTGCTAAGCGTAATGCGTTGAAAGCGACGATCATGAATCGCGATCTTCCGATGGAAGAACGTTTTGATGCACAGTTGAAATTAAATGAGCTTGCCGCGTGACGGATCACCTTCACGCGTGCGTAACCGTTGCGGTCTTACTGGGCGTTCGCGTGGCAACTATCGTAAATTTAACTTGTCACGTATTGCATTGCGCGAACTTGGCAACTTTGGTCAGATTCCCGGCCTTGTGAAATCAAGCTGGTAGAAAAGGAACTATTGCTATGTCTATGAACGATCTATTATCCGATACTGTAACACGCATACGTAATGGCCAAAAAGCGCGGTTGCATTCAGTTGAAACCAAATATTCAAAAGTTATTTCGAATGTATGTGAAGTACTTTTGCAAGAAGGTTACATTTCGGGGTACAAAAAAGTGGGCACGGAAGCGCGCCCAGCTTTGAATGTAGAATTAAAATACCACGATGATGAACCGGTTATCACCAAGATTCGTCGTATTTCAAAGCCAGGTCGCCGCGAATATTCGCCTGTATCGGCTTTGCCAAAAGTTAACAATGGTTTAGGTATTTCGATTATCTCTACGTCTAGTGGTGTGATGAGCGATGCTCAAGCACGCGCGAAAAACGTGAGTGGCGAAATTCTTTGCGAAGTATTCTAAGGAAATTATTATGTCACGCGTAGGTAAATATCCCATCGAAATTCCCGCAGGTGTCACCGTAGATATCTCGGATAATAAAATTACGGTTAAAGGTAAAGGCGGCGAACTTTCGACGCAGATACTTGGTAATGTAAAAGTGACAATGGAAGAGGGCGCTGTTAAAGTTGCTCCATCTGACAACACAAAATTCTCACGCTCTATGTGGGGTACGACTCGCAGTAACATCCAGAACTTAGTAACGGGCGTTTCTGAAGGCTTCAAGAAAGATTTGGAATTACGTGGAGTAGGGTATCGTGTAGCACAAAAGGGTAATGTTCTTATTCTTTCACTAGGCTACAGCCACGATACTTATTTTGTGATTCCTGAAGGTGTTACAGCCCGTGTGGATACACAAACCAGTATCTCATTATCAGGTGCCGACAAGCAGAAGGTAGGTCAAACCGCTTCTGAAATTCGCGCGCTACGTAAGCCAGAGCCTTATAAAGGCAAGGGTGTGCGTTATGTAGGCGAGTATGTTCGCATCAAAGAAGGAAAGAAAAAGTAGGTAAATCATGGCTCAGTCAGAATCATTTAAACGTCGCGCTCAGCGCACTCGTTTTCAGCTTAAGAAAAAAGGTGGAAAACGCACTATTCGTCTTTCTATCTTCCGATCTGCTAACCACATATACGCGCAAGTAATTGATGATGTGAATGGCAAAACGCTTGCAGCGGCTTCAAGTCAAGAAAAAGATGCAGGCGTATCTTATGGTGGTAATGTTACTGCCGCACAAGCGGTTGGTAAATTAGTTGCTGAGCGCGCGAAAAAAGCAAAAATTGATACAGTTAAGTTTGATCGTGGTGGGTTTATCTATCACGGACGTGTAAAGGCATTAGCCGAAGCTGCACGTGAAGCTGGCTTAAACTTCTAGGAAAGATAAAAATGAACTCACATGCACAGAATAATCAAGGACAAAATTACAAGCATAATCGCGATGATGCTGATTCTGGCTTAATTGATAAGCTCGTATCCATTAATCGTGTAGCTAAAGTTGTAAAAGGTGGACGTCGTTTTGGTTTCGCTGCTTTGGTTATTGTGGGCGATGGTAAAGGTAAAGTGGGCTATGGTAAAGGCAAAGCAAAAGAAGTTGCGGATGCGGTACGTAAAGCCACTGATGTTGCTAAAAAAAGCATGATTCGCGTACCTTTACGCGAAGGTCGCACTTTACACCATGATATTACATCGCGATACGGTGCAGGTCGCGTTGTGATGCGTACAGCTCCAGCAGGTACGGGTATTATTGCGGGTGGTCCAATGCGTGCGGTATTTGAGGCTTTAGGCGTACATGATGTAGTGTGCAAATCTACAGGAACATCTAATCCATATAACATGGTTAAAGCAACGCTAACGGCACTTAAAGATGTGCGTTCGCCACGCTCAATTGCGGCTAAACGTGGTTTAAAAGTGAGCGATATCGTTAGCCGCCGTGACGGCAGCGACTTTAGCGCAGATTCAAGCGAAGAATAGAGGATATCATGGCAAAAGCAAAAAAAGCAGCAGTAAAAAAGCCAGCAGCTAAAGCGGGCAACACAGTTACTGTTAGGCAAACTGGCAGTGCGACAGGCCGTGAAGGCTCGCAACGCAAAACGCTTATTGGATTGGGTCTCAACAAAATCAACCGCACACGTACATTGGAAGATACGCCATCCGTTCGTGGTATGATTAACAAAGTTCACCATTTGGTAAAAATCGAAGATTAATAGCGAGAGCGAGTCATGCTTCGCATGGCGCAACAAGAGGTTATGATGAAACTTAACGAATTAAAAGATAATGAAGGCGCTAAAAAGAATCGTAAACGCGTAGGCCGCGGTATTGGTTCAGGCACAGGTAAAACAGCCGGTCGTGGCCATAAAGGTCAAAAATCACGTTCCGGTGTTGCCATTAAAGGGTTTGAAGGCGGTCAAATGCCGATTAACCGTCGTTTACCTAAGCGTGGTTTTACGAATGCAAATCGCGTTGAATATGCGACCGTTAATACAGGCATGTTGCAAAAAGCTCTAGATGCGAAACGCTTTAGTGCTTCTGATAAAATCACCGAAGATTTTTTAGTTGAAAAAGGTTTAGCTCGCAAAAATTCTAATGGCATTAAATTGCTTAATAAAGGCGAATTAACCGCGAAATTAACGATTGAAGTAACCAAAGCTTCAAAATCTGCTGAAGAAGCTGTTAAAAAAGCTGGTGGTTCCGTTTCTTTTCGTGAAGTAGCTAAAAAAGTGACTGAGAAGAAAGAAGCCAAATCGGATTCAAAATCTTCGGTAGCTAAAAAAGATTCACCAAAAGCTGAAACTGAGAAAAAAGACGCTTAGTCAAATTTTAAAGTAATGTTGAAAATGCCGCTTTCATTGAAGCGGCATTTTTTTATGTTCAAACATCAAAGTTTTAGGTTCACATTCATTAGTTTTAGCGATAGAACCTATCGCTAAAACTAACAAACAATAAGTGGTACACACCCATGGCAACAACTGCTGAAAAATTAGCTGCTAACTTAGATATGGGCGTTTTTGCTCGTGCAACCGAATTAAAGCAGCGATTATTATTCGTGCTTGGGGCGCTCATTATTGCACGTGTTGGATCATTTATTCCCATTCCTGGTATTGATCCATTTATTTTGAAAGAGATTTTTGAGCAGCAATCAAGCGGCGTGCTTGGTATGTTTAACGTGTTTTCAGGGGGTGCATTAGGTCGTATGACGATTTTTGCATTAACCATTATGCCTTACATCTCAGCATCCATTATCCTCCAATTGCTCACCGTAGCTTCGCCGCATTTAGCCGCACTAAAGAAAGAAGGTGAGGCGGGTAAACGCAAAATTAACCAATATACGCGCTATGGAACCGTAGCTTTAGCGATTCTTCAAGGCTTTGGTATCGCTGTCGGTCTAGAGGGCATGACAGGCGGAACCGGTGCTTCAGCGGTGATTGATCCCGGCTTATTCTTCCGTTTCACAGCTACTGCAACGTTAGTTGGCGGTACCATGTTTTTAGTTTGGTTGGGCGAGCAAATCACCTCGCGCGGTATTGGTAATGGTATTTCGTTGATCATTACTGTAGGTATTATTGCCGAATTTCCTTCTGCATTTGCACAAATGTTTGAAATGGGTCGCAGAGGCGTTATATCAACCGAAGCACTAATTTTGCTATTTCTTGGTCTTATCGGGATTTTTGCTTTTATCGTGTTTATGGAACGTGCTCAGCGCCGCGTGGTGATTCAGCACCCAAAGCGCCAAATGGGCAATAAAATGTTTCAGGGCGAGAATTCGCATTTACCCATTAAATTAAATATGTCGGGTGTGATTCCACCTATCTTCGCGAGTTCAATATTATTATTTCCGCTTACAATTGCCGGGTTTAATAGTGGCCCCGACTCATCAGAATGGCTAACTGTTGCCACATCCTATTTGCAGCATGGTTCGCCGCTATACGTAGCACTTTATGGTGGAATAGTAATTTTCTTTGCATTTTTCTACACTGCGGTTGTATTTAATGTTGATGATACGGCAGATAATTTGAAAAAACAGGGTGCTTATATTCCGGGTTATCGTCCTGGCCAGCAAACCGCGAAATATTTAGATTATATCACCACGCGCATTACCGTGGTTGGCGCGCTGTATCTCGCCTTTATCTGCGTTATACCCGAAATTGTGATATCAAAATATTCCTTACCATTATTTTTAGGTGGAACAAGTTTGCTCATCACCGTAAATGTAATCCTTGATTTTGTAGGACAAATACAGTCCCATCTATTTGCCCATCAATATGAAGGCCTTATCAAGCAAGCAAAATTGCGAGGCAAGGGCAAAAAAGGAAAGCGTTAAAGCATGATTCTTATTTTGTTAGGCCCACCAGGGGCAGGCAAGGGCACACAAGCCGATGTTATTAAACACCATTTAAATGTGCCCAAGCTTTCTACAGGCGATATGCTACGTGAAACCGTTGCTGAAGGCTCATCCTTAGGCAAAAAGTTGCAAGCGGTGATGAGTGCTGGTCAGCTCGTATCTGATGATATTATGATTGAGATGATTGATGAGCGCATTAAGGCCGCCGATTGCCAAAATGGATTTATCTTAGATGGTTTTCCGCGCACGTTGGGGCAGGCGCAGGCATTAGAAGCTTTGTTTAAAAAGAAAAAACTAAAATTAAATTTAGTGTTGGAGCTTAAGGTTGATGAAACTGCGTTAGTGGAGCGTATCTCAGGACGTTTTGCATGCTCAGATTGTGGCGCCGGATATCATGATAGCTTTAAAATGCCGCTTAAAGCAGATAAATGCGATATATGTGGCGCTACTGAGTTTAGTCGTCGCAAAGATGATAATGCGCAAACGGTTGCTGCGCGTCTGGAGGCTTATGCCGACATGACAGAGCCGTTATTGCCATTTTATAAAAAGATGAACGTGTTAACTCAGGTGGATGCCATGCAGCCTATTGAGGATGTGACCAGCGCCATAATTTCAATTCTACAATCCTCGCAAACTTAAATGCCGCAACAGCCAGCAAAAGTGTGATTTAAGCTGAATTAGCCGTTGACAGCGTCGAGATAGTTTCTATGATGCGCGCTCCCTGTGGCTGGAAGAGGCCCGAGAAACATTAATTTTGGAGAGATTATGCCCCGTATTTCCGGTGTGAATATTCCTGATAATAAGCGTGGCATTGTGTCCTTGACTTATATTCATGGAATTGGATCAAAATTTGCGCGTGATATTCTAGCGAAAGTTGGAATTGATGAAAGTAAGCGCCTAAAAGATTATACTGATGATGAGCTTATCAAGGTTCGTGAAGCAATTGATGCGGATTATACCGTTGAAGGTGATTTGCGTCGTGAAGTAAGCATGAATATTAAGCGTTTGATGGATTTAGGCTGCTACCGTGGCTTGCGCCATCGTCGCCGTTTGCCTGTACGTGGACAACGTACGCATACCAATGCGCGCACGCGTAAAGGTAAAGCAGTGGCAATCGCCGGTAAGAAAAAATAGGGATTAAGCATGGCAAAAGCACCAGTAAAACGTAAAGCGAAAAAGAATATTCCGGAAGGAAAAGCTTTTATCGTTGCGACATTTAACAACACTATCATCACGATGACGGATAAAGGTGGAAATACCTTGGCATGGTCATCTGCTGGCCATAAAGGCTTTAAAGGCTCGCGTAAATCAACTCCATTTGCGGCGCAAATGGCGGCTGATGATGCGGCTAAAAAAGCAATGGAACACGGCGTTCAAACAATCGAAGTTATTGTTACAGGCCCAGGTAGCGGACGCGAATCTGCTTTACGTGCTTTGCAAGCGGCCGGTTTGAATGTGACATCAATTAAAGATGTAACCCCTATTCCACATAATGGTTGCCGCCCTAAAAAGCGTCGTCGCGTTTAATTTACGAAATTCAGCGCACAGTAAAATACGCGTGCGCTACAACTTACGGAGTTTATCTCAATGTCTGCTCTTTTAAATAAAAACTGGCAAGATCTTATTAAGCCAACCACTATTGACGTGAATGCTAAAGACAAATCACTCAGCCGCGCTGATGTGGTTGCTGAGCCACTAGAGCGTGGCTTTGGCTACACTTTAGGCAATGCTTTGCGTCGCATTTTACTTTCTAGCCTTCAAGGCGCTGCGGTAACGTCGATTAAAATTGAAGGTGTGTTGCATGAATTTTCATCTATCGAAGGTGTGCGCGAAGATGTAACGCATATCATTCTTAATATTAAAGATTTGCGTATTAAAGGCCAAGAGCCTGAACGTCGCAAACTTACCCTCAAGGCTAAAGGCCCGGGTGAAGTAACGGCAGCGCAAATCGAATGCCCTGGCGATATTGAAATTGTAAATAAAGACCTCGTTATCTGTACATTGGATAAAGATGGCCAAATTAACATGGAGCTTATTGTTGAAGTAGGTAGCGGTTACGTTCGCGCTGCGGATAACAAGCAACAGGATGCACCTATTGGCATGATTCCGATTGATGCACTTTTCAGCCCGGTACGTAAGGTATCATACAAAGTTGATAATGCTCGTGTAGGTCAACGTACCGATTATGATAAATTGACGATTTCGGTTGAAACAGATGGTTCAATCAGCGCGGAAGATGCGGTAGCACTTTCAGCTCGTATCATGCAAGATCAAGTGCGTCTCTTCATTAATTTTGAAGATACGCCAATGCCCGAAGCTAAAGAAGATGATAATGCGCTGCCATTTAGCCCATATTTACTGAAAAAGGTTGATGAACTTGAGCTTTCTGTGCGTTCTGCAAATTGCTTGAAAAACGATAATATCGTTTATATTGGCGACCTTGTTCAAAAATCAGAATCTGAAATGCTTAAAACTCCAAACTTTGGTCGTAAGTCATTGAATGAGATTAAAGATGTTCTGGGTAACATGGGTTTAAAATTTGGTATGGATGTTGCTGAATGGCCACCAGAATCAATTGAAGACTTAGCACGCAAATATGAAGAGCCTTACTAGGTTTTAGGAAATTAGGAGATAAACCATGAAACATCGCATGAAAGGACGCAAGCTTAACCGCACGTCAACGCACCGTAAGGCGCTTTGGACCAATATGGCTTCGTCACTCATCAAGCATGAGCAAATTAAAACCACTTTGCCTAAAGCAAAAGAGCTTAAGCCGATTGTTGAAAAGCTAATTACACTGGGTAAAAAGGGTGAGTTAAGCCATCGTCGTCAGGCTTTGTCGCAATTAGCGGATAAAGACATGGCCGCTAAACTGTTTGATGTGTTAGCGGAACGCTATAAAGATCGTCAAGGCGGTTATGTGCGTGTGCTTAAAGCAGGTTTTCGCTATGGTGATAATGCGCCAATGGCAATTATTGAGCTCGTTGACCGTGATGAATCCGCAAAAGGCCAAGACTCTGGACCTGTTGAGTTTATGAATGATGACGAACCAGTTGAAGCACCAGAAGCGCCAGAGAAAAAAGCGGCTACTGCTTAATTGATTTTTGAATACAAAAAAGGCTGTCCAGTAGGGCGGCCTTTTTTATTGGCCAAATAAAAATTAAATGTCATCAAACTGTAACGTGATTTTTATCTAAAGCTTTGCTAATTTAACCCTATGAACACATCCTTACAAACCCCCTCCATCCTCCAGCCATTTGCAAACTCATTTGCGGGCTTATTGAAACAACTATCACGTGTGAATGAAATTGCTGCACTTGATGCTTATCAAAGCGATATCGTGCCGCATTCGGTTGAGAAAATTGCTGAACAGCGATTCAATGAGCTTTTGGATGGTAGTAGCCGTAAGTTATACGAAGATGAATTGCGTGCAGCACATCCTAATGCGTTTATTGAGGGAGTAGAGGGCACTCCTGCCGCGGTTTGGCAGCTTGCTGCAGATGGAACGGCTAAATTAACGCAGGCATTGGCGGCCATGGATTATGCCGCAGTTACAAAATTTGTTAATTCCCAAGGTATTGACTTAACAGCGAACAATTTAAGCGAACAGCTCGCGCCAAAAGTGACCGAATGGTTAGTGAATCCTGAACCGGCTTTAGCGCAAGCACAATTGGCAGGCACTGTAGGCACCGTTATCGTAGCAAAAGAGGGCTTAGAAAAAACCATTCCTACCGCTGCTGTAAAATTACCTGATGATGAAGCTGAAATCATGCGCAAAACAGCCGCGCCTGAAAATCCTACTGTTGTCGCAACTCCAGCACTTGAAAACCAAGAAAAGAAAGAGATACATAAACATGATTTGCAAGATTCTGTTGTTAGGTTGGTTTCTACATTACTCACTGCCGCGCGTGGCGTTGAAACAAGCATAAATCGCGAAGAAGCCGCGGAGCTAATTAACACGTATAAATCGGAAACTGAAAACCATCTAGCAGTATTTGATAAACATTCTGATGTGCATTATACTCATGATTTGATGCGCATTGCCGATGATTTTGATAAGCACAAATCTAAAAACAAACCCAATTTAATTATTGCTGCTGTTCTTGCTCATAAAAAAGCTGAAGGTGCAGAAATTACATTTGATCAAGCTAAAGAGGCGCTCCCGCGTCTTGAAAAACAAGATATGGTGGCCTTGTTAAAGCATGGCTTTAACACATCACCAGAATATTTAAATGGTTTAGCAAAAGTTTCCAAACATCTTGAACATGAAAAACAAGCGCAACATGATGCTAAACCGCTTATTGCTGAACCTAAGAAATTATCGTTTACGGACAAACTGCCTAACCTATCTAAAAATGGATTTGTTGGGCATGAGGAAGATAAAAAAGAAAAAGCAAAAACTGCTGATCATAGCGCTGCCATGGGTGCATAACACTTCTCTTTTATAACTAAGGTATTATAAGAGCGTTATGCGCATCCTGTTATTTATTATATTTATTAGCTTATCTGCGCCTAGCTGGGCACAAAAACTTGTGCCCGCTACGCCTATGCAAATGCAGCTATCATTTTCACCTGTCGTTAAAAAAGCCGCGCCAGCAGTGGTTAATATTTATACCAAACGCCGCGTTCAAGTGCGATCACCGCTCGCTCAACTCTACAGTGACCCAGTGTTTCACAGGTTTTTTGAAGGGCATCCCTTACAAAATCAGCTTAGCCAAGAGCGTATCGTTCAATCGTTGGGATCAGGCGTTATTGTACATCCCGATGGCATAATTGTTTCTTCCAGTCATGTCGTTGCCGAAAGCGATGAAATTATTGCTGTTTTAAATGATAAGCGTGAATTTCCAGCGCGTATAGTGGCACTTGATAAAGGCACCGATCTCGCCATTTTAATGATTGATACCAATGGTGGTAAATTGCCATTTTTGCCGCTTGCCATATCGCAATCACTTGAAGTAGGCGATTTAGTATTGGCTATTGGTAATCCATTTGGTGTGGGGCAAACGGTAACGAGTGGTATTGTATCAGCACTCGCTCGCGGAGTAGGCGACTTTTCCCGCAAAATTCCGCAATCACAGGCATTTATTCAAACGGATGCTGCAATCAACCCTGGTAATTCAGGTGGGGCTTTAGTGGATATGCAAGGAAGATTAATAGGCATTAATGCGGCTATATTCTCACAAAGCGGCGGCAGTCAAGGTATTGGTTTTGCAGTACCTTCTGATGTTTTAAAGGCTATGCTCGCACAGTTTAATTTGTAGCATTAATGCATTCTTTATATCGAGAGTCTTTATTCCAATAGCCTGTTAACTTATAAATGAAGATTATCGTTTCAATTACAAATAATTAAGCTATAAGGCGTTATCTCACTCAATAAGGATAAAGCATTTTATTTTAGTTATTGGTTTGAAAAGAAACAAAAATTTATAGGAATATTATTATGAAATCATCTACCACTATGGCAATCGTACTTGCAGTTGTTGTTGTAATTGCAGCCGTTTTACTTTTAGATTTTCGCGTAACGGATGAAGGTGCTTTACCTAACGTTGAAGTTACTGGCGGCGAAATGCCTGAAGCTGAGCTTCGCGGTCCTGATATTGATGTTACAACTGAAACCCGTGAAGTTGAAGTACCAACGGATATTAACGTTGAAACTGAAACTGAAACTTATGAAGTACCAACCGATATTGATGTTGAGCTTCCCGAAGATAGAGAAACAGAAGTTGAAGTTGAAGTGACTGAATAGTTCTTATACTTTCTTAAAAGGCCAGATTAGTTATCTAATCTGGCCTTTTTTTATGAAAGAAAATAGCTTAATTTAAAATGATGAAACATGCTGCCAATTCTGAACTTTTTGAAACTTCAGTGCACCAAATCGCACCCTTAGCTGACAGACTCCGCCCGAATCAGGTTGAGAATATTGTCGGCCAAGATCATATATTAGGTGTTGATGGCACATTGAGTCGCTTATTAAAATCCGGTAATATGGTTTCATTGCTATTATGGGGCCCGCCTGGTTGTGGCAAAACAACTCTAGCTAAGGCACTTGCAACAGCAAGTGGATATGAAATGGCTACACTATCGGTTGTAACTTCCGGTGTAGCAGATTTGAAAGCAGCGTTTGAAAAAGCGAAAATTCGCCGTAAAGATGGCAAGAGAACCGTACTTTTTGTAGATGAAATACATCGCTTTAATCGCGCGCAACAAGATGCATTCTTACCCTTTGTAGAAGACGGTACCGTAACGTTAATTGGTGCAACAACCGAAAATCCATCATTCGAATTAAATGCAGCATTACTATCACGCTGTAAATTGATTATTTTAAAGCGCTTAGATGAATCAGCACTAGAAAAACTGCTTCAAAGAGCGGAGTCATTGCACCAAAAAAAGCTTCATTTGACAGATTACGCTCGTCAAACGCTTATCCTTATGGCTGATGGAGATGGCCGTACCTTGTTAAACATGGCCGATGAGATTTTTCTGCATCAAGATGCTAATAGTGATTCGCTAGCAAAAGACCTCGATGAGCAGGCGCTTGCTACATTTATTGGCCACCGCGCGCCTATTTACGATAAAAAGCAAGAAGGGCACTATAATTTAATCTCAGCCTTGCATAAAGCGGTGCGTGGTTCAGATGTGCAGGCAGCATTATATTGGTTTGCACGCATGATGGATGGCGGCGAAGATCCACTTTATTTAGCGCGTCGTTTAGTGCGAATGGCGGTTGAAGATATTGGCATGGCCGACCCTAACGCATTACCTCACTGCATGGCTGCGCAACAATGCTATTCATTTTTAGGCTCGCCAGAAGGTGACCTAGCCCTATCACAAGCGGTTATTTATTTAGCGACAGCTCCCAAATCAAATGCGGCTTATGTTGGCTATAAATCGGCACAGCGCGATGCAAAATCAAATGGATCGCTTATGCCACCTGCACATATTTTAAATGCACCTACATCCATGATGAAATCCATCGGCTATGGCAAAGGCTATCAATATGATCCCGATGCCCCAGACGGCTTCTCAGGCCAAAACTATTTTCCTGAAGAAATGCAACGTCAAGAATATTACCAACCCATCGAACGTGGTTTTGAGCGTGATATTAGCAAACGCTTGGCTTATTGGGCGCAATTACGCAAACAGCGTAATGCAACATGACAAATAACTGCATATTACTCTATTGCACTTTTGGTTCTGTCAAAGAGGCTGAAACGATAATTGATGCATTGTTAGATAAAAAACTGGTAGCATGTGCCAATAGGTTGCCCGCTATTACCAGCTATTATACATGGCAGAATAAACGCGAAACGAGTGAGGAAATTGCTGTAATCTTCAAAACGACAGATGCAAATTTCTCATTAGCCGAATTTGCTATTTGTCAGCTTCACTCGTACGATTGTCCGTGTATCATTGCTTTACCAGTGTCAAATGGGCATCAACCATTTCTTAGTTGGATTGAAAATAATGTGGGCACACCTGATGTCTAAACGGTGTAGAGCAATGCTTTACATAGCTTTTCATCCTTGAAACTATTCTCGAAAATATTCCATCCTTTGATAAGCGGCAAAAACTCAAGCAACACATTATTCGCAATTAGAGGTTCTGATTGTAAGCCAGTCAATTTAAGGGTTCGTCGAATGGTGCCTGAATGGCAAATAATCAGCGGCATAGCATTATCAGGAATTTCTGAAAATAATAAATAAAACGTATTTAATGTACGTTTTAAATGTTCGAATACCGGCTCTTCCCCATCTATTTTATCATTATTTTGCTTGGCTCTCAATTGCTGAGATTCTGTCCATATACCATCAGCAATACCTAAATCCCTTTCATCAAATCCGTTAAAGATTTGGAATTGTTGATGTCTAACCCCGTCAAATATTGTGCAGTTTGATGAGTACGCACTTTATTGCTCACAATAATTCGGTCGGGAGGAGGCGATAGCTGTTGATATAATGCCCGCAAGGATAGTGTTTCATCAATACCTTGCTGACTGAGTGGCGGATCGCTGCGGCCAGACACTATAGCGCGTGCATTATCAACAGATTGAGCGTGCCGCATCACATAAAACGCTTTTTTTGGCAAGCTTTGTGAGTTTATTTGAGGCAACATCAGACAAGTTCTTAACAAAAAAGGTAGTTCTTTACAAGAAATGGCGAGTTGCCTCTTGCCGTAACGTTTCGCTTGCGCTAAATAAACCCTCGGTGCTGGGGTATGGCCAAGCGGTAAGGCATCGGTTTTTGGTATCGTGATCCCAGGTTCGAATCCTGGTACCCCAGCCATTCTTTTAAAGCGCGCTTTTGTGGTTCGCGATTTTTGATGAAAGAGATTTTTATGACGATTGAACGATTTCGCACTGGCGAGAAGCTTAGCCGCATTGTTACGCACCATAATTTGGCTTATTTATGTGGCCAAGTAGCCGATAGTTATGATGGCGATTTAGAAGAGCAAACACGCCAAGTGCTTGCCCGCATTGATGATCACTTAGCTGAAGTAGGATCAGATAAAACTAAAATGCTTCACGTGCTCATTCACATTAAAGATATCACCCAAGCCGCGCGTATGAATGTTATTTGGGGTGAATGGTTGGGCGATGCTCCACGCCCAGCGCGAACCTGCGTGCAGGCAGCTTTAGCCAAACCTGAAATGTGGGTTGAGATGACCGTTGTAGCAGCTTTATAAACTAAGTTTATTCGTTTCTAAGCATCGCACTTGGGCGAAAGTTAAATAGGCGATTATTGGTTAAATATCCGGTAATCCAAATTAACATAATACAACTTAGCACGGTAATAACGGTTATTTCAGGCATAATATTAAATTCCGTTGCTCTAAATCGCTGGTTGATTAGATAAGCACTGAAAGTTCCAATGCCAGCGGCAATGAGTGATGTGATAAGGGCAAGCAATATCCATTCAACACTGCACGCTTTTAAAATATCGGCTTTGCGTGCACCCAACACTTTAAATACGGCAATATCATATAAGCGCTGTTCAACGGTGGCGCTTAAAGCGGCAATTAACACTAATATGCCGGCAAACAAACTTATCGCTACGGTTATGCGTAATGCGATAGCGATATAGCCTATCATCTCGCGAATCGTATCCAGCACTTGCTTAGTACGAACAATCGTAATACCGGGCAGCTCTTTAGCAATTTGGCGTGCTAGCTGTTGCTCACCTTGATTTAAATATACCGTTGATAAGAATGTTTTAGGATACGCTTCAAGTACATTGGGTGACATCATAAGCGAAAAATTAATTTGAAAACTGGTATAGTCAATTGTGCGGGCGCTGGCCACGGTGGCCGTTATTTCCTCACCCAAAATAGTCACAGTTAACGTGCTGCCAATCTTCAAACCCAAACCTTCCATAAACCGGTTATCTACCGATATTAAAGGCTTGCCTGCATAATTTTCTGGCCACCATTCACCTTGAACAAGATTTGCGTTCTTGGGTAATTGCGCAGCATAGCTTAAGCCGCGGTCACCCCGTACGGCCCATTGAATATCTTCCGGAACCGCACTCACATCAACTGGCTTTCCATTAATCTGCGTTATCATACCGCGAATCATAGGATATATCATAATATGTTCGCTGCTCGCGTAATTGCTTAGAATTTTTTGAAGTGGTTCTACTTGATCAGATTGCACATCAACTAAAAATAAACTGGGTGCTTGTTCATCAACTAATTTTGTAATGCGTGCCTGCAAGTTAGATTCAGTCAGCAACAGCGCAATCAACACCATAAGGCTGATGCCAATCGCATAAACAACCGTGCCGGTGGTGGAGCCTGGGCGATATAGATTTCCTACTGCAAGTTTTAACCACGGTGTTTTTGGTTTGGCTTTTTTTGCCAATGCTTTAACCGCAAGCGTGCATAATGAAAAAATAAGAAATGCGGCAGCAATAATGCCTAAGGCACTTAAAATAAATAGAGTATCTTGTGCTGATAGTAGCAGTGTGAAAATTAAAGCAGCGGCAAACACTGTAATTAGCATGATACTATAGCGATCATGCGTCATCACTAATACGCTGGATTTACTGCGAAATAATAGCGAGGGCTGAGTTTTCAGCGCGCTGTAAAGTGCGGGAATAGAAAATAAAAAGGTTATCAAAAATCCATACCACACCGCTAACAGCATGGGTGCGAGTGGTAAACTTTTAACTGAACTTAAAATGGGCAATACGGGAATAATGAATGGAATAAGGCTGGTTACCACCAACCAAGCAATAGCTGACCCAATCATTCCACTTACTAACGCTAATGCTCCTAATACCAATATATAGGTAAGCGCGATTTGAGCGCGCGAGCCGCCCAGTGTTTTTAATATTGCAATGGTTTTTAGTTTTTTGCTTAAATAGCTGCGAGCACTGCTAGCAATTCCTATTCCCGCAATTAAAAATGTAGCTAAGCCTGATAATGCAAGAAACGATAGCAACTGATCTGTAAAACGTCGAACAATCTGATTCCCATCATTTACACCTGATACACGCCATGACTGATTGGGGAATTTAATATTCAATCCTTCTTGCACCGCCTTATCAAAGTTGGAGGTCTGGGCACTATCATTATCTTGTAAAATACGATATCGATGATCAATGAGTCCAAAGGTATTAACCAACCCAGAATTACGTAAAGCTGATTGACTCATCATCACGCGCGGGCCAAAGCTAAAAATCTCAAACGCTCTATCAGGCTCGCTGGCAATAACGGCGCGCACGGTGTATTTTGCTTTACCTAAACCAATAATATCGCCAATTTTTAAACCTAATTGGCTTAATAAAACGGAATCTACTGCAACACCATTTTCTGCAAATAGCACGTCACGATTTAACGATGGTTCAAATGCCAAATCTCCAATCAGCGGGTAGGCGGCATCAACAGCTTTAATCTCAACTAATGTCGCTTCTTCACCGAAATAAAGCATGGTACGCAAACTGGTAATACTTGATAACTTGCCAAAAGATTCTAGATATTGACGTTGCTCATCGGTGGCCTCCATCCCTCGCAAAACTACTTCAGCATCCCCACCTAAAATACTATTTGCTTGTTCATTAAGGGCGGTTTGCACTAACGATGCCACACTATTTACGCAAGCCATAACCGTAACACCCAACATTAGGCACGCTAAAAAAACCTTGAAATGTTTCCAGCCAAATTTCAGCTCGTTCATGGTCAGTTTTAAAGCGAGAAGAAAATTAGACATGGTGCAACTTGCCATGTTCTAGGCTTAGTCGCCGCTCTGCTTTTTCTGCTAAATGTTCGTCATGTGTAATGATCATCAAAGTGGTGCCATGTTCTTGTCGTAAAGTGAAAAGCAAATGAGTAATATTCTTTCCATTTTCACTATCAAGATTTCCCGTTGGCTCATCGGCTAATAATAAGTCAGGTTCAGTTGCAAATGCCCGAGCCAATGCTACGCGTTGCTGCTCACCCCCAGATAATTGCTCTGGATAATGTGCTAAACGTTGTTTTAAACCAACCTTATCTAGCCAATTCGCTGCGCGGTCTTTGGTTTGATCAAATCCAGCAAACTCCAGTGCAATAGTCACATTCTCTTGCGCCGTCATCGTGGGAATTAAATGAAAGTTTTGAAATACAATACCTACATGTTCGCGGCGAAAAGAGGCTAAAGCATCTTCGTTCATTGCTGACAGCTCTTTGCCAGCCACAATTAATTGCCCTGAAGTTATGGGCTCAACACCCGCAATGCACATTAATAAGGAAGTCTTTCCCGAACCAGAAGGCCCTACGATGCTAACGACTTGCCCTTTCTGCACATCCAAATCCACCCCTTGTAAAATGGGTAATGGCTCCTTATCTTTTAAGGGATAACTCAAACAAACATTGGATAAGGAAATTAGAGTGTCAGTATTTTTTCGCATTATATTAGTATTTTCTTTAAGTGTAATTTTCCCGTTACATGTAGGTGCAAATAGTCAAGATACAACCACGATACTGCTTTTTGGCGATAGTATTATTGCTGGCTATGGGGTGGAAAAATCACAATCCTTGCCCAGCCAATTACAATCTATTTTAGATGCCAATGGCCATTCGGTTAACGTAATAGGCGGAGGTGTTTCAGGTGATACCACAAGCGGCGGACGCTCGCGCTTAGATTGGACGCTAAAAAAACATCAGCCCGACATTGTTGTATTAGCGCTTGGCGGAAATGATTTGCTTCGTGGAGTACCCCCCAAAGTAACGCGCCAAAATATCAGCGCCATGCTTGATAGACTTAAACTTATAGATGCAACCATAATTCTATCGCAAGTACAGGCTCCCGCTAGCTTAGGTGAAAGTTTTCAGAAAGATTTTGATGGTATTTATACCGATGCAGCTGAATCTTATAAAGTGCCACTCTACCCATTCTTCTTGGTCGATACGTTCGGAAATGCGCAGCTAATGCAGGCTGATGGTATTCACCCAAACCCAGCAGGTGCAAAACTCATTGCAACCAAACTTGCTGCATTTTTAGAAAAGAATGTGTTAAAATAATTGCTAAACATAAAGGTGTAATTTTTAGACTTTTTTGTTTAACAAGCACTAAATTGTGTATTTAGAGCCTCAATTTTAGCGTTTATGATTGTAAAGTGAATGAACAAAATTACGTTAGTTTCATGCATAAACTTTATCCTATTTTAAGCCTATTATTTTTGTTATTGCTCACAAGCTGCTCTAGCGACTCGCCGGAAATTAATAGTTCGCATGCTTCAGGTTGGAATGCAGATAAATTAGAACAATGTGTTCCCTTTGCGCGAAGACGCTCCGGCGTGCGAATCTTTGGTAATGCCTACACATGGTGGGATAAAGCCGAGCCTGAGAAAAAACTAAGAGCACCCATGCGTGGCGCAGTAATGGTGCTGTCAAAAACAAATCGTTTAAGCAATGGGCATCTAGCAGTGGTTAAAGATGTATTAGATAATCGCCTGATTAATGTTACCCACACAAATTGGGGTTATGATTATGCAACAAGGCGAATCGTCTATGAGTCCATGCGCGTAAAAGATGTTTCAACCACTAATGATTGGTCAGAAGCTGTTTTTTGGAATCCCCATGCTAAAGCATTTGGATCGCCCTATGCGGTAAGCGGATTTATTAAAAAATAGGGTTAAATCTGGTTATTGCTTTACAGCATTAAAACACCAGCTACAGTGATTTGCTATGATAAGCCAAGATGAATTAATTAATAAAATAAAAGCTTACGACCCTGATGTGGACGAAGATTTGGTGAGTCGTGCATACGAATTTGGCATGAAGGCGCATGGCACACAAACGCGCTCATCTGGCGAAGCTTATTTTTCGCACCCTATTGAAGTAGCATGTATACTAACGGAATATAAACTTGATGTTTCAACCATCATCACAGCACTCTTGCATGACACGGTCGAAGATACCGATGCTACACTTGATGAGATTGAATCACTGTTTGGAACAGAAATTCGCAAATTAGTTGATGGGGTTACCAAGCTTTCACAGCTTGAAAGTAACACCGTACATTCCAAACAGGCCGAGAATTTTCGTAAACTTGTAGTCGCCATGTCAGAAGATTTGCGGGTGCTCTTGGTTAAATTGGCAGATCGTTTGCATAATATGCGCACCATTGAAGGCATAAGTAAGCCTGAAAAGCGCAAACGTATTGCCCGCGAAACTATTGAAATTTATGCAGCTCTAGCTGAACGCATCGGTATGCGCAGTATTAAAGAGGAGTTGCAGGATCTAGCATTTGAACAGCTCTTTCCTGAAGCACGCGAGTCGATCATGAATCGCTTAAAATTCTTACGAGAAAAAGGCCGTGCCACGATTGAAAAAAGCCAGCATCAAATTGAACAAAAATTAAAAGAAGGCGGGCTAAGCAACTTTAAAGTTATTGGCCGCGAGAAAAAGCCTTATTCCATATGGAAAAAAATGGAGATGAAAAATATTGGCTTTGAGCAACTCGGCGATATTATTGCCTATCGCATCAATGTAAATTCCGTAGGCGATTGTTATCACGCGCTAGGCACCATTCACTCAGCTTACCATACCATTCCAGGCTATTTTAAAGACTATATCAGCACACCCAAACGCAATGGCTATAAATCATTGCATACAGCCGTTATTGGGCCGCAGCAACAAAGGGTTGAGGTGCAAATTCGTACCGATCAAATGCATGAAATTGCAGAATATGGTTTAGCAGCGCATTGGGCTTATAAAAGTGATGGCCAAGGGCAAATCACCAAAGACGGCAAACAATTCCGTTGGATACGTGAATTGCTTGAAATTGTTGAACAATCAGCCAATCCTGAAGATTTTCTCGAAAATACTAAGCTTGAAATGTATCACGATCAGGTTTTTTGTTTCACACCAAAAGGCGATATTATGTCGCTGCCACGTGGTGCAACGCCAGTTGATTTTGCCTATGCAGTGCATTCTGGAGTGGGAAATAACTGCGTGGGTGCCAAAATTAATGGCCGAATCGTGCCACTTAAAACCCGTATTCGCAATGGCGATCAGCTTGAAATTATTACCAATAAAACGCAAACGCCATCGCCAGCGTGGGAACGGTTTGTTGTTACCGGAAAAGCGCGTTCTGAAATTCGTAAATTCGTACGTTCCCGTCAACGCGAAGAATATATCAATCTTGGGCGTAGTTTGCTCACCAAGCTTTATAAACAAGAATCTGGCAATGATTTAAATGATAAACTGATTGAACCGCTGCTCAAAAAGCTAGACCGTCATGAAGTTGAAGATGTCTATGCCGAAGTGGGCGAGGGCACCTTTAGCCGCACCCAAATCATCGATTTATTGATTCCAGACCGTGCGGATAAAAAGAAGAAAAGTGAGTTCAATTTATTTGATCGCATTACAAAACGTAAAAAAGACCCTGCTAAGA
Organism: uncultured Alphaproteobacteria bacterium; assembly: GCA_963837025.1. GTDB lineage: Bacteria > Pseudomonadota > Alphaproteobacteria > Rickettsiales > JALZUV01 > JALZUV01. The sequence goes on from CAWILT010000001.1 coordinate 248,837, forward strand.
ACTCGATGCCCATTCGCGGGCTTATTCCCGGCATGGCAATTCACTTTGCAGGATGTTGTCACCCTATTCCAGGTGACACCATCGTTGGTATTGTAACCACAGGCCGTGGCGTCACCATCCACACCACCGATTGCGATACGTTGGATAATTTCACTGACACGCCGGAACGCTGGATTGATGTGTCATGGGATACAGATGAGGGCGAGCATCATATTGGGCGCTTGCGGGCAAATGTGAGCCATTCACGCGGCGGCTTGGCATCTATTGCTAATTCCATCGCGCGTGATGAGGGTAATATCACTAACTTTAAAGTGATTAATCGCAGCGTGGATTTCTTTGAAGTATTAATTGACCTTGAAGTGCGCGACATTAGCCATTTAAGTAATATTATTGCTAATATGCGCAGCTTAGATACTGTGCAGTCAGTCGAACGTTTTCAAGATTGAGGTTGAGTGTAAAATGAGAAAACCGCTACGCCTAGGTGTTAATATCGATCATGTTGCAACCATACGTAATGCAAGGGGTGGGGCACATCCCGATCCCGTAGCAGCCGCATTACTCGCACAACAAGCGGGTGCCGATGGTATTACCGCACATCTGCGTGAGGATAGAAGGCACATTCGCGATGAGGACATGGTGCAGCTAAAAAATAAGCTCACTATCCCTCTGAACTTTGAGATGGCTGCAACGCATGAAATGCAGAAAATAGCGTTATCGATTATGCCCCACGCTGTTTGCTTGGTGCCTGAAAATCGTGAAGAAGTTACCACAGAAGGTGGGTTAAATGTAGTTGGGCAATATGACCGGTTACGTGAATATATCATCCCCTTACAACAAGCTGGCATACGTGTTTCACTATTCATTGACGCGGATACCAATCAAATTAATGCCAGCCATGCCATGGGCGCCCCTGTTATTGAGCTTCACACAGGCGCTTATGCACAAGGCAATACGCAAGAGTTAAACCATATTATTAAAGGTGCTGCGTTGGCTGATAAACTAGGATTAGAATGCCATGCAGGTCATGGTTTAACGTATGATAATGTTAAACCTATTGCAGAAATTCAGTCAATTTTAGAGCTGAATATTGGCCATTTTCTGATTGGTGAAGCTATTTCGGTAGGCTTGCCTGCGGTCATCGCACAAATGCGAGCGCTAATGCAACAGGCTCGTTTATGATCATTGGTATTGGCCATGATATGACCGACATTCGCCGAATTGAAAAAACATTGCAGCGATTTGGTAGCCGTTTTGAAGACCGCATTTTCACGAGCGGCGAACAAGCCAAAGCAAAGCGTCGCAGCAAAGGCGGTAATCGAAATGGATTGGCATCAACCTATGCCAAGCGCTTCGCTGCTAAAGAAGCATGTGCAAAGGCATTAGGGACAGGTTTTCGCCAGCGTGTTTTTCATAAAGATATGGAAGTAGTAAATTTGCCTTCAGGTCAACCTACAATGCGTTTAACCGGTGGGGCGTTAAAACGGTTAAAAGCTATAGCACCTAAAGGCACGATTGCATCTATACACCTTACGCTAAGCGATGAATATCCATATGCGCAAGCTAATGTTATCATTCAATCGCTATCGGTGGCGGAGTAAATAAATCATTCATTACGCGATCTTTTGGCAATATTCCCAGCTGCATCGCACGACCACTCGCCATGTAAAGCACAGCTTTTGAATTGGGGGGCAAAGCCAATGGAGCCTGTAAATTTGCTAATATAATACTGGGCCAAATTTTAACAATCGCGCCTTCCGCATTTATCGCTAAAATATCTACAGGTGCATAAACGTTAGCAGGATTTAACGCATGACGATTCGCCGATTCCGTTTCCAGCAAAGGCGCTGCATGCCGCATCTTTATCGGTTTTGATTTAGGAATGGGAAAAAGCAAATCGTCAGCAGAAATGGTTTCAGTAAGTGCAGTTTGGGGCTCAAAATCAGTTTTCGAAATTAGCGGAACTAAAAAAGTTTCATTTCCTTGCAAGGCCTGGCTTAAATAAACCGTAGGTGTTTGGAATGCACTAGCCGGATGTATTTCAACAGGTAGTACAATGGGTTGTGATAATCGAATAATGGGTTGACGTTCCAACACAGGATCGTCATCCGAAAAACTCGGCACAATTGTAATTTGGCTACGCGCAAACACCATCGTTGCCATTGCAACGCTTGATAAAGATGCAAAGCTTAGGAAGCTGGCAAAGCAGAGCGAAAATATTTGAGACGAAAGCGATCGCCTATTTTGATATTCCATGCATCAGCACTTCCTGCTTTTATCTCTAATATCGCTAAAACCGGTTGTTTTGCTACGATAGGCGTTTCAGATAAAGGCGTTGTATTGCGTTCAATTTGTTGAATATATCCATCACGATCAATAAAAACGATATCGAGTGGTAAATAAGTATTTCGCATCCACATACTATAAGTATCCTCTTTTTGAAATAAAAAGAGTAATCCATGCATATAGCTAGGCCATGTTCGCGCATACATCAAACCCATTTCCTGCTTTTCAGGCTCAACGGCAAACCCTAGCGTTAAGGGCAAAGTTCCATTTGCTGTGGTAAGAGGCACTTCTCCGGTTTGAAATTTTACCGGCTGCGGTTTAGCAAGCTCGTTCTCGGTTGCATTTACAACTTGCGTGCCATCATCAATCAGATTCGCTTCTTTAATAAGTCCTTCTTCAACAACCTCATCTTTGCTGGGGGATAACACCCACAAAAACAATATAAAAGCAACCGCCGCGCCCCAAAACTTTAGCTTATCCATGTTACGGTATTGTCCTTATGAACTAAAACGGAATTTCGTCATCTAAATCGGGTGCGCCCATCCCTGCATTGCCACCTTGTCCGCTAGGAACCTGGCCAAAAGCAGGCGCGTTATTGCCGCCGCTATTGCGGCTTTGTTTGTTTGAATAGCCGCCATTATCTTGATTGTAATTTCCACCACTTGAATTGCTATCGCTTTGGCCGCCTGAACGCCCATCTAACATAGTCAAATTGCCATTAAATCCTTGAAGCACAACTTCAGTCGTATATTTTTCAACTCCGTCCGAACCTGTCCATTTTCGGGTTTGCAAAGCACCTTCGATATAAAGTTTTGAACCCTTATGCACATAGTTTTTAACGATTTTCACTAAACCTTCGTTAAAAATAACAACACGATGCCACTCTGTTTTTTCTTTACGTTCGCCAGAATTTTTATCTTTCCAGCTTTCAGAAGTCGCGATCGATAAATTCGCAATTTCGCGCCCATCTTGGGTTGAGCGAATCTCAGGCTCATTGCCCACATTGCCAATCAATGTTACTTTATTTATACTTCCAGCCATAGCGCCCTCACTTAGTTTTTATTATTAATCCAGTGATAAACCAATGCACATTGGTTTGCTAGTGCAAATTATATTCAAATTTTTTGTAAAATTTCATTGCTTAGGGTTTCAGTTGTGTAAGCGCTGAATCTGTCCTATAGTCGCCGCCTCTTTAACAAAGGTTGAGTGACGATAGTATGATTGATGTATTTAACGACCCCTATATCCGTGTGCGTGGCGCAAAAGAACATAATTTGCAAAATGTAGATGTGGATATTCCAAAAAATAAACTGGTTGTAGTGACGGGTTTATCGGGGTCGGGCAAATCGTCACTCGCATTCGATACCATCTATGCCGAAGGGCAGCGCCGCTATGTAGAATCACTTTCAGCCTATGCCCGCCAATTTCTAAACATTCAAGATAAGCCAGATGTAGAGAGCATAACCGGCCTATCGCCCGCCATCGCTATTGATCAAAAGACCACCAGCAAAAACCCACGTTCAACCGTAGGTACGGTGACCGAAATTTATGATTATATGCGTTTGCTTTATGCACGTATTGGCGTGCCTTATTCGCCGGCTACGGGCAAACCGATTGAAAGTCAAACCGTCAGCCAAATGGTCGATAAGGTATTGGAGCTTCCTGAAAGCACAAAAATTCATTTGCTAGCCCCCATCGTGCGCGGCCGTAAAGGTGAGCATCATGGCGAATTTATTGCCGCACAAAAAGCAGGCTTTCAACGCGTGCGAATCAATGGCGAAGTGTATAAATTTGGCGATGAGCTTCCAAAACTTGATAAGAATAAGAAGCATGAAATAGAAGTCATCGTTGATCGTTTAGTAATGAAAGACGATCTTCAAACACGCCTAACCGACTCAATGGAAACTGCGGAAAAGACCGGTAATGGTTTAGTCATCGTTGAAATTCTGCCCGAGAAAAAAGATGGCGAAAGCACATTTATGATGCTTTCATCAAAATTCGCGTGCCCTGAAAGTGGCTTTACCATCGATGAGATTGAGCCACGCATGTTCTCATTCAACAGCCCATACGGCGCATGTAAAGCGTGCGATGGTTTGGGAACTGAAATTTTCTTTGTGCCAGAACTTATCGTACCGGATACCAAAAAAGCACTTATGCAAGATGCCATTGCACCTTGGGCTAATACGCAAACCAAATATTACAAACAAACCATAGAAGGTTTATCAAACCATTTTAAATTCAATCCCACGCTTCCTTTTCGCGATTTAGATGAGAAAATTCAAGATATGATTCTTTATGGATCAGGTGAAGAAGTAGTCAAAATCAAATATAATGATGGCTTGCGCACCTTTACCAGTAACAAACCATTTGAAGGGGTTATACCCTCACTCACACGCAAATCCGCTGAAACGGAAAGCGATTATGTGCGCGAAGAACTTGCAAAATTTCAGGATGTTAGCCCGTGCGAAGCATGTAGTGGCTATCGTTTAAATCCAGAATCGCTCAGCGTGCGCGTTGCGGGTAAACATATTGGCGAAGTGTGCAAACTGTCGATTGAAGAATCGGTAGAGTGGTTCACTAATATTGAATCGAAGTTAAGCAAAACGCACCAACAAATTGGTGAAAAAGTGCTTAAGGAGTTGCGCGCGCGCCTAGGCTTTCTCAATAATGTTGGGCTTGATTATCTCACTCTAAGTCGCGAATCGGGTACATTATCAGGTGGTGAATCGCAGCGTATTCGTCTGGCTTCACAAATTGGGTCAGGCCTATCGGGTGTATTATATGTATTGGATGAACCCTCAATCGGCTTGCACCAATGTGATAATGAGCGTTTGCTCGGCACGCTCAAAAATCTACGCGATTTAGGCAACACGGTTTTAGTCGTTGAACATGATGAAGACACGATGTTACATTCGGATTATTTGATTGACATGGGCCCGGGCGCCGGTATTCATGGTGGTATTATCATTTCTGAAGGCACGGCCGAGCATGTGATGGAGGATCCCAATTCCATAACTGGCCAATATCTTTCAGGCAAAAAAGAAATTGAAGTACCTAAAACACGTCGCGATGCTTCCAAAATCAAAGCAATTCAAATTAAAGGCGCGCGCGCAAATAATTTGAAAGAGATTGATGTCACTATTCCATTAGGCACATTTACTGCCATTACCGGTGTATCAGGTGGCGGTAAATCCAGCTTAACCATTGAAACACTCTATAAAGCTTCAATGCGTAAACTGCATGGTAGTAAAGCGCATCCGGGTGCGCATGATAAAATTACGGGCTTGGAATTCATTGATAAAGTAATCGAAATTGATCAATCTCCCATTGGCCGCACACCGCGTTCAAATCCTGCAACCTATACCGGCGCATTTACACCTATTCGCGATTGGTTCGCACAATTGCCCGAAGCCAAAGCACGCGGATATAAATCAGGCCGCTTTAGCTTCAACGTAAAAGGTGGGCGCTGTGAGGCATGCCAAGGCGATGGTATGATTAAAATTGAAATGCACTTCTTACCTGATGTATATGTTAAATGCGACGTGTGCAAAGGCGCGCGCTATAACCGCGAAACGCTGGAAGTCACATACAAAGATAAATCAATCTCCGATGTGCTCAAAATGAATGTGGAAGAAGCATCCAAATTTTTTGAGGCACACCCCAGCATCTCCGAAAAATGTAAAGCGCTTGAAGAAGTTGGCTTAGGATATATCGGCATCGGCCAATCCGCTACTACACTTTCGGGTGGCGAAGCCCAACGCATTAAACTTGCACGCGAATTATCGAAACGTTCCACCGGCCGCACGCTTTATATCTTAGATGAGCCAACCACGGGTTTGCATAGTGAAGATATTGCACGCCTGCTAAAAGTGTTACATCGCTTAACCGATGCGGGTAACACTATCGTTGTGATTGAGCATAATCTTGATGTTATTAAAACCGCCGATTGGATTGTTGATATCGGCCCCGGTGGTGGGCATAAAGGTGGTGAGTTAGTTGTTTCAGGCACTCCAGAAGAGGTCATTAAAGAAAAACGCTCGATCACCGGTCAATGGTTAAAACCTTATCTCGAAAATAAAAAAGGCAATGCCAAAAAAAGCGGATCAAAAGAAACGAAGAAAGCTGCTAAAAAGAAGGTGGCCTAAAAGCTTCTCGTCATTGAGGCACGCATAGCCTTTAGCATATTATCGCTACCTAAACCATTATTTACAGCATGTTGCGAAACAAATTGGGTAAGCTTTTCACAATCACGTGAAGCATGCCTTTTTGCTGCGCGGTCGCCTGTATCCAGTCCTTGCAATGCATTATAATCACACAACGCACTAATATAAAATTTTTCTATTTTGTTAGAAGTTGCCCCACTAAATGGGTCTAGCGTTTGTAGTGCCATCCAACTTTCACTTGCATTAACTTGTGCTAATTTTTCTTTAATAAAATCGTCGCGTAACTGTTTGAGTTTTTCGACGTACTTATCGCCCAACTCTTCAATTTGGGAGGGGATAGTAAGGCGCTGAATTTCTTTGATTGCTTCAAGATTAAAGGTGGGGTTTTTTTTAATTTCCAAAGCCTCCTTCGCAGCTTTCTCTAAATTGGCTTTATCAATCACGGCTTTTTCTGCAGTAGCCTTAGCCTCCTGCTGATGTTTTAAATCTGCCGCAATTTTATCAGCCTGCGCTTTTGCTTTATCCAATCTAGACTGCTCAAATTCGCTGTGTCTCTCTACAATAAAAGCATTGTGAGCAGAGACCGCATTAAAAGGCTCTAGATACTCCTGATAACTCTTTTCAGGTGCAAGTGTACTTAAATTAGTAGATAAAACTTCAAAATCGGTGGCATTTTTTTCAATAAAATTCTTCAGGGATTCATATGTGTAAGCATAGTTCAAAAGAAATCTATCACCACGCTCTTTATCAGTTTCTGCTTGAGAAATGACATTTCCAAAGCATATAGCTAAGCCTTTTTCGTTTAAATTCCCAAAATGTTGATTTACCTCGTGTGTTAAATCTGCTGCGTTCTGTAGTGCTGTATGTATAGCTTTCATATACTCGGGTCTGATAGTTGGTTTTATAGCAAGTTTGTCTTTTTCATATAATTCAGCAGCCTCGGCAAATCTCGGATCAAATTTTAGTTTTTCAGGTGTTGCCGTTAATATAGCTTCCAGAGTTGTGTGCTGCAGTCCTTCAATCATAGAATCAGGAATATTTGAGTTTGAAAATGCTTGACCTATTTGTTCATGTAACTGAGTAAGTTTTTTAAAATCATTAATTGCAGCATTTACATCAGTACCAGCTTTGAACATTTGAATGCCATTTTCTTCATTATGAATAATTTTTCGAAAATCTTGAGCATAACGGCTGTTACTATAAGATAAATGTCTTGAATCAGAGCTGTTTTTTAAACTATTAATTGCGGCTTGATGGTTTAAATCATTTTCGAACATTATTTTTCCCTATCATAATTTTTCCATACTAACAAATGGACATTAAGTTTTTGTGACAAGTTCTTTTAAATCTACCTTGTCACAAAAACTTAACAATGCATTGCTTCGAATATTGACCATTATTCTCTATAATTAGTGTATGAATGCTATTGTTGATTCTCAAGCTGAGTCTGAAGAAGCCCTTAGCGCTGCACAAAATGTGCAAGCGCAGTTGGTTTCTATGCCTTCGCGTGTAACTAAGTTTGTGGAACATTTAGCAAATCATCCCCTAGATTTCGCTTTAAGTACGGCAGGTTCTGTAGGCGCATTTATGTTTGCAAAAACACTTACCATAGCATTGCTCGGCTCGCTTGCTACACCTATCGTAGCGGGTATTATTGCAGCAGGTGCTGTGGGAATGTTACGTGCTGGCTTTCAAGCATATCAAAATCGTGATGAAAGATTGGAAAAATTACAGCAGAGCGGGAATCCGCCTTCGGCAGAGGATTTACAACAAGCCAATCAAATTAATATTAAGGCCATTTTTAATGCAGGTATTAGACATGCCATGATATCGGGTATTGTGGGTTCATTAGTAGGTATGATTCTTAGCCCTGAGATTTTCCCTGAAGATTCCGAAATATTTAATGGAGATCTTACCAGCCACGGCACACATGCTCATGAAGTTGCCACGCATGAAACTGAATTAGGTGCTTTAAAACTCGAAATACCTCATAGTGAGCGTGTTCTATTAAGCCGCACTGCAGCAGAACAGGTATTTGAACAGCAACGCTAATTTAAGTTAAGTGCCTTAATCGCGATAAAGATATTATCTTCCTCCGTCACGGCACATAAATGCCCCCCATTTTTCACCTGTATGAACGTTGGCACATTAGGTAAATGCTTGTTATAACGCTCCGCCATCTCAAACGGCACCACAGTATCGGCTGTGCCATGCAATAGAATTACGGGCTGCTTAACAGATGAAAGTGCAAAGGGTTGGTTATCAAATTGTAATTCACCATCTATGGCAGGACCCATATACCCTTTTTTATAGGCATTCTTCAAATCATATAAAAAAAGCTGTCGATAAAAATCTATCTTCAAAATATCTACATCAGCCTGCGGCAGGGTCTTTTGCAAATGTGCCATTAATTTGTCTGGTTGTTTATTAATGGCATAATCGGTTAGTTTACCAATGGCTGAAACCGAAAATTTAGTTTTATACATCAATCGAAACAGGTTGATATTCTTAGGTAACGCCACATTTTCGGCTTCTTTCCGTCCATAGCTTAACCAGCCAGATAAGCTTGCAACATAGCTTATGTGCTGCGGCAAATCATAAGCGCATTGAAAGGCATAGGGCGCACCTCCCGAAATAGCAATAATACCGCATTGTTTAATTTTTAGATGATGCAGCAGTTGCACCATATCGAGCGAGTAATAGCGTAATTCGCGATTTTCTTGAAAGGTTGAATCGCCAAGTCCGGGTCTATCAGGGGCAATAAAATAATATCCTGCACGCGCTGCGGCATCGCTGGCCATAAATGCCAGCGTATGTGAGCCCGGAGTACCATGGAAAAACAAAGCAGGCTTCCCGTTCAGGTCGCCAATACGGCGATAAGCTAACGTGCGTCCATCAGCTAGTTTTAACGTTTCAACCGCTGGCCAATCAGGTCCGGGAAAATTCATTTAACTGCTCTTTCGTTTATCTTCGAGTGTGGTTATCTTATTGTCATCTTGCGATTCATGTTCGCCTTCAATCCACTGGTTGGTTTCGCGCATTTCATACGTGGGCAATTTGGTGGGAATCTTTTTATTACCTTCAGGTGAGATGCCTAATTTCTCAATATTGCGCAAGCGCGGCAGCAGCGTGCCATTGAACGACGCTGTGAATTTATTGTAATTATCGGCTGCGCTTTTAATGGCCTTACCAGTGCGCTCTAAGTGGCTGGCGCTTATCGCTAAACCCGCTAAAATACGTTCAATTTCCTTTACTATTTTCTCGCGATTTTCATCGCGTTTAAGCTCGGCTATTTGCATGCTGGCAATGCTACACAAGCCATGTAAACCTGCAGGCCCTACGGCAATAATATTGTGTACTTGCATCTTTTGGCGAAAGCTTGGATCAATCGAATCTAAACGCGATACGGCCGCATCCGATGCAATATACATCACGTTAATAATTTGCGGATGAGGGTCATTGCCACTGCGTCGCCGATAATCATCAATCACCGATGCGGTATAGTTTTTCAAAGCCAAACTACTAATGTGCTTATGCATCGATTTTTTGAAGTTGGTTTCAGCCAAGGCTTTTTCATGCTCGGTTTGGGCGGCGGCCAGTTCCAATTCAAATTTACTAGCTTTGCAGTCAATAATCATCAGCCGGTCATAGGGTAAATACACAATGCCATCAGGGCGGAAATTAGTACCTTCATCATTGGTAATGCTGGCTTGTAAGTTAAAGTCAATCGTGCGCTGCAAGCCTAAGCTTAGCAATAAATTTTCTAATGATACTTCGGTTAATTGCCCAGCCGTGCCAGGTGAGGCCATGGTTCGCCACAAGGTATCGGCTTTTTCCTGCGTTTGGCGGTTAACCTCGCCAATCGCCGCAACTGAATTAGCTAACTCACCAAATTGTTTAAGAAATTTCTGCTGTTCAGTCTCGGCTTTTTGCCCCATTTCAGTTTTCACCGCATCCGATTCGCGTTTGTGATCTGCCAATAATTTACTTGAAAGCTCTTGCCCAACAGCCATCACACTGGCACGCGCGGCATTTTTAAAGCTGGTGCTAAATCGCTCCGATGCCTCAGCATCCGCTTGCAGTTTAATGATATGTTCACGTTGAGCAGCTAGTTTGCTGTGATATTTTGAAATGCGTGTAATATGTAGGATAATCAACACAAGCAGCAAGGCACTTAAGATGATGAGCGCTGGTAGCGCAAAATTGGCTGGTATAACAGGCATCATTTACCGTAATTTGTTAGTATTATTTAGAGAAAACAACCTAAGCGATTTTGGAGCCTGATGCTATGAAAAAACCACCTTTAGCGTGCGTAATATTGTGTGCGGGTCAAGGCACGCGTATGAAATCGGCTTTACCTAAAGTGTTACATGAAGTTGCAGGTTTGCCGATGATTGGCCATGTTATCCATGCAGCATCCGAACTTAACGCTGAAGAATTAGTGGTTGTAACAGGGCCTTCCATGCCGCAAGTGGGGCAGGTGGCACAATCAATAAATCTAGATGTAAAAATCGCTATTCAGCACGAGGCTTTAGGCACAGGCCACGCTGTTCGGGCTGCGGAGGCGGCACTTGAAGGGTTCGAAGGCTTAGTATTTGTGCTCTATGGCGACACACCACTTATTTCCGCTCAAACATTGCATGAAATGACTTTGACGGGGGCTACCGTAACCGTGCTGGGCATGCGCCCAAAAGACCCAGCAGCCTATGGTCGTTTAATGGTGGATGATCAAAATCATCTCATCCGCATAGTTGAATATAACGATGCAAATGCGCAAGAGCGTGCGATTGACTTATGCAATTCAGGCGTTATGGCTGTGCAAGCCCAAGATTTGTTTCGCTATTTGCGCGAGATTAAAAACCAAAATGCAAAAAACGAATATTATCTGACCGATATTGTAGAGCTCGCTTGCAAAAAAGGTAAACATTGCGCTGTGGTTGAAGCCGCAGAAGAAACATTGCTCGGTGTTAATAGCAGGCAAGATCTTGCTCGCGCTGAAGTGGCATATCAACAATCTAGACGGGCGCAGTTAATGGATAGTGGCGTAACCATGCTAGCGCCGGATACCGTAATGCTGCATCACGACACCTATATTGAAGCGGATGTTATCATTGAGCCTAACGTTATTTTTGGTGAAGGGGTTGAGGTTTTTAGCGGTGCCACCATTCGTGCTTTTTCCTATCTTGAGGGGGCATCGGTTGGATGTGGCGCAATAGTAGGCCCTTATGCGCGATTACGTCCCGGAACACATTTAGGTGCAGATGTTCGCGTGGGCAATTTTGTTGAAATTAAAAATGCCGAGCTAGGCGAGGGTGCAAAGGTAAATCACTTAAGTTATGTGGGTGATGCAACCATTGGCGCATTTGCTAATATTGGTGCAGGCACCATTACCTGCAACTATGATGGCTTCCAAAAATCGCGAACTATCATTGGCGATCATGCATTTATTGGTTCTAATAGTGCTCTGGTTGCCCCTGTAGAAATTGGCGAAGGGGCAATTATCGGTGCAGGTAGCACCATTACCGAAGATGTAGAAAGTGATGCATTGAGTATGACTCGCCCTCAACAATTGCATCGCATAGGTTGGGCACAACAGTTTCGCACTAAGCGCCAAAACTAAAGCTCAATTTTTTAACATTTATGACAAAAAATTCATCTGCCTATCTTGTAATAGGATTAATGCTTGCCTATATCCCTATCATCGAAACAACAACTATTTAGTTAAATCAAAGGGGTAGAGTTCCATGAGCAAAGTTATTGGGATTGATTTAGGGACAACAAATTCATGCGTAGCCGTGATGGATGGTAAAGAACCTAAAATTATTGAAAATTCAGAAGGTGCACGTACAACGCCTTCAATGGTCGCTATTACTGAAAGTGGCGAAAAGTTAGTCGGGCATCCAGCTAAACGTCAGGCCGTAACCAATCCGGAAAATACAATTTTTGCGGTAAAGCGTCTTATTGGCCGTCCGTTTGATGATGAAACGACTAAGAAAGATATTGATTTAGTTCCTTATAAAATCGTTAAGGCCGATAATGGTGATGCGTGGGTGCAGGCTCAGGGTGATAAATATAGCCCAAGCCAGATATCAGCTTTCACACTGCAAAAGATGAAAGAAACCGCTGAGAGCTATTTGGGTGAAAAGGTTGATAAAGCGGTTATTACTGTTCCTGCATATTTTAACGATGCGCAGCGCCAAGCTACCAAAGATGCCGGTAAAATTGCGGGCTTAGAAGTACTTCGTATTATTAATGAGCCAACCGCCGCGGCGCTGGCTTATGGTTTAGATAAAAAAGAAGGTCAAACCATTGCTGTTTACGATTTGGGTGGTGGTACATTCGATGTATCCATTCTTGAAATCGGTGATGGCGTGTTTGAAGTGAAATCAACCAACGGCGATACATTCTTAGGTGGTGAAGACTTTGATATGGCTATCATCGAATATCTCATTGCAGAGTTCAAAAAGGATTCTGGCATTGATTTGAAAGAAGATAAGTTAGCGCTTCAGCGTTTGAAAGAGTCAGCTGAAAAAGCAAAGATTGAGCTTTCGTCAACGCAACAAACGGAAGTAAATTTGCCGTTTATCACAGCAGATGCCGCAGGGCCAAAACATTTAAACGTTAAATTAACGCGTGCTAAAATGGAAAGCCTGGTGGAAGATTTAGTTGATCGCACGATTAAGCCTTGTAAAGCAGCGTTAAAAGATGCCGGCCTTAAAGCATCCGATATTGATGAAGTAATTTTGGTAGGTGGCATGACCCGCATGCCAAAAGTTCAAGAAAAAGTAAAAGAATTTTTCGGTAAAGAGCCTCATAAAGGCGTTAACCCTGATGAAGTGGTTGCCATGGGCGCGGCCATTCAAGGTGGCGTATTACAGGGCGATGTTAAAGATGTTCTGCTGCTTGATGTTACCCCGCTTTCTTTGGGTATTGAAACCTTAGGCGGCGTTTTCACGCGCTTGATTGATCGCAACACCACCATTCCAACTAAAAAATCGCAGGTCTTTTCAACGGCTGATGATAATCAATCTGCTGTAACCATTCGCGTATTCCAAGGGGAGCGCGAAATGGCAGCAGATAATAAATTACTCGGCCAGTTCGATTTAGTGGGCATTCCTTCCGCTCCGCGTGGCATGCCGCAAATTGAAGTGATTTTTGATATTGATGTAAATGGTTTGGTGAATGTTACCGCTAAAGATAAAGCGACCAACAAAGAGCAGCAAATTCGTATTCAAGCTTCTGGTGGTTTGTCTGATGGCGATATTGAACAGATGGTTAAAGATGCTGAAGCCAATGCTGATGCGGATAAAGAGCGCAAAAAGTTGGTAGAATCGCGCAACCAGGCTGAAAGCCTTATCCATATGACTGAAAAAAATCTCGAAGAATATGGCGATAAAGTTTCAAGCGGTGAAAAGCAAGAAATTGAAGATGCTATAACAGCATTAAAATCAGCTGTAGAATCAGATAATGCTGAAGATATTGATGCTAAACTTGATGCATTGCAAAAGGCTTCCATGAAAATGGGTGAGGCAATCTATAAAGCACAGCAATCTGAAGGGGCAGAAGATTTAGCGGAAGGCGAAACGTCTGAAACAACTGAAGCCGGATCAGAAGAAATTTTAGATGCTGAATTTGAAGAAGTCGACGAAGATAAGAAAGACTAAAGGCAAACCCGCTCTCCAACCTAATGGTAAAGGTTGTAGAGCTTTGCTTTAGTAATATTATGGCTGATTTTTACGAAACTCTTGGCGTGTCAAAAACCGCAGACGAAAAAGAACTGAAAAGCGCTTACCGCAAACTTGCGATGAAATATCATCCCGATCAGAACCAGGGCGATGAAAAAGCAGAAGCAAAGTTCAAAGAAATTTCGGTTGCTTATGATACCTTAAAAGACCCCCAAAAACGTGCCGCTTATGACAGATATGGTCATGACGCATTTCAGCAAGGCATGGGCGGTGGCGCTGCTGGAGCAGGTGCTGCGGGTTTTGATTTTGGTGGCGCGAGCTTCTCTGATATTTTTGAAGATTTGTTTGGCGGCGGTGGAGGTGGCGGCTTTGCTGGTGCGCAAGCACGTGGTGGCTCGGCACGTGGAGGCGCGGCACGCGGCGCTGACTTGCGTCATAATTTAGCGATTAGTTTAGAAGATGCATTTAAAGGCAAACAAAGCCAAGTTAAAGTCACCACTTCTGTTTCGTGCGAACCTTGCGATGGTAGTGGAGCCGAAAAAGGCACAAAACCTGAAACGTGTACCACCTGTAACGGTCGTGGAAAAGTGCGCGCTCAACAAGGGTTCTTTACGGTTGAACGTACATGTCATACCTGTCAGGGGCTAGGGCGAATTATTAAAAATCCTTGCAAAAAATGTGCTGGATCGGGTCGAGTACGAAAAGAGAAATCGTTAAAAGTGACGATACCGGCAGGGGTAGAAGAGGGGACACGAATACGCTTAAGTGGTGAGGGCGAAGCAGGCATGCGTGGTGGTCCGGCAGGCGATTTATATATTTTCCTCAATATTAAACCTCATCCAATATTTCAACGCGCTAGCACCGATTTACATTGTCGTGTGCCCGTACCGATGACAACAGCCGCGCTTGGTGGGGCGGTTGAAGTTCCTACGATTGAAGGTGGACGCGTTAAAGTGACCATTCCTGCGGGCACCCAATCAGGCCGCCAATTCCGGTTGAAAGATAAAGGCATGTCAGTAATGCGTTCATCAGGTTTACGTGGCGATATGTATGTACATGCAGCGGTTGAAACGCCTGTCAATTTGAGCAAAAAGCAAAAAGATTTACTCAAAGATTTTGCCGGTGATAAAGATAGCAAACAAAATAGCCCTGAATCAGAAGGATTTTTTACCCGCGTTAAAGACTTCTGGGAAGATTTAAAAGATTAATTCACCCGATAAGCCAGCGTGCAGCTAAACTCGCCATAATTGGTGTTGTAGGCAGCATTAAAAACGCAATTAGTTGCACCGTTAATTGTCGTTCTATTAATCTTACCATAATCATTTGTTATGGGTGTGTAGCTATCAGATACAAAAACCTGTCCAGTCAATGGTAAGCTATCATCAATTTTCTCATCAATTTGAAAAGCGGTTATAGGATTTAATGCATCATTGCCAATATTTCCTGCGCCATCTAGCCGCGCTTGTCGTTGTGCTCCAGCACCTAATATAAAATATAAGCTGGTTGCGCTTGAGGCTGCGGTCAATCCAAATCCATTTTTTAACACTGGATAGAAACTACCCGCATTTTGTGTCGTTAAGCAGCTTCCTCCATCAGCTTGTAATGCTGCAGTCATTAAACCTGATTGCACTAAATGAAACCAAAAATTCGCTAACTCGCCATTATTAAAAATTTCTGCACCCGTATAATCATCTAATATACCATCACCATCCCCGTTATAAGATGATGAGCCGGTTAAACAGCTAATGTTAACACCATCTTTTTGATGGAATGAAAAATCAGTCGCGTTTGATATATCGCCAGGAATTTGCCCATATTTATCTTTAAATAAATTCATGGAAGTGGCATAGGCGTTAATATCGCGCAAATCAGATTTGATGCTGGCAGAACGAATCATATCTTGTCCAGCAACAATTGCGCCAATGATGAAACCAATTATAACCAAAACCACTGCCAATTCAATTAATGTAAAGCCACATTTGTCGTATGTTTTCATGCAGAATCCACCCATGTCTTGCGGTTGAAATTATGTTGCGCGTGAATATCGCGCACGGTGCCAGTTTTGCTGCGCATTATGATAGAGTGCGTTTGGGCATTGCCTGCTGAGCGGCGAACGCCTTGCAATAAAGGGCCATCGGTTACGCCCGTTGCTGCAAACATCACTTCACCCTTGGCTAAATCATGCATTTCATATTTTTTATCTAAATCGCTAATGCCCATACGCTGTGCGCGTTCGCGCTGCTGGTCTGAGTCAAATAATAATCGCCCTTGCATTTGTCCGCCAATACAACGCAGCGCTGCGGCCGCCAGAACCCCTTCAGGAGCGCCACCAATGCCCATATAAATATCAATGGTTGTTTCAGGCTTTGTGGTGGCAATAATGCCGGTAATATCGCCATCAGAAATAAGCAATATGCGCGCGCCAGCTTCACGAATATCATCGATTAATTTGGTGTGTCTTTCACGGTCAAGCACACAAACTACAATATCGCGCAGTTCTTTGCCCTTAGCTTTGGCCAAAGCATTTAAATTCTCTGCAACGCTATTATCTAAATCTACTATATTTTTTGGTAACCCTCCGCCTACAGCGATTTTGTCCATATAGACATCAGGCGCGTGTAAAAATCCGTTTTTACTGGCCATAGCTAACACTGCGATTGAGTTAAAGCCGCCCTTAGCACATGTTGTGGTTCCCTCCAAAGGGTCTAGCGCAATATCTACTTGGGGGCCTTTGGCCGTTCCCACTTTTTCACCAATGTAAAGCATGGGGGCTTCGTCACGCTCCCCTTCGCCAATAACCACCGTACCATCCATATCAAGGTTATTGAGCACCAATCGCATGGCTTCTACCGCGGCATTATCAGCCATTTTTTCATCACCACGGCCAATCCAGCGCGATGCGGCTAATGCAGCAGCTTCGGTAATGCGCACCGCTTCGAGTGCCAAATTTCTATCCATGGTAAAACTCTCATCATCAAATGACTCGGCAGAGGGTTTGGGTAGTGAATATGACATGAAAAGCTCCTTGAGAGTTATCTCGTAACCTATCATAACCAATTAAACATATCACTAAAGAGGAAACCGCAATGACCACCAGAATTGGGATTAATGGCTTAGGCCGCATTGGTCGATGTGTTTTACGCGCACTGGTTGAATCAAACCGCGATGATATTGAGTTAGTAGCAATTAATGGCCCCGCACCCATTGAAACCCATATGCACTTACTAAAATATGATTCGGTACATGGTTCATTTCGAGGCGATATTCAATCTGATAATGAAACACTTATCATCAATGGTAAGCGCATTAAACTCACCCATGCGCGCGAGCCAGAACAAATTGGTTGGGATGTGGATTATGTGTTGGAATGCTCCGGAATCTTTAATTCAAAAGCACAGGCTAGCCGACATTTAAATGCAAATGTAAAAGGTGTGGTCATCTCCGCCCCTGCAGATCAGGTGGATGCAACCATCGTCTTTGGCGTGAATAACGAAGCTTTGAAACCTGAACATCGCATTATCTCAGTTGAATCATGCACAACCAACTGCCTCGCCCCATTAGCAAAGGTTTTAGACGATACATTCGGAATTGAACAAGGGCTGATGACCACCATTCACGCCTATACGGGTGATCAAAATATTGTGGATTCAACGCATAAAGATTTGCGCCGCGCACGGGCGGCAGCGCTCTCCATGATTCCAACATCCACGGGCGCAGCTAAAGCAATTGGCCTCGTCATACCTCAGTTAGCAGGCAAGCTGGATGGAGTATCTGTGCGTGTTCCCACGCCCAATGTTTCGTTGGTTGATTTAACGTTTAACAGCACGAAAACTCTCACGTTTGATAGCATTAATGCTGCTCTAAAATCTGCGGAATCACCTGTTTTAGCCTATTGCGATGAACCTTTAGTTTCCATTGATTTCAATCATAATCCAGCCAGCTCTATCTTCGATGCATCAGGCACTCGCGTGATGGGCAGCCACATGGCACGCGTTGCGGCGTGGTATGATAATGAATGGGGATTTTCAAACCGCATGTTAGATGTCACTGCGCTAATGGCCCGCACCCATGCCTAACATCCGCTCGTATGAAGATGCGCAGGTGGTAGGTCAGCGCGTTATGGTGCGCATGGACGTAAATGTGCCAATGCAAGGCCGCAAGGTGCGTGATATGACACGCATTGAGCGTCAATTACCCACATTAAAATCATTACTCAAGCGCGGGGCGAAGGTAATCATTCTTTCGCATTTTGGCCGGCCTGAAGGTGCCTATGATCCTGCATTATCGCTCTCCATTCTACTTGATCCTATGAGTGAAGCGCTTGGCCAACCCATTAGCTTCGGCCTCGATTGTGTAGGCCCAGCAGCAGCTAAAGCAGTTTCAGCCGTAAAGTCTGGTGAGATTGTGATGCTTGAGAATTTGCGTTTTCATGCTGAAGAAAAAGCGAATGATGCGAAGTTTTCTGCCGCACTTGCAGCAAATGGAGATATATTTGTAAATGATGCCTTTTCATGCGCGCATCGCGCACACGCTTCCATGGTGGGCATTACACACCACTTGCCAAGCTTTGCTGGCGCTTCAATGATGAGCGAGTTGCACATGCTTAGCAGTATTTTCGATAATCCTAAACGCCCCTTAGGCGCGGTAATTGGCGGTGCTAAAGTTTCTTCTAAACTTACCGTATTAGAGTTTCTTATCGATAACGTAGATTATTTGATGATTGGCGGTGCGATGGCACACACATTTATTGCTGCGCAAGGATTGCCTATTGGCCAATCACTACACGAAGCGGATTTGATTGAAAAAGCCAAACAGATTCTAGCTAAAGCCGCGCAGTCTGGCTGCCAAATTCTGCTGCCATCGGATGGCGTGTTTACACAAGCCTTCGCTGCACACGCACCCAACCGCATTGCCGCATTTAACGATATAAAACCTAACGAAATGGTGCTTGATATCGGCATGAACACACTTGACGCCTTGCGCGATGCGATGGCGCAATGCCGTACCCTGCTATGGAATGGCCCGCTTGGAGCGTTTGAATTAACACCGTTCGATATGGGCACCGTTGCCCTTGCCCGCCAAGCTGCAATTAACACGGCTCAAGGAAAACTACATTCAATAGCTGGCGGCGGTGATACCGTAGCCGCACTCGCACATAGCGGATTATTTGAAGGCTTTAGCTACCTATCCACCGCAGGCGGAGCATTTTTGGAATGGATGGAAGGCAAAGATTTACCTGGAGTATCCGCTCTACAAAGGTCAGCGGCTTAAGCAGCTTGTTTTGCCCAAGGTTTGAAGGCTTCCATGGCGCGCGTGCAATAGGCTTCTTTTCGTGCTTTTTTGGGAATGCGTTCGGTTAATGGCGGCAATAAACCAAAATTTACATTCATGGGTTGAAAGCTATCAGCATTTGCGCCACCGGTTACATGCGCCATCAAAGCGCCGATTGCGGTTTCAACTGGCGGCAATTGCACCCTCTCACCACACAATTCAGCAGCGGCAAAGAGCCCCGCCATCAAGCCTGAAGCGGCTGATTCCACATAGCCCTCCACGCCAGTAATTTGTCCTGCAAAACGAATATGTGGCGCAGATTTCAAACGCAACTCACTGTCCAATAATGTAGGGCTGTTGATAAAGGTATTGCGATGAATGCCGCCTAAACGAATAAACTCCGCATTCTCCAGCCCGGGAATGGTGCTGAAAACTTCCTTTTGTGCACCCCATTTGAGTTTGGTTTGAAAGCCCACCATGTTAAATAGCGTGCCAATAGCATTATCTTGGCGCAACTGCACAATGGCGTGTGACTTTACAGTTGGGTCGTGTGGGTTGGTAAGCCCTACAGGCTTCATAGGCCCCCAACGTAGTGTTTCAGCCCCACGCTCTGCCATTACTTCAATGGGTAAACACCCTTCAAAATAAGGTGTATCTTTTTCCCACTCTTTAAATTCAGTTTTTTCACCTTCGATAAGCGTGCCAATAAAACGTCCATATTCCTGTGCGTTCATCGCTAAATTAATGTAGTCTTTGCCTGTACCTTTATCATAACGCGACTGAAACCACGCTTTGCTAAAATCAATCGATTCTTTCAACACAATGGGAGCAATTGCATCAAAAAATGCGAGATATTTTTGGCTTGTATGTGCCAAAATTGAATCGGCTAATGCATCCGATGTAAGTGGGCCAGTGGCACAGATAACCATACCTTCATCCGCTGAGGGCAGGGCAGTTAATTCGCGCCGTTCTAATGTGATATTTGGATGTGCCATAAGCTCTGCCGTCACCATGGCCGAAAATCCATCGCGATCAACGGCTAATGCACCACCAGCGGGCAGTTTGCTGGCATCACCACAGCGAATAATCAAGCTATCTGATAGCCGCATTTCTTCATGCAGCAAACCAATAGCCGAACGCGCCGCATCGTCCGAACGGAACGAGTTTGAACAAACAAGCTCAGCACAATTTTGCGTTTGATGGGCAAATGTTTGGCGCACAGGCCGCATTTCAATCAGCGTTACCTGCACGCCCCGATTAGCCGCCTGCCACGCCGCTTCCGATCCGGCTAATCCGCCGCCAATAATTGTTAGTTTGTGAGTCATAACGTTTTTAATAACGCCCTAACCTGATTATGCAAGGATTGGCTACTCGCCGCAATCACATCGCCTGAGCTATTTAAGGTTAGCGGCTGGCCTTGCCAGTCGGTAATAAGCCCTCCTGAACCGGTAATAATTGGTACTAAGGGTAAAAAATCATAAGGCTTCAATCCCGACTCAACCACCAAATGTAGCTCACCTTTAGCAATACGCCCATAAGCATAGCCATCTTGTCCAAATTGCGCTGATTTAACGCGAGTTATTAGCGTTTGGATGTTGGGCTTATCAATCTCTCGAAATAAGT
This sequence comes from uncultured Alphaproteobacteria bacterium, assembly GCA_963837025.1. Classification (GTDB taxonomy): domain Bacteria; phylum Pseudomonadota; class Alphaproteobacteria; order Rickettsiales; family JALZUV01; genus JALZUV01. The sequence continues at coordinate 269,862 of CAWILT010000001.1, forward strand.
CTGCGGAAGTCGTAGAGAAATGTGCATCAACTAGAGCATCAACTGGTTCACATAGAATGCGAACCTCATTTAGCGTGGTTGTATGGCCATCGCTCATCCAATATTCACCTGTTACAGGTTGCAGCATGGCTGAAGCCACTGGCGCACCATGTTCAGTTAACGCAATGAGGGTCGTAAATGTTGGTCTACCTGCAACAAGCGCGCGCGTGCCATCAATGGGGTCGATTATCCATTGACGGTTTGCGGTTGGGTTATGCACCGCCATTTCCTCGCCAATAATACCATCTTGTGGAAAGTCCTGCATAATTTGCTGGCGTAAAAATAATTCGATTGAAGTGTCAACATGCGTTACTGGCGTTCCATCTGCTTTTAAATCAACGTGTTGCAGCTGCGCAATAAGGCTAAGCGCATAAGGCCTCAAACGTTGCATCCATTGTTCAATATGGGATAATTCTAGCATCATAAGGCTTTTTTAGACTATTCTTAGCATTATGACAAAAGAACAAATGCGTCAGGCTGCACAAGTCCTAGCCGCCACCTTAAAGCCAGATACTTTAGGCAATACCCGTAATTGGCCAAAACCACCTTATAGTGAGGTGTTTAAATGTGGCGTGCTACCTTACCGTAAAATTCACGGTGAAATTCAATATTATTTATACAAACCAATAGCTAGCCACCCTGATTTAAATGCTCCAAAATTTCAAATTGCTAAAGGTACTCGCGAAATTAAAGATGCTGAATCTAACCAGTGGTCAGACTATAAACAGTTAAGCCAAATTAAATCTAATAGCGAACTTGAGCCTGTATTGGTTACTGCATTGCGCGAGGGTATTGAAGAGATTGGTTTGCCTCTAGGCTCAATTATACGCGCCAGCGATTGGGGGCCAGTCGATTTTACATCCGCTAGCAAAGGAACCGTCAAATCCATGTGGTTGTTCCCATTAGAAATGTCGGCTGATTGTGTGTTTGGCCAACCCGATGTGCAACATGCAAGCACCCACGCACGCGAATGGTTGAGCTTATCAAAAAGCGCAGATTATCGACAAATCCGCTCCGATCATTTGGAAGTTATTCAAAAAATTGATAAAAAACTTCAAACTGTAAAAAGTTAGGTTGAATACAATGATTCAATGGCACGAATGGAATGAAGAAACACTTGCTGAAGCAAAATCCGCCAACAAACCAATCTTTCTAAAAGTCAGCTATTTTGCCTGTTATTGGTGCCATGTGATGGAAGAAAAAACCTATTCGGATTCGCAACTTGCTAAAATCCTTAGTGAAAAGTTCATTGCCATAAGCGTCGATAAAGATGAGCGCCCCGATATTGATGAAGTTTATTTGCACGCCAGACAGCTCATTACTAAACAATCGGGATGGCCAAATCATGTATTTTTAACCCCCGATGGCCATCCTTTTTTAGCTTGCGGGGTTATGTTAAAAGAGCAGGGGCGTGACCTTGTTAGTTTATGTCATGATGTGGCTAATCGCTGGCAACAGGCGCAAGTGCCATTGCGGCAAGCAGCCGCACAGATTACGGAAATTATTCATGAGGAGTTTTCATCAGAATATTCTACGAGCGATGGCACACCTGATAAGCAAGTCGTGCCAAAATTTCGGGCATATCTGGATTCTATCTACGACGAACCAAATGGCGGCTTTTATGGCGAGCCAAAATTCCCGCATGAGAATTATATTCTATTTCTGCTTGCCGATTATCGTCATCGCCAAAATGCAGAATCATTGCAAATGGCGCGCAATAGTTTAAAGAAAATGGCAGCAGGCGCCATGAATGATGCCATAGGTGGTGGCTTTCATCGTTACTGCACCGATAAAGAATGGCGCGCCCCGCATTTTGAAAAAATGGTTTATAGCCAAGCGCTTCTCGCCCGCTGTTATACCGAACTTTATGATGCCGATCATAAAGAGTATTTTCGTGATATTGCGCAGCAAACACTTGATTTTGTGCTACGTGAATTAACAGCACCAACCGGAGCATTTTATGCTGCTCTTGATGCTGAATCGAATGGAATTGAAGGCGCACTCTATGTTTGGCAGGAAAAAGAACTCTTTGAACTGTTAGATTCTCATGAACGTGATTTGCTAAGCAAATGCTATGGCTTAGCTGATTTGCCGGAACATGTAGGGCATCCACCTGTGCAAGGTAAAGCACTCTATGCGAGGCAACATTTATTAGCGCTAGCGCATGAAAAAAATCGCAGCTATGAAAATTTGCGTAACAGCCTACTGCCCATTTTTACCAAGCTTAAATATTATCGCGATAAACGCGAATTCCCACAAGTTGACACCAAAGTTATCGCCAGTTGGAACGGCTTGATGATTGATAGTTTGGTGCGTGCCAGCATAACATTCAACCGACCAGACTATCTTGCCGCTGCTGAAAAAGCTGCCCTATATCTCCACGCTACACTAATCGAAGATGCATTATTGATGCGTTTAAAACATTCAACTATTCACGGTTTTTTAGAAGATTACGCTTATTTCGAATCAGCTTTATTGAGTTTATTTGAAGCAACCAAACAAAAGCATTGGTTTGATAAAGCGGTCAATCTGCACCAAACTACCGACAAGCTCTTTTGGGATAATGATAAGGGCGGGTACTTTATAAGCGATGGGCTGGCTCCTTTATTTGTAAGGGTTCATAAAGCCTATGATAACGGTTTGCCCTCAGCGAATGGGGTAATGTTGCAAAATATTCTTCGCTTGTGGGAAATGAGTGAAGATGAAAAATGGCTGGGGCGTGCGCGTGTTATCATGGCGGTTTACGAAAAAGCGATGAAGGATTTACCGGCTGATTTTAGCTCTATGATTCAAGCAATGCTTTATTTATTCAAGCGCGTGCCTGAAATAAAATAGCTATGTTCAAATCGCATGGCAAAAGTGCAAATTTTTCAATAACAATTTGTTGCTGGCGATAAATTCTAAACTCACAACCCAACCAAGAGGATGTGATGAAAAAGAAACTGATAACTGCCACTTTAGCCTTATTAACTTTATCAGCATGCGCACAAGCAAAAACCTCAAGCGATATTGCCTCACTTTATACCGGATACGAATCTGGCTCTTGGTATCAAGTGAGTAGCACTTGTTCGGCTAAACTTTGTAATTGAAGTTTATTGAAACGCCTGTAGGCCTGTAATTGCCCGCCCTAAAATTAATGCATGAATATCATGCGTGCCTTCATAAGTATTCACGCTCTCTAAATTCACCACATGACGCATCACATGATATTCGTCAGAAATACCATTTCCGCCATGCATATCGCGCGCAACACGTGCAATATCTAACGCTTTGCCCGCATTATTACGCTTGATGATTGAAATTGTTTCGGGAATTAATATTCCCTCATCCAACATACGCCCCACACGTAAACATGCTTGCAAACCTAAGGCAATTTCAGTTAGCATATCGGCCATCTTCTTTTGGGGTAGCTGGTTGGCGGCTAAAGGTCGGCCAAATTGTTCACGTTCTAATGTATAGGTTCGTGCGGCTTGCAAACAAAATTCCGCTGCACCCATCGTGCCCCAACCAATTCCATAACGCGCTTTATTCAAGCAGCTAAACGGTCCTTTTAAGCCGGTTACATTTAAGCGATTTTCTACCGGAACGTGCACATTATCCATTACAATTTCACCCGTAATAGATGCGCACAGTGATAATTTACCTTTCAACTCAGGCGCAGTAAGCCCCTTCATCGATTTTTCAAGCACAAATCCGCTAATTGTACCATCTGCCACGTCGCTATCACCATATACTTTGCCCCAAACAACAAACACATCTGCAATAGGCGAGTTAGTAATCCAAATTTTATTGCCCGTTAGCGTGTAATGATCGCCTTTGCGTGTAGCGCGAGTTTTCATACTCCCAGGGTCTGATCCGTGGTCAGGCTCAGTTAAACCAAAGCAGCCAATCAACTCGCCTGTTGCAAGCTTGGGTAAATACTTATCCTTTAAAGCATCAGAGCCAAATTCATCAATCGGGTGCATTACTAAACTAGATTGCACCGAAAGGGCGGAGCGATATCCGCTATCTACCCATTCAATTTCACGCGCAATGAGTCCATAGGCCACATGGCTAGCGCCAGCGCATCCATATCCGTTAATTGTGGAGCCTAGTAAGCCATGTTCGCCCATTTCGCGCATAATAGCGGGGTCGAAGTAATGATTGCGGTTAGCTTCAATGATGTCTGGAAATAATTTGTTGCGAAAGTAGTTGCGCGCCGTATCGCGAATCATACGCTCTTCATCGGTTAGTTGATCTTCTAATAAAAAAGGATCTTCCCAATTAACTGCCTGAATTTTCATAATGTGCCTTATACAATCAAATTAAGAATAGATCCGCGATCTAGGATTCTGCCTGCGGTTTGCGCATCTTGCGCGCGGCTGATGAGGCGGTCAAGCGCATCATCTGTAGGCACAATATTGAGTGGAGCCTTAGCATTATTAACACGTTGCGCATTGCTATTGGTATTTTGTGATTGGTTAAGCCGCTCTTGTTGCTGCCGATTATCCGGACGCTGTTGTTGCGTATCCGTCGGGCGGCTAATAGGAATGGGTAAGAAATTTGGAATATCAACCATGCTCTATATATAAGGCTAACCCAACGCTATAACAATGGGTTTTGACGAAAAATTATGTATCTAACCAGTTTTTTACACTGATAACCTGTTCATTATTCATAAAAGCAGGCGCATGAGCACAATTCTTAAACTCAATTAAACGAGCATTCGGTTTATTCTTCACCATTATCTGCGCCATTTCACGTGGTAAATAGGATGAAAATTCACCGCGTATCAATAAAACGGGGCAGCTTATGGCTTCCCAATAAGGGCTTAAGCTAAAATCTTCTTTCATCGTTAATTCACCGGCTTTATCACTTAATGGCGCTAATATTTGGGGGTCATAGAGCAAATCATACCCACCATTAACATTTGTCTTAAAGCTGTGATTAAAAAAATGTGCCCACTGCCATTCTTCAGTTAATCCAAAACCGGCGTAACATTTGCGCAAATACTGCATGGCCGCTTCTTTATTGGGATGATGCATATGATGGCCAACATAGTCTTTCAACCCCTGCATCATTTCGACACTTATCGTTATTCCAATATCATTAATCACTATTTTGCGAAAGAACTGCGGCACGGATGCGCCCAGCAAATTACCCAAAATACCGCCCATGGATGTGCCAATCCAATCCATTTGCTTTAAACCAAAATGGTCAAATAAATACAGAATATCAGCAATATAGGTTTCATATTGGTACGATTGTTTATCATCTAGCCAATCGCTATATCCGCGCCCCGCCATATCGGGTGCATATACATCACGATCATGGCATAAGGTTGATGCTATAACATCAAAATCGCGCCCATTGCGGGTTAATCCATGCACACAAAATACAGGTGGTTTACTCGGCTTTGCTGATTTCCAAACGGCACAAGATAGGTTACGCCCTGAAATAGTGATGGAATGTATCTCGGGCAGAATCACCTATAAATAACGTGCTAAGTTTAACCCATCAAGGCTAATTTCGGTGGGCTTATGTTCCAGCGAATCTGCCAGCAAGTAGGCGCTGCCAGCAGCTTGTGTCCAGCCCAGCGTTCCGTGCCCAGTATTTAAATAAAGGTTAATTAATGGTGTTTTACCAATGATAGGTGGGCCATCGGGCGTCGAGGGGCGCAAACATGCCCATTCAGTCAACACGGCATCCTCGCCCTCAATTGCCTTGGGGAATAATTTTTGTACGGCGCGCTTTATAGCATCAACCCGCTTCATATTTAAGGTATTATCATATCCTGCAAACTCAGCCGTTCCAGCAACGCGCAATCGCGTGCCTAGACCACTATAAACAATTTTTGCTTTTTGATCGGTCACGCTTATTTTTGGGGCATATTCATTGCTTTTAAAGGTAATACTATATCCCTTCATGGGATAGATAGGCACATTAATCCCAACATCTTTCAATAATAATGGGCTATAAGAGCCAAGGGATAACACATAATTATCGGCTGTAAATTCGCCTTTATCCGTTTGAACCGCCACAATTTTGTCATTCTTTTTCACTAATCCAGTGATGGTCGTATTATAATGAAATTTTACACCCAAATCGCTTTGGCATAATGCCGCCAATTGCGATGTAAACTGAAAAATATCACCCGATTCATCTTGATGTGCATGGATGCCTGCCACCAATTTATAATCACTATGATGTAGGGCGGGTTCTAATGCTAAGCACTCGTCGCGCGTTTTGAACGTTTCCTCGCAACCAAATTTTTCCTGAAAATGAGCCTGCTTTTTAGCCGCTTCAAAATCTTTTTCGTTACAAAAAATATGCAAAATGCCTTCGCGTTTATAGTCAAAACTTAAATTAGTTTCTGCATGTAATTTTTGCATCATTTTTCGGCTATAAAGGCCTAATTTCAACATAGTGACAGTATTAGCTTCAGCTTTGCTTGTCGTGCAGTTGCTTAAAAAATTTAATCCCCATTTAAACATATCCAAATCCCAACGCGGGCGCATCACCAAGGGTGCTGTATCATCAAACATCCATTTAAATACTTTTGGCAAAGTGCCAGGATTCGCCCAAGGTTCCGCATGGCTATAACTTAATTGCCCGCCATTTGCATAACTGGTTTCCGCAGCAGCATGCGGTGCGCGATCAATTACCTCAACATCATATCCACGTTTAGCAAGTACATAAGCCGTAGTAACACCAATTACACCTGAACCTAAAATAAGAATTTTCATGCTATGTTAATGCCTCGTTGGTCAGCGGGTTGCAAGGGGAGTTTATAGAATTATTTTAGCCGCTTCAAGCACGTGGCGAGCGTGATCTTTAACCGAAACTTTAGGCCAGCTTTGTGCAATTTTACCTTCACCATTAATAAGGAAGGTCGCGCGCTGGATGCCCATATATTTTTTTCCATACATTGATTTTTCTATCCAAACACCATAACGCTCACACACATCACCATACTCATCCGATAATAAATCAAAATTAAAATCATATTTGCACGCAAACGTGTCATGTTTTTTTGTTGAGCATTTTGAAACGCCAATAATAACCGTATTAGCGTGATCAAACTCCTGTTTTAAATCACGAAAATCCTTGCCCTCAGTGGTGCAGCCTGGCGTATCATCTTTCGGATAAAAATAGAGCACCACATTCTTACCTTTAAAATCGGATAGCGATACGGTTTCGCCTTTAGCATTAGGTAATGAAAATTCCGGTGCCACATCGCCAACTTGAGGTTGTGGCTCTGCGTGGGTTACAGCAGCTTTATCTACAATACTCATGTATAATCTCCAATTAATTGAACAAAGTAAGTATAACTTTGTTTCTGATGGTTTCGCAAACATTCTCTCACGGCATTAAAATCTTTTAATCCTAAGCTTCGGGCAAAAATCAGTTTTAGTCCTCCTGAAAATTCTTGCTCTCTCGCCTCAACATGGCAAAGCCTTAAAATAAGTTGGATTGTTTGTTGAAAGTGTAAAGCCGCTATCAAATCACGCGCTACATCTTTTTCAATTATATTTAATATAGAGGCTTTTTTTATTATCACCTCTATATCCGCATTCAAAAGTTCAGGATGTTTCTTGCTATGCAAAAGAGCTGAAACATGCGCAACAAAATTGATATCAATCAATCCGCCTTTGCCCTGTTTTACTTGCCATTCTTTTGACTGTGAATGTGCCTGCCAAAGTCTTTTGCGCATTTCCAGTGCATCATCAATTACTTTGTCAGGAGCAATTGGTTTTAGCGATAGTTTATGTAGCAATGCAGAGGTTTGTTCTGCGCTTTGGCTGTTTGTGGAAAATACGCAGCGATTTTTTAACAAAGCCATGCGCTCAAAAACCCAAGCATCTTGTTCGTAATAGCGTTTAAATGCCGTAAAACTTATAGCCAGTGGACTATCTTTACCTGCAGGCCTCAAACGATCATCCACATCGTAAAGCCGGCCTTCCGATGTCATTGCCGTTAACTGACCAATAATACGTTGAGCTAAGCGATTATAATATCCCGACAGACCTAGCGATCGCTCGCCATTTGATTCGGCCATTGGATTGGGTGCGTCATATAAAAACAATAAATCCAAATCAGAGCCGAAAGACAATTTTTGTGATCCTAACCGCCCTAAAGCAACAATGCTAAATTTTGCATCCTTAATCACACCATATTGTTCTTCAAACTTTTCAATTACTATAGAGCTTAACGCTTCAATCGCATTATCAGCAATTTTACTTAAAACCGGCATAGCCGCAAGCGGGTTAAACGTTCCAGCTAGAATTTGGCAGCCCATCACAAATTCATGCTCGCACCGATAACGCGCCAGCCAAGTTGCCGCTTCATCGGGACGATGGCTAGATATGCGGTATTCCTTAATAGGTTGTAACGATTCTTTGGATAAATGCGTGTTTGCGCCTAGCGATAATAATGCGTCCATCCAATCAGGATGCTTATTTAAATAGCTCGCTAATTGAGGCGCATTCCCAATTATCTGAATTAAAATCTGATGTAGTGAGAGATTATTGTAGAGCAGCGAAAGCAACATTACACCAGATGGCAATTCAGAGAAAAATTTACTAAACCTGTTAAATGTTTCATCCGCATCGGTTTGTTGCCCGATGGTTTTTAATAGTCGTGGAGTGAGTTCGGTTAATAATTCACGTGCACGGACTGATCGCATAGCCGCGATAGATCCCCGATGCCATTGTTGAATCGTGTGGCTGACAAATTCAGGTTGCTTAAAACCCATTTCACGCAACGTATCAAGCGTGCCTTCATCATGGCTAACACCTGTAAAAGATAATTTACCATCTCCGGCTAGCGATTCACCCTCATTAAAACATTCGCTGTAAATCTGATGCGTTTGACGCGCAATCATGCTGATATTCTCGTCAAATTGCGCCAAAGTATCAAATCCGCTAAAGTAGGCTAATCGCGTGCGTTCGCCCTCATCATCTGGCAATTTATGTGTTTGGGCATCATAAAGCATTTGTAAACGGTGTTCATAATGGCGCAACAAGGTATAATTACGCTTTAATATGTTTGCTTCCTTATTCGTTAGCAATTTCATTTCTGATAACGTATTGTAAGATTGTAGCGTTTGGCGTGATCGTAACTCTACGTGTCGGCCACCCCATATAAGCTGATGAATTTGCGCTAAAAATTCAATTTCACGAATTCCACCAATCCCTTTTTTTAAATCAAATCCTGCAACTTTCAGTGTTTGGTTATCAAAAACCTTATCCATTTGCCTTTTGATAGATTGGATATCGTTAATCGCCGCAAAATCGAGGCTTTTACGCCAAATAAAAGGTTTTAAATCCTTTAAAAAAGCCTCGCCAGCCATTAAATCTCCTGCAATTGCTCTCGCTTTAATAAAAGCTGCACGCTCCCAATTCTGGCCGACACTTTCATAATAACGGATGGCGGCATGCGTGTTGATAATGAGTGGTGTGCTGGAGGGGTCGGGTCGCAAGCGTAAATCTATCCGAAATACATAACCATCTTCGGTACGCTCTTGCATCAATCTTACTAAATCTTGTGCAAAGCGATTTAATAATTTGGGTAGCGGTTTATCATTGCCAATCGCTAGTTTTGAAGGGTCAAATAATAGCACCAAATCTACATCGCTCGAATAGTTGAGTTCATAACCGCCAAGCTTTCCTAAAGCTAAAATGATTATTCCCGATTCCTGTAATCCTTTTACAAACTGCAATTGATGTTGGTTTTCATAATGTTGCAAAAGATAATCTACACAAATGTTTAGTGTGTACTCAGCAACTTCACTCAATGCACTCGTGGTATGCTCTAAGTCCCACTCGCCTCGAATATCGGCTAATGCGATAATCAATGCAGCCTTGTTTTTATAATTGCGCAATTGCTTCATTAGGTTTGCATCATCACTAGTGCCAATGGTGAGTTTTTCTAGCGCAGCAAAACAATTATCCGCACCCGTTTTGAAGAAATCGAAAACTAAATCAGCGTATTTTTCTATTAGCTTAGCAAGGTAAGGCGAGCAGCCTATGACATGCTGCAGAAAAACATACTGTTTTGCTTCTAAAGTTGAAAATGCTGATGGCATTACGATTGGCGTAAAGCTTTGTGTCACAGGTGAGAGATGAATCATAAGGCTTAGTAAGCATCCAATTGAGTTACGGCTTTAATTAGAGTAGTTAATCTACTACTACTCAAAATCTCATGATTAAACAAATCTTCATCTGGTTTGACACGTTTTTAGCCACGCTTTTAGCGATTGTGCTATTGGCAATCATTGGCGGTTATGCATGGCTTAGTTACAAACCTCGTGATATCTCGCAGCATGTGCCGCAAATTCTCAGCTATTTAAATATCGATACTAAAGAATATGGCATTAAGATAGCTTATCAAAAAGTATTATTAAAAAATGCGGGGTTGTCAGCTCCTCTAATGCTACAGGTTGAAGGTTTTCAGGTTAAAAATCTTCAGGGTGCCAATGTTTTAAAAGTGCCAAAACTACGTTTAACGCCAAGCTTTCAGGGATTATTAAATGGGCGTTTAATAGCTGCAAATTTAGAAATTAGTGGTGCCAAGTTAGATATTAATCAAAATGAATTTGGCGAATATTTTTTGCAATCCAGCACAAATGCCGCCCCCTTAGCGCTGGCTGACCTTATGAATGATGAGCGCTCAACAACTCCATCATCCAAAAGAAATGCATTTAACCTCAAGTCAATACTTGAATTAGGATTTGAGAACATCTCAGTAATTGACGCAAGAACGCATTATTCAAGTGCATTAAGTCAAACAAATTTCGTTATTCCTTCGCTATCATTCACTATAAATTCAGCGTTAATTAAACAAGAAGTTCGGGGCAATTTAATTGCTCGCTATCAAAACTCCCTCAACCAGCGCGCGCTATTACAAGCGAATTTCACCTATCTTCATCGAACTCAGGAGCTTGAAGGTAATGTAAATCTTGTTCAGGTAATATTATCAGAATATTCAACCCTAGCACCTCAGTTAGCTAATTTAAACGCATTAGCTTTTCCGTTAACCGGTCGAGCGGATATTTCCTTAACGTTACCCGAGCAAATAAGAGCGATTGATTTTGATTTGGTAAGCCCTGAGATGGCAAATCTATCCGTAGCGGGAACAATAAGCGGAACATTTAATGCAATATTTTCTGTCGTTAAAGGCTCACTAGAAACGTTTGATATTGAATTCCTAAAGAATCATTGGCCTACTAATGTAGCGCCAGATGCTTATGACTGGATAAAACGCTCTATAAAGAAAGCCATCGTTAGTAATGCCGAGTTTAATATTGATATTAAACCCGATAGTTTTTCACAGCCTGTCGTTTCTGCCGAAGTGGTTAAAGCCATTTTAGATGTTGAAGATGCGGAAATTGATTATGTTAAAGGTTTTCCATTAGCTAAAAAAGCGAGTGGCCGCGTCATCATGGCGGGGCAAAGTTTTAAAGCCGAAATTGACGAAGTCTCGATGTTATCAGGCACACATTTAACGCCCAAAAGCCCACAAGCAACCATATTCATTCCCGATTTATTGATTGAAAATATTGAAATTATCATTGATGTTCCACTCATATCTCCCTTGCGCGATGTAATTCGATTTTTAGAGTCCACCCCCTATAAAGTGCCTTCTGATTTCCCGCTTAATGCCGCAAAATTACAGGGTGAATTAGAGGGTAAATTGGTGATGAAAGTGCTTGATAGAATCTCCCCGGCTGAAGATGAGGTTGATTTTAAACTTGATGGAAATCTACGCGATGTAAGTTATTCTGCATTGGTTCCTGATGTGGATTTGACCCAGTTAAATGGCACCCTTCAAGCAAATAATCAGGGTGTTAAACTGGAAAGCCAAGGCCAGTGGAATAAACGCAAATTTACTGCAAATGTTCATGCTGAACCCCATGTTACGCGCTACAAATATAAAGGAAACTTTCCTTATAAGTTAATGGGATTAGTTTCAAATGATGCGGAAGAATATGCATCCGGCACAGCCGAAGTCGATGGTTCGCTGGTTTCCAATACATTACAGCTTGATGCTGATTTAACTGATTTAACTTACAACCTGCCTTATGTGAATCTAACGAAAAACGCAGGCGTCAAATCTTCGCTTAGTTTAAAAGGTGATATTAGCAAATCGCAAATCAAACTTAATAAACTCGTACTCTCAGATAATAACGTAACCTATGATGGATCGTTATCATTTAGCCGGTCGAGTGGCGATGTTCAAAAAGCTAGCTTCAACCCGCTTAAGTTAGGCAAAACCACAGTTAGCGGCGATTATGCCAAACAAGCTGGGCAACATGTGCTTAACCTTAACGGGTCTAAACTTGATTTGGTGGCTTTAACAAAACTTAATGAGGATACAAAACAAGATGCTGACACAGGCATCTTTGATCAATTAGCTGACATTCCACCCGTAAAATTAGATATATCGCTCGATACAGTGTTGCTAGATGAAGGTGAATCGCTTAACGATGTGAAGCTCACCGCTAATTGCATAGCACAGCGTTGCAAAGCTTTCGATTTTTCGGGTTTATCAGCCGGTGTGCCCATTACCGCCAAAATTGGATCAATAAACGGAAAGCGCAACTTCACCGCTTCAATTCCAAATCTGGGTAGAGTTTTGCGCGATTTAGATATTTTTGATGATATGCGTAATGGCATGCTTACGATAAACGCAGTCTATCAAGATGATCTTCCAAACCGCCCCATGGTAGGACGTTTACATATTGATAAATTCAACGTTCGCGATGTGCCGTTGCTAGCCCGATTATTAACCGTAGCTACCTTCACCGGCGTATTAGATAGTCTTTCAGGGGGTGGCATGTATTTTGAAGAATTAGAATTGCCATTCCGTTATGACACCCAATCAATCGATATCACTAATGCTAAAGCAGTAGGCCCCTCGATTGGGGTAACTGCAAAGGGCAGTTATCAGGTCAAGGCCGATAAAATTGAAATGGATGGTGTGCTTATTCCCGCAAAATTATTTGACACCGTGCTAAGCGGCATCCCCATCATTGGCAATGTATATGATGCAATAACAGGCGGACAGGGGCTTATTGCACTCAATTACTCAATGCGTGGCAAAAGTGATAATTTGAATGTAACAGTAAATCCACTTTCGGCGCTAACACCTGGTTTTCTGCGCGGGTTATTTAATATGGGCGCTGAGCAATCCCAAGAATCTAAAGAAGGTGCGCAAGAGGCTAAAGAGGCGGTAAAGCAAGCGCAAGATGAGCTCGATAAAATGGAATCTATCAACGATGATAACGCTAAGACAACTCCCACAACCTTACCTCAATCAGAGTCGCCTATCGCAAATGATAATAACCTGCCAGACCGCTTCCAACCTAACGCAGATACCCGTCGAAAACGCTCATTAAACAACAAATAATCGCTCTTTCGTCATCAAGCTGTAACAGATAGGCTGTAGGTTTAGTTTATGCTACTCAAACTCTATTCAGCGTTAGGTGCCGTCCAATACGCCGTTTCGCCCAAGTTGGAAGGGGTAGGATATTGGGAAAAAATGGCTTTACGCTCTATGGGCGCAAAAAGCTATCGCATCGCTAGTGCTGATGGAGATGCCGAAATTCTCGGCCAAATTCAAAATATCTATAAACTTGAGGGCATGGATAAAAAGCCAAAGGTTATCCTCTATGAACAAGATACACCTAACGCTGCATTTATTCACACCGGCACTATCGTTATATCGACTGGATTACTAAAACTATTAGATAAAGATGAACGCGAAACAGTACTAGCCCATGAAATTACGCATCAACAACAAAATGGATGGAATCTTGCTGCATTAGGCGCTTACATTGCCGCAACATATGCCGCCACCACCGCACTGGTCAATCAGGTAAAAAGGAAAGTGCCCGACAAATTTAATGGCACATTATTCACCGTCAGCTTATTTGGTTTAGTTGGCTCAGCCGTTTCATATATCACGCAAATTCCTTTGTTCGCCCACAAACGCGCACAAGAATTTGATGCTGATAGAGGTGCAGCTTGGATAACAGGTAAACCCGATAAACTAATATCTGCTTTGCAAAAACTGGAACGTTACAGCGCACAAATGCAAGATGAGCAGCAATCCGAAATCCCCCATACCGATAAGCGTGTACCCGTAATGGGCATTCACAGCAAAGCAAGCAAATCAGACGGCTCATTCACTTCCATGGTTAGCGAACTTTACTCAAGTCACCCACCAACAGATAGTCGAGTAGAGCGCTTAGAGGCAATTCGAGCCGAGCAAGAGGCGATGGGTGTTCATCATTTGCAGCGCAGTTAATTAGCTAACTCTTAAAATGGCGTGCTTTTTCTTGCCCGCTGATAGTTTGGCATAGCCTTCAGCGTTGATACAATCATGGGTAATAAGTTGCGTTTCACTTTCAATCTTTTCATCATTCAGCTTTGCACCGCCGCCACTAATTAAACGCCGCGCTTCTTTACCCGAAGCGGCTAAGTCGGCCATCATCCACAATTTAAAGGCGGGGATACCCACATCTAATTCAGCTTGGCTCACAAAAAATTCAGGCAAATCTTCACCTGCGCCGCCTTGTTCAAATGTTGCCTGTGCTGTTTCATGGGCGAGCTTTGCCGCTTGCGCGCCATGAAGTAACGTGGTGGCTTCGTTAGCTAATCTAATTTTAGCTTCATTTATATTAGCCCCTTCCAAGGCTCCTAGTTTCGCGATAGACTCTAATGGTAAGTCGGTAAAGAAACGCAGAAAACGCCCCACATCCGCATCTTCCGTATTACGCCAAAACTGCCAGTAATCATAAGGTGCTAACATGTCAGCATTTAACCAAACAGCCCCATCCGCAGTTTTGCCCATTTTAGCACCCGAAGATGTAGTTATTAGCGGGGTGGTAAGACCAAACAATGGCTCTGGCTCTTTATTCTCACGCGCTCTAATCCTGCGTTGAAGTTCCATGCCACCAATAATATTTGCCCATTGATCAGAGCCACCCATCTGTAAACGACAATCATAATGATTATACAGTTCGAAAAAATCATACGATTGAAATATCAAATAGTTAAACTCTAAAAAGCTCATCTCTTGATCGCGTTCTAAGCGTCTCTGCACACTGGTATTTTGAAGCATGCGGTTGACCGAAAAATGCGGCCCAACAAGGCGCATCATTTCGATGAAATTCAGGTCTTTCAACCATTCTTCATTATCCACCAAATCAGCATGATCAAAATTGATAAAGCTCTCAAAATTCTGGCGTATGCCTTGTTTATTGGCTTCGATAGCTTCATCATCCAGCAATTTACGTGATTCATCTTTGCCACTCGGGTCGCCGATTTTCGTAGTGCCACCGCCCAATAAAATAATAGGCTTGTGGCCGCATTGTTGAAACCAGCGCAATGTCATAATTTGTAGTAAACTACCCACATGCAGGCTCTTGGCCGTGCAATCGAACCCAATATAGGCAACACCACTGGTGCCAGCTTGTTCATGGGCGTGTAAATAGGCATCAAGGCCACTCTCATCGGTTTGTTGATGAATAAAACCGCGAGCTTGCAGCGTAAATAAGAATTTCGATTTGTAGGTCATAACGTATCGTTGTAGGCATATTAAAGGAGATTGCAATATGAACGATACGCCAATGTGGGCCATAGGCTTAATGAGCGGTAGCTCGCTGGATGGTATTGATGTGGCTGCCATCCTTACCGATGGCGAACAGGTGCTGGAACAAGGCCCATCGCTGACCATAGCTTATACATCTGAAATGCAAGGGCGGCTATTTCGTGCAGTACATCGCCAATCACCCGATAGGGCGTTATTAGAACATGATATTACGAAATTGCACGCTGAGGCGGTACTAAAGTTGCTGCCGCTTTGCAAACACCCAATTGAAGTAATTGGTTTTCACGGGCAAACGGTTGACCACCGCCCAAAAGAAGGTATCTCAATTCAAATAGGCGATGGAGCCTTATTAGCGCAATTAACAAACATTGCTGTAGTCAATGATTTCCGTCGAGCTGATATCGCTGCGGGCGGCGAGGGCGCACCATTAGTTCCGCTCTTTCACGCAGCATTAGCTAAAGGGCTGAAAAAACCTGTAGCAGTTATCAACATTGGCGGTATTGCAAATGTGAGTTGGCTAAGCCCTGATGGGCGCATCGCTGCATTTGATACTGGCCCCGGCAACGTGCTAATTAACGACTGGGTCAAACAACGTTGCGATGGCATGGAATGCGATTTAGATGGCAAACTGGCCGCTGCAGGCAAAGTAAACCAAGAAATTCTCGATTATTATTTGCAGCATCCCTATTTTAGCCAGCCCTATCCCAAGTCGCTTGACCGAAATGCATTTTCGCTTTCACCCGTAGCAAATTTAAGCACCGAAGATGGCGCAGCAACTCTCACCATGCTCACCGCGCGCACCATTGCATTAGCCGAACAATATTTCCCGGAAAAACCTGAACATTGGATTTTTTGTGGTGGCGGATGTCATAATAAAACACTCGTAAAACATTTGCGAAATATTTTAACCAATATTTCTACTGCGGCGGAGCAGGGTTGGGATAATGATGGCCTAGAAGCGCAAGCGTTTGCTTATTTTGCCGTACGACGCTTACAGTTAAAGCCAATAACCTTTCCCGAAACTACCGGCACACCACGCCCCATAGTGGGCGGCGCATTACATGTGCCAAGCTAAGTTGCGGTTTAATTATTAGATTAAAAAACCTATTCGCGTGGTAATTGACGGCGGCGCTTATCAGGGGGCTGGCGGCGGCCTGTAAATTCAGGGCGGCGGCTTTCCAAATAATCGTAAACAACGCCATTCAGTTCATCGAGTTGATTGCGGAAATAATGATCAGCGCCATCCACTTCCACATAATCAATCTTCCGTCCTTTTTGCGTCACCACTTTGCCTTTCAACTTTTTAACGGCTTCATGTGGCACAATCTCATCGCGGTTGCCTTGCACAATTAAACCCGATGACGGACAAGGCGCAAGGAATGTGAAGTCATATAAATTAGCAGGTGGTGCAACCGTCACAAAGCCTTCAATTTCAGGACGGCGCATTAGCAGTTGCATGGCAATCCATGCACCAAATGAAAATCCGCCAATCCAACAGGTTGATGCTTCAGGGTTTTGCTGTTGCATCCAATCGAGCGCTGAAGCAGCATCCGATAGCTCGCCAATGCCCTCATCATACTTACCTTGGCTGCGGCCAACACCCCGAAAGTTAAAGCGCATGACTGAAAAACCTTGCCGCACAAACGCGTGGTACAGATGGTAAACAATCTTGTTATTCATCGTGCCGCCATAAAGCGGGTGGGGGTGTAATACCAACGCAATAGGCGCGCCTGGTTGGTCAGAATGGTGGTAGCGGGCTTCAATGCGGCCTTCTGGGCCAGGGATGATAATATCGGGCATCGTTTTGTTTCAATCGCTTATGCAGTTATCGTTCTTTTTAAATGTTGAGCAAAACAGTAAGGTTTTGCTGGGAAAGTGGTCAAAAATATGCTATTTGGCCGCTTCAACATTTATTATGGCTTGCTAATTATAGGAAGCGGGAAGAATTTGCAATGTTTAAGCGCATGAAATCAGATATCAATGCTATCTTCGATCGCGATCCTGCCGCTCGCTCAGCTTTTGAGATTATTTTATGTTACCCAGGCTTTCACGCGGTGCAAATTCACCGCCTATCACATTGGTTGTGGAATAGCAGGTTGTATCTGCTAGGCCGTTTTATTTCGCATATTGGCCGTATGCTTACCGCCATTGAAATTCACCCCGCCGCTCAAATTGGCGAACGTCTATTTATTGATCACGGCTTTGGTGTAGTAATTGGCGAAACCGCAATCATTGGCGATAATGTTACCCTTTATCATGATGTAACCTTGGGTGGAACCGCACCTGACAATAAACAAAAAGGCATCAAGCGCCACCCTACATTAGGCAATTATGTGATTGTTGGCGCGGGCGCGCAGTTGCTTGGCCCTATCACCATTGCTGATGGTGCGCGTATTGGCACCAATGCTGTAGTGGTTCGCGATGTAGAACCTAACGCCGTTATGGTGGGAGTTCCAGCCCGCCCCGTTAGTGCCGCGAAAGAAAAAGGTGATATGCCATTCGATGCTTACTGCGCAATGTCAGGTAAAGAAGACCCTATTACTAAATCCATACAAGAAATGCATGTTGAGATGCGTAACTTACAAAAACGTTTGCAGTCGCTTGAGACCATGCTTGGCGATAGCGATATTGAATCACTCAGTCGCTGGGAAGTGCATTGATAGATGATACTCACCACGAAAGCCCGATATGCCGTAATGGCCATGGTTGATTTAGCATTAGCCGACAGTGCAACACCGCAAAAACTCCCCGAAATAGCCGCTAGGCAGGAGCTTCCATTGGCGTATTTAGAGCAGTTATTTCCTAAATTGCGTAAAGCGGAGCTTGTAAAATCCGTGCGTGGCCCCAGTGGCGGCTATATATTAGCGCATGATGTGGCGCAAATCACTATCTTAGCTATCGTCGAAGCCGTAGATGAATCGCTCAAAATGACGCGATGTGATGGCGATGTAAAAAGTGGCTGTATGGTGAAATCATCACGCTGTTTAACCCATGCTTTATGGAAAGGCTTAGGTAAGCAAATTAGCGAATATTTAAGCAGTGTAACACTTGGTAGCTTAACGCAAGGATCACGCGCGTTGCAGCAAATGGAAGAGATGAGTCTTTAAATATGCACGCACCCATATATTTAGATTATAATGCAACATCGCCACTATTGCCTCTTGTAAAGCAAAGGATGAACGAGCTTGAAGGCTTGCCCCTCAATGCATCATCTGTGCATAATCATGGCCGTCAAGCTAAGCAAATTTTAGAAAATTCACGCGGAACAATTGCCAATTTTATATCAGCATGGGCGGATGAAGTTATTTTTACCGCTAATGGAACCGAAGCCAACAATATGGCATTAAAAGGCATCCCCAATCGCATATTAATGGTTGGCAACACGGAACATTCCTCTATCCACGAAATTGGTAAGAATACGCAAAATGCTATTCTGTTGCCCGTGTTAAATAACGGGTTGTTGGATATGAATGCGCTGGAAATGCATCTTAAACAACATAAAGGCAATGTGTTGGTATCTGTTATGTTGGTTAACAACGAAACAGGCGTAATTCAACCCATACGCGAGATTGCAACTTTAGTGCATCAATATAATGGCTTAATGCATTGCGATGCCGTGCAAGCAATTGGCAAATTGCAATTTGACTTCACAACGCTAGGCGTTGATATGCTAACCATAGCCGCGCATAAAGTAGGCGGCCCAGTTGGGGTAGGGGCGCTCATTATTAAAAATTCCGTGCAGCTGAACCCATTCATGCAAGGAGGTGGCCAAGAAAAACGTCGTCGCGCGGGAACGGAAAATATTGCGGCAATAGCGGGCTTTGCTACGCTACTCGATAATCTACCGAATCTTAGTTTTTTACTGTCTTATCGTCAGCGCCTCGAAACCGAAATGAAGCAAATTTCACCATCTTCAATCATCGTTAGTGAGCATGCTGACCGTGTAGATAACACCACAACACTCATTACCGAAAATCTAACAAGCGAATTGCAGTTAATGCGACTGGATCTTGAAGGTATATGTGTGAGTGCAGGTTCTGCATGTTCATCTGGACGCATTGAGCCTAGTCATGTTTTGATGGCAATGGGTTTCAGCAAGCAGCAGGCTTCATGTGCATTACGCATTTCAATGGGGCATGCTACCCAAAGCTATGAAGTTGATGCATTAATAAAAGCATGGCAAAAGCTAGTTGCGAACCAGTCGCAAGCCGCATAAATGCTGGATTTACCCTTGTAATCGCAAGTCAAAAACGCTATATGATAGATAGAAGCTGACTAAATTAGTAAGGTATAGAAAATTTCATGACTAACGTACTTAACATTGCACGTGAAATGCCCATCAAAGATGGCATCCGTTTTCCTATTTATTTGGACAATCAGGCCACTACGCCAATGGATGAGCGCGTGCTTGAAAAAATGATGCCTTATTTCACAGAAAAATTTGGTAACCCACACTCACGCAGCCATTCCTATGGCTGGGAAACTGAGGCAGCTATTGAATTGGCCCGCGAGCAAGTGGCCGAATTAATTGGCGCTAATCCAAAAGAAATCGTGTTTACTTCTGGCGCTACTGAAGCAAACAATATTGCAATCAAAGGCGTTGCCGAATTTTATGGTTCAAAGAAAAAACATATTATCACTCCACAAACCGAGCATAAATGCGTGCTTGAAAGCTGCCGTTATTTAGAGCAGCAGGGTTTCGATATTACTTATCTACCCGTGCAAAAAGATGGGTTAGTAAATTTAGATGAACTAAAAGCTGCCATGCGCCCAGATACATTAATGGTTTCCATCATGATGGTGAATAATGAAATTGGCGTCATTCAACCCATGGCAGAAATTGGCCAAATGTGCCGCGATAATGGCACATTCTTCCATACCGATGCAGCACAATCTTTCGGCAAAATGCCCATTGATGTTGAGGCCATGAATATCGATTTAATGAGTATTTCCGGTCATAAAATTTATGGCCCTAAAGGTATTGGAGCATTATTTGTGCGCCGTCGCCCACGTGTACGCATTAAATCTATTCTATCGGGTGGCGGGCAGGAGCGGGGCTTTCGTTCAGGCACCTTACCCACTCCAATGGTGGTGGGTTTAGGCGAAGCAGCGCGCATTGCAAAATTGGAAATGGAAAAAGATACTAAACACGTCAAGAAAATTTCTGACTATTTTATGAAAGAAATTCTCGATAATGTGCCCGATGTTTACCTTAATGGTCATCGCGAAAAACGTATTGCTGGCAATTTAAATATAAGCTTCGCTTATATTGAAGGTGAAAGCATGATTATGGCACTTAAAGAGCTTGCTGTTTCATCCGGTTCGGCTTGTACTTCAGCTTCTTTAGAGCCATCCTATGTTTTACGTGCCATTGGGGTTGGCGAAGATTTAGCACATACTTCCATCCGTTTTGGCTTCGGGCGTTTTACTACCATGGCTGAGGTAGAATATGCGGTGGAATTAATTAAGAACAGCATTAATCATTTGCGTGAAATGAGCCCGCTATGGGAAATGGCGCAAGAGGGAATCGACATTAACAGCATTGAGTGGGCAGCCCACTAAGGAGAATTACCATGGCTTATAGCGAAAAAGTAGTCGACCATTATGAAAACCCACGCAATGTGGGCGCAATGGATAAAGCTGATGCCTCAGTTGGCACGGGCTTAGTAGGCGCGCCAGCCTGTGGCGACGTAATGAAATTGCAAATCAAAGTAGGTGCTAATGGCATTATTGAAGATGCAAAATTTAAAACTTTTGGTTGTGGTTCGGCCATCGCATCCAGCTCACTCATTACTGAATGGGTAAAAGGCAAATCTCTGGATGATGCGGCAAAAATTAAAAATACTGAAATTGCCCAAGAATTGGCCTTACCACCTGTTAAAATACATTGCTCCGTATTGGCGGAAGATGCAATTAAAGCAGCCGTGCATGACTACCGCGAGAAGAATACTAAAGGCGCTGCGGCTTAAAGGCTTTATATTATGGCGCTACCGGCTCCCATCACCATTACTCCCAAAGCGATTGAGCAAATTAAAGGTTTGCTGGCAGGTCGCGGCAAGCCATCAGCAGGAATCAAAATTGGCGTAAAAACAGCAGGGTGTTCTGGTTTATCTTATGCGCTAGAATTTGCTGATGAGGTTGGAAAGTTCGATGATGTAGTCGAGGCGGATGGTGTAAAAGTGTTGATTGACCCTAAAGCAATCATGTTTATTTTAGGTACTCAAATGGACTTTAAAGAAGATAAGCTAGAATCTGGCTTTACCTTCACCAATCCCAACGAAAAGGGCCGCTGCGGCTGTGGCGAAAGCTTCCATGTCTAATCTTTCTACAATGCCAAAATCAGACTTTAAATCCTATCCCATTCCTAGAAATGAAGAAGCGCGCTTAGCTTTTTTAAACAAAACAGGACTTCTATATGCTAAAGAAGAGCCTATTTTCAATCGTGTCATACGCCTAGCCAGCACGCATTTTGATGTGCCCGTGGTGTTGGTTACTGTTATTGGCAAAGATAAGCAATTTATAAAAGCTAAACGTGGCACCGACTATATTGAGATGCCACGTGAAGATGCGTTTTGTGCCCATGCCATTATAAATAATTCCAACATGGTTATTTTAGATGCCCGTAAAGATGAGCGGTTTAAAGATAATCCAATGGTGAGTGGTAGCGATAACATTCTATTCTACGCTGGCGCGCCCATTATTTTAGATGATCAAATAATTATCGGTACAGTTTGTTTAATAGACACTAAAGCGCATACTGAATTTTCGAAAACAGATGAGATGATGTTAAGAGATTTAGCTTCACTCACAGCAGATACTATTTTACTCAATTATCAAAACCAAGATTAATGCAAAATTACTTTCACTTATTATCCCTGCCAATTCAATTCACTCTTGATAAAGCTGCTTTGCGTCAAGCTGCAATCAGCCAACAACAGTTTTTTCACCCCGACAAACAAATCGGCAAATCAGATATTGAGCGCCAGAAGGCGGCATTACAGTCGGCTACAATCAACGATGCTCTTACTGTTTTAGAGGATGATTATTCACGCGCGGCACATCTTTTAGCTTTAAAAGACATTTATATACATGGTGATAATGCCACCGTTAAACCAAATTCCTCGCTTTTAATGGAAGTGATGGAAATAAACGAATCGATAGAGCAGGGCGAAGTGCAAGATTTGCAAATTGAATTGCAGCAACAACAACAAAAAATAATTGAACAACTAACAGCTGATTTTAACCAATCTAATTTCTCCGCGGCGGCGCAGAATACATTGCGGTTGCGCTATTTTGAGAAATCTCTTGAACAAATCCAACAAAAACTTCGGTTAAAAGCCTCATGAGTCTATTACAAATACATGAGCCTGGACAAACCCCAGCACCGCATGCCAATGATATAAAGTATGCTATTGGAATTGATTTAGGTACAACACACAGCGTGGTGTGCTATGTCGATACGCATGATGAAATTCAATTTATTGCCGATGCACAAGGAGATGTCTTACACCCATCTGTAGTAGCATATAATGATGATATTACAGTTGGAAAAGCTGCAATGCTTACACCCAATGCAATCCATTCTATAAAACGCCAAATGGCCGATAATGCCGGTGTAATGGTGGGCGATAGTAAAACTCCTGTTGAAATTTCGGCAGATATTCTAAGTCATTTGAAAAATTTAGCAGAAATTGAATTTGAATATGAAGTAACTCAAGCCGTAATTACCGTGCCTGCCTATTTTGATGATGCTGCACGCACTGCCACGCGTGATGCGGCTAGGCTGGCCGGATTAGAAGTGCTTCGCTTAGTCAATGAACCTACCGCCGCAGCGCTCGCCTATGGTCTTGATGCCCAAGCTGAAGGTATCTATGCCATATATGATTTAGGTGGCGGCACATTCGACATTTCCATTCTGCGTATGCAAAAAGGCGTATTTCAGGTGCTCTCAACCCATGGTGATGTTGCATTAGGCGGCGATGATTTTGATGCAGCAATTGCACAAAAACTTTCTGTCTCTAAAACTAAAGCACGCGCAATTAAAGAGAGTCTTTCCATTACATCAAACGCGCATGGGCTGAATATATCCGAATTTGAATCCCTTATAGAACCCTTAATTTCCAAAACGATTTCGGGCTGCGAACAAGCTGTAAGCGATGCAAAATTGAATTTGAGTGATATTAAAGGTGTAGTAATGGTAGGCGGATCTACGCGCGTGCCAGCAGTACAGCAAGCGGTAGCAAATTATTTTGGCACGCGCCCACTTACTAATATCGATCCCGATAAAGTAGTGGCAATGGGCGCAGGCCTGCAAGCTAAAGCACTAACCCAAGGCAGCGATACATTATTGCTAGATGTTACTCCACTATCGCTTGGGCTAGAAACGATGGGCGGTTTAGTAGAAAAAGTAATTCACCGTAACAGCCCCATCCCTGTTTCAGCAAAGCAAGAATTTACTACTTATCAAGATGGCCAAACCGCTATGCTTATTCATGTTCTGCAAGGCGAGCGTGAGATGGTGGATCAATGCCGATCATTGGCTAAATTTACATTAAATAATATTCCGCCCATGGCCGCAGGTTTAGCCCGCATTGACGTCACCTTTACGGTTGATGCGGATGGTTTATTAAGCGTGAGCGCTAAAGAACAAACTACAGGCACCCATCAAACGATTGAAGTGAAACCAAGCTATGGTATGGCTCCTGAACAGATTGAGAAAATGCTCTATGATTCAATGCAACATGCGCGCGCCGATATTGGTTTGCGTCTGTTAGTTGAAGCAAAGGTTGAAGCAGAGCGCTTAATTTACGACCTAAATCTTGCCATTAAAAATTCAAATGATTTATTAACAGATTCTGAAAAAGCCGAACTCGATGATGCGATTAGTGCATTACAATCCACATTAAATGCTGACAATCGTGATGCGATTGATGCGGCGCATAAACAATTAGGGCAGCGCGCGCACCCTTTCGCGCAAAGAAGAATGGACAGTGCAATAGGCAATGCGCTAAAACACAAAAAAATTGATGAGTTAGGATAAGAAAATGCCCAAAGTTACCTTCATATTAAGTGATGATACGGAAAAAACGATAGATGCCCCTAATGGCCAATCGGTTTTGGAAGTGGCACATCACAACCAAATTCCGCTAGAAGGCGCCTGTGAAGGCTCGCTGGCTTGCTCAACTTGCCATGTAATTGTGGATGATGCTTTTTTCGATGAGCTAAAAGAACCAACCGAAGATGAAGAAGATATGCTTGACTTAGCCTTCGGTTTGACTGAAACTTCACGTTTAGGTTGTCAAATCATCATGTCAGATGCGCTAGATGGCTTACGCGTAAAAATCCCCAGTGGCACACGAAATATGCAGGTATCTTAAATATGAAAAAACTTACACTCCTTTCCTTACCCTTAATACTGGCCGCTTGTGCCACTACCCCCTACGCATTAGATGTGCACGCAACGGATGGCGCATCTTACAGCGCAAAAGGCACTGTAATTTCAGTTGAACAAGATGGCGATTTTGTTTTGGAAACCCAAGGCAAGATGCTTTTCGTGGATGTAGAAAAAGGCACCCCGAGCGTAGAGCTTGGGGACAGACTTATCGTTTCAGGCGAAATTGATAACGATGATGAAAGCGAAGCTCCTGAGTTAGATGCAAAACAGATTGAAGAATGGTCACACGGTCATGAAACCCACGGGCATGATGGGCATGATCCGCATTCTGAACATCCGCATCACAGCAAATAATTAGGCTGGCACGTCAATTAATAAAATTTCGCAATCGCTATTTGCGTGCAAATTAATTATTTCTTCGTTGGTAATTTCAGCCCCATCACCTTTGTTGAAAAGTATATCATTCACACTGATTTGCCCTTTTGAAACGAGAAGATAAGCTTGCTGCTTAATGTGATGCGTTAAGCGTGTGTTCTTTCGCAAGTTTCCCCCGTAAATCCATGCATCTTGGTTGATAAATAGCGGGGCTTTGCCATCACCTGAAACGAGCAAGGCCAGCGCATCACGTGTTTCGCTTTTAGGGAACGCGTGGCTATCCCATGCGGGCTTAACGGAAAGTTTTTTGGGTTCAATCCATAGCTGATAGATGTTGGTAGTAGTTTCTTCATCATTATATTCGGAGTGATAAATACCCGTTCCAGCACTCATAACCTGCACATCGCCACTTTGGGTTTTGCCAGTATTACCCTTGTCATCACGGTGCGAAATAGCGCCTTCGCGCACAAAGGTAATAATCTCCATATCGCGGTGAGCATGCTTACCAAATCCCTTTTTAGCCGCAATTAAATCATCATTTATCACGCGCAATTTACCAAACCCCATGCGCAAAGGATCATAATAATTAGCAAAACTAAAATGATGCCTAGCATCCAGCCAGCCATGGTTTGCATGGCCTAACTTTTCATAGCGAATCGGCTTAATCATGCTCTAAATCGTTTCGAATAGCTTTAAGTTCTGCAACACGTTGCTCGCTTTGATGGGGGTAGTGCATATCAAGCTCGCCAAAAGCATCGCATAATGTTTGTGCTATCAGTAATCGCGCATTCTTTTTATCATCCGCGGGGATGATGTTCCAGGGTGCGTGTGCGGTACTGGTTGCTCCAATCGCTTGCCCGTAAGCGGTTTGGTAATTATCCCAATAGCCGCGCTCTTGAATGTCAAATTTGCTAAACTTCCAGTTTTTATGGCTATTATCAATACGCGAAAGGAAACGTCTTTTCTGTTCATCTTTCGAAAGGTGCAAAAAGAATTTCACAATTTTAGTGCCGTTACGCGCTAGATGCTTTTCAAAATCATTGATTGATTCATAGCGTTCTTGCCAAATGGATTCGGTGATTAATTCAGGCGGTATATTGTGCGCTTTTAAAATTGCTTGATGCACTTTAACTACCAGCACTTCTTCATAATAGCTGCGGTTGAAAACTCCAAGCCTTCCGCGCTCTGGCAGCGCTTTTGTTGTGCGCCATAAAAAGTCATGGTCTAGCTCTTCATCGCTGGGTTTCTTGAAACTAAAAACTTGCACGCCTTGAGGATTGATTCCCGAAAAAACATGCCGAATTGCGCCATCTTTACCTGCAGCATCCATCGCCTGAAATATAACTAATACCGAGTAGCGATCATGCGCATATAGAAGCTGCTGATACTCTGCCAGCGTATCAATTTTCTGCCGTAACATTGTTTTATATTCATTTTTTGATGAATATATTGGTTCAATATTAGTTTTGAAATTAGCCAAATCTATCGGTGTTTTGGAATTTATTTTCATAAATTATTGTGCGCAATTTTCAAAAAATTGCAAGTATTTGGCTGCCTGTCCCAATTTAATACAGCGGGTGTTAAAACTATCCCAATCCAAATTGTTTATACCTAGTCTAAACAGACCAGAGAGAAAATTATGGATAAAAATAATCAATTAGAAAGTGAGAATCTAGAGTTTTTGGCATTACCCCCTCAACATAAACTAGATGCCGATGAATTTTATGCACTAGATAGTGATGGCAGCACTGAGGGAGTAATCAGCTCCGGCAGCTTAGGTTATGCAAGCTTACAGGCCTCGCAAACCGATGCTGTGTTTAATTATACAGCGCAAATTGCCTATAGTGTAAGCGAACCCATGCTGACTGAAATGCCAATCGCAAAATCAACTTATTCTACGTATTATGAATCTGCGGCTGTAACAGCATCATCAGTGTCGCCAACTAAATTAGATTTTGGAGTTCAAAACTCACCGCAAAATATAACTGATAAAATAGGCTCAGATTCAATAAACTCACCAAATATAAGCCAACAAACATTAAATAACGCAAATGCAAATACTAATGCGCTAGCTGAAATAACCAGTGCTAGCACTAGTTTTGGCAACTCATCTTTCTTAAATCCTCAAGCTAGCAATAGCTTTGTTACCAATGAAGATAATTCAATGGGTGATACCATTAAAAATATCAATATAGAGCAAAATAACACCCTAAATATTGAACAAATTTTTCAGCAAATTGAAAATTTTGGGGATGTTATAAATACATTAAACCAAACGCTGATAACAATCACTCAAAATACAACGCAAAATATTTACAACACGACTGATTTAACACAAATTAATCAAATCATTATCGACAATATTTATCTTGTTAATAATCAAATTAATATATTGAATAATTGGGTCAATAATTTCAGCTCTAATTATGGTGGTGAGGGTCTTACATTAGATCTATCAGTATTATTTGATCTTGATATTTTGAACGTCACCAATATAGATTTTGATACAGTAATTTCCTTAACCCAGAATAATTATTTAACTGAGAATTTTGAATTTATTGTAGACGGTAAATTTAATCTTAACTTGCCAATAGAACAAATTATTAACGTTACTTATTCAGCATTTGATATAATTAAAACAGAGCTTCTTAATGAAATCACGAATATTAATCTTTTCCATTCTGACACTAACGAAAATGATACTGATTTAGTAGTTTTAGCTGACATTGATCTACCACCTATTTTAGATGTAGATATCGATAAGGAAGTTAATCTCGATATTGTCGAGCAGTTATGCTCCCACAGCATAAGCTATATGTGTATGAATCTAGGTTGCAAGAGAACGATGTCGAAACTAAAGGCATGGTCAGCTCTGGTAGTCTTGTTATACAAGATCACATAATACGCAAAATGTTTCAGCATTATCATAAACAGGGCAGGGTCAAATTTACAGAATTTCTAGCGGAATAAAGAAACTAGCAAGATAATTGATAATATTGCGACCATTACAACTTAATGAATGAGTGAATTTCCGATATTCTCACCAGCGCATTACTAATCCATTGTAACTATAGTATTGCAATTATTAAAATTACCAGAGAAGGTAAGATCATAATTATTCTCACCACCTGGCGCCAAACAGCCTGCTGAATTCCTTGAAGTCAAAATAACCCTCCCAGTGTGTGGCTTCCCATCATCCATTTTAACATCAATGAAATATGTTGCCTCCTCTAATAAATTGGCCGGCGCTAAGAAAATGAAAACATTATCTTCAATGATTCTTACTATTGCACCAGTATTATCTACTAGCCCAGCCCCTCCTTCTGCATATATAGGGTCGTCTAAGACTAATGGCGTAGGAAATCCTGAAGTAACACTTCGTTCGTAATTACCTTCAACTAATTCGGCGCGGGATAGATGGTCCCAAAAATAGTACCATTCATCATAATCTATAAGTCCATTACCATTCCCATCGCAAGAACTTTTAGGAGAACTAGTAGCATTATCGTAGTTAGTACCATTATCGTAGCAGCTAGGCCAATAAGAACTAGCATTTTTTAAGTCGGCTGGAACTGCATTATATTTTAATTTAAAAGTTTTCACAGCTAGCTTATATTTATTAATATCTGAAACAGCTCCATTATATTCTGCAGCACGAATTAAATCCGATCCAGCAGTTATCCCTCCTATAATCAATCCAATAATTACCAATACAATTGATAATTCAAGAAGAGTAAAACCTTGTTGCATTTGTCTATCCATATTTATCCTCATCTCCAAGTAATGTTACTATAGGATCATTAACTAAAGGTTAATTTGCTGAGACTTGATTATTATAAGCAGAAGTATTTAACTTACGATAAGTACTTCTACTTATATAAGATTGGGCAATTTGCCACAAACCTTCAACTGTAGATTAACAGGTGCCAGTATAGTGTTTCGGCTAAAAGCAGCGCAGCAGCTTTTAGCCTTTATTTGCGAAGAATTCTTCTATAGCTTTAATAATCATATTGCGGCTGGCTTAAACTTAACGAATGTTCGTATTTATAAACCGCAGCAAAATAACCCTTACTGAATTGAGAAATCATGAAAATCGGAATCCTATCACGTAATCCAAAGCTATACTCAACCAGAAGACTTGTTGAAGCAGCCAAAGAGCGCGGGCATGAGGTGAAAGTGATTGATGTCTTGCGTTGCTATATGAAGATTACCTCTGATACCCCCACGGTTTATTACAAGTCGCGTGGTGTAAAAGAAAAGCTCGAATTTGATGCGGTTATTCCGCGCATCGGCGCTACCGTTACAAATTACGGAACGGCCGTATTGCGCCAATTTGAAGTAGGGAATGTCTATTCAATCAACGAATCCGTCGCCATTTCCCGCTCACGCGATAAACTTCGCGCACATCAACTATTCGCAAATAAGAATATTGGTATGCCAACCACGGGCTATGCAAGTCGAGCCGATGCCACCAGCGATCTTATTAAGTTTGTTGGCGGTGCCCCGTTAATCGTAAAAGTGTTAAGCAGCACACAAGGCAAGGGTGTTTTACTCGCTGAAACCGGAAAGGCAGCTGAAAGCCTCATCAACGCATTCAGAGACTTAAATACGGAATTTCTGGTGCAAGAATTTATTCGTGAGGCCAATGGTGCAGATATTCGTTGTTTTGTCATTGGCGATAAAGTAGTTGCCGCCATGCAGCGCAGCGCAAAGGAGGGTGAATTCCGTTCAAACTTACATATGGGGGGTACTGCTACCGTTGTTAAGCTAAAGCCGGAAGAGCGCGCTTTGGCCGTAAAAGCCGCTAAAGCCCTGGGGTTAGATATGGCCGGCGTTGACATCATCCGCTCCGCTCGCGGCGCATTAGTGCTTGAAGTAAATTCATCTCCAGGGCTTGAAGGCATTGAAACTGCATCTGGTAGAGATATCGCCGGCAGTATTATCGACTACATTGAAAAAGACAGCCAAAAAGGCCCCAACAAAATGACCCGCAAAGGTTAAAATGCCGAATAAACTACTTTATTAAGATTGTGATATGTTATTGATCATAGCGAGTACTGCCTTCTTTGCTTCTATTTTAACATTCTATTCTGGCTTTGGTTTAGGCACATTACTTATGCCAGTAATTGCTATTTTCTTTTCGCTAACAACTGCAATTGCATTAACTGCGGTGGTGCATTTAGCAAATAATCTATTTAAGTTATTTATATTATGGCGTGAAGTTGACTGGCTAATTACAACTAAATTTGGCATTCCCGCTTTGCTAGCTGCCATTCCTGGTGCATGGCTTTTAGCTAATCTAGCTAATGAAAAAGTCTTATTCACATATCAGCTTTTTAACTTAGACTTTATCATCACGCCTATAAAACTAACAATTGGCCTATTGCTAATTATTTTTGCGATAATCGAATGGTTCAGCATTGCAAGTCAGTTCAATTTTACTAAAAAACATATGGTATGGGGTGGGGCACTAAGCGGTTTTTTCGGTGGCTTATCAGGCCATCAAGGCGCATTTCGCAGCGGTTTTTTGCTACATGCCAACCTTTCAGCACGTCAGTTTATAGCTACCAATGCGGTCATAGCATCCTTAGTTGATGTCATGCGATTAGTCATTTATGGACTAAATATTACGCTGATTACAGCGAATATAGCGCCTTCATTAATCGCAACAACCACGATCGCGGCATTAGCAGGAGTTTTCATCGGCAAAATCTATATACAAAAAATAACCATCACCCTCATCCAAAAATTAGTAGCCATAATGCTACTTACAATAGGAATACTACTATCAGTGGGCGCCATCTAAACGAAATTTGGTTGCGGGGGTAGGATTTGAACCTACGACCTTCAGGTTATGAGTCCTGAGTTATTAAGTAAACAGGAAAGACCACAACAAACTATGGTAATAATAACAGGATCTTATGAAGATTTATGCTTCTTGAGTTGCTCTGATTTACTGTCACTTGTTACCCTTTAGTGCCCCATGAGTGCCCCATAACAAAACCTTAAAGGGTACCACACTTTTTTGAAGAAATCTTCGCTTCATGCTTGTAGGAGAGAGGCAGGAAATGGCTAGGTCTAATTTTGAAAAAGCCGATACAGCATAATTACATTCAATGAGCGGATGGCCATATAACTTTTTGTGCAGGGTATCTAATGACAGTGCAAGTTTCCAATTACACTACTCAGATTCTGATTAAGAGGTAGCTTCCTACGAATATGTTATCGTTAAGTTATAGACACACATTGGAACAATTCAGAAACCAAACAAAGATATACTATTCTGTGACGCAGATAACCTCTAAATTTAAGCTGGTTTCTGTTTGGTCTAAGTTGAGTTTTTACTTTTTGATATTAACAGCATAAGCTTTGCGTGTAGTGTTTCCATCTCTTCGTAAGCAGTCTGATATTTGGAAGATGAAATAGGAACAGGTTCTGTAAGCAAATTTACCTTGAGCATTGGCATATTAACGTTATCAATTAGAATTTTAAAGTTGAAGGCTGTCACTTCTGCTTTCGGTGGCAAGTCGTTAACACTTAATGCGCCTACAA
Organism: uncultured Alphaproteobacteria bacterium; assembly: GCA_963837025.1. Taxonomy (GTDB): domain Bacteria; phylum Pseudomonadota; class Alphaproteobacteria; order Rickettsiales; family JALZUV01; genus JALZUV01. The sequence continues at coordinate 301,816 of CAWILT010000001.1, forward strand.
CAGCTCCTGCGCCTCCGAACATGAGCCCCCCAAGTGCACCTGCGCCAAGTTTATCAGTGCTAAATTTGTCATTTTTCATATTTGTTTGTTCTGTGAACTCAACATTTATAATTTCAGAAAAAAGAACTTTATGCTCTTTTTTTATTGTTATAAATACCAAGCTTTTTTTCATTTCATCAAGAATAATTGCGCCATTACTCCCAACATAAGTATTACAGAGTGATAGGTTCTCAGCTATTCGCAAATTCTCAGTTTTTGATTTTAGAGTTTGTTGATGAGCTTCAAGAGTTTGTCTTACTTCTTTCTCCTCAGAGTGTTTATCAATGTTTCTGCCTATTGCAAAAACTATTACTCCTATGAATAGCAACCCTGCGCCAAATGTACCAGTTGCATCAAAGAACATTAGAAAGAAGCCTAATACTATAGCAACAGTCCCTAAAGATGTTACTACTCCAAAGATATTTTCAGTTTCTTCGCTCGACAAAGGCTTGGTACGAGCTTCAGTATTAAGTTGTTCTAGAGCTGTAAAAATAAACTCTTCATTATGTCCTTTGCGTCGTAAATACCCTTCATAAGATAGAAGAGAATTATTGCGTTCCCCCATCGGAATTATGCCGTCTTTAAGTTTAGATTTAAAATCTTTCTTAGGTTTGCTAAAAAGTAATTTAACTAAAACTTCATCTGGTAAAACTGCAATTCTCATCCCCCAATTTGCAAAACTATATTGCTCCCCTGAAGGAAGAATAGAGGGAGGGGCGACTACATAGCTTTCCTCTGCCCTTACAACAACACCTTGGCCTAGAACATTAGCTCCTGATTTGATAAATTCATCGGATTTGAAATATAAATGAAAGCCTCCGTTGCTTGTATTTACTCGCAGAGTCTCAGGTAAATATTCTTTGATCTCTTCATAGCTTTCAAGTCCACCATTACGAGGATCAAAGTCGATAACCAAGAGGCCATTACCAGTTCGAACCCCTATATTACTATCAGTACCCATAAACCAAGTTGCTAGTTGCTCAGGTTTTTGAGAGGCATCCTTATATCCATTACGGCTAGCAGGTGCCTTGCTATTTGGTTTGAGCGGATGAACTTTCAGTCCTAGTGCTGAAAGTTTGAGAGCCTCTTTATAAAGTTTTTCACTCATGATGAGGCCCCCTCTTCAATATTATGTCTTTCAACCCACGCGAGCCGCTTCCGACAATCCAAGTATAGTCTTCGCCCTAGACGTACAACTTCTGAATTGGTTGATTCCATATCACATCCCACATTTCTCTACCGCTACATACGTGCAGTATTCGTTTACCGACATATCATTTCGACTTTCGCTCGACTTACTAGCTTGTTGCCTACTACATTGAGAGTATGCTTCCTTTTGGCAGGTGCTTAATGCGTAGACTGCAGAGCTTGCTAACATTGTAGCTGCGCTAATAACTAAAACTATTTTTTCCATATTAATTCCTAAATTAAACTTCTGACCGGGGAGTTTATAAAATCTACTTTGTGAGCGGTTCCTACTGACCTTCAGCCCGAAAGCCTGTTCTATACGTCAGTAGCTCCCCGACCTAAAGTCGAGGAGTGCTGTTGCGGTTGCACAAAACCGCACAAAGTAAGAGGTTATAAAGCCCCTGAGCAATTGATCAGATTGCAACAGAACAGGATTGTTAATTATAGTCAATGGATAAGGAGTACAAAATGGAGTCAAAGGTTTTAAATTTTATATAGGTTGTTTGGACAGGCTGGACACTTCACTAAGAAGTATATAAAATAAGTCTTCTAAGATAAGTATTTTAACTAGTTATTGTCCAACCTGTCCAAAAAAACCACTAAGGCGTAGCCCATCTAATTTTATACTTATCATCAATCTGCTCTCTAGGTTTTATTGATAAGCCAATTCGACCACGGTTACCTTGCTGTTTATCGCTACAATAGCCACGCTTTCCAAACTCTTTTCCTAAATTTGTATCTGTTAAATATGGTGCATCATAACTATGATCGGAATAATATTTATAAAATTTCTGAAGTGCGTAGTTTGGGAGAAAACCATTTGAACTTTGAATAAAAAACTCCTCAATAAAATGCAAAAAGTAATCACTATCACTACGATATTCCCGACTTGCCTTTGTAATGATTTCTGGCTCCTTGACTCCCCCATTCTCCAAAACACGCTTTAAACCTTCCAACATCCAATTTAGGATACCTGAAAGTTCTTTTGGTTGACTTAGCTTTTCAAGTAAACGATTGTCACGCTGTGCTTCAGTAATTTTTACAGGAAAGTTAATTACCTTAACTCGGCGCCAAATACCATCATCCACCCCACTAATAGCAATATGATGATTAGCCGAGATAAAAACTTTGTATTTTGGTGTATATTCAAAATGTTCTTTATAGAGCTGACGAGCCACAATCTTCTCCCCCCCAGTAATAGTTTTCACTATGGACTCATCCAACGCTCGATCCTTATTTGGTTCGGAAGTACTTACAAAGCGCTTACCTGAGAGTCGTGCTATATCATTACGAACCCTATCTGAGCTGCTTTGTAATAACGTACTAGCCTCCATGTGCGCCGCATACTCACCGAGAACCGCAAAAATAGTCTCAGTCAAAACAGATTTACCATTTCCACCGTTACCATAGAGAGTATAAAAAGCCTGTTCACTAATATCACCTGTCAAACAAAGCCCTAAAATCTCTTGTAGATAGTCTCGTACCTCCCAAGAAGGTAAAATAGTTACCAAAAATTTATCAAATTCCGAGCATTTTGCCTTTAAATCGTAGATTACAGAAGAAAGCATTGTCGTTTTTAACTTTGGATCATGCGGTAACAAACTAAAATTTTTCAAATCTAGTAAGCCATTTTGAACATTCAAAAGGTAATCGTTGCAATCTAACTCTCCATATTCTACGGCCAAAGCAGAAGAAGAGAGCTTAATTGTCGCATCAATTCGTGTTTTAGCTTGTGAACTTTTTGCGTGTTTGACGAGTTCTTTCTTATAATTCTCATCTGTATCAACTGCTTTTGCCTCTTCATACATTCGCAAAGCTAATTCTTTAGCTAACTCTTGAACCTTATTCAGCGTATCAAGTTTAAAACGCTTCCCATCCCATACGTACCAACTTCCATTCACATAAATAAGTTGTTCTGAATAAGCTTTTACAAAACGCTGCGAGTTCCCCAAATCACTAAGCAGCTCATCACTAGGATCATAGCGCATAACGCTATTAACGATATTTTCAACTTCTTCATCTGATAAAGGTTCAGTGCAAGCTTCTGTATTGAGTTGCTCTAGAGCCGCCAGAATAAAGTCTTCATCATGCCCTTTGCGCCGCAAAAAACCTGCATATGATAAGAGCGAATTATTACGTTCTCCCATTGAAATTTTACCATCTTTAAGTTTCGCTTTAGAAGGCTTCTTAACTTTATTGGAGATTAATTTTTCTAAGATTTCATCTGGCAAAATTGCAATTTCTACTCCCCAATTTGCGAAACTGTATTGCTCTCCTGAAGGATGTATAGAAGGGGGCGCTACAACATAGCCTCCATCTGCTTTAACATCGACGCCCTTTCCTAAAACATTGACTCCACACTTCACAGTCTGATTGCATTGATAATAAAGATGAAAACCACCATCACTAGTGTTCACCTTCAAAGTTTCTGGTAAAGTCGCTTTAATCTCATCAAATGTTTCCAAACCACCATTCCTAGCATCGAAGTCAATAACTACTAATTCGCCGCCAGTTCTCACCCCAACATTGTTCTCAGTATTACAAAACCATTGATTAAGTTTAACTGGGTTATTTGATGCATCTTTAAAACCATGCTGGCTTGATGGAACTTTTAGCCTAGGTTTAAGTGGATGAAGCTTTAAGCCAAACTTTTGTAATTTAATAATATCTCCGTGAAGTTTACTAATCATTATTGCCCCCTAGAAAATCTTTTCCATTACTTGCAATAATCCAATCAAACCATTTTTGTGGATCGATATAAATGCGCCTGCCAAGCCTTAGTAAAGCACCAGATTCCTTTAAGCCATTTTCAGATTCATTGAAAATCAGATGTCTAATTGCTCCTTCAGTAAATGCCGTTTGCGTTGCTGCGAACTGCCTAATAGTCACAAGTTGGTTTTTAACTTCAATCATTGTTGATTCCTCTCATTGCCGCTTAATTGCGATAGAGAAAAGAATGACAGTTAAATAAAGAGGACAAATAGTAAATATAGGAATCCTAAAAAATTGAATTGTCTACTCTTTAAAGTCGACACTTTTATATAGTGTTTTTATTTTAAGAAACTTTCTAACAGTTTCGATGTACTTATCTTTTTCAGCACTATTACTTAAATGAGCTAAAGTATGTTTAGTGAGCTCTTCTTTAAGAACTTTTCTTTTTTCTTTATTCCAAATTTTTTGCAAGTATTCGATTGCGAACTTATTTGCGCTCTCTTTTTTTCTATCAGTAAGCCAAGATTTAGTGTTTTTGGGTAAAGTAAAGTTTATAACAGCTCTAAATTTATTAGAGATTTTGCTATGGACTTCAAACTGATTCTCAATAGCCCAAGAAACAAAAACAGCAGGGTCTAAAACAAATTCAAATTTTTTAGGGCGCACTGAAACTAAAAACTTTTTTAAGATTCTCAGTTTTTTTGACTTTATATGAAGTTCTGCAATCTCTAATTCAGATTGTAAAATCGTAAGACTGCAAATTTCTCCATCATCACTTAGGCTATAGGGGCAAGTTCCCTTAATTATAGAGAATGCCTCGGAAATAGTCCATTCCGGTAATGATAGCCAGTACTCAAGCCCTTTTATTTTGTCGAACTCGTGTTTAATGTAAGCGTCACGAACTCTAATCATACCCCAAATACTTTCTCATTCATACGACTCACAACTGAAGCAGTATGAGATTCGGATAGATGGGCGTAGCGTTTGACCATCTGCAGCGTTTTATGACCTAACACCTCTGCAATTTCAGCCAGTGTTGCACCATTCATTGCTAAATATGAGGCGCAAGTGTGGCGTAAGTCGTGAAAACGAAAATCTTCAATCTCAGATTTCTCTACAGCGTTCTCCCATGCGGTTCGAATATCCATTGGCTGGCACTTGCTACTTGCAGGGAATACAAACGAACAATCTAATCTTCTTACTTTAGAGTGTGTTTGCATTAACTCTAAAGCATGACCGCGCAAGGGAAGGGAGCGGCGTTCATTGTTCTTTGTTTCAAGCAGTGTTATCATACCGCGAGTTAAATCTACTTGCTTCCATTCCAAACTAAGGAGTTCGTTTTTTCGCGCCCCTGTGCTGATGGCAAGAATAGTGATCATGTATAGATAAGGGTTTTCGCTTTGCTTGCAGGTTTCGAGTAGCGCGTTGCGCTCTTCTTCAGATAAAAAGCGAACTCGACCTCTTGATTCAGGGTATTTCTTGATTTTGCGGATTGGATTGGCTTCTGTCCATTCCCACTCATTTACTGCGATTGTGAATACATGACCTAAAGCGGTAGTGTAGCGATTGGCGGTGGTTGCACCAATCTCTTTACCATATTGGTTTTTGGCACCTACGAGCTTGTTGCGGTATTCTGTAACAAGAGCAGCACTAACATCAGCTAAAGTGTACTCACCTAGCTTCTCTTTCCAGTATTTGAGATAGTGGCGTTGGTTGGCTGTGCTTTTCTGTTTTAGTGCCAGCACCTCCTCACCATAGCGGTCAATCAACTCGCCTAAAGTGTGCCTCTTAGCTTCAGCAGTTTTAAAGTGCCTGCCTTCTCGAATAGCTGATTCAGTAGATTGTGCCCATTTCTTCGCATCCGTAAGGCGTTTGAAGCTCGCGCTTTGGCTAGGATAACCTTTAAGCCGAATTTTTACACGATATGACGTGGAGCCATCGTCTAATTTGCGCTTTTCTATTGATGCCAAAATATCTCCTCACTTTTATAAATGATAGACTAAAATAATCAAAGATAAAGGGCAACGAAATACTAAACACTGAGGTATTTACCTTATAAGCTTATAATATTTCTATTATAAGTTTATTTTTATTAAGATGGGACAGTGAAAACTATGTTTTTTCATTAAGATTCTTACTAAATTCATTCTGTACTGCAATCAACTGGCTAGTCTCTTCCCAAAAATTTTTCATTGAGTCGATACCTTTTGTGGAGTCAATTATATTAACCACATCCTTTAACTCTTTGGAGTATTCTTCAAGCAGTGCTTTCTTATTCTTCAAAATGTCAATTGGCAGCTTCTTCATAGCTTGTCGTTGAGATACCAGATTTTCTCTAAGGGTTTGCTGTGTAGTAAAGCTTGCTTCCCCTCTGTTCAAAAGTTCCATTGAGAATGCCGTAGCGTAAATATGAAAATCAGAATTAGTCTGCAAAAATAGTTCAATACTTTTTTGACGTTTCTCTGAGTTAGAGTTGATTGAGTGCGACAAAATTTCTACGGTGAAATTGAAAACTATGGTTAAAACGAACAATGCCAAAATCTGCCAGCGCGGCGTTTCAGTAGTTTTCCAAAAAACGGTTTTGGATTCTTGCTGTGAGCCTGCTTCCATGTTATCTAAGATCCTTCGCTAATTTCAATTTTTGAGTTTAAACCAGTAGAATTAGTAACGCTATTCTTAATGATACATAATTCTTTCCATTTTTGGTAGCCCATCATTTTTAAATCCTCGAGCACCTCTTGCTTTATATCGGCGTTACAGGTTTTAGCTATAGTGCTGTTATCCAATGAATTTATAATCTCAATATCATCTAACACCCCATCTTCAGCAAAACCCCACTCTGGTGCTAACGCAAAAAATATTGCTAAAGCTAGTGGTATAAGGTTTTGACCATATAAGATAATTCTGCCGGGAGATTGTATTTCGATTCTTTGGTCTGGGGCATCACTCGAATGAGTTACTTCCGAAACAATGCTCAATATAGTTTTGTCATTTAAATCTAAAGCGTTACTTGTATTATGATTTCCGTGAAGAGCTGTAATAAACAGAATAAATAAGTTGAAATTGAAGCTATCTACGGCTGAAAAATCATCGGACGTGGAATTAAATTTAGAAACAAAATGCTCTTTATAGAAGTACCTATCGAACATTATATCAAGTACATGACTGTAGTGATTATTCTCAATTTGTTGAATAGTTGTAGGAGTTGAAAACTTTCTTTGAAGCCAAGTCGGAACAGTGTGTCGGGGAACCTTTTTCACCCACTTCACTTTTCTGGCTGGAATTGTATCGTTTTTGTACTCATCTGATAGCACATCTAGTGAATATCCATCATCCTCCACGATCCCAAATAGAACGGCTTCATCATAGCTTTTGCTGGGCGCGACTATGATGTCTCCTTTTTTTATTTCATAGAAAAAATTTCTGATTTTTCCAGCTAATTGTATTTTTCTCTTGGTTGCGCGATAATCCTTTATCCCGCTAATGTTGCGTTCTGGCAGATCGTCTGCTTTTGCCCCCTCTAAATACCATTCTTTGATTCGTTCAGACATTGTGACATGCTTAACAAAATCTATATCATTTTGTTTCTTGCCTTTAGGCAATGAAAAGCCAGGCATATCGAAAAACACAGCGGATTGAGTTTCAAAGTCTGCGTGAAACTTATAACCTTGTCCAGGAAACATGACAAAAATCTTTGTCGAATCCTCGAAAAATTTAGTTTGAATATCAATAGTTAGTTTGTTTGGACTCATTTAAATCTCGTTGATACTTGCTATTATTAAGTAAGGCTTAAATAGCCTGCATATTGTCGTTTGTCGAGATTAGTTGTGTTTTGTTGTCCTCAACTGCCCCATAAGTGCCCCACGGAGGTAAGTCGCCCCATGCCCCGAACCTAAGCCATCCTATAAGTTATTGTATTATAGAGGAAAAGTTGGTTGCGGGGGTAGGATTTGAACCTACGACCTTCAGGTTATGAGCCTGACGAGCTACCGGGCTGCTCCACCCCGCGTTACCTAAAAATGCAAAATAATTGCATACTGACGATGTAATTCTGTCAGGACAGGGTTATAGGGTTAATCATTACGTTAAGCAAGGGGGAAAGTTTACAATTTTTTAAAACTAGATTTGGTTTTACTCAATTTCCCAATGCAGGCAAAAGCGATAGGGGGAATGCGAATTTCCTATACTGATGGTATTATCACCTGGAGTGAGGAGCGCTGAGTCTTTATTGCACATGGTGCCAATATGCACATTATTAACAATTGTACCGCTTCGGCTGCCTCTATCCACCACTTGCAGGCCTTCCGCGGTTTTTTGGATACAGAAATGATTGCGCGATAAGACGGAATCGTCAAATGGATAAATTTCCAGATTATTCATATTTAATGAATCGCCATCGCTAACACCGCTATTTTGCGCGCCCACGCGATAAGGCAGCTGAATCACCATGCCTTTACCGAGCTGTTGCTTTAACTCTGCCGAAAGCGGAATGAGGGACAATCGTTTAACAGCAGGAGGCTCCATAGAAGAAAGCTGAAACTGACTTTGCTTATTAATTAAGCGCGATATTTTTTGATTGCTCTCTTGCAGACGCTCCATAAGAGCACGCAGCATTTGATTTATTTCAGGCGGGCTTTGACTGAAAAGTTCTTGCATCGCTGCACGAGAAATTTGTTTAACCGTTAACGGACCATCTGCTGCGGCAGAAGCGGAGCGGGGGCTATCATTAATAAGCCCCATTTCTCCAAACAGCTCACCCGTGCCTAAATTGCTAAGCAAAACAGTGCCTTTTTCGGTACGTTTAAAAATTTCAACATTGCCAGATACGACTAAATAAGCGAAGTCGCTTTCTTCGCCTTCACGGAAAATAAGCTCGCCATGTTTAAAATTTTGCTGTTCTAACATGGTACAGCTATAACGCATGAGAGTTAAGAATTAGTAAATTTTAAAATAGGAATAGCGTTAGATTACTAAACAATCACGTTTATTAAACTAAGATATGGGGCGAGTGACCGGTTTCGAACCGGCGGCCTCCAGAACCACAAACTGGCGCTCTAACCAACTGAGCTACACCCGCCACATAAGAAGCGGTAATAAATTGATTCCCCCAAAAGGTCAAGGCGCTAGAATGCATTTGCAAAAAAAATAAATAGGGGTTTTAGCGCAAATATCCTTGCACGAAATCAGGGTTGCTGCCATATCTTTCAACCGCACTATCAAGCAATTAACATGAAAAAGCATGAAGTTTAGCGATGAAAAAAATTGAAGCGATTATTAAACCTTTCAAATTAGATGAAGTGAAAGAAGCGCTACAAGAAATTGGTTTACAAGGGCTTACGGTTACGGAAGCCAAAGGCTTTGGCCGCCAAAAAGGGCATACCGAGCTTTATCGTGGTGCCGAGTATGTGGTTGATTTTTTACCAAAAGTGAAATTAGAGATTGTGGTAGAAGATAATCAGGTAGAGCGTACGGTTGAAGCCATTATACAAGCCGCGCGAACGGATCGTATTGGCGATGGCAAAATTTTCATTTTTCCGGTTGAAGATGCGATTCGCATTCGAACCGGTGAGCGATCGGACGATGCATTATAGAATTTAAGGCGGCTTAAAGCCGCCTTTTTTTAAGTCACCTAATTAATAACTTAGAGGAAAATTATGGGCAATAAAGTATTAGATTTAGTTAAAGAACATGATGCACAATTTGTGGAGTTTCGCTTCACTGATCCTAAAGGCAAGTGGCAACACACAGGCTATTATGCCAAAGAAGTGGATGCTGATTTATTAGAAGATGGCATCATGTTTGACGGCTCGTCAATCCAAGGCTGGAAGGCCATTAACGAATCAGATATGATTTTAATGCCCGATGCAGATAGCGCATTCATGGATCCATTCTCTGCGCAAACTACTGTGGTTGTTTTCTGCGATATTATTGAGCCTAGCACTGGCCAAGATTATGACCGCGATCCACGCTCAACTGCAAAACGCGCTGAAGCTTATTTGAAAAATTCCGGCATTGGCGAAAAGGCTTTCTTTGGCCCTGAACTTGAATTTTTCATTTTTGATGATGCGCGCTGGAATTTAGATGGCGGCAGCAGCTTCCACTCATTAGATTCTGAAGAAATGCCGAGCAACTCAGGCACACCTTACGATATGGGAAATATGGGGCATCGCCCCGGTGTAAAAGGTGGCTATTTTCCGGTAGCGCCTGTGGATTCATTACAGGATATTCGTGCGGAGATGCTTTCTGTGTTAGAAACAGTCGGTATTTCACCTATCTTGCATCATCACGAAGTTGCACCAGGCCAATGCGAATTAGGCACTAAGTTTGATACATTAGTTAAATGCGCGGATAACGTGCAAAAATACAAATATGTAGTGCACAATGTGGCTGATTCTTACGGTAAAACGGCTACTTTTATGCCAAAACCAATCTCAGGCGATAATGGGTCAGGCATGCATGTGCATCAATCTATTTGGAAAGGTGACTCGCCTTTATTTGCAGGTAACGGCTATGCTGACTTATCTGACATGTGCCTGTTTTATATTGGTGGTATTATCAAACATGCTAAAGCGCTTAATGCATTCACCAATGCATCAACCAACAGCTACAAACGTTTAATTCCGGGTTTTGAAGCACCCGTATTGTTAGCGTATAGCTCACGTAATCGCTCAGCCTCTATTCGTATTCCTTATGTGTCTAGTGCAAAAGCAAAACGTATTGAAACACGTTTTCCTGATCCAACAGCCAACCCTTACTTCGCGTTTAGTGCGCTGCTAATGGCCGGTCTTGATGGGATTGAGAATAAAATTCACCCTGGCGATGCAATGGATAAAAACCTGTATGATTTGCCCGCTGAAGAGTTAAAAGACATTCCAACCGTATGTGGTTCATTGCGCGAAGCGTTAGAATCACTCGATAAAGACCGTGAGTTTTTAAAACGCGGCGATGTATTTAGCGATGATCAGATTGATGCCTATATCGCGTTAAAAATGGAAGAAGTTTATGCGGTTGATCACACCCCATGCCCCATTGAATTTAAGATGTATTATTCAGTGTAATTAGCTAAAACCAAAGCCCCCTTAGCAAATTCATATTGCTAAGGGGGCTTTTTTAATTTTCAAACTTGCGGTTAAAATCTATTCCCAAATGCGGCAACGGCCTAGGCTGTGCTGCATCAAAATACGCGCCACATCAACGGCAGCATACGTAAAAATACCAGTAGCCCCCGCACGTTTAAACGCCATTAGATGCTCCATCATAACAGCGTTTTCATTTATCCAGCCTTTTTCAGCGGCAGCTTTAACCATCGCATATTCTCCTGAAACCTGATAGGCAAATACTGGGATAGAAAAATTCTCATGCACCCGGCGTACTACATCTAAATAGGGCAGGCCGGGCTTGACCATAATCATATCAGCACCTTCGGAAATATCGAGTGACACTTCTTTCAGAGCTTCATCGCCATTTGCCGGATCCATCTGATAATCGCGTTTATTAGCACTACCCAAGTTGCCTTTTGAACCAACCGCATCGCGAAATGGGCCATAGCAGCTTGAGGCATATTTGGCGGCATAAGATAAAATACTCACATTCTCAAAACCCGCTTCATCAAGCGCCTGGCGAATAAAACCAATACGGCCATCCATCATGTCAGATGGCGCAATAATATCAACGCCGGCTTTAGCTTGCGTAATGGCCTGCTTGGCTAAAATTTCAAGTGTAGAATCATTATGCACTTTACCATTTTCAATCAACCCATCTTGGCCGTGGGTGGTGTAGGGATCGAGTGCAACATCACCAATAATACCTATATTGGGCACTTCTTTTTTAATCGCCGCAATGGCGCGACACATTAAGTTATCCTCATTAAAAGCTTCATCGCCTTTTTCAGATTTCTTATCTTGCGTAATCACGGGAAATAACGCAATAGCGGGAATTCCCAGCTCGCGCGCTTCAAAAACTTGTGGAATCAGTTCATCAATCGTAGAACGAAAAACGCCGGGCATAGACTCAACGGGAGTGCGTGTTTTTTCACCCTCTTGCACAAAAACCGGCCACACTAAATCATGCACTGTAATATGGCTTTCAGCCACCATTGCACGCATCCAGCCATGTTGACGGTTGCGGCGCATACGCACTTGGGGGAACTGGCCTTGTCGGCGATTGTATTTTTGGCTAGTCATCATTTATTGCAAATAGGTGTGCAGGAAATTTGCCGCAATGTCTAGTCCTGTTGGGTCAATTCCATGGGCTAAATTTGGCCGTGTATGTGTTTCAACCGATACACCTGCCGCAGTTAATGCGCGCTCCGCTATGCCCATCGCGCCATAAGGCACAACCGTATCCGCCTGACCATGAATCAAACATACAGGTGGTTTAGATTTTATTTCGCGTGGAAGCTTGGCCGCCGATACCATTGCGCCTGAGAAACCCACAATCGCCGCCACTGAATCTTCGCGGCGCAATGCGGTATAGAGCGATGTCATTGTGCCTTGTGAAAAGCCTAATATAGCTAATTTGGAAGCAGGCAGGCCAAACTCTTTCAACATCACATCAATATAAGCATTCAGCAGAGGTTCTGCTTTTTTCACTTCACGTTCTAAATCAGCTTCAATACGGCTTTGTAAACTAAACCATTGGCGACCATAAGGCGCCATATCGCAAGGGAAGGGCGCATCTGGCGAAACGAACGCTGTGTTAGGCAGCTTATCCGAAAGCTCATCAGCCAGCCCAATTAAATCTCGTCCATCGGCGCCTAATCCGTGGGCGAGAATCACGAGTGATTGTGTATCACCCGAGGGCGCAGGATAGGTATAGGTATTTAAATTGCTCATCACACGTTGATAACCATGTTCAAGCAGATTGCAATCGAAACTGCGGGCGCTATGCTGCGCATATGTCAGCTCCTAAACGTCTTACTCTCATTGATGGCAGTGGATTTATCTTCCGCGCCTTTTTCGCTATGCCTAACCTTACCAATAAAGAGGGCACGCCAACAGGCGCTGTATATGGCTTTGTCAACATGATGCAAAAGCTATTGCGTGATGCGCAAAATAACGAATTTGACGATTACATAGCCGTGATATTCGATGCAGGGCGCTTCACTTTCCGCAACGAAATGTACGATCAATATAAAGCTAACCGCGATGAACCACCAGAAGAATTGAAACCCCAATTTGCGCTGGTGCGCGAGGCAACTGCCGCACTAAATCTCCCCGCCATAGAGCTTGCTGGTTTTGAAGCTGACGATCTAATTGCCAGCTACACCCGTCAAGCCAAGTGTGATGGATTTGATGAGGTTATCATCGTTTCGTCCGATAAAGATTTAATGCAACTCGTTGATGATAATGCCGGCATTCATATGTTTGATGCTATGAAAAGCAAAGTCATTAATGAAGCTATGGTAGATGAAAAGTTCGGCGTACCCCCTTACAAAGTGCGCGATGTGCTGGCTCTCATGGGCGATAGCTCTGATAATATCCCCGGCATTGCGGGTATCGGCCCCAAAACCGCTGCGCAACTTATCAATCATTTCGGCGATTTAGAAAGCTTACTTAACCGTGCGGAAGAAGAAGTGCCGCAGAAAAAACGGCGTGAGTCGCTGATTGAATTTGCCGATGATGCGCGCCTTTCCTATCAGCTCGTTACACTTAAAAACGATTGCGAATTGCCTGTTCCATTGAGTGATTGCGGCGAGCGTGACTGGGACACACCCATTCTACGCGAGTTTTTACAATCTATGGGCTTTAGGAAATTACAAGAACAGCTTGATAGCATCTCTGGTATAGCTTCCGATGAAACACCCGCTGCACCAGAATCTAAACCTGAAGAGATTAAGAAAATATCTTATTTACAAGCAGATGAGGCTTTACTCACAAACATGCTAACCCAAGCAAAAGCGCAAGGTAAACTTGCTATCATATACGAAGAATCGGGCATGGGGCTTTGCGTTGAAAGTGGCTCAGCGATATATTTTCCATTTCCATTAGAATCTACTCAAAATGCAAGCAAAGCTCAGGCAACGCTTTTTGCTGAAGAAAACGCAGAAAACTTAAAGCCTATGATTCCAGCAGTCATTATCGAAATTTTGGCTGATAAAACGGTGTTAAAAATTGGCTATCATATAAAAGCGGCTATCCGCTCAATTGGAACTATTAGCCCAGTAGATGATGTAACTTTACTATCCTATGTACTTGAAGCAGGTTTAGAAAATCACGATTTTGACGGTTTGGTAAAACGGCAGTTGCAACTAGAACCCCCATCTGATGAAGCCGCACTAGGCAAGGGTAGGGCTAAAAAGCGGTGGGTTCATGCTGATGCGCAAGACATTACGCCTATTCTAGCAGCGCGCGCTGATTACACGATGCGTTTATGGAATTTACAACATCCGCAGCTTCCACACGCTAATGTGGCATCAGTTTATGAGAAAATTGAGCGCCCCTTATTGCCTATTATGGCTGAAATGGAGCGCAAAGGCGTATTACTTGACCGCACCTATCTCGCTAATCTTTCTACCGAATTTAAAAATTTAATCGCAGGCTTAGAAAAAGAAATTTACACGTTAGCGGGTGAGGAATTCCTCATCGGATCACCCAAACAATTAGGTGAAGTGTTATTTGATAAATTAGGTATTGAAGGAGGCAAAAAAAGCAAAAAAAGTGGGCAATATTCCACAGGAATCGAAGTGCTCGAAGAACTCGCCGCACAAGGCCACATCATTGCTGAAAAAGTCGTAAGTTGGCGACAATATGAAAAGTTACGTTCCACCTACACCGATGCGTTGCAAAATCAAATCGAAGATGATGGCCGAGTGCATACCACTTTACAACAAACCGTAGCTGCAACAGGCCGCTTAAGTTCCACCGACCCGAATTTACAAAATATTCCCATCCGCACCGACGAAGGTAAACGGATTCGCCAAGCATTCATCGCCAAATCAGGCTATCGATTAGTAGCGGCTGATTATTCGCAAATTGAGTTGCGCTTACTTGCTGAGATGGCCGATATGAATGAGCTTAAAGAGGCCTTTCGTAAAGGCCAAGATATCCACGCCGCAACGGCCAGTCAGATGTTCAACATTCCGTTAGATGAAATGACGTTCGAGTATCGCCGTCGCGCAAAAACGATTAATTTTGGTATTATCTATGGTATCTCTGCCCATGGTTTAGCAGTTCGTTTAGGCATTGAACGTTCCGATGCGGCCAAATTCATTGATGCCTATTTTGAACTTTATCCCGGCATCCGCGCTTATATGGAGGCCAAAAAAATGGAGGCCAAAGAATATGGTTTTATCACCACGCTTTATGGCCGTAAGGTACATATAAAAGGCATAAATGATAAAAATTATAACATGCGCGCATTTGCCGAGCGCCAAGCTATCAACGCACCCTTGCAAGGCACGGCCGCAGATATCATTAAACGTGCAATGATTGCGATAGATGGGGAATATGGCAATAATGAGGATGTGCGGATGTTATTACAAGTGCATGATGAGTTACTATTCGAGATTGCAGATAATAAAGCGGAAAAAATAACGGCAAACATCGTGCAAATCATGCAAAATGCAGCCCATCTATCTTTACCATTAGTGGTTGAAGCGGGCATTGGAAATAATTGGGGCGAAATCCACTAGGAAAGCGCTAGTAATTGCAGCAATTCTTCTTTATATAATTTCGAACATGACAGACGATTTCAAAACAAAATTCAAGCCCATTCTCATTTCTGGCAAAGAATGCTACCCCATAATTGAGGGTGGCAAAGGCGTAGCCGCATCCGATGGCGCAACTTCGGGTGCATTTGCAGCGGCAGGTGCTGTAGGCACATTTTCAGGCGTTAATGCAGTCGCTTATGATGAACAAGGCAATCGCATTCCTTACATTTATAAAGAGACGACTCGCCGTGGCCGCCATGCAGAGCTGATTGATTTAAGCGTCCGCGGTGGCATTGCCCAAGCGAAACGCGCACATGAAATTGCCAATGGTAATGGCCGTATCCACATGAATGTATTGTGGGAAATGGGCGCCGCAGAAGAAATTCTTACCAAAGTGCTTGAAGGCACTAAAGGCATGGTAAATGGCATTACATGTGGTGCAGGCATGCCTTATAAGTTAGGCGAAATTGCAGAACATTATAATGTTTATTACTATCCTATCGTTTCATCCATGCGAGCATTCCGTGCATTATGGAAACGCTCTTATAATAAAACAGCGCCGTTTCTAGGGGGCGTGGTTTATGAAGATCCGTGGCTAGCGGGAGGTCATAATGGCCTATCAAACAGTGAAGATCCTAAAATACCTGAGGATCCTTATCCACGCGTGGCTGAACTTCGTTCCTTCATGAATCTGGTCGGTTTAAACGAAGTGCCAATTGTGATGGCAGGCGGTGTCTGGCATCTAAAAGAGTGGGAGCATTGGCTTGATAATCCAGAAATCGGACCCATTGCATTTCAATTCGGTACCCGCCCACTTCTCACACAAGAAAGCCCAATTCCACTGCATTGGAAGCAAAAGCTTCTTAAATTACAGCCCGGCGATGTGTTTTTGAATAAATTTAGCCCTACAGGATTTTATTCATCAGCCGTAAATAACGATTTTATACAAGAACTTCGTGCGCGCTCTGATCGTCAAGTTGAATATCGCACCGAGCAAGAAGGTTATTTTGCCGAACCTTATGGTTTTGGCCCTCGCAAGCGTCCGCATTATGTTACGCCTGAAGATATGGCGCGTATTCGTAAATGGGAAGAAGACGGCTATGATGTTGCGATGAAAACGCCCGATGATACGCTCATATTTACCTCAAAAAATAAAGCGGATGAAATCACAACCGACCAAATCGAATGTATGGGCTGCCTATCACATTGTCGTTTTTCCAACTGGAAAGATCATGATGATTATTCCACAGGCAAAAAAGCGGATCCACGCAGCTTCTGCATTCAAAAAACGTTGCAGCGCATTGTGCATAATGAGGGCAATATCAATAATGAGCTCATGTTTAGCGGGCATAATGCCTTCAAGTTTGGAGATGATCCTTTTTATGAAAACGGCATTATTCCAACCGTCGGACAATTGGTTGAGCGCATTCGCGAAGGGCGTTAATAAGCTTTAGTCAAGCTTAACACCCCATAATAAGCTTAGCGGAACCCAGCCATCTTTCTCGGCCACCTCAATCTCGCACCAGTCAGCTCGGCAAGTTTCTAGTTGCACGACTACTTTGGGCATTAATCGCACAATAGGGTCAGCATTATCTTCTGGCTTTTCACGCAGCACGGTTTCATCTTTTACAAGCGCTGTTCGCACGCCTGATAGCATTGAATGGTGCATCCACCCTTTAATACCGTCACTATCTTCAACCTGACGCCAATGCTCATATTCATTAACGATCTTAAGTGGTAATCCGCGTTGCGTATAATTCCACCTAACGGGGTAGCGCTTGCCAGGGCCAACACGCATAAATGCTTCACTACTTTTTAGCGATACAAAACGTGGAATCGGCAAACCCGTTTCGCTGTAAGGTTGAGCAAAAACAGGCGTAGATGCAAACATTAAAAATATTAAAAACCATTTCATTAAATTAGCCTAAGCAAATCTAACGATGCCTGCAACTAATCAGCCATCAAATCCGGCAAAAAGGTCTGTTGAAATGTAACGCTCTGCTGTTGATGCAACAATCACCACAATGCGTTTACCTTTCATATCGTCACGCGCCGCAACCTCAAGCGCCGCAGCGATTGTAGCACCTGAAGAAATACCAACAGGAATACCTTCAACCGAAGCCATCTCACGCGCGGTGCGAAACGCCGTTTCATTACCAATCGTAATCACCTCATCAATCATAGATATGTCCAACACATCAGGCACAAAGCCAGCGCCAATGCCTTGAATTTTATGAGGACCTGGCGCGCCACCCGATAATATTTGAGAATCTTCAGGCTCAACTGCCATCACTTTTATGGCTGAATTTTTTGCCTTCAAAGCACTACCGATTCCAGTCAAAGAACCGCCCGTTCCCACACCTGTGATAAACACATCAAGTTGCCCCTTTGTATCTGCCCAAATCTCTTCAGCCGTTGTGATACGATGCACTTGCGGATTAGCAGAATTTTGAAACTGCTGTAACATCACCGCTTTGGGGTTTTCATCTACAATTTTTTGAGCTGCTTCTATCGCGCCTTTCATTCCGCCTGCTGCAGGCGTTAGCTCTAACTCTGCACCCAAAATCTTCAACATCTTGCGACGTTCAATCGACATGCTTTCCGGCATGGTTAAAATAATTTTATAACCTTTTGATGCTGCAACAAATGCTAGTGCAATACCGGTATTGCCCGAAGTTGGCTCAACCAAAATCGTATCTTGACTAAGTTTACCTGATTGCTCAGCCGCTTCGATCATCGATAAAGCAATACGGTCTTTAATACTTGAAAGCGGGTTGAAAAATTCCAATTTAGCTAAAATTTCTGCTTTAGCACCGGCTTGTTTTGCTATTCGATTCAACCGCACGAGAGGCGTATTGCCTAAAGTTTCTAAAATTGAATTATAAATATGTCCACGACCGGGCTTATCGAGTTGAGTCGTTAAAACGGAGGGTTCAGTTTTTAAAGCAGTTTGGTTCATAAAAAATCCTTTTTAAATAGCAAAATCAGACGTGCGTTTTACTTTTTCACGCGTCGGTATAAGTTGTTGTAAATTGATGGAACGTAATTTTTCATTAATATCAGCATGAATATCTTCCAACAAAAACCGTAACTTTTTTGATTCAGTTGAAATTTCATCATCATCGTTAGCGGTTGATGTTACCTCTAAAATATCAGCAATTGAAATGCGCCGTTTTTCGCGTGCCAGCACATAACCACCACGCGGCCCCCGCACGCCACGCAGCAAATCACCACGCACCAAATGCTGCAACATTTGCTCTAAATAGCGCGGTGATAAATCATGCATTGCGGCTATTTCCTTACAGCTAATAGGCTGCACACCATTATGGCTGGCTACGGTTAACATCGCTTCAACGGCTTGAAGATCTTTTTTATCTAACTTTAACATGCTGCCACAATTCCCGATCCGGTTGAACCAAATCCACCAGCACCTCTGGAAGTTTCTTCAAGATTTTCAACCGCATTAAATTGCGCGCGTGTATAGGGGGCAATCACCATTTGCGCAATGCGCATGCCGCGCTCAATCACAAAGTCTTTTTTACCATGGTTGATTAAAATAATACCAATCTCACCACGATAATCCGCATCAATGGTGCCTGGAGTATTCAACACCGTAACCGCCGATTTATAAGCCAAACCCGAACGCGGGCGAATTTGTGCCTCATATCCTTTAGGTAATGCAATCGATAATCCCGTTTTTATCATTGCTGATTCACCGGCTGCCAACACATATGGCTCATCAATCGCAGCGGTTAAATCCAAGCCTGCCGCATCTTCTGTTGCATAAAAGGGTAGATCTAAACCTTCAGCATGGGGTAGTTGTTTGATTGGAATCGTAACCATTTACGCACTCACTTTCGTTTTGGATTGTTCAAAATATGCTATTATTTTCTGGGTCAGATTCGTTGCAATTTGTTTTTTGCTACCCACCCAATGCTCTTTTGATGGGAGCACATAAATTTCGGTATGATCTGCCCCAAATATCTGACCATTTGAAACATCATTTGCTAATAACCAATCGCATTGCTTTCGCTGCAGCTTATCCGCAGCATTTTGTAACACATTTTGTGTTTCGGCAGCAAATCCAATCACTAAAGAAGGGCGAGGCGTAGCTGACTGAGAAATCCACTGCAAAATATCTGGGTTTTCAGTTAGGTGTAAAACGGGATTTCGCCCACTGTTTGATTTCTTCATTTTATCAGGCAAGGCAGCCACTTTCCAATCGGCAATAGCTGCAGCGCAAATAACAACATCAGCGGGTAGGGCAGCTTGCGTAGCAGCAAACATCTCATCTGCTGATGTCACAAATTGCGTGTCAATGACACCCATCGCGCGAAAAGGGGTTGAGCCTAATATTAAGTTAACCTCGGCTCCCGCATGGTGCAAACTTTCAGCAATAGCGATACCTTGTTTGCCAGATGAAAGATTGCCCAAATAGCGCACAGGATCAATCATTTCATGCGTTGGGCCTGCCAAAACTAACACGCGCTTACCCGTTAGTTGGTGCTGATGATTCTCCAAAAGCTTGAGTGGCGATTGATTCAACGCGGCGATAATTGTGTCATTATCAGCAAATCGACCCACACCATATTCGCCACACGCCATTTCGCCTTCGCTTGGCGCAATAAGTTGCACACCATCTTCTATTAACTGCGCAATATTGCGCTGAGTAGCCGGATGACTCCACATATGATGATTCATAGCAGGAGCAACAAATACAGGTTTATTGGTAGCTAATAACGTTGTTGTTGCCAAATCGGCGCATTGACCTTGCGCCATTTTGGCCAAGGTGTCAGCGCTTGCGGGTGCCACTAAAATAGCATCGGCTTTTCGTGAGAGTTGAATATGCCCCATTTCCACTTCATCTTTAAGTGAAAATAAGTCGGTATAGGTTTCCGTTCCCGTTAATGAGGAAACCATGAGCGGAGTAATAAATTCTTGCCCGCCCTTCGTTAAAATAGCATCGACCTGAATATGATTTCGCTTTAATTCCCGAATCAATTCGAGCGCTTTATAAGCCGCAACACTGCCTGAGATAATTAATAGTACTGATTTAATACGCATATATTCTGTAGATTATAAATATTCTACAGTAACGCAAATGTTATTTAACTTATTTTAGTATTATTAGAATGATAGTGCTGATTAAAGCAACCCATCCCAATAAAATATAGTGAGCATGGTATCGTCTACGTTCGCGCACAAAAGCTGATAGGGTATCAGGATGCAATTTAATTCCGCCACTATCAATTTTTCTTAATACATTTTCAGCATGTCTAATTGCAACGGGTATACGTTCTGCTGCATCTTTAACTTGCTCAGCCGCATATTTAAGCCGCGCCTTGGGCCCTAAATTTTCTATAGCCCATTCCATTACAAGCGGTTCGGATAGCTTCCACATATTAATATTCGGCATCAACATACGTCCTACGCCTTCTGCCACCATCATCGTTTTTTGAAGCAATAAAAGCTGAGGCTGAGTTTGCATCTCAAAAGTAGCAGCAACCTCAAATAATTGTTCTAGTAATTTTGCAACGGAAATTTCTTCTAAGGGGAGCCCTAAAATAGGCTCACCAATCGCGCGACAAGCTGTGGTAAAGTGATCCACATTTTTATGCGCTGGTACATAACCCGCATCAAAATGCATTTGCGCCACTTTACGATAATCGCTTTGTAAAAACCCTCGCAGGATTTCAACCAAATACATGCGCTCTTGCCAGCTAACGCGCCCCATTATGCCAAAATCAACCACGGCGATACGGCCATCATCTAACACAAATAAATTACCCGGATGCAAATCGGCATGAAAATACCCATCGCGGAAAACCTGATTAAAAAATCCTTCCGCAGCAATTTTTACCAAAGCAGTAAAATCATGCCCCTTAGCGCGAAGCGTATCAAGATCGCTAATTTTAGTGCCGTTCAATCGCTCAAGCACTAAAACACTATTGGAGGTTAGTGGCCAATAAATATGCGGCACATAGAACATTTCATCATGCTGCATATTCTCTCGCAACTCAGCAGCCGCTGAAGCTTCAAACCTTAAATCAAGTTCCATCTTTACCGACTCAGCAAAGGTTTGCACCACTTGAACTGGCTTAAATCGTGCTAAATCGGGGCGGTTAGCAAGCAAGCTGGCTATCCACGTGAAAAGTGCAATATCGCGTGCAAATTCAGCGCGCACGTTAGGGCGCACCACTTTAACGGCAACTTCTTCATCTTTTTGTGTGGTGGCAAAATGCACTTGTGCGATAGATGCGGCTGCCACGGGAACTTCATTAAATGATTTGAATAATACATGTGTAGGCACGCCAAAATCATGCTGAATAATCTCATGCACTTTGGCAACGGGGAAGGGGGGAAGTTTATCGCGCAAATTAGCCAAATCTTTCGCTAATTCATCGCCAATAATATCGGAGCGAGTGGATAAAGTTTGTCCAAGTTTAATGTAAGTCGGCCCCAGCGACTGCAATGCTAACGCTAACCTTTCACCCTGCCTTAAATTACTTCGTTTACGAAAAATTTTACACAATAAAGTAGTTACGGGAGCAAGCCGGGTCTGTTGCAGCGGAAACAACGCATCATGCCGCGCTAACACCCATCCAATGCGTAAAACTTCAAGCGAATAGCGAAGATGTCTAAGCATTATATTTTCCAGCCTTTATGAATACACACCACACCTTGCGTTAATTTTTCATAGCTTGCGCGCTCAAAGCCAGCGTCGCTAATCATCGCTTGAAACGCATCCGCTGGCGGAAATTGACGAATTGATTCCACGAGATATTGATAGGAAGCCTCATCACCCGTAATTAACTTCCCAAATTTAGGGATAAAATTAAACGAATAAGCATCATAAAGCTGCTTCATTATAGGGGTGTTTATTGGGCTAAATTCCAAACAATAAAAAGGTGCCCCAGGTTTCAATACACGATAAATTTCACTTAAAGCTTGGTCAATATGGGTAACATTGCGAATACCAAAAGCAATCGTTACAGCATCAAAACGGTTATCCTCAAAGGGTATCACTTCAGCATTAACCGTTTTCCATTCCACCTTACCAAAATGTGCAATATTTTCGTCGATACTGCGTTTAACCCCTTCCGCTAACATCGATTCATTGATATCTGTAATGGTAGCCTTAGCGTTTAAACCTTTTGCATAAGCGCGTTTAAGATAACGAAAACTTATATCACCCGTACCCCCAGCTAAGTCGAGCAGATGCGCACCTTCATAAAGCGGAAGCTGCGCGACAAAATGATTTTTCCACAATCGGTGTAAACCCGCACTCATGACATCATTCATTATGTCATATTTAGTAGCAACTGACTCAAACACACCGCGCACGCGGCCTTGTTTTTCATCGGTCGCAATTTGTTCAAAACCAAAATGGGTGGTAGAATTCTGTTTCATAGCGCCCTAAATATAAGCAGTTTGAAATAAAAAGAAAGGTGCTCAATCGCGCTTTTATGCCTGAATTACCCGAAGTTGAAACTGCCCGTCGCGGATTAGAGCAAGCCCTTTCCAACAAAAAGATAGAATTGGTTGAGGTTCGCCGCCGCGATTTGCGCTGGCCTATACCCGATGATTTTGAAGAAATTGCACACGGGCAAACCATTCAAAATTTCGGCCGTATTGGTAAATATTTGCATCTTGATCTTACCAATAGCTATAGCATTTTAGGCCATCTTGGCATGTCGGGAACGTTCCGTGTGGAGCCAAGTTATCCACAGCAGTTACGCACACATGATCATATAGTTATCCAGTTTGAAAGCAAAGAAACGGCGATATTTAACGATGCAAGGCGCTTTGGCTTTCTATTACTAAGTAAAACTGAGGCTCTTAGACAACATCCACGCCTTATTCACATGGGGCCAGATCCCTTTGATAAAGCGAATTTCAACGTTTCATATTTGACAAAAGCGTTAAGCCGAAGAAGTGGCGCAATTAAACCGATTTTATTAAATCAAAACGTAGTCTCCGGCATCGGAAATATCTATGCGAGTGAGGCATTATTTAGCGCGAAAATCCATCCGAATAGGCCGGCTGATTCATTATCAAAATCAGAAATATCCCTTTTAATCAAATCGGTTAGAGTTGTTTTAACTGCAGCGATAGCATCAGGTGGTTCAACTTTGCGCGACTTTTCAGGCACGTCAGGTCAAGCCGGCTATTTTCAGCATTCTTTCAATGTTTATGGGCACGCTAATCAACCTTGCCGGGTATGCAAAAATCCACTTAAGGTTGCAAAGTTAGCCGGTCGTAGTACTTTTTTTTGTGAAATCTGTCAGAAATAACGGACTGTTACTTACTAACACCCCTAAATTTAACACTTTATTTTTGTGGAAAACTTCGTTAAACGCGCTTGACGTAAAAGCCACAGATGGGTAGTTTGCGTGAATTGAAACAGTAAATTTTTAAGAATTGGTTAACACAGATGGCACAACATCAATCAGCTAAAAAGCGTATTCGTCAAACCGAAACGCGTGAAGCAATTAACAAAGCTCGTCGTAGCCGTATCCGCACGTTCATTAAACGTATTGATACCGCTATCGAAGCAGGCGACGCCGCAAAGGCTGACACTGCATTTCGTGATGCTCAACGCGAAATTGCGCGTGGTGTTACCCGTGGCGTGATGAAAGCAGAAACTGCTTCTCGCAAAACAAGTCGTCTTAGCGCTCGCGTTAAGGCATTTAAACAAGCTGCCTAACACAGCTTTTTAAAAACCTAATTTAGTTTAACTTTAAGATCGGTGTAAAGCCGGCACAGGGAGTCTTTTACTATGTCCAACCATGCGGAGGATACACACCAGCCTAATGCGATTGCATCGAATGAAGCGGTAAAAGAAATTACATCTTCTCAAGCATGGCAGCTATTACAGGATAAAAAGACATTATTGATTGATGTGCGTACAGAGCAAGAATTGCCAGATGCAGGTCAACCAACATTACCAAATGAAGGTGGGGAATATCATCTTATCTCTTGGCGTTTAGCGCCAAACTTTCAAGCAAATCCGCACTTTATTGAAAGCCTTAAACAAACGGTAAATAAGAGTCAGGCCGAAAAACTGCTCTTTATCTGTCGCTCAGGCGGTCGCTCATATGAAGCCGCCCAAGCAGCAATGGCAGAAGGTTTTACGGAAAGTTACAATGTAACGGACGGTATGGATGGTGAACAAGGCTGGAAAGCGTCAAATATGGCATGGAGCGTCAAATAAATGGTATCACAGCGCAACGCTTCATCATCTAACACTCCAGCAATCAGTGCCGAGTCTGAGCGTGTATGGCTACGAGTACGCGATCGTTTACGCGAAGAGCTGGGCGAAACTACCTATCGCAGCTGGTTACTTCCGCTACAATTGCAAAGTGCTTCGGACACATCAATTTTCTTAGCAGTTCCTACACGCTTCATGCGTGAATGGGTGCAATCACATTATGCAGAACATTTAGAGCGCATCTGGAGCGAGGAATTACCAAGCCTTAACCAGTTTAGTATTGTGGTGGATAGAAGCGCAGTAGCCGCTGCACCCAGCAATAAAGAAGCGATTAAAGCTGAAGCTACGCAAATGGATGAAGATGATAAACTCCAATCCATATCTTCACCCTTAGACCCCCGATTCACGTTTGAAAATTTTGTTACGGGCCACCCCAACGAGCTAGCCTATGCAGCAGCTATGCGTGTAGCCAATGGCGATAAAGTGTTAACAGGGTGTAATCCACTCTTTTTATATGGTGGAGTAGGGTTAGGCAAAACGCATTTAATGCATGCTATTGCATGGCAAATTCGCCAAAAAGACCCTGAACGCCGCGTGATTTATTTATCAGCCGAAAAATTTATGTATCAATTTATCCGCGCTTTACGCAGTAAAGAAGCCTTCGCATTCAAAGAACTTTTCCGCTCTGTTGATGTTTTGATGATTGACGATGTGCAGTTTATGGCTGGCAAAGAAAGCACGCAGGAAGAATTTTTCCACACTTTTAATTCGCTAGTCGATCAAAATAAGCAAATCGTCATTAGTGGCGATCGCTCACCATCTGAGATGGAAGGGCTTGAAGAGCGTATTCGATCGCGTTTAGGCTGGGGTTTAGTGGCTGATATTCATTCGACTACTTACGAGCTACGTTTGGGCATTTTACAATCCAAGTTGGAGCAAATGCCATCCGTGCAAGTGCCGAGCAAAGTGATTGAATTCTTGGCGCATAAAATTACCTCAAACATTCGTGAGCTTGAAGGGGCCTTGAACCGTGTGGTTGCGCATTCAACCCTAGTAGGACACGCTATAACACTAGAAACCACGCAAGATGTACTTTCAGACTTGTTGCGTGCCAATGACAAACGTACCACGATTGAAGATATTCAGAAAAAAGTAACTCAGCATTTCAATATCAAAATGGCCGATATGCAATCCGCCCGCCGCTCGCGCGTTATTGCTCGCCCGCGTCAAATTGCAATGTTTTTAGCCAAAAGACTCACCTCGCGCAGCCTGCCTGAAATTGGCCGCAAATTTGGTGGGCGCGATCATACCACGGTTATTCACGCGGTAAAACGTATTGAGCAATTATGCAAACAAGATAACAGTGTTGCCGAAGATGTTGAATTATTGATGAGAATGTTGCGCGGATAGTTATATTATCTGTGGATAACTCACTTTAAACATTGCTTCACAACGGCTTCAACCCTATATTTTTTGAAATAATTAAGAATATTTTATGGATTAAGGGAGTTTACTATGTCCGCATTGGAAAAACAAAGCGCACCAGAAGTTGCCGCGGCATTGCACGCAGAAATTAAACGCGCTGATTTATTAAAGTCGCTAAACTACACTCAGTCAGTAGTTGAGCGTCGTGGCACCATTCCTATTCTTTCAAACATTCGTATTGAAGCGGCAGATGGCGGCATCAAACTTACTGCAACGGATATGGACATCTCAGTCGAAGATAAAGCTGAAGCTTCACTGAAGACAGAAGGTGCAACCACTGTTCCAGCCCACACTTTTTTCGATATTATCCGTAAACTACCCGATGCGAAGATGATAACGTTGAATAAAGCAGCCGATGATAATAAACTTATCATTCGCAGCGGCTCATCACGTTTCTCACTTTCAACTCTGCCCGTTAACGACTTTCCCGTGATGGATGAGGGCGATTTAACGCATCACTTTTCTCTACCTGCAGCAGAATTGCATAATTTAATTGAAAAAACTCGCTTTGCAGTTTCAACCGAAGAAACCCGCTATTATTTAAACGGCGTTTATATGCATACAACGGAAGAAAACGGCAATAAAGTGTTGCGCACCGTTGCTACAGACGGCCATCGTCTAGCGCGCTTAGAAACCTCCGTTCCCGATGGTGCAGCAGGTATGCCAGGCGTAATTATTCCACGTAAAACAATCGGCGAGTTGCGTAAACTAACCGAAGTAACCGATGGAAACATCGACATTTCCCTTTCTGAAACAAAAATCCGCTTTAAATCAGGCGATACCGTACTGATTTCAAAGTTAATCGATGGCACTTTCCCCGACTACACGCGCGTTATCCCCGCCAATAATGACAAAATTTTAGAAGTGAACTGCAAAGATTTAGCCAATTCGGTTGATAGGGTTTCGGTCATCGCTACTGAAAAATCGCGCGGAATTAAACTACACCTCACACAAGGCAATCTCAAGCTATCTGCTAATAGCCCCGAACATGGTAACGCGTCTGAAGATTTAGAAGTAACCTTCTCAGCCGATGAAATTGAAATAGGTTTCAATTCTCGCTATCTGCTTGATATGCTCGCGCAAATTGAGGGCGAAACGGTTCAGTTTGTGCTCGCCGAATCGACTGCGCCTGCATTAGTGCGCGATCCGGGTGATGTGGGTGCTATCTATGTTATCATGCCGATGCGAGTCTAGTCGCAGCTATCTGCGAGAAACTTCCCTCTATGGCGCATCGCATCAGTGTTCAAACACTAACCCTTAGTCATTTCCGAAATTATCCTTCGTTAATGGTTGAAACCGAGGGTAAATCGATGGTGATTACTGGCGCAAATGGAGCAGGAAAAACCAATCTACTCGAAGCAATTTCACTCTTAGCAGCCGGCAGGGGGCTGCGCGGCGCGAAGCTTTCACAATTTCAATATCAGCCTATTTCGCATGATAATGGCTGGGGTGTGGCCGCGGAAATTATCACGGGCTCGCAAAGCGTTTCATTCGGCACAGGCCAACAACAAGGCAAAAAAGATAAGCGTATTATCCGCATAGATGGCGAAACCATGCGTGGTCAATCATGTTTAGCGGAGCATTTTGCAGTTTTGTGGCAAACCCCACAAATGGACGGCCTTTTTAGCCAAGGCCAAAGCGAAAGGCGTATGTATTTCGATCGCATCTGCAGCGCATTTACGCCAGAACATTCCTCACTAATTGCTAAATTTGATTATTTGCGCCGTGAAAGAGCCAAGCTTTTAAGCGCAATGCGTAACGATACACAGTGGCTCAACTCGCTCGAATTAAAAATGGCCGAAACAAGCATGGCCATCGCTGCTTCACGCATCGAGCTGCTAAACGCGCTCAACCACGCACTTGCTGAACTAAACCACATTTTTCCAAAAGCTATCTTATCGTTCAACAGCACAATTGAAGCCGAATTATTAGCTGAAGAAACGCCCGCCATTCAGGTTGAGGAGCGGATTATTAGCCAATTAGCACAAAGCCGTGCGGCCGATGCTGTCACAGGCAGAGCCAGCTTCGGTGCGCATAAAATGGAGCTTGAAGTTATATTCGCACCCAAAGGCGTAGAAGCCGCCTATTGCTCTACGGGTGAGCAAAAGGCGCTCATGCTTTCATTATTATTGGCGCAAGCACAATCCATTCGCCAACGTCAAAAACGCTTACCCATTTTGTTGCTCGATGAAGTAGTCGCGCATTTAGATAACAACCGTCGCGCTGCTTTATTTGAAACATTGGATGATTTAAACTGCCAATGCTGGATGACCGGAACCGATACCACGCTTTTCTCACAGCTAAAAAATGTGCAATTTGCAACTGCACAAGAAGGCAAATTATCACTTAACGCCACAGCAAATTAGTGCTAAACCCCAAGCCAGTGGACAGGTGGCCGAGTGGCTGAAGGCGCACGCTTGGAAAGCGTGTTTACGTGCAAGCGTAACGCGGGTTCGAATCCCGCCCTGTCCGCCACATAGTCCACTCTTACACCTCTATCAAAGAATCTAGCGCGTGGTGCGCCGCTACAGGCGGTGTTCACGTATGCATCCCGTTTGACCATTCTCAGAGAATCATCAATTCACCCTCATTTCGCCCCATTCTCTTTCTCGTAAATAAGCCGGAAGGTCAAACCCACAATTCCCTGTTAAACAGGGAATTAACAGGGAATATTTTTATTTCCTGTTCTTGGTTCTAATATCGAGTTAGCTGTGTAGAAGAGTATGCCTAGATTTCAGAAGATTATAATGGAAATCACCCCAAAATTAACAGGGAATTAAATGCCGATAACAGAGCGTTTAAAATCAATTACAGAGAGTTTTTTTGCTTTATTTAATGACTTAAAAAGGTAAGGCTTTCTTGGATGCATCGATTAACATAGTTCTCACCATGATGATTACGAGTTGCAATATCAGATAACGTCTCGCCCGCAAAATGCTGGTCTCGCCAAACGATGCCTTTCACAATACGCGCAAGCTGGTCGCTAGGTATATCCAGAAAATCCGCATTATCAGTAGATTTGGCTTGAATTACAACGGCACCGTTTTTTGTACGTCTAGCGTTATAAGGTAAGACGATATTCAACTTTGTGAGGGAGGGGCTCTCCAACTTAATGTCAAGCGTGGCTGTAAGATATTGATGCAGTTTAACGGGATCAAATTGTAGCGTCATCTTATCTGACTCAATGATTGCCATGCTCAATATAGATTGCAGATCATCGTGCTGAATAGCCGCGAGGCTTGGACATGCATTGCCGCCTCCCGGACATAAAGTCGGAAAACGGCATCATTTGTGGTTGATGCCAACCACCCAGACGAGGTTTGAAGCCCCGGCAAGCACAAACTATGCTCGCAGAAAAACATTAGCTCTCGTAGAGGAGTTATTCAAATGATTAGTGCTGACTGCATTAGTTTGGGGAATTTATGGTCGCTTAACAAACTGCTTGTGTAGCAAAGCACAGTTCCACTAGTATTTATCAAAAAAAATTACCACCCCTAATGTTAACGAAATTACTGATGGGAAGGGCAGCAGGTACTTTGGAGTTATCGGAACCTCATATAGCACAAGTAAAGGAATCCAAAAAATAGTAGCAATACCAATTATTAGGCCAATAGGTTACTTAGTTAGCACTTTATTATCACCTCAGGATATCAACTAGATTTTCGTAGATTAACAAATGAAGGGCGTGATATTGGATTTCTTCGCGGCATTACTACGCCAGCGATAGTTATTGGAACGCGCTTGAAGGCTATTATACTTCCAAAACGTCTAACTATGCAGTCCATGTGGTGTGTGCCCACATAGGCAGAGTACTCATTTGCTTTATTTGAATTTACACTCACCCTATGCCTCATATTATTAACATACTCAACTTCACCACCTTGATTACGTACAGTCCAATTAATTTGCGAACCTGCAGGTAGAATCTCTGAGTTGGTAATTTCAAAGTATATATCACAGTCTTTTGGGACAGAAGATAGCTTGTTAGTTCCTTTGTATACCTTATTAGGGTTATTTCTAGGAATTGCGCGGACATCAATATTAAGGCTTACTTGTGGCACCATTACATTAGATTTTGTTTCAAGCACTATTTCTTGCGGCATAGGGAAATAATGATCGAATGCTTCGTTCCATTTATCAGCAGCATCTATTTTAGTATCGGCTGCCAAAGCCTCCTGTGCAATTAAACTAAATGAATTAAGATCTGTTATAAAATGATCGAAAGCCTCTTCACTAATTCGGCTGGCCAAATCTTCTGTATTTTCATTTTCGACTGGATTAAAAACTTCTTTATTGTCATCTAAACGCTCAGCCATTTTTCTCAGCACGGCTGCGAGAGCATCATCGTCTGCGGCCACTTTAGCATCTGGCAAACCTTTAAATGCTTCAGCAATTAGAACTGTAAGCAAAATTGAAGATGGACGCTCGTCATCTTTAAATCTTAAAGCTGCCCAGCACTTAACAAATTGCACCACTCGCCGAACTTTACTTCTACGGTAGTCATCAAACTCATTCTTAAACCATAAGTTAAAAGCTTTTGGATCACTTGTTTCCCATTTAACATCAGTTGCCAGGTTTCGTTTATCCAAGGATGGACGAAGATGATAGCATGGAACATCAATGTGAAATTGGCCTTCAAATCTTATCCGCGAACAACGAGCTTTTGCAGGCGATATTATTTCCAGAATATCCTCAGAACCATCTGTTTTATATTCAAAAAGTGATTCCTGAACAAATTCTCTCAGGCGTTTTGGGCTGTATTCACCATCATCTGATTTGGCTTCCCAAGAAAAAATAATTCCAAGATCTATATCAAACTCTTTCATATAACCAATCGGTTTGATTTGAGTAAATGTTTGATAAGACCCTTGCAGACGACTAGTAACTGGATAGCCTGTTTCATCTTTCAGAATTGGCCTTAAAAAGTCCGCCAAGTCGTTCCAACGCTGCTTCTGCTCTTCAAATTGTTCGTCAGTTGGCACAATTCGTTTGTACAGTGTTTCTTCGCTGCTATCGTTTGAATTGTAAAATAACGATGATGTTAACCCCATATTTTCCTCAACTGAACTCCCTATATAATTAGGGTATTATGCTTTTGAATCATAGAATACTGGATTAGGTGCTTGATGTCGAAGCATTTCAAGCAGTAGTTTGTCGCCAACATATTGTTGATAAGATGTATCTGTAACGCCCAAGATAGTCTTTATTGCTTCGGGGGTAGCAACATCAAGAGCTAAATGGCTTTCCTGTTGTGCTGATTGCAAATAATCAATTATGAGGTAATTATCATCTAACTTATGTTTGATAATATTTTCTGTATGCATTTGCTGAGAAGCCATTACTACACGTATTAGCTTTTGGTCTTTTGCCCAGTTAATTAGCCCAAGTTTATCACCTTGTGCATGTGCCAATGAGAAGCTTGATGTGGTTGTGCCGATGCTCAACATCCGTATATCTCTACTGGCTATGTCAAAAAAATGTTCGGCTTCATGCATAGCTGCCAAATCTGGCGCATTGGCATATAATCCGCCATCGGCAAATAAGGAATTATTGATACGTGCTAACGGAAAGTAAATTGGTGCTGCAGAAGTTGCTAACGCAACATTCAGCGCGTTAATGTAGAGATCGCGCTTAAAGCTGGGGTGGTGTGGAGTTTTGAAAAACTGAGGACTGCCTTTAGTCAAGTTTACTGTAGGTATGATGACTGGGTGCTTTAAATCACCTAAGGTAGTTTCTTTACCTAGTAATGATACGATAGTCTCTCGTAACGCTTTATATGAATATTTTGGTTTTGTTAGAAAACGCAGAATATCATAATATCCCTTAATGCCAGACTGCCTAGCGCGAGGTGAAAAAATCTTTGCCCCATTCTCTTCAAACTGCTCTCGTATAGTTTTTGCCGGTACTTCTGCCGCTAACCCTAAAGCTATTATTCCGCCTATTGACGTTCCAGCTATTAAATCAAAACTGCGAGCAATTGGCTGCCCGAGCTGTTCTTCAATTTTTTCAATGATAGATATAGTGTAAAGCCCTAAAAACCCACCACCGCTCAGACTTAATATTTGAAATGTCATTGCTGCTCCCATCCACTCTAGTTTGACAGTACCTAAAATTTACAACCCAACAAGCTATTTACTTCATAATAGGACTGACGTAAGTGCTATGAAGTTCACCTGCCTCGCGAGAAACAGGAATCACAAGCAATATTAATAATGGGCAATTAAGTAGCTCGTTATCTCGATCTCTAATTGCATTGAGAGCCTCAATTAATTGATTGAGAAACTCATATTCAAGCTTAGAGCAGAGTTTTTGTAACTCTTTTAAATTTCCAGGAGCATAGTGCAGCCTGCCGTGAGTCTGCATGGGTAAATGCATGATGATAGGTGCAAAAACTCCTTTTTCTCATCATTATATTCGCGTGAGAATAGGTAATTTTTATCATCATATGCAAAAATTGATATAGGTTTATCATAGGTGGGTACAAGTAATTCTATCGGAGTGATAAGATGAAAATCCTCCCCCCCCCAGAAGTAGCGGGTCTAACGGTTGCATGTCGCCATGCAACTCGCCATAGGCATTTTACGCAACCATCAGCGAATGCGCTCTAAAAAGGATAATGCAGTCCAGCTTCGTCTTGTTTCGTACCAAGGTCCATTATAAAGGCATAAATAGCGTGGAATTGATTGTGGTGTCGCGTAAAGATGCGGAACGGCTGGAAAATCATTTCTTAGTAACGCAACGTAAGGAGGGGTACTTCTGTTGCTGGAGGTTATGATTGCCAGTTCTTCCGGCGTTTGGATATCATGAATAAGGGGTTTTTGCCCCAACAAGAATCAATTTTAGTATAAGTCTTTGATTGCTTACCTTTTCTCAGAATCCATTAGATACGAATCGAAGCTTATATCTACTCCAAATGTAGACAAATCCATCGGAACTGGGCAAATAAACATAAAATATTCATTAACAAAAAATTAAATATTATAAACTATCTTAAAATAAATACGGCTAAATTAATTTAGAATAGAGAAAAACTATGTTTGTAGAATCAATGCCACTGACAGCAATAGAGAAAGAACAAAAATTTACTAGCGCTGAGTCACTTTTTGCAGCTGATTTAGAAGGTGTAAAAGTTTTAGATATTTCAAATTTAGATTTAAAACGTCTACCTAAACTTCCAGAAGGCTTAGAGGTTTTAATTATGAAGCATAATCCACAAATTTACGTGGGTGATGGTGAGTTGCCAAATAGCCTTACAAAGCTTTTTGCTTGTGCGCGTCCAGGAAGGGATCCATACGCTTCACCTGATGAACCAGTGAGGTATATTCCAACACCGCGACCTGCTCCTCCTCGAAAAGCAGAGCCTAGTATTACCCCAAAACCGCCAATTATACCCGAAAAAGAAGCTAGTAATCAGGTAAGTGCTGAGGCCTTTGAAAAAAAAGGCTTAGATATTACAAAATGGCCAAAAAATCTTGAAATTTGCTATTTATGTGGTGCAAATATTAAAAGGTTACCGCGTGCACTGCCTTCTACAATGCGCGAATTTTTTGTCGAAAGAACAAATTTGAATGAACTTCCTTTACTTAATGAGGGCCTTCTTCATTTGCGAGTTTCCGGGTCAAAATTAAAAGAAATTCCTAAATTGCCAACGACACTAGAGCGCCTTTATGCAGAAGATTGTGGCTTAACTTCGCTTCCTAAAATATCGCATACACATTTAAAAGAATTGTATGCACAAAATAACAAACTTTATGAAGTTGGGGATTTACCTGAAACAATAGAAGAAATTTATATTGATGGTAATGAGTTAACAGCTTTGCCGAAAATTAGTGACAAACATAACCTACGAGAGCTTTATGCAAGTAACAATAAAATTACTGAGAAACCCGTTTTACCCAAACAAATTGAAGAAGTTCTATTAAGTAATAACCGTATGCCGGATTTTGAATATGTTAACAAAAAAGCCAATTTCATAAAAATCCAACCTCAATATTATTCGTTGAATTAGTGATGTTTAAAAATTCAATTACTTTAACAAATTTGTAATGTTTTTTTGTTATTATTTATGAAAATGAAAGTGTGACTATGGCTGATCCAATCGAAAACGGTTTATTTAAAAAATCTTATGAAGTGTTGGGTGACTTGCCAGCTTTTGCGAAGGCTCCTGAAATAGTAAAAGCACTAAAAGAAGGTAAAGGATTCGTATTTAGCTCAGAGACCGGATCTGGTAAAACGTTAACTGTTGCACCGTATTTAGCTGACTCTTTTGATGGTTTAACCATCGTTATAGTTCCAAAACGTATCCTAGCTCAAAATGCTGCAGAAACAATTGCGAAAATCTCGGGTCTTCAAGTTGGAAATGAAGTTGGCTATGCGGTTGGAAGTAGAGGTGGTGAAAACATTTCATTATTTAATGATCAAACAAAACTAATATTTACAACACCTGCAATGGCCACGGCATCAGGTTTAATAAACGAGGCATCAAACATATTTATTGACGAAGCTCATGAAACGCATTTGACAGTATCAATTGCTAAAGCGTTAATTCACAATCGTTTATCTAAAGGCCATAAAATCCGATTTGGCGAACTCTCAGCTACAATCGATACGAAAGAAAATGCAAAATACTGGGAAGATCAATCTGAAGTTGCCTTGTTTCACTCAGAAGGAAAAACTTTTTCATGTAATTTTACTTATCAAGAAGCATATCAAAACTCACATGGATATTCACAGGATAAAGCAAAGGCAGTATTTGATTTGCTCAAAAAAGGCAAAAAAGGAATTGTAATTTTTGAACCAGGAAAACGTGAAATTGCAAATACAATAAATGCTATAAATGCATTAGCTGAAAAAGAAGGATTGAAGAATCTTGAGGTAAAATCGATTCATGGACAAACGAGTCAATCAGAACAAAATAGTGCAAAGGCCCCACCTTTAAAAGGAAATGCTAAAATTATTGTTGGAACAGATGTAATTGAATCCGGGGTAAATATTCCGTGGTTGGATTCTGGCATTAGTAGTGGGTTAGCACGTATTCCACAATATGATGACTTAACGGGTGCTGAATCTTTATTATTATCTGAAATACCAAAGTGGCGGATTACTCAACAGCTAGGTAGAACAAATCGCTTTACAGAATCAGATTTTATACTTTTTGGAGGCACAAAATTTGAGCATCGCAAACTAAAAACTACACCAGAAATATTGCGCGCTCCTTTAGAAAAAGTAGTTATGGAATGTTATGCAATGAAGCTTGATCCTATAGAGATCAAGTTCGATGCAGATATTCCAAATGAAAAATTCGTTAGAGCCATTGAGAGATTAGAACTACTTGGCTTAGTAGAAAACAAAAAACTAACCCAAGCAGGACATTTCGTTCGAAAACTACGCGTTGGACCCGAAGCAGGCGCAATGCTATGGGAGGCAAGAAATCAAGGGACACTACAAGACGCAATTGAGCTAGCTGCCGTAGTAGAAGCTGAGAATCTTCGAAAGGATTGGAATATACCGCATGGAAAGGATAATAGCTCAGATATATTAGATGGGCTCAAAGCATATAAAGAATTTCGTTCTCGAAATACTGGAGAAATTAGAAATCTTAAGAATAACGAGCGGAATAAAGCGAGAGAGCAACTATTTAAAGAATTGAATTTAAGTCCTAAAAAATATTTTGAAGTTAAAGAGGCGGTTGCTGATTTAAAAGAACGTTTAGGACATGAAGTATGGAGAGACAGTAAAGCTGCGACAGACGATGATTTAAAAGCAATTATTTTGTCAGGTAGCTTTGACCGTATCTATTTTAATGGCGAATCACTTGCTACAGGACAAAACTATAGCGTTGATAAAAACTCGGTGATAAGGGGTAATAAATTTTCTGTTGGGGGTCTACGGAAGATTAAAACGAGAAGAGGCCAAGAGTTAACTTTTTTACAACAAGGGACAGAAATTCCAGATGATATCATATACCAACTTTTAGCAGATAGGAAAAGCGTTTTTGGAAATCCCATATTTGAAAGAGATTCCTACGGTGATTCTTTTATACTAACACATCCAAGTGGCACTAAATTTAAATTGCCTATTTCTAAAAATCCTTCTCTTTCATTAGAAAAACTCATTGAGCCAGAATATTCACGGTTTACTTTAGAGCGAGATAGTGAAAATTTAACAAAAAGTCTTGGTTTTAGCGAGACAAATAACCTCAATGCGTTGATAAATAGTGACTCATTGCAAGATGTCGCAAATAAACTAAATAGTACGACTGGACTACCCATAAATTTACTAATTAAGGATTTAAACCAAGAAGATAATACAGATTCTACCAATAAGGGTAAACTCATAATAAGTAATAAAATATCTAAATTTAATATAGACTTAGAAATACAAGAACAGTCACTCAATATACAACAAGTCTTAAAAATATTAAAGACTTACCCTATGCTAACGCAGCCTAATAAATATAACCGGCAGGTTAATAAAACTCATGCATATGAAATAAGAGATGACGCTTTAATAATTCATAGTGCAGATAATATGTTATGGCGTGATGAAAAAATCGATATAATTTCAATTTTACAAAAGGCATTAAACAAGAACCAAAAAGTAATATTCCAAGAAGCAAAAGTCATCAATATTGCTGAGACCGAACGCAATTATTTCTCAGCTATGCTCAATCAGAATAATCACTATACGATTGAAGAAAAAAAACTAGCAGAATCTGCAATTAATGCATTTAACAAATCGCTGTTAGAATTGAGATTAACTAATCATGCACATGGCGAAGTGCAGTATGCAGCCCAGTATAATGATAATATAATCATGATTGCAGAAGAACAGTATGAAAAATACTCGCTTCTATCTGATGAGCTTAAAAATTTAGAGAAAATACTTACCAGCCAAATGCAGGAGCGCGCCAAAGAACTTCAAGTAAAATCCGCCGCTTATGATCAAATAAAAACGGCTATTTCAGGAGCTTTATCAAATAATATTTATTTTGAAGATGTCCGCAGTTTTTCAGATAATTCACTTCAAATAATTAAGCATGAAAACTTCTTTGAACAAGTAAAAACTGCTTTAATAATACGCGAGCAAATTGACTTAAACAGTAGTGCAGATCTAAAATCAGTTATAACGGAAACTAAATTTTATAAAGATGGAGTTATAAAAATTTGGTTTAAAAATCAGGGCAGTGGAAATTTAAATAATTTAGATCTTGTCAAAAATATTGAAGTGTACTGTGAAGAAAGAGATTTAGGATTCGCCCATAATTGTGAGAAACAAGACGATAATCACATTTGTGTTGTAGTGGCAGGCCCAAACCACAGTTTGAGTATGCAAGATAGCGTTAGTATAGCTGAAATCCAGGAAGTTATCCTACCTAAGATAGAAATCTTAGAACAGCATATTGCTGAGCATACTACTAAAATTACTAATATTTCTGATGAAAAAATCGCTTTAAGTAAAATTAAAGCTGAAGAACGAGAAGAAGCTAAAGTTGAACACATTCTCTCAATAAAAGAAGACATCCAATTCATCGTGAAATATGATCTTCCTTGTGGTTCAGATTTATTAAATCTTTATCTGTCAGTTGAAAAAAAACGATTGGAAAAACGTGACCCTGAACTTAAAGAATATTTGTACAATGCAATTAAGAATGTAGATAAAGATCGAGTAACAGTCGATATAATTAAAGAGCAGCAGACAAAATTGGATGCTGCAATTAAAGCGGGAGCTCCGAGTGAATTTGAAAAACCAAATTTTGGTAATGGAAGTGGGATGAGTGATGTTTACGTTATAACCAAGGATGGAAAGCTTAGGAAAGAGAATGTTTATACGAAGATTTCAAATGCAAAAGGTTACAAACTTTGGCATCAAATATTATCTGACGAATTAGTGATTTCTTGGCAGAGGAACAAGCATAGCCCCCTACAATGTGATTTTGAAGTAGATTATATACCAGAATCATTAACCTTAGCACAAAAATACACTGTTGAGGATCTGACTAAAAGCCTCCACAGAACAATTAATTTCTACAGCGACACTCCACCAAAAAGAATGGGTAATTGGGACTTAAAAGAGGTTTCAAAAATTCCAACCAGCGACCTAGAAGCTGATATTGGACGTTATGAATATTATGAGACCGATAATATTGAAAGTCCTGTGAGTAATTATTCATTAGGTGACCTATTTGGTAATCAATTAAATAGTCTTACCTTAACGCCGAGTATTGATAAATCACCAAAGGAAGTTGTGCCTTCAAATAATGAACAAGACAAAAACCCAGACGAGATAACTACCGTTCTAACTTCTACATCAAATGAAGAGATGTCGGATAAACTAGAAGGTTTAGCACAACAATTTTCGGGTAATAATAGTGTATCATCTGTCTCGCCGGAAAAAATAGCACCTACGAAATCTGTAATAGAAACTCCTGAACGCAAAGCCATTTTTCATCTATGGGGGGGATGCAAATCATCGTTATCAAGTCTTAAAAAACCTATAAATGAGCTTTCGCGAAGCGAATTAAATATGGTGCCATTTATGGATATTCCTTCAGAAGAGTTTTGTCTAACGCATAATATTAAAACTGACAAACTCCTTGAGTGGAAAGAGTTTAATTCACATCTTTCTCAAAGGCAGACAAAAATAGAAAACGATTTGGCAGTCTCTACTGTAATTGAAGCACATCAAAATATGCACCAGCTTGATGAAGATGAAGTTGGAAAAGTTTTAAGAATAGCACACATGCACGATGTTGTAATTCCAGAAGAATTCGCAGAATATGTTATGTACAATCTTGGATTGGAAGATATGGGAATAAAAATGGTGCAACATAATGAAGATCTTGCTTCCAAAAATAAAGGTGGGCGACCCGATCAAATATTTGTTACTTCAATAAATGAACCGTTTAACACGCATGAACAAAGAGCTATTTAGAATGGAAAATATTCTATGCAAACACCCAGTTTCTTTTGCCGAGAAAATGCTTGTAAAGGAAGGTGGGGCGGTGCGCTACATAGAAGCGATGCATAATAATGAGCCTTGCTGGTACTTCCTAAAATTAAACCCTAACAACTATTCTATTTATAAACTCAAACGCCGCAATTGTCAGGTAATGATTAAAGATTTTGGTGACGTTATTTTATGTGGCTGGGGAAAACACGCCCCTGAAATTGCAAAACGCATCATGCGAAAGCGCTATTCAACAAACTGTTAAAATATAAATACCTAATTTAGTGGAGATATATGATGGATGTGCGGATGAGAATTTGAACGTGAACGATACAGCATTCGCAATGCTAGAATATAGAGCTATTTAATCAGTAGAAACAGGGGGGGAAAAAGAAAATGAGTCACGTTGTTCCCTTTATGAACGCAAATCATTTTCCGAAAAAATCGTAGATAATGACGGCGGATTAGTTCGTTATATCAAACCTATCGAACAAGGCGAAACCAGCTGATACTTTTTAAAATTATTTCCAGCAAATATGATGATTATAAACGCAAGCTAAATAGTGGCAGTTTAGGAATATAGCGAAGTGATAAAGTGCGAGTGGGGTGATAATGCGCTTACCATACCTTAAAAGATGATGAAAAAGCGCTATGCTGCTTTATGTTAATTTTTAACTGTCATCATGTCGTAATAAAAACATGCTAAGTTAATTAATATTAAATTATAGAGGTAAAATATGACTAATTCAATCAATCCTATAACTCGAGCTTCATTGAGTAAATTATTCGAAAATGCTATATCCATTGAACCAGAAACTGGTTTTGCAGTGGTGTTGCCGAAAGAATTACGCAAAGCAACTATTAAAGCACTTCGCGCTACTGGCTTAGTCAATAATGGTGAGATTGAAGAGAGGTCTTTTCATGGCAGTCAGTTATTTAATGATAGCCCACTTGATATGGCTCGCAGAATACTTGGGCCAGATGCTCGTGTAAAATCAATAGGGAAAATAGACGTTCCATCGGTGATGGGTGGTGGTACAGTTGATGGCTACACTGCTATTATTGGAGGTGAAGGCGAACAAGGTTATAGTATTGATGGCAAAAAGCTTATAATCGAAGGAAAAAAAGCGATCCAAAAGCTGGCTGATGCGGGTATTAGTTTCCCTGGACACGAAGCTTATATGAGCAGTGAAATTGCAAAAGGCTGCGCGAAGGTGCAGCAAAATACAGCTACTATTGAACAATCTAATGAACGGAGCGTCTAATGTCATTTACTTCAAAGTATGTAAAATACTCTAAGGCATCTAACGTCTTTTTTATCCAAACACAGACTAAGTCTGGTTTTGATGCATGGTGGTATTTACTAGTGGATGCGATAAAAAAAGACAACTTTGCAAAAGCGATGCAACAAGGAGGCTGCGATCTCAAGCAATTTGGCCGTATTCTCAAGGCTGGATACGATGTGCCATCAGATACAGTGCAGGCATTGATGCTGGAAGAATACGGTTTCGCAACCTGATATTCTGGCCGATAATAGTATCGGGTTGTATTTATTCAAAGAGTTTTTGGAGATAAAACCTTTAATAGTTTAATTATAAGCCGATTAAAGCGGGTTTTGCAATTTAACTCGAGAGGGCATAGAGTAAATTTATATTTTTGAAAGAACCCACTAAACCATATAAATAAATGGCACACCCGGCAGAATTCGAACCTGCAACCGCCTAATTACGTCATCATCTTCCCGATCATAAGAATATTGATCGAGATTACATCACTCAAGGGCTGATGCATATTGGTCAAGATAGGGCGAGAAAATATCCATGAATAAAGTTGTTCCAAAAAAAAGCGCTATGCTATTTTATTTTAATTATTAACTGTTACCATAACTTCACATTTTACTAAATACATTAACTTATCTTTAACATTATTTTGGTATTCTATAATTATCAAAAAGGTACTTTGGAGAATTAAGATGAGTGAAAATTTTGCTAAACAATTTGGTTTTGAGGGCGTGAAAGCGACGATTAAAGAGAAAAATTTTGAAGAAAATCGTAAAGTAGAAGAAGCTGAGAAACAACGCTTAGCAGCTGAGGCAGAAAAGCTAAAGGTCGCTCGCGCTAATCATGTTGAAGTATTAGAAGGTGACTCTGTTGCTACGTTACGCAATGCAGATGCCCTAACGCCTGTTTTAGAAAGCTATAAAAGTGCATTACGAGATGCAAAATCCCCTATTGGCAATGCGTTAGTAGACTCTGCAACAGGAGAGAACCGTGGTACAGAGAGACATAGCGAACTAATGGGGCAACTTGAAGAAGTCTTTGAGCAAATTTCCACTACGCAAGCAACTTTGAAACGGTTGTCAGATCCGGTTGGACGAGTGGCGGCGGCACTCAAGCAAGGAGAAAGCCCTGCTCAAGAAGACCTAGATGTTATTAACGGTTTTCATGAAATGTCGCCAGATGAACAAAAGGCATTAGACAATAAGACCTTACACGATTTGATGAAGCAAACAAAACAGGAACTGGACGGAGTTAGTTTTGGCCAGAATACTTTTATAAACAAAGTTATGTATAAAAATGGAACTAAAGAAGTAACACGTACAAAAACACATAAAACCTATTCTCGGGATATTAATTATGAAGTTAAAGAAACTGTTCCAAACTATAGTTATCGAGAGGAAACTCATAAGACCGCAACCGGGAAAGTTGAAATAGCTGGCTATAATTTTAGTATCCTTGAACAACTGAGAAACGATTTAGGCAAAACCCAAGAACTCTTCGGTGAACTGCTTGGAAATGCTCAAGCTGCTACTAAAGAACAGCAAACACAACGATAAGAGGTCATTATGAACAAGCCATCCAAAGCGAAAAAAGAATTTATGATGTGGTTAATGGGCGAGCGCCGTAAAGCGCAACAGGAATTTCAACGCATTATTGCCGAGTTAAAGTAAATCATCTTTATAAGGAGCGTTGGCTTTCAGAATTGCCAGCGCTTCTTTCAAATACCCCACATCTCGCTTAAAATGCTCATCCACGAGTGATTGTAATTCATGAGCAT
The DNA here is from genome assembly GCA_963837025.1 of uncultured Alphaproteobacteria bacterium. Taxonomy (GTDB): domain Bacteria; phylum Pseudomonadota; class Alphaproteobacteria; order Rickettsiales; family JALZUV01; genus JALZUV01. The sequence goes on from CAWILT010000001.1 coordinate 344,106, forward strand.
AGGCTGGACGCCGATTGAGCATTGCCAAATTCTTATAATCCTGAAATTTTTGCCATGCGATATGTGGAAAATAATCAAGCGTATGCTGCGTTAGTTCAAGATAGCATTCATAAAACTGATCCATATATCCTTTGGCAAGCTCCTTGGCTGATTCATCCTCTCCGTCATAATATGTGAGAAATTTTTCTGCCCTTTCTAACATTACATCCATATTGACAATATCTAAATTCACTTTTTGGTGCTTGCTGATTGGTGCATTGGGCGCATGTGAAAATAGCGGTACGGCATGATCTAATATAATCGGCTCATAATGCTTACGCATACTGCATTCAGGAATCACATCCAGCGCTTCTGTTTTTAACAGCTTTACCAATGATTTTCGAAACGCATAAGGCCGCGCTTTCTCGCCGCACGTCACCAGAAAATCAATGTCGCTATCGGGGCGTTCAATGCCTGCACCGATGGAACCCGTGACGCGGACATTGTGGATATCATGCTCTTCTGCCAATTTGGCGATGGCATCACCATAATCTTGGCGGAGTTTTTGTAAGGAAATCATAGGGGAATATTTAGCATAAAGGGCAGAATGTGCAATAAAATTGCCAATGTCATCAAACCTTCACAAAAAGTTGCGATTTGTTAACGAAATTGAAACTTTTTGTTGGCATACTGAACTTGTTTTCATGTGGTTCCTTTTTTTTAGAAGATCATTTATTTTATCTTCTTTACAGAAGAAGCACTATACTCGCTTCGGCAAGTTTTGTTTATAAATGTTCTTTTAAATGAGCGATCATTTGAGAACTTCAGTTTGTGACTAGCAATTCCGCTTGGTCACCATTTTCGGAAGCATAAACTTAAGTCTTCCACAAAAAGTCCTGGAAACAGGCATTTAGACATGGCAAACTCAAATTCCAACTTCACGTTTTTAATCGGCGGTAACGACGCCGAGATGGCAACCATCAAAAGCCTGCTCGAAGAGCACGGCATGGAGATGGTAGACAAAAATCTCGGCTGGGGCGCAAACGCGGCTAGCTACCAAGCCGAAATCGCGCAAGCGATGGAGGCTGGCAAGACTCCGGTCTTAATAGAGCTCGCCGACGCCCCAGTTGGGGTGATCGACATCGACCACCACGGCGCTCGCAGCAGCGAACCAGCCGCAATCGTTCAGGTGTGTGCGTTGCTCGGCGTAGAGCCGACACGTCGTCACCTGCTGATCGCCGCCAACGACACCGGGTATATCCCGGCCATGTTGGCCGCAGGCGCCACGGAACAGGAGGTCGCGGACATCCGCGCCCTCGACCGTGCCTGCCAAGGCATCACGCCTGAGCAGGAGGCCGAAGCCGATCGTGCCATTGGCGCGATGGAAGCAATCAACGACTTGCTCGTTGTGCGCCCATCGCACTCCAAAGGTGCGACGGTGACCGATCGTCTTTACGGCAAGCAGCCGAACGGCCAATGCGTACTCATCCTCTCCGGCGACGGCGAGGTGAACTTCTACGGTGACGGCGCCTTGTGCGCCCAACTGAAAGAAAAGTACAGCGACGGCTGGGCTGGCGGTGCCGGTTTGGGAACTGAGGGAGGCTCCGCCTACTTCGGTGGTTACCCAAACCACGACGAGGTGCTAAACTTTATCGTAGCGGCGCAAGCCGCTTCGGTAGAAGCGTAAGGAAAATTTGGTGCTGGTGGGTGCGTTCTTTTAGAACGTACCGCCAGTGCCTTATCTTCCAAAAAGTGGAACACATCTTCGTGTTCCACTCCCCTTTGTTACTTTTTACCAAGGTAATAACGGCGAGTGGAACATGAAACCCCAAAAACACCGGATGATCCCGCGAGGATTGTCCGGTGTTTTTTTGTTTGTAAATGCATAAAAGGATTTGTCATCAAGTAGGTATAAGAAACATGCTATGTTGTTCATTAAAGTGAAATTATAAAGGTAGGATTAGTTATAGGGTTACTGAGATTAGTATAAGAAATGACAATACCTAATATTATTCAACATCTATTCAACGTGAGAATTTTTGGAAAGAGGCTTTATTGACTCGAGGCAAATATGGCTATAACGGAAACTGAGTAGGATTTATGACTGAACACATAGTTTTAAAATTCCAATATACGAAGGGACTACAATGCACGAAGGCTTTGTGGATAATGTCTACTGAATCAAGGTCTGTAAGCACAAGTGTACTCACATAATTTTCGCTTAATACGTGGGAGTGAAATTCTTGCTGCTTTAAGTTTGGTCCTAGAGAAAAGTTCCATTTACACTATGGACTTTGAGGTAAGATTTGTTAATGTTGCCTTAGACGTGATTTATTTTTTCAACTTGCAGCGTCTTTAAATCAATTTGCTAAAACAGGAGTTCATTATGACGTTACCTATCAAATCACATAAATATAAAAATATTGTGTTAGAAGCCAAATATTTATTATATTTGAGACACCTTTAAGGCGTTGAATACGTACTCCGGTACTAGATTGGTTTTACCGCATTGCATGATGTGCGCGTTCTAAGGTAGCGCGTTTATATTCGCCTGTAACGGTTGGGGCGATGGGTGCATTTTGAATGCGTTCTAATAATAAAGTTTCAAGCCCTTCGCTCAATGTTGCGGTGCTATCGTGATGATAGGCCCCAACTCTTCCGGGAAATTTATCTTTTAATTTTTGTGCCACTTTATCTAATTCAGTTTTCCCATTTTCCACAGCTACAAAATCGACACTTGTCATAGGACAATTTTCAAGCAAATTTCGAACGGTCTCATACGATGCTTTGGAATCGCCAATGCCGCCATCTGATAGAATAATAATGTGACTATAGCCTGTTTTTGAATTTGAACCAGAAAATTGCCTCTGACCCTCCGCCAGCTGAGCGGTAATATGTCGTATTGAAGGGCCAAGCGAAGTTCCCCAGCCCATATTTTGCCCTATAGCCGCAATTCGTTCCCCAATTCCACGCGCATCATCTTTAGGTTTTACCAGCATTAAAGGCTCTTCATTGCCCCAAAGCCCCATGTAAAAGTTAGTGTGGCGCTTTGCAGTTACATCGCTTTTACAGGCTTCGTTCAATACACAACCCGCATGCATCCCAGCTTTAATAGGAGAAAAAGGCCAATTATTTCCATAAGCATCAGATTCTGTATGCATACTACCTGAGCCATCAAGTAATAACACAATGTCCATATTGATCGGAATTGACACTGATTTATCCCCCTCAAAACGCTGTGCATCGCTCTCTTCAATAGGTTGACCACGTAAAATACGCTTCACCAGTTGAGTATGCTTTCCTCTATCTAGGCGCCTTACATCGCCATCTACAATCTGCTCATCTAATTCTGTAATCTTTTGCCCAAACCCTTTGGTAATTTGGCTATGGCCTATCTCATGAAATGCCACCGCACGGGCAACGTCAAACCCAACTCCCAAACCCAATATAAGGTCGAGGTTGATGTGATTATCGGGTGGATTAAAATAAAAACTGCTTCCAAGTTCACCCTATTTAATGCGTGTGTCTTTATTCAAACCCGTAGTGGCAGCATAAAATGCTAAACGCTCTTTTTCAATTTGCGCCACCCCATCGCGTGAAGCAAATTGCTTCCATAACGCCGAATTGTAGAATCCAGACCCGTCTTTTTGCGCCAGAAAAGTGAGGTTAATTGCCCAGAGTAACGATTTTTCAGGCGAACTAATCGAGGGTTTATTTTCGGCATTGACGCTAACTATAGCAGCATCCGCGTTTCGTGTTTCATAGTGAAACGAACTGTATTGATGATTAGGTATAATGGCTTGAAGTTGGTTAATTAGCGTATCGCGCACGGTTTCATCAAGACTACCCCGTATTGCATGCGTAATAAACGATTGCTGAAGCGCTGCAAGTGGCGACGCCTTTATCGTTTTACGAAGATGTTCTTTTTTAAACCCAGCCATTATAGCCCCCACTTAGCAGCGTTTTTGGCTTCTTCGCGTTGGGCTGATCTAACGGCATTGGCATGAGAGCCGCTGGCATTATCAGCAACCCCAACCTCACGGCTAACTTGCATCTCTTTCGCAAAATAAGTTTGCAGATACTGCTTCATGTCCGTTTTTTCGAAGTTGCCGTTATATTTTTTGTTTTTATCGAATTGCACGCCTGAAAATAGCGCCTGCCTTGGCCAAGGGCGCTGTCGCGTTCCAATCAGTAGTGGCTTGTAAGCAGCGTCAATTTCGCGTTCTCTGGTAGTTTGTAGTTCAACCATTATTATCCTGCCAACTGTTTAAAAGTTTGAATTTCTTTTATTATATTAACCAGCAGGATACTTAAATAATGTTAAGGTTTCATTAATGCGAGATTATAACTTGTATAATCTAGGTTCCTTATAAAATTCTGATATTATTGGAGGTAAACGTACGTTCTATATAGCAAATAGTTTTACTGATTGGTTGCCCGTCTAATCATGACCTTATTATTGTTCATCAGCACCTTCTCGATTTTATGCGCGAGCAGAACATCATAATTTACATCATAAAATGGTATTGCTTTATTAACAAAGTAAGCTCATTTCATCATCACGAAATCTTAACATAATTTAAACTAATTTGCTGCTATACTGTCAAAATATTCAATAGATTATCTATACTAGCATATACGATGAACGATAAATTTTAAGTATGTAAGTGTGGATGTTAGGTATTATGGCAATCGAACTTACAAGAACCACAGATGATTTATTTTGGGAATCGCATCGTCTTGTGTCTCCTGATAATGCTTCGATGCAGCAATTTCAGAATAAAATACAATCAATTGCTGAGCGGTTAATTCCTTGGCATGATTTTGAGGCTGAGCCGATTGATTTTCTGATTTCCGATACTAAAAATATTAATGCATGGTTTTTAGCTAGTAATAATGCTGGAAACGATAAGCATACGATAGGATTTACCAAAGGTATTCTTGATTTCTTTGAGAATGAAGATCAGCTCGCTTTCGTACTGGCGCACGAGTTAGGTCATTTTGGCTTTTTAAAAGACCTAGGAAAAGGTTCAAATAGTCTTGCTGAAGAGCGCGGGGCTGATACCAAAGCCGCTATTAAATGGATGATTGATGCAGGTTATAACCCAGAAGAGGGACGTAAAGTTATTGAAGGATTTGCCGATAAGAAGTACAGCACTGATAAGGAATTAGCTCGCGCTTTTGATGTTCACGGTAGTATCCAAACGCGCATCGAAGATACAAAAGCTGAAATCAGTATTCAGCTTGGCAAGAAAGGCACACTCGTTAGTCAGGCGATTACACCCATGACAGATAGAGAAACCTATCGAAATGCAAGCCATCTTTCTTATTTGGACGAATTGAAACAGCAGGCGAACTTTCATCTACTTAGCAATCAGCAAAAACGTGATTTCTTACTCGACGTTGCACCTGAAATAAAAATGCTTGGTAGCAGCAATGAAAGTGGAATAAGTAATGTGCGAGTCAATGAATATAGAGCAAGCCTAAAAGAAAGCTTTAGCATTCATGAGCGCTATATTAAAGGCGAAGCTTTTGAAAAAATTCCAAAAGTTTTTATGGAGCAAGATTATCCGGCAACAATTTCGGTTTTAGACACTTTCAGAGATTTAAATTTTGGTAAGCTACAGCCAGTCGGGCATTTAAAGACTGCCACCGAAGCAATTTTTAATTTTATGGAAGCTTCAAGCGAAGATGCGGCGAGAGTAGCGGCTGAAACTTTCCTCACTGAAATTAGCAAAAGTTATAATCAAGTCGATAATTCTGATTTAAATAAGAGTTTAAGTTATTACTTTGAATTTCCTAAATTTGAGCTGCCTGATGAATCGGGTGTTGGTGAGCCTGTGCCATGGAACCAAATGGTAGAATGGGCGCAAAAAGATGTAAAAATTCATTATATACTGACCGAAGTGTTGGGGGTGAAAGATAAAAGACTAAAAGCTGAGAATCACCGTGATTTTCCTCGAAATTTAAGACTCTCCTACCCAAAAGGCCCAAACGGTGAAGTTTATGATAACTATCTTATAGGAGAAGATGGAACTATTTTAGCCACAAATACATCCGATATTGATGCTGCGCGTGAATTAGAAAAGCAGCAAAATTTAGTGAAAGAAAGAACTGAAATTCTATCTAAGTGGCGTAATGAAAAGAGCGACCATGCTGGCAAAGTAAAAATGGCCTATCAACGGATTAAAGCAAATGAATACGAATCTTTTGAAGAGTTTTTGGAAGATGCTGAGTATGTTGCGGGTCAACGCCAACGTTATTTAAAAGAAAGAAAACTATTTCAATCATCAGAATTTCCTTATGATGGAATGGTTGAGGAGCCTAAGGTAAATTTACTCACATTAGACCAACAATATAAAATTGAAAGACAGCGCAATCAAAAAGACAAAGATGGGAATGTTAAACTTAATCGTAATGGCGTTGCACTAAAATATATTGCCCATAGTCAGGAAACTATATTAGCCCCCATTTCAGCATTACTATTTGATCGCTTTTTGGAACATTTGGAAGCGCGCATTAAGCAATGGGATGCTCGTGATAATGCAAATGAAGCTATTACAGAAAGGAACCATCTTCATAGTTTGGTTTTCGAAAGAAAAACGTATAGCAAAACAAATCTTATTCGTCCGGTTACAATTGCACAGCATAAAGCTCTGTATGCTATGATAGAGAGACAGCGTGATTTTTTCTTTTTTGGAAATAATCCAGAAAATTATAACGCTATTATTATTAATATAATAAATGAATCTGTATTTGATAAAGATAACATACTCGACGTTGAAGCGGCACAACTTGAAAAACACCTCAAACAAACAATCAAAGCAGATTACAATTTCCCTGAATATCAGCCCTATATCATTGAACAGTTAAGAAGCTTTTATGAATATGAGGCTCCTCAAAAGTCGAAGGATTTATTAAAGCTTTATAAGAAAGCACAGCAGCTCTCAACAGAGCTTTTTTCTATGGAGACGGCTCATTATCTTAGTAATATCAAAAATCAGGACTTTGATATTCTCAATACATTAAAACCGTTTTTTAGAGATACGACTTTTTTAGGGCGCACCAACACTTTATTTCGCACTAGCCTCATTCCCGTGATGCTTGATGATTTTATGAATCGCAATAATGCATGGCCAAAAGAAACGCATAAGTTGATAGAGACCTATAAGTTTCTTGAGAAAAACAATCTGTTCGCTCCGGGTGGCACGGCTCAACAAGCATTACTTACTCGCGCAGCGAAGCAAGTTCTTAGCGAAAATAATCCATTAGATCGCATTGCTGCTATTGAGCATATGCTCTCAGGGGAGCCTATTTTTGATGGTTCTATCCGATCACGTTTAACCCAGCAGTGGGTAAACGATATTTCTCAACGTTATGGCATTGATGATGGTACTCAAGCTTATATGGGGATGATTACTGTTGATGTTAACCGTATCAAAGATTCTGAAATTAACCTGATGGATAAGGCAACGATGTTTCGTAATTTATCGGATGAGGTCGTTTCGCAGAAAGAACTTTCTTATGAGCTAAGTAAAACGGCTGTCATCACGCGAGAACTACTAGTTAAGGAAAGCAAAAAAGGCCATGCAGCTGAGGCAATGTCTGTATTGATGACGAATGATCGTGCGATGTGTGAACATTCTGTGGATTTCCTTACATCCCCTTTAACACAAAATAATACCCGCGCATTTATTATAGAACTTACTCATAGACAAAAAGCGATGCCCTTTGGTGAAAAGAAAAGTGCTAGTGAAGCGCAAAAAAAGGCTATTTTCCATAGTCTAATAAATGAGCATTCTGTTGGGGCCATGCATCGTAATTTTTGGAATCAAGGCATTGAGGCGCGTGCTTATTTCACAAACCGGATTCTTTCTTCCTATGCTAAATCTGTAAAATTCAATGATAGAAACGATTACCGCGAAGAATGGCAAATCCAACTCGAACTGGTTGAACAGAAAGTTCTAATCGGTGACGATGATAATACCACTGGAGTAGCAAAAAAAACCTTACATGCTTATACAAATGCGTTGAATGATTCGCAACGTTCCTATTTCCTCTCTGCCATTTTAATGGCCTCCCAGAGTAAAGAAAACGAACAAAAAAATGCGATGGAAGTGGTAGGTGAAGGCCTAGCTGCTTTCTTCGAAATGATGGGGCCAGCAGAAATTAAATTAGGGCAAGCGGTTCATTCCAATACAGGAACACCGGATGAGATGCGCCAAGGAATGGGGAAGCTTAAAGGTAATGCTGCCCCTCCAGCCTTATGGGAAGTTGATGATTGGATTGAACAATTTGTACCGGAAGAGCTTACGCATCAAATCAAGCGACGCGGGAAAGTATTAGGTTCAGGCTCTTACTTTGTGGCGGTGGAGGTAGAGCTCCAGAATGGTGAACATACCGTACTGCGCTTGCTACGCCCAAATGCGCGCGAGCGTGCAGAATTAGGTTTTCAGCGCCTCATGGAAACCGCACAAGCATTGCAAGAATCTGAGAAGTCGACAGTTTTGAATAGGCTCTTCCAAAGCCACCAAGACGCGATTGGTAGTGCATTATCGAAAATGGTTGGTCAGGCGCAAAAGATGTCAGCTACCGAAACGGATATGACGATTGGTGCTCAGCAATTGGAAAAAGCGCATGAACTTTATGACGGTACTACAGTTGAAGTTGATGGCTATAAGTTTGACTTTAAAGTTACTCCTTGGCAGGCCTATGGCACCAATTATGCCATGATGCAAAAAGCACCGGGGAAAAGTTTCAACCAACTCCCTGAAAGTAACGAAGAAGCGCAAGTGTTTAAAAAAGCTGCGGCGAAAGCTAATATTACTGTTGAGTTATTAAATGTTCTCAAGGGTGGAAGCTTCGATCATGATCGCCATGGGGAGCAGCAAAATATCGACAGAAGCGGAAATAACGCAACAATCTGGCTCTACGATCAGGGAGCAATGTCGTTAGATAAACCTAAGCTTATGGATAAAATTCAGCTTGCCGACATGCTATATGGTGCAGTAACAGCCGCTATGGATGGTAAGGATATTGGCAATAAAATGCTTCATTCAATCGGTAATAAAGAGAAATGGGGCGTTGATACAGCTTATCTTGTGGAAGTACAAAAATCGGCCCTAGCGTTGCAAGACTTTGTTGAGTATCAAAAAGAAATCAAAAACAAAGATGGTCACGTCATTCAACAAAAACAATCACTCAGCGAAGCCGATATGAAACAGATATTTTCGACTGTCTTACAAAGCCCTGATCTCGATCCAGTGATTGCGAACACCTTTAAAGCTAAAATTTTTCAACGTATGAATTTCAAGTCTTTCTCCAATATCCGTGAAGTTGAAGGAGACGAAAATTTAAGATTGACTCAACATAATGTTCAGACTCCCAAAGCTGCTAAACTCATAGATAAAAAAGATGAAAAGAATCGTTATAAACAAGTCTATTATGTTATCGATAAACGCTATGCTGAAGCCGGAGCTGCTTTACGCAAAGCTGTTGATGTGGAATCAACTATTGGTGACGAAGTAGCAATAGCTTCTGCACCCAAAAGCCGAATAGAAGAGAAGATTCGTAAAATTATATTAGATAGAAAACCATCAAGCACGAGTTCTCACGTTATAAAATATACAGCCAGTAAAATGCAAAATGATTCCAATAATCCAGAATTTAATTCGCTGTAATGTATTAGAAGTTTGAGCGTACTGAATGGCCTTTGGCTTTTGGCTATTACTTAAACTAAATAAAAATTTTGTAATGCGATGCACTTGCATCTTTGCAGGCGAGAGAGAATTATAAACAGGTTCCATAATGGATTATGCCAAAAATTTGCAGCCATGCAGTCGCAAATCCAAAATCTCTTTAACCATAAAAGACATCTAGAAAAAAGATACGCGGAGTGAAATTCTTGTGGCTTAATGTTTGGCCTAGTTTGACTTCAGAGAATAGTTCGAGTAATTTTGAGATCACCGCCATTCGGGACAGCTAGTCCCATTTAGGAAGCTGCCGAAGGGTTTTCTTAAGGTATAACAAAGGGTTGTGCCTTTTAATTCTAGGTTCGCAAATACGAAATTCAGCAACTCGCGTTTTTGAGCAATTGTCGAACCTTTCCATACGGTTTCGGCTTCTGAAGCCAATGTTAGCAGGTTCGTCAAAGTTTTGGTAAAACTGTCATCTGCCTTGTCATAAGTCGTAATTAACTGGTCAATTTCATATTGGCGGTCTTTGAGACGAACTTTATGCGCTTCAAACTCTTCTTTGCCAAGCTCACCTTCCAACCGTAAATCTACCAGACGATCTAGCTTTGATTGTATTTCTGTATGTTCCTTTTTCAGCAATCCCAAATCGTGGTTATGCGAAGCCTTTTTAATTTGGCTGGTTTTCTTAATGTAAGCAATTGTTTGCTCCAACAATAACTGGTCTTTGATGCCCAAATTCCAAAAAACATCTTCAATTTGCTCAATAATATTATCTTCACGCACCCACATTCGTTTTTCAGGATTCTCAGGATTCCAGCAGCGTAAGTAAGTCCATTCAGAAGACTTTCCGCTTTTATATTTCTTGGTTTTAGTGTCAGCTGTTACCACTTTTCCAGTTGTTCCGCATTTCAAAATCCCTCTAAACACAAAATCCTTCCCAGCATATTTGAATGGCTTTTTGTTATAGCCCAATCTTATCTCGGTACAGGCATCAAACAATATTTTATCAATTAGGCGTTCGTAACAATGATAATGCCGTTCACCTTTGATTTCCATCTCGCCACAGTAAAAGCTTTTCTGCAACATCCGATGGATAACCGACTTCGTTAGGTGGTTTCCTTTTATGCTGCGAAGCCCCCATTGTTTTGCTTTTTGCGTCATCTCGGTGATTGTGTAAGCACCTGTAACATACTCTTGAAAAATACGCCTGATGATTGGACCACGTATCGGGTCAACCACAATATCGCTGCGTCCATCTTCTTTGCGCGTATTCAAATACCCCAAAGGTGCTGGACCACTCCATTCACCATTTCTACGTTTATGCTCTAAACTGCGCTTGATGTTATCACTCATAGCATCGGTATAAGATTGAGCCATAAGCACAGACATGCTCCACATTGTTCTGTCGGTAGAGCGTGACTCACGGTGGATGATATAATTTTCTGTGTTGAAGTGCAGTTCAATTGAGCCTCTGCAAATCAGATCATCCAGCACGGGGAATTCTTTAAAACTCCGTTGCACCCGATCAACTTTATCAGCAACAATTGCGATGCAATCTTTGTAGCGTTTTACAAAAGAAAGCATTTCAGAAAAGCGTTTGCGGTCACCCTTGGTGGATGACTCAACGATTTCAAAAGTTTTGAGAACCGTCAGATTTTTGCGTTTGCAATATTCCATAAGCCTGTGTTTTTGGGCATCGATGGAATAGCCTTCCTCCTGTTCTTTGGAGGATACACGTGCAAGTATGATTGCTTTTTTTGCTTCCATAATTATTCAGCTTTTGTTTCATGTCCATGCACGCTCTTCACCCGCAAAGAGTCAACTCATTCATCGAGTTATTTAGAGATTTCAATGATCTTATTGCAAAATCCCAGCAGGTTTCGTGCTGCTTCCTCCGCTTCTTTTTGGGTTAGCTTGTTATCGTTGAGTTCCTGAATCCTCTCCACTATTGCATCATGGATGTCGGAAAGTGAGCGATCATCTTGCATCTGCGTCATCTTGCCCTCCGTGAAAATCTCAAAGGCAAACGCACACCATCCAAAATGGTGCGGATTAAATACGGTAAGAATGAAAAGAATTGATCGAGGGTTAAAAACTGAAAATAACCCAACTCTGGCGATTGTATGAGTAAACATAGCGAAATCTGTTCATATTGTTTAGCTTTTTTTTGTTCGGACACTTTAACGCCCTCCATGCTTGGCGTTCAGGCGGGTCACAATGCGTAAAAGTGCAATTGTCCACATCTGCCACGCCTTTGTGCGGCCACATCCTATGCGCCAGCAGATGCGTTTCCACACCACTCGCTCGGCACGCAGCCAGATCAAACGGCGTTCATCCTCATCTTCCAGCCAGAATATCCATTGGATAGTTTCTTCCATACGGCTAATGGCATCGGCTTGTGGTGGGCCAAGGCGCATCGGCAACCGATCCTGCTGCAGCTGCTCCATTGCGGTGCGAACTATATCTGGCCAAGTGCTGACATATCCTTGCACTCTCACAGGTGGCATACGGCGCAGAGTGTAAGCAGCTTCCTCAAAGCGATCTGTCACATCGGTTACCGTCCATTTTTTAATTTGCTTCATGATTTTTTCTCCTTGATGGTTAATAAAACGCCAGTAATTCTTCGTGAATGATGGGTATGCTCCGTCCACCAAAGGTTAAGGTCAGCTTGGTAATGTTGCTGCAGCCATTGCTGGAGGAAGGAATTGCGACAAGCGATGATGACAAAAAGCCCATCATCTGATGATTGAATGCCTTGCACCTCAGTGCCTGAAAGCCAGCTTTTGCAGGTGGCTTTGCCGTGTTTGTCAGAAAAACATGCAAGCACATGATCCCAACCTGTTTGCAGCAATGGGTCATGACAAGCTGGCGGTGGTGATGGATGCTTTCCACCTGAAAAACCACCTTCTAAAATCTTGGCTACATGCTCTGAAGATTCAATTGCCCATGTCAGGTCAATCGTCCAGTCTTTGCCGTCCAACTTGCCAAGACAAAAATCTGAATTGCTAATAATCTCGCAGTAATATTTCCATGCCCTGATGTCTTCTGCAAAATCTTCTATCCATCTGCATGTTAGCAATTCTTTGCGTTTTGGTGTGAGTATGGCCTTCTGCCCATGTGATAATTTGCTTTGAACTTCTGCATTCCAGATATCCAGCATCTGCTGTAAAATCTGTTTTGAATCTTTTCCACAGATCTCTGGTTTTTCCTTCTCACACTCTTCCTTTTCTGCTCTCCCTCTGTTTTTTTTCTGTTTTGTTTCTTTTTTTGAATCTGCATCTGGATCTGTTTCTGAATCTGTTCTGCTATGTATCTGTTCTGTATCTGTCATTTTTTTCCTGTTTTTGCGCTGCGCTGTGCTGCTTGATGCTGCACGCTGTTGCGTTGTGCTGCCTTTTGTTGCAGCTTTCTTTTGAGTGGCACGAGACTTACGGGAACGCTCGGTGGAGCTTGTATGCTGGCGTTTATCCCAAGCGGTCAGATGGTTGTTTTCATCTAACATTTTCTTGTCATGAAATGCCTGAATAATTGCCACGGCATCTTCAAATTCAATCCCTTGAATCACCGCAATTTCTTCCGGATCAATCTCAATCACACCCCGAGGCTCGTGCTGGCTGGCGGCATCGAGTACGCATACCCACACCGCCACCACCACGGCCATCGGCTGTCCGGTTCTTTTGGCAATTACCTGCAATTTTGGATCATGCGGCATGCCATGATAAGCCCTGTACCATTCCATCAAACCCGCCTAATCATCAAGTAAGGTTGGCTGATCTGGGTCTGGCTGGTTTGCTGCCATTTTTCGCTCGGCAGCTTTAACCGATAGCGCAGTCTCAAGACAGGCTTTGGTTAACTTTGCTCGGTTAAATTCAAGCGTTGCTTGATCTTTAAGCTCCAGCAAAGTTTCCATATCCATTTTACGCATCGTTTCGATTGTAAGATGGCAAATCTCATCAAATGCTGAGATAGGTTTTTGTTGTGAATCGTTCATGATTTCCTCCGTTGTTCGAACTGTTCGAACGCTAGGCTTGCAAAACCTGCTGGGGGCTGTCTGGGAGCTAAGGATGACCTTATTACTGGCGGGTTAAGGGCAGCGGAATCTATGAATCATACATTTTTCTATTTTATGATGGTTTGGTAGGTGCTGGCTGCGGGTCAGCTACGGGCTGAGTATGAGCTGGCTGGGGGCAGAAGAGCCATTAAATTTTAGCTTAACAACTGAATGCGTTGAAATTTTATACGAATATTATATGGTAAGAACCTAGACGAGGTGTAGTAACCTCTACAAGATACGTTTTAGGACACGTATTCACCAAACGTCCCTCCACGACTATGTCGGGAGGGTGGTGAAATATAATACCGCTTGCGGGAATACATCGCAGTCGCTTGTAGACTTACTAACCTCCCGGCACCATTGTGGTGCTGAGAACCTCGTCAGGAAAATGACGAGGTATACAAATGCAAGAAAAAGAAACACATCCAGTTGATATATATGCTGGGAAGCGTCTGCGCGAAGCACGTAAGGCAATGGGTGTGAGCCAAGATACACTGGCAACCCAACTAGAACATCCAATCACTTTTCAGCAAATCCAAAAATATGAACGTGGTAGTAATCGCTTGTCAGCATCTAAGTTATGGGAATTTGCTCAAGCCCTAAAAGTGCCTCCAGAGTTTTTCTTTCCACCCTTTGATGAACAAGTCTTACATTGCGAGAGCATACATGAGGCAACCCTATTGAATTGTTTTCGTCACCTCTCAAAAGAAAAGCAATCTGCTTTACTGATAATTTTACAAAATAAAGATGCTTGAAATGGGAAGTCACTATAAAAACAAAGTAGAGGAAGAAGCGGATCAGAAATTTTTAGATTCCCTGTCACCACCTAAGCGTTTTTTATATAAACTGGTTTACAGTATATTTATGTTAGTAGGTGGACTCGTAGCATTTTACAGCACCATCGGTTGGTGGCTGATAAAATTGTTTAGTTTTTGAGTTGAATCGATAATAACCGCGACCATCCGACTCAATAATGGTGCGCCATCCCTCTTTATTCTTGAATACATCCTGAAAACGCATCGCCTGTGACCCAGATTTTGTCAGTAGCGTTTTACCATGTACCCATGGGTTGTTGCCCTTACTTGCTTCATGTAACTGCTTGGCAATATCTGCTTGCACTGGTCCAAAATGATAACTTTTACCATCCACTAGAATCTCCTTATAATTATTAAAGATTTTCAGTCCCTGCTGTTTACTATGTTGATTACGAGATTTATTTTTGGATTTTTTGTAGCGGCATTGCACCCGATGGGCTTTCTCAAATCTCAGTTGCTCTTCTTTCATAACCAGCAAATGTTTAATGGTAATAGAAACATAAGGCTGGGGTGGTTCATGTGTGATCCGCAACATATCATCAGGCTTATTTAGAGGTATAAAGCTGTGTGCGTATATTTCGCCTTGCTGGAAAATAACCTGACAATCTTCTGACCTTACCCGAACCAAGCCATCACTTCGCTCACAGGCTTGCGCGGTAAAAAAGCCATTATTCTCGGCTCCACGCTCCATGTACCTAGGCTGCAGCCAAATACAACAATGGAGCAATCCATTTTCTACCGCATAGAGAATATCATCTCGTGATAACGACCATGCTCGTAGTAATGTTTCCAAACGAGTATATTGTTTATCTGGGAATTGCATACTGTACCCCGCATATTTTATTACATCTTAAAAATGCCCTGAAAATTTCTTATAAAGCGACCCATGAAAATAATTATATGTGGCTGTAAAAATAAGAATAATGAAAATTATTATAACAACCTATAAGTTTATTTATAAGTTGGTATACATACCGTTGGTTGATTTTTATTTTGTGACAGTGAACACACATCTTATTATAATCCAAATAGAAAATAAATTATTATAATAAGAAGGTATTGCGATTTATTTTATTGCCGCTATAGTTACTGAATGAAAAAATTGCCTGCACTGTTGATGGTTATGACGCTTTTACTCATGAGTATTGCCAGCTCTGCGCACGCAGATTGTGCTGAGGCAGGCGGTTGTGATAGTATACAGGCAGTAAAGTCTATTGATGATTCTAGTGACCACGATGGTGATACGCAAAAAGCAGCATGTGATTGTTGCGCTACTTGTAGCCACCACAATCACTCTAATGCCACATTCTTAAATGGCAGTGCCGATCCAATAATTGTTGTAAGCCAAACGCTTCATGTGCAAGTTGGAGATACTTATTTCTCTCAGCTTCAGTACCCCCTTTCAAAACCTCCCAAGACTTAAACTTGTAAAAAACCGCAGGTCACGTGTGTCTGCGATCTGTTGATGTGTGGTTTTATTTGCACACTGTTCAACAGTATTTTTAACATGTTTTAAGCAATTTACTTGGGAATATATCAATGTTATCAACCATTTTATTACGTACGCTTTGCGTAGGTGGTTTATTATCAGCCACCAGCTTTTCGCAAGCGGCATGGGCAGTAGAGCCTCATTCGCCAGATGCCCACAAATATACAGAGTCTGTATATAATAACGGACCAACTCTTACCTTATCTGAAGCTGTAAAAAAAGCTCTTGAAGCCTCCCCACGGCTAAAATCAGCTACTGCAGGGTTTGATGCAGCAAAGGGCGCAGAAGAACAAGCGGGCTATTGGCTCAATCCTGAAATTGGGTTTGAAGCAGAGAATGTGGCTGGAAGTGGTCCATATAGCGGCACTAATTCTGCTGAATATACATTGGGTATCAACCAGAAGATAGAAATTGGTGGCAAACGCAGCGCACGTCAAAATGCGGCAATTGCGCTGCGCCAAGGCGCGAATATTGATGTGTTGACTGAACGTCTCAATTTACAGCGCGATGTGCATATTGCCTATTCTGAAGTGCTGGCTGAAGCCGAAGCGGTTAAGCTTGCTATTGATCAGGAAGAATTGGCAAAGGATGTATTAGCGAGCGTATCTAAGCGAGTAAATGCTGCTGCTGAACCAGAGATTCAGCGTAGTAAAGCTGATGTTGCTTATGCTACCAGCACTATCGCTCGTGAGCAGGAAGAACGCCAGCTTAAAGTAGCTAAGGGAAAATTAGTGCGGTTATGGGGTGAGTCAAACTTTAACGTGTCGCTTGACCACTCGCACTTCTTTGAGCTTGAATCACCTGAGCCGATGCCTAGCTATCTAGCTAAATTAAAAAACATTCCAGACATGCAACGTATGGCTTTTTTGAAGACGGAAAAAGAGTCGCTTCTGGAGCTAGAGCGTGCTGCAACTATTCCTGATCCTAACTTCAGTCTTGGAGTACGTGATTTCCGCGATAGTGGTGATAAAGCACTTGTGTTTGGTGTGTCCCTGCCAATTCCAGTATTGAATCAGAATCAGGGTAATGTTGCAAAAGCCAGAGCAGAGCTAACGCAAACAGAAAGCGATGCTCGACAGTTTGAGTTGGATTTGGAGCAGCAACTTATTGAAAACTGGCAGCAATGGAATAGTGCATATTTAGAAGCAACACGATTAGACGAGAAATTATTGCCATCGGCTGAAAAAGCATTTCGCTTAGCACGAAATGGTTATTCCAAGGGAAAATTCCCATATCTGGAAGTGCTAGATGCGCAGCGTACTTTGTTTGATGCCAGATCCCAGTATCATGGCTCACTGAAACGCTATCACACGGCTCGCGCTAATGTCGAGCGACTCACAACTAACGTAGAAAACAAGGAGTAATCATCATGAAAAAAATCATCTTTACTATTTTAACCGTTGCCAGCTTAAGCGCTTGCAATGCAAACACTCAGACCAGCAATAACGGCGAAGTAGAGCCTCATATGGTGGCAGGTAGTGAGGCACGAAAATACTACTGTAAGCGCCGTAATACACATACGCAAAAAGACTATTTCGATTGTGTCAAAGGCTATGGCGGTCAGCACTCGCAATATTCCAGAGGGGTTGTTTACCCTGAAAATAACACCAATGGAGACAAATAATGAAACGACTTTATATTCTAACAATAGTTATAATGCTTGTCGCCGGTGGAGTTGCTGCTACCCAAATTGAATGGATTCCACAAGCCTTTGCTGCCGATGGTCACGACCATGAAAGCCATGGTAATGAACATGATGAAAAAAATACTCATGAGGAAGAACTTCATGATGGTGACCACTCTCAAAAAGAAAAAGAAAAGCATGGAGAAGAAGGTGGTCATGAAGAAGATGAGCATG
Source organism: uncultured Alphaproteobacteria bacterium (assembly GCA_963837025.1). Taxonomy (GTDB): domain Bacteria; phylum Pseudomonadota; class Alphaproteobacteria; order Rickettsiales; family JALZUV01; genus JALZUV01. Next base: position 361,996 of record CAWILT010000001.1, read on the forward strand.
GCCACGGAGCAGAGCATGAAGAAGGTCGAACAGAAATTGATGCCGATGCTGCTAAAACCGCAGGTATCAAAATTAGAACGGCAGGTGCAAAAAAGATTCAAGATATGTTGACTTTAACGGGTCGTATCATGCTTAATCGTAACAGTACAGCTGATGTTCGCGCACGGTTTCCGGGTATTGTCAGAAGCGTGAAGGTAAATCTTGGTCAGAAAGTGCAAAAAGGCCAAGCGTTGGCTACCGTAGAGTCCAACGAGAGCTTGAGCGTTTATACTATCACTGCACCCACCGATGGTGTGGTGTTAACCCGTAATACTAATATTGGCAATGTTGCGGGGGATGAAGCTCTATTTACCATCGCAGATTTATCGGAGGTATGGGCAGAATTCCATGTATTCCCGCGTGATCTCGGCAAGGTAAGCGAAGGTCAAAAAGTGCGGGTTCATACGCTAGAAAATGGTAAAGAAATCGAAGCATCTATTACACTCATTTTGCCAACTGCAGACCCATTAAGCCAAACAGTAATTGCCGTAGTTTCAGTTCCAAACGGGGAAGGAAAGTGGCGACCGGGTATGGCGGTCGAAGGTGATGTGCATATTTCTGAGAAACAAGTGTCCATCGCCATTACTAGCGATGCCGTGCAGCGTATGGAAGATAAAATCGTAGTGTTTGTAAAAGAAGGCAATGCTTATGAGATGCGTCCAATCAAACTTGGCAAAAGTGATGGAAAGTATATTGAAGTAACAGAGGGCTTAAAAGTGGGTGAGCAATATGTAAGTCAAGGCAGTTTCATTGTGAAAGCAGACATAGGAAAGGCTGCAGCAAAACACGAACATTAAAAACAGGAAATACTATGTTAGAACAAATCGTCCATTTTTCAATCCGCCAACGTTGGTTGGTTATGATAACTGTCTTTGGCTTGATGGCTCTTGGTATTTACAATTTTAGTCGTCTATCGATTGATGCAGTACCAGATATCACAAACGTACAGGTTCAGATTAACACCGAAGCAGCTGGCTACTCCCCATTAGAGGTTGAGCAGCGCGTTACCTTCCCAATTGAAACGGTGCTAGCAGGGATTCCCAAGCTGGATTACACACGCTCCCTCTCTCGCTATGGTCTCAGCCAAGTGACGGTGGTGTTTGACGATGGCACTGATATTTATTTTGCGCGCCAGCTATTAAATGAACGCCTATCGCAAATTAGAAGCGAAATTCCCGAAGGACTAGAACCCACCATGGGACCAATCGCCACGGGCTTAGGTGAGATTTTCTCTTATGTGGTGGAAGTGGAAGAAGGTGCGCTCAAAGAAGATGGCAGCGCATACACACCAATGGATTTATTGACGGTGCAAGAATGGATCATCGTGCCTCAGCTGCGTAATCTTAAAGGCGTGGTAGAGGTTAATTCCATCGGTGGCTATGAAAAGCAATTCCATGTGATGCCGTATCCAGAACGTCTGCTGGCCTACGATCTTACTATTGCTAATTTGATGGAAGCGTTAGAAAATAATAACAACAATATTGGTGCAGGTTATATTGAAAAGAACGGCGAACAATATCTAATCCGCGTTCCCGGTCAGGTGAAGAATGAAGATGATATTGGTCATATTATTGTGGCCAAGCGTGATGAGTTAACCATTCGTGTCCGCGATATTGCCACCGTAAAACTAGGTTCGCCACTCCGTACGGGTGCAGCTACACAAAACGGCAAGGAGGTTGTCCTTGGTACTGCGATGATGCTACTGGGTGAAAATAGCCGTGACGTGGCGCAGCGCGTGGCAGCAAAACTGAATATTATCAATGACAGCTTGCCCAATGGCATCGCAGCCCGCGCTGTCTATGACCGCACCTCTTTGGTGGATCGCACCATCGCCACAGTAGAAAAGAATCTACTTGAGGGTGCTATCTTAGTAATTGTGATTTTGTTTTTGTTGCTTGGTAATATTAGAGCGGCACTTATCACTGCCGTTGTGATTCCCATCGCCATGCTTATGACTATTACAGGTATGGTAGAACGCGGTGTGTCAGGCAATTTGATGAGCCTTGGTGCTCTTGACTTTGGCTTAATTGTAGATGGTGCAGTAATTATTATTGAAAACTGTTTACGGCGTTTTGGCATGGCGCAGCACCAGCTAGGACGGTTGCTCACGCAAGAAGAGCGATTTAAGCTCACCTCTGAAGCTACCGCTGAAGTCATCAAACCTAGTATATTTGGTATCATCATAATCACCGTAGTTTATCTGCCAATTTTCTCGCTAACGGGTATTGAAGGCAAGATGTTCCACCCGATGGCGTTCACGGTAGTGACTGCGTTGCTATCAGCTTTGGTACTTTCCATTACCTTTGTACCTGCTGCGGTGGCCATGTTTGTCACTGGTAAGGTGGAAGAAAAGGAAAATGCAGTGATCCGCAAATCCAAAGAATGGTATAAACCGATGCTAGAATGGAGCTTGGTGCGCCCGAAAGCCATTATCATCGGAGCTACAGTGTTGGTATTGATTAGCTTGCTAATGGCATCACGCATGGGAGCAGAATTTATTCCAAGCCTTGATGAAGGGGATATTGCGCTGCATGCCATGCGGATTCCCGGCACCAGCCTTAGCCAATCGGTGGAAATGCAAGCTGAGGTCGAGCGCACCGTTGGGCAATTTGCCGAAGTCAAAGAGGTATTTAGTAAAATAGGTACGCCTGAAGTAGCCACCGATCCGATGCCGCCTAATGTGGCCGATACCTTTGTTATGCTTAAACCGCGTGATGAGTGGCCTGATCCAGATAAATCAAAAGCTGATCTGGTGATGGAGATTGAAGAAGCGTTAGAAAAAGTGCCGGGAAATAATTACGAATTCACCCAGCCGATTCAGATGCGCTTTAACGAGCTTATCTCAGGTGTTAGAAGTGATCTAGCAGTAAAGCTATACGGTGATGACCTTGACCAATTGCTTGCATCAGCGCAAGCAATTGCCAATACCCTGCAAGCCGTAGAAGGTGCAGCTGATATGAAGGTGGAACAGGTAACTGGTTTGCCAGTGCTGTCGATTCTACCAGATCGCGCTGCATTGGATCGTTATGGCCTAAATATCGCTGATGTGCAGGAAGTAGTGCAAGTGACGCTAGGCGGTAAAGAAGCTGGTCAGGTATTTGAAGGCGATAGGCGTTTTGATCTGGTGGTGCGTCTGCCAGAGCATCTACGTACCGATATTGATGCACTAGAACGTTTGCCGATTCCGCTGAAAAAAGCCGAAATGGAAGGTGTGGATACACGACCTGACTATGTGCCGCTTAAGGAAGTGGCCCGGTTAGAAATAGCTTATGGTCCCAACCAAATCAGCCGTGAGAATGGAAAACGCCGTGTGGTGGTGACTTCTAATGTTCGCGGTCGGGATTTAGGCAGCTTCGTAGAAGATGTGCAACAAACTGTGCGTGATAAGGTAGATTTACCCGCTGGATACTGGATGGAATATGGCGGCACATTCGAGCAGCTAATTTCTGCCAAGCAGCGTTTAATGGTTGTAGTACCAGTGGCATTACTGCTTATTATCGGTCTCCTATTTATGGCATTTGGATCTGTTCGTGCAGCATTACTGATTTTTTCTGGCGTACCATTAGCACTCACTGGCGGTATATTAGCCTTATGGTTACGTGATATACCGTTATCTATCTCTGCAGGAGTTGGCTTTATCGCCCTCTCTGGTGTGGCCGTATTAAATGGTGTGGTGATGGTATCCTTCATCCGTGGCCTACGCGATCAAGGCATGAAAATCGATGAGGCCATCATTGAAGGCGCACTTACGCGACTAAGGCCTATCTTAATGACCGCATTGGTTGCCAGTCTTGGCTTTGTGCCAATGGCACTCAATGTTGGCGCAGGCTCAGAAGTTCAGCGACCACTTGCAACAGTAGTAATCGGTGGAATTATTTCCTCCACCATACTCACCTTGCTAGTGCTGCCAGCTCTGTATCGCCTGTTCCACAGCAAGGAGCGTAAGCAGGAGGACTTATGAGTTGTTGCGATAATGATGATGGCGGCAATGTAGCCGATACAAATTACCGAAAAATCCTCTGGGTTATTTTAGTGCTTAATGCCGGAATGTTTTTGGTGGAGATATTTGCCAGCCTATATTCTGGCTCAGTATCGCTATTGGCAGATGCGGTGGATTTTTTTGCCGACGCATTTAACTATGCCATCTCGCTTTATGTGCTGGACAAGGCTCTAGCCACCCGCGCCAAAGCCTCGCTGATTAAAGGCGGTACTATGGGTTTATTCGGCTTGCTAGTGATCGGCAATAGTATCTATCGCGCTGCGACCGAGGTCATGCCACAAGCCGAGATAATGGGAGCAATTGGTCTGCTGGCTTTGCTGGTTAATATCGGCAGCGCATGGATGCTGTATCGCTACCGCGAAGGCGATAGCAACCGCGAATCGGTGTGGATTTGCAGCCGCAATGATGCCATCGGCAATGTGCTGGTGATGTCCGCAGCTGCTGCGGTAGCGTTCACCCAAAGCCACTGGCCGGATATCATTGTCGCGTTTTTGATTGCCGTACTGTTTTTACGCAGCGCATGGCGCATTTTTCAATCTGCACTAAACGAATTAAAGGAGGCTAATCATGCTTAATACCAAACCTATTAATGAAAATCAGGTCGTGCATATCAATGCCAGCGGCACGTTAACTAAAGAAGATTACAAGCAGCTGTTACCGCAGCTGGAATCGCTGCTGCAACAACATGAAACTGTGCGCTTTTACATTGATCTAGAGGGATTATCCAGCTTCGAGATGGGCGCGTTATGGGAGGATATCAAATTTGATTCCAAGTATAAAAATCAATACGGCAAGACCGCTATAGTAGGCAACAAAAAATGGGAAGAATGGGGAACGAAAATTTCCAGCCTCCTTTTCGATGCTGAAATACGCTTCTTTTATACTGATAAATCAACGCAAGCATGGGAATGGGTAAACCGTTAAAATAATATGGGATATTTTTTAATTAAAACACTGATTACTGCGCTGATCGTTGCTGCCATATCAGAATTGGCGCGGCGTTACAGTCTATTTGCTGCAGCTTTGGCTTCGCTGCCTTTGGTATCCATCCTCGCCTTTGTATGGATTTATGTGGATACAAAGGACACGGAGAAGCTGATTAATATGTCTTATGACGTGTTCTGGCTGGTACTACCATCGCTGGCATTTTTCCTAATTTTTCCAGCTCTATTGAAATACGGACTGGCATTTGGCTGGGCGGTTTTCATCGCATGTATCTGCATGATGATGCTCTACGGAATAACACTTTTGATATTAAAAACGGTAGGTTGATATGGGAAAAGGACACGATCACGGCGCGGAGAATATGGGAGATGGCAAGCTGATCGCTGCCGTTGGAGTCAATGTATTGCTTACCGTAGCACAAGTGATTGGCGGGGTGCTATCGGGTAGCTTATCGCTCATTGCCGATGCGCTGCATAATTTGAGTGATGCAGCCTCATTGGGCATCGCTTTATTTGCAAGGAAGATTGGTCGCAAGCCAGCTGATGAGCTAAAAACCTTCGGCTACAAACGCGCTGAGGTCATTGCTGCGCTGATCAATCTGACCACGCTGGTGATTATCGGCCTGTACTTGATTTATGAAGCCCTATGGCGATTTGCCGAGCCGCAAGAAATTGAAGGCTGGACGGTGGTTATTGTCGCAGGGATTGCTCTGGCGGTGGATATCGTCACCGCCGCGCTTACCTATGCCATGTCGAAAAATAGCATGAATATCAAGGCAGCATTCCTGCATAATGTATCGGATGCGCTGGCCTCCGTAGGTGTCATCATCGCCGGGACGCTGATCCTGCTCTATGGCTGGTATTGGGTCGATACGCTGCTCACATTGGTGATTGCTGGATATGTGCTTTGGCAGGGCTTTACCATGCTGCCCAAAACCATCCACTTGCTGATGGAAGGCACACCAGAGCATTTATCCATTGATGAAGTGATTGCCGCCATGGAAGCCGCTGATGGAGTGAAAAATGTTCACCACGTTCACATCTGGCAGTTAGATGAGCAGCATAATGCGCTGGAGGCGCATGTGATAGCTGGTAGCGATAAACCAGCTGATATTGAGAAAGTAAAAGCCGCCTTAAAAACTATGCTTTCGGAGCAATTTGATGTCGGACATTCAACATTAGAGTTTGAATATGCCAATCATACAAACTGCAACGAATCGCAGGGTGATGGATGAGTTATTTCACTTTTATCAGGACATTTATCGCGGTGTATCGATGCGGATCATATAACAAAGCCAGCGGCCAATTAGGGCTAACCCAACCAGCTATTTCTAAGCAGATTGGCTCGCTGGAGCAGCAGCTTAACAAAAAGTTATTTGAGCGCAACGGTCGCGGTATGAAGCCAACTATCGTGGCCGATGAGCTTGCCAGTTCGCTGGCTTACCATGTGGATTCTATTGAGGTTATTTTCAATCAATCACGGATGATTACCGATGATATGCAAGGCACGATTCACATTGCTGGCCCCAAGGAATTTATCAATGCAAAAATGATCCCTGTCTTTGCCGAGCTTGCCGAATATGGCATTAAAACGGTTATGCAGGTTAACACACCACAAAAAATGTTTGAACTTATTTGCGATAACAGCCTTGATCTGGTTATCACAGAATATGTAAGCGATAAGAAAGATATTGGTCATCATATATTGTTTCATGATGATTTGGTATTAGTGGCAGCATCTAAATGGGCAGAGCATTTAGCAGGCAAGCCCGTCATCCCTCAAACTCTCGCCGACATACCATTGCTGGTATATGAAGAATCGTTTAATTACATCCACCAATATTACCTCGAAGTGTTCAGTGAAGATCAATTAAAACGGCCTGTGATTACGGTAGAAGATTTAACCATTATCCACAACCTGATTGGTGAAGGTGCCGGATATAGCGTATTGCCCAAATATATGGTGGAGAGTGATTTAGCATCTGGAAAACTGGTAGAGCTATGCAAACCAAAGAAACCACCGCGACACACGCTTTACCTACTATGGAGCAAATTCGGTATCCGGAAAACTCGCAATATTTTCACTCGCGAAAACATCTTAAAAGAGGCTGAAAAATGGTAAAATGGGAAATGATCAAAACTTGATATTTAGATAATATTGCCCTATTTTGTACTTTTTTAGACAAAATAGGAATGCGTTTACATGAGTGATACTATCTTAACCATTAAAGAAGTGGCTGAATTCCTGAGGGTCACGGAAAAAACAATCTATCGTATGGCATCTGAAAAACGTATTCCGGCATTCAAAGTTGGTGGATCGTGGCGTTTTGATAAGGTAGATATCGAAAGATGGATAAAAGAGAATAAAAATGATGGTGAGCAATAATGAGTGATTTTGCAGTATTTAGGAAATGTGATTTCCAAGTTCACTCTCCACGCGACCCCGGTTGGAAGGGTGAAAAACCAGCTGGCATAGAAGATTTGAATCCTGATACAGGCGTCAACTACACTATAGAAGAAGTGGATGATGCAAGAACTCTCTGGGCAAGAGGATTTGTAGATGAGTGTGTTGATAGAGGTTTACAGGCAGTGGCCCTAACTGATCACCATGAAATGGTAATGGCGCACTATATAAAAAAGGAGCTTGAACTAAGAGAAATAGTCGATGCTCCAGATTTATGGTTTTTTCCGGGCATGGAACTTACGCTCAAAAACAAAGCTCAATGTTTAATTTTACTAGATAGCGATTTAGATGAAACTTTGTGGAACGATATCCAGAGTAAACTCGGTATTACTGTTTCTAATATTAATACTCATTCAGCCGTTTCAGGTAAAGTAGAGCAGCTTGAATTTGAATATGAAAAGCTGGATAAATTCCTAAAAGCGATCAAAGCTATAAAGGGAAAATACATCATTCTTCCCAATGTATCTGAGGGTGGAAACCATACTGTACTAAAAGAAGGCCACCACCAATCATTTAAGAATATGCCATATGTTGGCGGTTATTTAGATAACTGCAAGAACATCAACGACCTTGGCACTAAGAATAAAACCCGACTTTCTGGCGAAGCCCCAATTTGGGGAGATCGCTATATTTATCCTCTTCCGACCAGCGATACAAGACGATCAGATTACGAGAACCTTGGCAAAAACAACGCATGGATTAAAGCTTTCTGAACCAACAACGGAATCAATACGTCAGGCATTTCTTGCATCAAAATCAAGGATCAAGATAGAACAACCCAACCCACCAAGCATTTTGATAAAAAATTTAGCCGTAAAAGATGCAAATCCATTATCAGATACCGAAATCAGTTTTAGCTCTGAGTTAAATTCTCTAATTGGTGGCAGAGGTTCAGGGAAATCTACATTGCTTGAGTATATCGCATTCGGCATGGGCCGTAGTTGCTATGACCGTGATCGTGTAGATGGCTTAGAATGCTACCAACGACTAAAAGAGTTGATTCAAGATACTATTGTGAATCTCGGTGCTTCTATAGAGCTTATTATCTCGCATGATGGGGCTGAATTCGTTATCAGCCGCAGCCCTGATAATAACTATGAGCCTATAATTACTGACAGCACAGGCACTAGTGATTCTATCAGCACAAAGCAGCTGCGCAATCAGTTCCCTGCATTTGCCTATAGCCAAGGCGAATTTGCAGAGATTGGTAAAAAACGACATGATGGTGAGTCTGATTACAAAGCATTGCTTAAATTTGTAAAATCTCACAATCGTGAAGAAGTAAGAAATGTAGATGAAAAGTTGGCAGATGCAAAAAATGAGGTTTCCGATGCTTTTCAGAAGCTTATTAATTATTGGGAAAGCAAAGGCAAAAAGAATGCTCTAGAGGTGGAAATATCATCCTTAAAATCTCGAGTGAATGCTCTGAAAAAGAAACTACCGAAACTCACAGAAACCGAGGAAGCTACTCTTGAACAATTTGATGAGTTAAATCAATTGGATGTTGAAGCCGAACCAGCAATAGATTTCGTTAGTCGGCTGATTGAGTCTATTGATGAAGTTAAAGAACATTTTGGTGATGGAGAAAAGCCAGGTTTGCAAATAAGTGAAGAAACAAATGAAAAATATTCAGATTTTTCTAAGTCTTATAACCTTCTAACTCAAAAGCTAGCTGCTAAAACGGAAGAATTAAAAAAGCTAGCTGAAGAACAAAAAACTGTATTAAACGAAGCTTATAAGAAATGGCTAAAAGAACTACAGAGAGTTACTCTGGAGAGAAATGCTATTATGGAAAAGAAGGGAGTTCAAAAAGAACTTACTGAGAATATCAAAAAGCTTGAAACCCTTATTAACGAAAAACAAAAAGAACTATCAAAGATTGATTTTGTTGTGCAGCAAGGCGATCAAAGTAAAACTGCATTTGATCAAACGCGTGAAAACTTGAAACATTTTCTGGGATATCATATCGAAAGTATCAAAGGGTGGTGCTCGAAGATTGAATCCCTATCAAACCATAATATCGTGATTCATATTGATGAGGATTATGATCGTGCCGAAATCTTCCATGCTCTAGATGTCCTGTCTTCTGGAACTAGGTCTCAAGAATCAAAGCGTAAGCAACGTTTCAATGACATGGCTGATGAAGAGAATACTACTGCCATGGATATTTTAACAGATCTATGTAACGAGCTGGTTAATATCTTTGAATGGAAAATACTCGGTTCTGAAGAAACTGGCGGTGAAGCACCTAGCCATCCCAAGATATCCCTTATAATTGGTGACAAAAACTCAATCCTAGATAGCTTGTTGGAATTGATCGATATAGATCGTGCTGTCCCACTACTGAAAGCGATTCCCCAGCCAAAAATATCTTTTAAATATAAAACAACCGATGGTCGGGAGATAGATTTTGATAAAGCTTCAGAAGGACAACGCTCTTCGATTCTATTGGCTATGCTTTTAAATCAGGAAGGTGGGCCATTAATTATTGATCAACCAGAAAATGATCTCGACAATGAAATTATTTCAGAGATCACAGAAAAACTTCATGAAGCCAAAACTCGCCGCCAGATTATATTTGCCACGCATAATGCAAATATTGTTGTAAACGGCTCGTCAGAATTAGTGGTTCACATGAATAGTGACAAATCTGGGAAACGTATCATCGATGTTAGCGGTGCTATTGATAATCAGGAAGTTAGGAACAGAATCACCAAAACAATGGAAGGTGGTGAGAAGGCATTTATTGATCGACAAAGAAAGTATGGATTTTAACCAAGATATAGTGCTGCCTCAGCCTGACGGCGGCGCATTAAGCCACGTAACCGTCTGCCACCAGCCCAAACCCATCGCATAAATTGCTCTGGCACTTCTGGATGTTCCTCACGGTTTACTTTTCGGCGTAGCGTAGAACGCTGCAAAGCCCCACCACCGAGATTAAAGGTAAAAGATACAAGAGCATCAAACTGGCCATCTGTAAGCGGCACTTTCATTAATCTCACAACGGCTGATTCTGCAAATCGTACATCTCTTGCCAGCAACCTTTCTGCCGCTTCTTCAGTAATGCCATCTTCAAACCATTTGTGCTCATGTTCTAAAATAAGATGACCATAGCCAATCGTTGGAAAACCAGCTGCATCTTTATAGATGTGTGGCACAAAACCTTCAAATTCCTTGATTAGATCAAGCCCATGTTTTGAAATATGTCTCATCTGCCATTCCTAACTTTGCTCATTGCACGTTGGCCAAAATAGAAGCTGATAATGCCAGCGAAAATTGCTTGGTCTTCAACATTCCATAATATGTCCAAGTGCCAAGGCAGCGGATTAGCAAGGTCAACCATGGCAAATTGCATGCATTTTATTGTGAAATATAAGAGGAAAAAGGCATAAGCTAGTATGGGGCGCACAGTTCCGTTCAGCGCATCAACCCAGCGAATGCCAGAGTAGAAGGTTTTGTATAAAGCTTTGCTTTCGGCAATATCTGCCTCAACGTGAATTTCTTCTAGCCTTTGGGAATCGCACCAAAAATTGCAGCACCATCCAACCCTGCTAAAAGCTGGAAGGTGTTACCACCATTTTCGCCACCATCATCTGAGCGATATATCGCAGAACCATTCCAATTTGCACCATCGGCTGCCACACCTATGCGCAACAAACCTTGGTTTGGAACAGTATCCGTTGGTAATGGCGGAGCATCGATAAAATGCACCAACGTATCCGGCACTAAAACTGGCGCATCAATTGTGCTGCTGGTTTCACCCGGTTGCGTGTAGAAATCATAAGAACTGATATCTTCTGCCACCGCATTAACTTTCATCACGCCATTGGTTTCCATGTTTGTTTTTAGAACACGCATTTCATGCGCAACTCCGGAAACAGTTACGGTAATAACATCCGTTGGCTCGATGCGCACATATTTTGGAGGTAGCGTAAGTTGGAAGCTAATACGCTCTTTCCATGTGCCATAAAGAGTAACATCTGATATTTTCTTGGCTTGCGTTGCACCCATCACAATCGGCAAATTCATTGTTACCTGGTCCACAGCTCTAACCACCTGACGCTGAGATGTTTGCGTTACAGGATCATAGTTAAATGGTCTGTCGATATAGGTTACATTCACTCGCTGAGGTAATTCCAATTCTTGCGCATAATTGATTTCCAGCACATCTTGCACGCCTTTCTTTTTCGCAGGAATCAGATCATCTTCAGGTACAGATTTTATAGATTCATTGCCACGAGGTACGCATTTCAAAATGCCATCGCTTTCAACAACATCAAAGAAAAAACCTGCTGCCAATTGCTCCAGCGCATTGCGCACAGTAATTGGTTGCTGGATGATATAGCCTTCCACCGTATTAGTCAGGCGTGTAACATCAAAATCGCTGGCAGTTAAGCCAGATTTTTGCAGCAATACAGATACAATTGCACCAAGCGTAGAATTACCCAATTTGCCTTGTGTCCAATGACCGCTAGCCCAAAGGATAGAATCTTGCCAAACACCTTCGAGATCTGGCCAGAAAGAAAATGGCCTTGCATCCCATGTCCACACAAAACGGCGTGCAACAAGGTCAGCATTACCAGCTTCTTGATTGCGATCTTCAAGATAATCAAGCGTTGCATCCAATGCCACACGCTGCGCCTGAAAATCAATTCTGCCTTTGCTTGCACGAGGATAGAAATTCTCAGAGCTAGTTGGATCAAAAAACACATTCGGCTGGTTAGTTGCCCCATCCACACTTGGAAATCCAAACTCGGTAAACCAAACAGGCTTCATTTTTGCCGTCCATGCAGTTGTGTTTGTATCAGGGTTGGTGTGAGTGTTTTTCCACCAATATTCTAGATTTTTCCACGCAAATTTCTCATCCCCACCATAGCTGGTTTGACCTGTGCGATTTACAGAATCGGCATAATAATAATCCCAACCTTCGCCTTTTTCCCAATATTCCTTGATCTTATCTGCATCAATTTGAATTTGCGGCAAATCAGGTGTAATCGGAAAATAACTATCAATCCCCACAAAATCTATATCGCTCGAAGCCCATAGTGGATCGAGATTGAACCAGCCATCTGTGCTGTGATATTCACTCCAATCAGCTGCATATGTAATTTGTGTGCCAGCACCCATGGTGGTTTTAACAGCAGACGCTAAATTCGCCAATTGAGTGACTGCTGGATAATTGCCAGATGTATTTGTATAGCTCGTCATGCCAACAAGCTCAGAGCCAATTACAAACGCATCCACTAAGTCTTTCGTAAGGGTTGCATAGTGATTGATGAACGCATTATAGCCATTGGTTTTGGTGAACCAATTATTTGCATCAGTCAAATTAGCAGGAGCAATTCTGCCTCTCCATGGTTTAGGATCAGGTGTTAATTGATCCACAAAAATCATTGGATAAAGCATTACATTCAACCCACGGCTTTTTAGCTCAGAAATAATCTGCAGCACCGTATGATCAGATGGTGTGCCACCATAAGTTGGCGTTTCAGGATCAAAGAATAACACAAGCTCCGCAGCAGCTCGGCTAACACCAGCCACACTCCAATCAGCTGGGAGCACTTGAGTTGTGCCTTGAAATTCTACTTTTGGGATAATCTCACAATTACCAGCATCAACATCTGTTGCAAACCATGTCACCACCACCGCAACCCATTCTAAATTAGGCAGCACATTCACCATCTGATCAATCGCCACCACAACATCGGCTTTTCCATCATAATTATGCATGTTGATGGTTTTCTTATCTCCAGTTGGAGTGAATGAACTACCAGTATAATAGCCATCTTGCTTAGTGGTGATGCCGTTGCCATATACAAATTCTCCAGCACCGGGAATGATCACCATATCTGTAATTTTATCTTCCACCGATGGTGTGAATTTAACGCTACGGCGAACCTCAAAGGTAAAATTAGGAATACGGTTGCCATATGCTGCAAGCGGAAAATCCTCAATCACAACATAAGCAATGCCACGATATGCTGGTATAGTGCCAGCTGGCATATATTTAGCGAGAATATCATCAACATCCTGCGCTTCATCACCAAGATGCACATTATATTTGCCTTGTGCGCTGGAGAGAATATCTGCGGTAAGAACTTTGCTATCAGCCCAAACACGGATAATCTCATCAATTGGCCCTTCGCAAATAGCTATTGCCAATGTTACAAAATATTCATAAGTAACACTTGTTTGACTGGTGCTTACACTTCCACCGCCACCACCTTTACCACCACCGCCAGATGTTTGAGTGGTAGTTTTTTCAGTTTTCACCTCCTTAATATCAGTTGACCAAATAACATTCCCAGCCAAGCGCATCGTGCCAAAAACCTGTGGAATCATATTTCCATAGGTTGATACTTGCGCTCTTAAATCTGCAAGACGTGGGCCTTCTTGCGTTGGCAATTGAACACGTTGCGTACGAGCAAAAAACGTACTTGCCAGACCAGCACCCAAGTTTGCACCCAGAACTGCCCCTGAAGGGCCGCCAAGCACAAAGCCTGTAACTCCGCCAACAACTGGTAATACGATATCTGCCATAATTTATTTCAATGATTTCAATTGTTTTGTCTTAAAACGATATACATGCGTGAGCATCCGAAGCATGCCTTGGCTAAATGGTTGCTCCACCACCCAGCCAGAACTAGAAGTGCAATGAATCACACCAACACCTCCGCTGATGTAACGAGTCAGCAAACCAACATGCTGAGGGTCATTAAAAAATTTGAATAACAGCACATCACCTTCACGCATTTGCTCAATTGGTACTTGGCGAAGATGCTTTGCCATGTTTTTGACCAATCTGCCTTTTTCTGGATACATGGAATAATTGAATTCATCATGCTCAGATAGAAGCTTTCCTTCGCCATCTTGCAATCCAAGCTCTTCAATCACGCCAACAACTAAACCAATGCAATCAACCCCACCGGGACCACGAAGTGATTTTTTGAGTCGCCCTTGGTGGTGGTATCTAGTTCCAATCCACGTACGAGCTTGCGCAACAATTTGCTGCCCTGTAATTTTAGCCATGAGCTATCATCCATTTCTGTTTGTTTTATCTAAAGTGCCAGCAGTAGTGAGTAGCTGATCAACACCCGGAACATCGGGTTCACCTCTAAAATTCAGGATATTACTGAATTTGCTCTGACAGGTTTCGCGAGTTTTATCGCACCCAGCTATGGCTTTGATGCTGTCACCAACGGAGACGCTTTTTCCCATCGGGAGCGCAAGCACCACCTGACTATCCGCAAATTCCTTCACTTCCATACGGCGACCAGCATTATTGCCTGACGTCCATTCCACTTCACCGCCAGTAAACCAGCCAGCAGCTTGGTTTAAAGCTGCTGCCTTAAAAGTTTGATTATTGGTTACCTCTGTAATGGTGGTAGATGTCGTAAAGCTGGCAAGAGAAACTTTGCATCTGCTATCACCCAAAATTGCTCTGCAGGATGGAGAATATACCTCACCAATAGTTTGTGATAAATGCTGAGTTAAACCACGCACCTCGGCTTGAAACATTTGGCTATTGAGCGTGACTTCACCCAACCGCCCACGTTTTACCACCAGTTTTCCTTGCGTGAGATCAGTATAATTTACGATGAATATTTCAATTTCAGCATAATCATAAACACCTGCCAGCAGATCTTCCTCAGTAATTTTGGAAGGAAAAGTTTGACCCTCTAAATCGAGATTATCCACCGACATATTAGATTTACTCTCCACCGTGGTGGGAGTGAATCCAGCAATAGAATCATAATCCAAGCTATCAATAACAAGTTTTTGATCATGATCGGTAAAACCAAGTTCCACCTCATCTTCCCGAACTATTTTCCAGCAAGTTGCAAGAGTGGTTAGCCCACCAGCAAAATGCGCTTCTAATTGGGGTGATATTGTTCTCATATACGCACCTCAATTAGTGGAATGCTGCTCCAGCTTCCTGCATCAAAGCTATCCATACACACGCCCTTTTTTAGATTCACGCTGAGGCGTGCGGATGTTGTGAGATAATAAATAGTCCGCAAGTAATCTGACTGATTTAAGATTAAGATAGTGATTAAAAATAAGCTCTACCGTTACAGATTGGACTGGATCTAATACTAATGTTCGCTCCATACGCTGATAGCCGATGGGAACCGATCCGCCCATCCACATGCCTTTTTGTTTGCTGGCAGCTATTTTATCACGAATGCGCTCGCCCGTAACTTCACGCTCAAATTGTGCGAAGGATAAAAGCACGTTCAGCGTTAGCCGCCCCATGCTTGTTGTAGTATTAAAGCTCTGTGTCACCGACACAAAGGTGACGCCATACGCATCAAATACTTCAACAAGTTTTGAGAAATCGGTTAGCGAGCGGGTGAGGCGATCAATCTTATATACAACCACCGTTTGTACTTTACCCTCTTTGATGTCCTGCATGAGCGCTTGCAGCCCGGGTCGGTTAATATTGCCGCCTGAGTAACCGCCATCATCGTAATTAGCATTAACCGCTTTCCAGCCATCGGCTTTTTGGCTTAAGATATATGCCTCGCACGATTCTCGCTGCGCATCGAGACTGTTGAAGTCCTGCTCAAGACCTTCTTCAGTAGATTTGCGTGTATAGATCGCGCAATGTTTAACTTCTGGTTTCATGCGGCTTCTTTCTTATGTTTAAGATCAAAAAACACCCAACCGTTCCATTTTGACCCCGTAATTTCTGAGGCGATTTTAGAGAGGCTTGAATAATTACTATGCTGATAGCTAAAACCGTCTGACGTAATGGTCACTACATGCGGCTTTCCCTGCCATTCACGAATGATTTTCATGCCCGGCTTTAAAAGCATATGACCTTGCTCGAAATAATGAGGATTGCGTTTATAGTTTTGAATGAGCTTGGTGAGTCGCTTATGTGTTTGGGGTGATAGTTGTTTTTCGTACTGCTTAAAATATAAGCTTCTTTCTAGCATCTTGCGGCCAATGCGATTATGCGGCTTAATCTGCCAAGCCTGTTGCCATTGGGCGCGTAGATCTTGTATTGTAGCTTCATAAGATTGTTTCATTTTCGACTCCTTTGTTTTCATATGGTAGTATCCATACATGCGTACTAAACCCACGAAGTCGAATGGTATTAATAAGGGGCTATAAAAATATGACAATCGAAGATGCAGTAATTTATATAGAAAATATATTTAAACAAGACACGTTGAAGGATTCAATATTTGAGCCTTATTACGTTGATATACATAAGATTATTTGGAAAGAGAAGTATGATATTATTTATAAGGCGCGTGAAACCCCTAGTGTTGAACGTGTTGATTTGCTAAACGCCAGCATTCACGATCTTCTAACGTTAACGTGTGAAAACTATGCGGTTCCAGATGCAGCTGCATTGAATAAACTTTATAAAGAACAGTCAGAATCTAGGAACGATTTTTTAAAATATGTGCATCGCACTATTATGTTTAGGAAAATGGAAGAAACCATAGAACAAGACACTAATGCAAAAAAATACTATGTAGGCTCTCTTGTAAGTCAAACTCATTTACAAAACAAACTTCTTGAACAAAAGCCTTTCCATATGAGTTTGGGCAACAAACTTTGGTCAGAGAAACAGATTTACGCTATTGCATCTATTTATGCTATTGAACTGGCTTTACTATCCTTCAAAGAAAAGCATATTGTTTCACTTTCAAGAATACAAAGTGACCTTTACCAATTCTTATCAGGCCCAGAATATAGTGAAATCTTAGGTATAAAAGGGGCCAATAAAAAACATACCAAGAATCGTTTGTATAAAAAGCGCGCCTTAGAAATTTATATTCAGAAAGAATTATCTACAGATAGTAATTATAGTGCTGCTAACGAAATCTTAAAAGCACTAAAGATTGAAGGTGTAACAGCAGTTTCTATAGAAACTATCGAAACCAAATGGTTGCCTGAATTTAAGAGAAAACGTAAGCTACTGAAATAACTAAATTCTTGGTTGCTCTAGGGGGCTAGATCTATAGCCTTTTGTAGTAAATAATTTTGAACTGAGTTTTATTCTGACTATCAGAAAAAGGACCCAGTTATGAATCACGATATTGGCAGGGGTAAGGCGCGTAGAAGCGGCACTTCTGCTTAAGCTTGATTCAGTGCCTGTTGTAAGGCTGTTGAAATTTAGGCAGGAGTCCGAGCTAAAGAAGCATTTTACAAAATTTTGAAATCATGCAGAAAATTGAATTCCAGAATGTCGGAGTCCTTAATGCGCGTGCCAGTGACGTGGACTCGCAAAAATCATCCCTTTATGTATCTGAAGAAACAGTCAAAAACCTTAACCTGATCAAGAAGGGAACACTGGTTGATGACAAGTCCTCTGGTTCACCCACATATTATGTCGTTGGAGAGTTGGAACTAAAAACAGGCATTAAGGGGTCGATTCCGGATAGTGATAGAATTTTTCCTGACGAGGCATAATCAAAGTTGTCCTCAGTTTTCAAAAAGAATTTCTTTAGTATTTTTATTGGAAATAAGTATCTCACACTCGCAACTCAAGCATAATGCTTGCTCTCTCATTCCCAAAACCACTTTAGCCACCAACGTTATCCGAAACACGACAAAATTTAGAAGATTTACATATGGTATCGGTTTATTTTTGGAACGGAATTCTTGTCGGGTAATATAAAACTTAGTATCTTTTAGAGAATTTTTCGCGTTAGTTTGAAAGCAGAAATACATTTAAAAGCTCAATCATTGGCTCATTAGCGCTAAAATAATTAAAAGCGCCATCAAGTATTACGTTCTTTTTCCGCTATACAATCGATCTATTCACCACTTTTGACTCAATCCATGGGCTTTGTTCTATTTTTTCAAGACGTTTACGGACCTCTTCTATAATTTTTGGGGCATTAATTTCACCATCTTTAACGTCTTTTTGAATAGATAGATATGTGGCTATTTGAGTAAGAGCATTGGCTCTATCTTCCAAAGGAAGCATAGCAACTGTTCGCGTGGCCATAGCATACATTGGCTCAAACTCGGTTGAAGTTTCAAACGAATCATGACGATTTTTTGAAGATGCTGCAGATAGTAGTGAGGATGCTAGATAGCAAATAGCGGTAAAAGCAGATAAATAAGGGCTTATCGTTCCGCCAAAAACTGTTTTAGCGATTTGCTCACGGTGTTCTAATTCTGAAATTCCTTTGCGTAAATCGCTCGCTTTTTCGATCATGCCAACATCTTTATTTTTCATAGCTTGACTGGATAATGTCGCACCCAATTCAGTAGTCAAAGTAGTGTGGTTTTTCCCATTATATAAACCACCTTTTTCCTCTGCCCAAAGCTTCATTTTCTTTTTCTCTTCAAATGTATCCGTTAGGTAAAGCAAACTATATACACTGCTTAACATACCTTTGAAGCGGATAGGGGAGGCGAGAATAAAATCGCCTAATCCTTTTGGAATTTCTAAGGGGTTGCTCATATAATAGCTAAAAGGTTTCTGAGTATTTCTGCGCTCTTTATTTTCCGGTAAAAACACTACACCGGCCGATCCTGCCGCACCTAAAAACCCTTTTGTCATGCGGCTAATACCCGCACCTGATTGCTGATAAGCAGCATATCCAGAACGCATATGTCCGATACCGCTTAACATGCCTAAACTATAATTCAACTCAACAGGATGTTTTGCAATAAAATGATTTACTTGAGCAATTGCTCCCAAACGTTTTTCGGGGTTTGCGATGTCGGGCAGGTGAATGCCATTATGCTCAAAATGTTTGTTCATATCGCGAAATAGACTATCAAAATCAATGGAGTTTTTACCATTACCATAAACTGCAACCACGCTATCGGCCGCCATAAGAGTTAGACCAGTCTGTAAGCGTTGCCAGTCCTGTTGCCCAGCGCCTGCTAATGCCACGCCTGCGCTGCCTGCCATCGCAAATCGACCAGACCATTTAAGCGTATCGCGCTTTAAACGCTCAACGCGTGATTCTTGTTTAGAGTTTAAATTCTTGTCAATGCCATCAATGGATAAATATCCTTTTTGCTGCATCAAATTGGGTAATAGATTGGCTTTATCTTGTGTTAAGCCACGGACTATTAAAACATGCTCACCATTTTGTACATCTGCAAAGCAATCTTCATAACCTAGTGATTTTAAGATGTTAGTAAAGCCTACCAGTGTTCCTGATTTAGCTAAAGGATTGGCGATTAAACGAACGCGATATTTATCACCCGCTTGATTTTCAATAATTGCTTCTTTTAAAGCAAATGAATTTGTGGGATTTGATTCTGAAACGCCAGTGCGTTCAGACCATTGATTAACTGAGTTATTTTCAGATACATTCATATCTTAACACTATAGAATTACAAGGTTACGATATGATGACGTATAGCTTCAACAATATGGCGTGTTTCACCATTAAAACTTCTGAGAATTTCAAGCTGACTTCTATCGGGCTGGCGATAGGAAAAACTATATTCGTTTAACGCCTTATCAAAAGTGCGATTAGTATCGGCGTTAAAATACGTATCACCACCTGAAATCTCAAATGTGAGATTCTCAGTAACTTTAGCATCCATGGCTTTAGTTTTTTCATAGTTAAAGAACTCTGACGGCTCAATCCAGTAAAGGTGAGCCATTGCTTGATTAGAAAATAATAAAATGAATGAAATCGTGAGAAAAAGTTTTTTCATGAGAATGCCTTTGCGAGTGATTCTCAAATTCATAAAGCAACCGCTTCGCTATGCAAGATAAATTTAACGGGAAAGCTGCTGTTTTACTTCCGTGAATTGTCTTGTAAAATTCCGATAAGCTTCAATTAGTGTTTGCGATGTTTGAGCGGAATCGACCAAATCAGGATTAAGAAAATCAGTGTTTATTTCGTAACCTTTACTTTTCGCAAAGCGCGTTAGCTCTTGTTTCATTTGTTTCAGTAATGCAGGGCCATGCTGAGTAAGGTAACTATAATCCATACGTCCGCCATCTTCCTCCAAATCTTTCTTGGCTTGCTTATCGAAAGATGAATCAGGAAGAAAAACTACATGTGGGTTTATCAATGGTAAGGCACTACGATGATAGATATGTGCCGTATTCACATTATCATCGCTTAAAAGTGCTGTAATGCTTACAGGGCTTATATAATCCTCGCTTAATGCAACATGAGGGTTGCCGTAACTTTCTGTATGGCGTTTAGGAATAATACTGCCATATTCATGATAGCGGGGGCTAGAACCGATTAGATCGTTTTCCGCCTCATGAATTGGCTCATAAAGCATAGATGATAACCCACGTGCTGAACGTACTATAGTTACAGGCACCGGATCTATTTTATTTTCTTCCAAATTTTTGACCATCCCACGTTTGATATTGTTAGGAATTAAGCTGGCAATGTAGAGAATGTCGGTAGGAATATATTTCAAATCTTCAGATTCCCGAGAAGATAATTCGCCTTTTGTGTTGAAATTAAAATGTTGACCATCCACCACAAAACGTTGACCGCGATGGCTTAACCTATCTCCATCTTCGCGTGGTCCACCATAATGCACTTGATTGCCATGTTCAATGTAAACACTTACTGCATCCTTTTCCAATACGCCTAAAAATTCTAAATGTGTTCGCAATTTTTGTGAAAGCTCTACCGCCTCGGGATCTACATCAATAAGGTTTACATTACAGCCAGTAATTATTTGGTTAACAAAGCCTGTCAAAGGCAAAGCACCACTACCAACAAAGGTCATATATTTTTCATCTAAATCCTCAACTCCAAAGATGTCGGGGTTTTGTAATTTAACAAGACGTGAAGCATCGCTTAAAGCTTCAGGATCATTAGCGGGAAGGGCAATTTTTTGCGCAATAGTTTGTAAGGATTTGGGGAAATTACCATGGCCTGCTGGATTCTCGATAAGAAATTTCTCGCCATAAGCTAAATGTTCATAATTATGTGTGTAAGGGAAAGGTTGTAACGTTTCATCTAGTCGGAAAAGCTTGCGCGCTGTATTTATTGTATTCACTAACTCCGAATCTTTGGAGTCTGCTGCTCCAAAAATGTTCATTTTTTCTTGTTCATTATAATGCGAAATATAGCGGAAACCATTTTCGGAAAGGTAATTTTTTACTCGCAGTTCAGCATCATATTTAATTTTTTTAACTGCCTCATCTGCCATAACAACAGAGCCATTATAAGGTTTTTCAATACGATCAAGCGCTGCTTGAGCGTAGAATTTTTCCATTTCACCTTCAGAATAGGCGCTAATTGCAGGAATGTTGGCAAGTTTAGTTTTAGTTTCAGGGTCAGCATTCACGCGTTCATAGAATTCTTTCACCACACCTTCTTGATAACTATCTATCGCTAAACCTACAAGCTCCGATAAAGCCCCGTTAATTAAAGGGCAGGGGTCTAATGCTCGTGATCCACTAATAACATCACCTGTTTTCTCATCTAAATAAATAGGTTCTGATCCTCGTTCTTTAGATTTTAAAAACTCGCTGCGCCACTCTTGATGTGACTCATAAGCTTTCCATCTTGTTTCTATGCGAGCATAGATGCCATCAGCACCAAAAATCTTTTTTACGAGCAGCTCTGCAGTAAGTTCGCTTTTTGGGCTATTTTTATAATCTTTTAAAACAGGATTAGTTTTATTTAACATAGAATAAATATAGCAAAGAGTTATTAACAATTAATTTACAGCGTAACAATTCTTAATAGTTTGCGCAATTTGCAGATCGTTATAATTTTATTACAAATACGATAAAATAGGCCACGATTTGCGCCTTTTAAGCTCAGCAAACCACTTTATTAATGGATATAAAGCTAAAATACTTATAAAGGCAATTGTCCAAACGCTGTAAATACTATCAAGACTAAATTTTATCGGTAGAAGTTGATCGGAAGGTGTTCCATCCCAATTATAATCATTGGCTAACAACGTCAAACGATAAGCCAAGTGAAGTACATATAGATGCACTACATAGTAGAAAAATGGAACTCTTCCAAAGGTGACTACAAAGTCCAGCCATTTGCCTTTCCATTTTTCACTTAAAACTAAAAGCATAAAAGCAGGTGCAAAAGTCATCATCATAAACTGCAATGAAGGAGGATATTTCGTTACATTAAGGAATGACATCCATACTAATGAACCTTCAAGAGTAGAATCGTATAAGTTAGCTTCGCCATACACATTATTTAATCTCAAAAATATAAAAGAAATGAGACAAATAGCACTTATTAAAGACAGTATTTTAAGTCGCAAAGACGCGTTCACTTCTTTTCCATAGAATATTCCTATTGCATAACCTAAAACGATAACTCCCACCCAAGGCAATGAAGGGTATGATGTACGTAAAGAGATATTTTCCGTCAAAGCTAAAACACCTCTATCATGCAGAAATGTCCAGATAACACCCAGTAAGGTAGATTGATCTGCGACTATGTAGTCTAAAGCATTATGCCCTAATATAATGGCTAACCCGATAGCAACCAATAAAGGAATTGGCAACCATATTAAGCCGCTTAGAACTACCATACTAAACCCGATAGCCCATATAATCTGGAAATAGAGCATTTCGGGTGGAAAGCTAAATGTCCAAGCAAAGTTTATTAGTGTGGCTTCCAACAAAATAAGCAGTAACCCTCGTTTAAGTAGATAGAGCGAAGCATCTTTTTTTGTCCGGCCTGAATTCTGACTATAAAGATAAGCAGATAAACCCGTAAGAAGTACAAATACCGGGGCGCATATATGCGTAAGCCACCTAGAAAAGAAAATTTCTGGAGCCAGCCCATCTAATTGCATGGGATCCGACAAGGGTTGTGCCATAAAGAAAAACTCTCGAACATGATCCAGAGTCATAATTAACATTACCAAACCTCGAAGAAAATCTATCGAATGAATTCGGGATTTATGATGAAGTGACTTTTTCATTTAACTTTCGAAATTATTACAATTGAGTTTTATTGCTTCATATCATGCATATCAAAGAAATTTTGTTTAAAAACTGCACTATGAAATTAATCAGTGCGGATTTTTTAAAGACTTATCACGTAATTCATGGAACCAACAATCAAGTTTTGCTTGAATACGACTCCAATAGTTCGCTAAGATAATAACAACTGCTCCTCCTTCAAATAAAAGTAAACGCCAAAAAGCATTCTTCACACCTATTTTTCACAAATTGCTATGCAGCACTAGTTAGCTCTATATTGGGTGAAATGGTAATGATGGGCACAACCGTTCAGCGGGTTTTTAAAAGTTATGTTATTGAGCTTAGAAAACCGAGCATAGCACATTTCGTCATCATGAAGCCTTAACATAATTTAAACTAATTTGTTGCTATATTGTCAGAGTATTAAATAGATTATCTACACTAGTATAACTGCTTATATTCATCTTGCGTAAGTGAGCTATCCTTGCCCTTGCTATTTAAACGTTCAATCTGCTCATCTAATTCTGCAATCTTTTGCCCAAACCCTTTGGTAATTTGGCTATGGCCTATCTCATGAAATGCCACCGCACGGGCAACGTCAAACCCAACTCCCAAACCCAATATAAGGTCGAGGTTGATGTGATTTTCGGGTGGATTAAAATAAAAACTGCTTCCAAGTTCACCCCATTTAATGCGTGTGTCTTTATTCAAACCTGTAGTGGCAGCATAAAATGCTAAACGCTCTTTTTCAATTTGCGCCACCCCATCGCGTGAAGCAAATTGCTTCCATAACGCCGAATTGTAGAATCCAGACCCGTCTTTTTGCGCCAGATAAGTGAGGTTAATTGCCCAGAGTAACGATTTTTCAGGCGAATTAATCGAGGGTTTATTTTCGGCATTGACGCTAACTATAAGTGCGCCATCCACATCTTTAAAACCAATGCGTAAACCGCCATTCCACTCTTGATATTTTTGAACTGAAGACAAAACATCATCGATTTCTTTACGCGAAATGCTTGAGTTTTCTAGACCCTTCCAATCAAACAGCCGCTTTTTACCTTCTTCAGAAAGGAGGGGTTGCTTGCGTTTAAGGCCACTACTATCAACGGTGGTCACTTTTAATTCACGCAATGCTTTGAGTGACGGTGCAGTGATTGTGCCATCTCGAAGGGCGCTATTAATGCGATCCATTAAATCGCTATTTGCATTAGAATCAAAGATAGTTTCAAAAAGTAGTGATTCTAAGTTTTTACCCCCTGCATCATAAATAATGGCACCTTCAGGGTGCATAGCATTACCAATTAAATCAGCAAGATAAGATTTACCAAAACCCGGATCCGATTCTAAATAGACAAGAGGGTTATTTAAAATGGTCTCAAAGGCATCAAACATGCCTGGAACAGGCATTTTTCGCATCAATTCAGGCAGAACATGCTTATAATCGCGGGCTGAATAAAGCCAAAGTGGGTCAACATCGCTTTGAATTACCCCCATACCAAACGTGCGCACGCCATTTTCTTCACCGCGTTGACGCGTTGGCCAAGGGCGCTGTCGCGTTCCAATCGGTAGCGGCTTGTAAGCAGCGTCAATTTCGCGTTCTCTGGTAGTTTGTAGTTCAACCATTATTATCCTGCTAACTGTTTAAAAGTTTGAATTTCTTTTATTATCTTAACCAGCAGGATACTTAAATAATGTTAAGGTTTCATTAAGGCGAAATTATACTTGTATAATCTGGGTTCCTTATAAAATTCTGATATTATTGGAGGTAAGCTTACATTCTATATACAAATAGTTTTATTTATTTGTCTGTAGAGAATTAAATCAACTTTAAATAAGCATAGTCACTGAAAACTTAGCTCATTTAAATTAAAAATATTAGATGTATACGCTATATGAAGAATAGTCTGATTTAAATCAATAGCCTATAGTGTTTCTCAAGAAAATTGTTATTAACAAATTAGATTCATATGGAGCTGTATTGCGTGATTTTGATATGGATTATGTGCAGAACACGGCGCAATATAAAACTTGCATTTTCGAAGGCGAGAGAAGGTCATAGACAAGTTCCGATCAATGGGATCGCTCCAAAAGTTTATGGCCATGCAATCGCAATTCCAGAATCACTTTAATCACGAAAGACACCAAGAAAAAAAGATACATTTTAGAATATAAGACAATCTTCGCTTAATACGTGGGAGTGAAATTCTTGCTGCTTAAAGTTTGGTCTGGTTCGGTTTTGAAGAATAGTTCTATTTAGCCTGATAGCACCGCCAGCTTTTTAAAATTTTGAATTTAGCTGATAACTTTAATCAGTAGTTTTGAAAATTATTATGTATGAATTGATAAATATTCAAGGCGGTGTATTTAATACTATACATGAAAATATCTCCATTAGTTAAAGCACAAGAGCACCTAGAGGAAGCTATAGTTCAGTATTTAGACAAGAAAAAATTTTTATTAACAATAACTCTGGCTGGAGTAGCGGAAGAAATTTTAGGAAAGACACTTCCGAAAAATCAGATGAATTCGCATGATTGGCTTAAGAATAGTTTTAATAAGCCGCTTAAAGGAGAAGACTGCTTAGTTGCAGGAAATTTTAAAGGCGATGGTATTATAACTGTTAAATTTTTATCAGAGATATCTTCTGATGAAATAGGTAAATGCCTCAACATGGCTAAAAATTCGATTAAACACGATATTGATGCAGTAGAAATTGATTCTAAAGCGGAAGCAGAAATTCTATTACAACGTGCATTAGATAATTATTTTAGTCATAACCTTAAGGTAACCCCTAATATCGCAAGGATAGTCCAGCATTTCCTTCCACATTTAAAATACGATTGCCAACAAGAGGGTTTTGCATTTGTGAAATAAATGATTCTTGATTCGGAAAGTGTTGAAAAATAGCTTTAGACGCAAATGTTTTACTAGATAAGAACACTCATATAAGTTTATAAATATTGTAAATAAATGTGAGAATAAAATTTTATGCTAGATTTCCTGAATACAATTTTTGTTGAAAATGTGATACTTGTCATTTTAATAGCATCGCTAATTTTCACAGTGGTTTTTGGATTTATGAGAATTAAAAGCCATGCAAATGGGGCGGGTGAATTTAGTTTTATATTTTTATTTCTTAAGTACGCGCAAAAACCATTAGCCATATTAACAATTTGTGTTTTTGCTAGCGTCATTTTAACTCAAAGCCAATTCACTGATATTGAAATTTCGCAAACGATATCAAAATATTTGAATCGCGCGTTTATTATAATTATTACATGGATTGTTATTTGTGGAATGCGAGCGTTTCGCGATAAGTCTTTACGTGGCTATGATATTAGCACCGCAGATAACCTCTATGCACGTAAACGTCACACCCAACTTAATGTGCTTTATCGTGTATTAGTATTTATCGTTATTCTAATTAGCATATCGCTTGTGTTGATGACATTTGATGGAGTGACGGATATTGGCAAAAGCTTGCTTGCATCAGCAGGTGTAGCGGGAATTATATTGGGCTTTGCCGCTCAAAAAACCATTGGTAGCGTATTTGCTGGCATTCAAATAGCCATTACTCAGCCTATTCGCATTGAAGATGCAGTTGTTGTTGAGGGTGAGTGGGGGTGGATCGAAGAAATAACACTAACCTACATCGTTATCCGCATTTGGGATTTGCGCCGTCTAATCGTGCCCATAACCTATTTTATTGAAACTCCTTTCCAGAATTGGACGCGCAATGAAGCCGAAATCATTGGGACAGTGGTTATAAATACTGATTATAACGTGCCCGTTGATGAAATGCGAAAAGAGCTAGATCGTTTGCTTGAAAGCACCGATTTATGGAATGGGCGTGTAAAAGTGCTGCAAGTGATTGATACTACTGAATCAACCGTAACTTTACGCGCCTTGATGACTGGCAAAAACTCACCCACCACATGGGATTTACGCTGCTTTGTGCGCGAAGGACTCATCAAATGGTTGGGCGAGAATTATCCAGAGGCTTTACCGCGCACTCGCGTAAAAATAGAAAATATACAACCCAATGAACCTTTAGGTAAGAATATTTAAGCTAACACCCTTATAATAGTCTTTATGTTCCGTAACAAACCGTGGATCGGCAAAGTCGGGTAGGGCATTGCGTGCAAATCCTGGGGCAGCTTTTAAAAACGCTTCATCCACATGTAACAGAAAATGGCTTTGCGTACGGTTTAAATCTTCCATGTAAAATGCATCATACGGCACTGCAAATAACTTTTCTGCATATTCAGGCCCAAAATCACCGGGGTATGATAAAAGTAAATAAGCCACTTCGCCATAGCGTTTGTGAATCACTAATTCAACAATCTCGCCGCAATTTTCGCCCTTACTATTATGCACTTCCGCTCCTACAATATCCGTTGAGCGTACAGGAATTTTAGCAGGTTCAATCGTGGTAAGACTCATATATCCTCAATTTTTCTGGCTTCACTCACGAGCATAATAGGAATTCCATTACGAATAGGATACGCTAAAGCCGAATCCTTGCATCGCAACTCCTGAGCGGTTTCATCATAGGAAAGCGCCGCTTTACTTAAAGGACAGACAAGAATCTCTAGCAATTTTTCATCAAATTTTGTTTTCATTCCCACTTTCTAACATCATTTATAAAAATGATAAAGTGGGGCTTGCAATGCAAATTGATTTAGTTATATTTCGCGAGTAAATTTCACCCAAGCGGGTGTAGCTCAGTGGTAGAGCACTTCGTTGCCAACGAAGATGTCGAGAGTTCGAATCTCTTCACCCGCTCCAATTTCTTTTATTTTATTTCATCCATAAAATATGTGATTGCTGAGTGCTTATATCTTTTACATATAGTTCACTGCCGCCAAAATTATGATTGATGCTAAGTATGATGTATTTAGCACTATATTGATCATCATGGCTTATAATAAAAACTTCTTCATTAACTTTGATTATGGCTTTTTCATCGATAGAAACGCGAGAAGAATCATCCGCTTTAATTCCTTCCCATGCTAAAACTGTCTGAGGGATTAAAACAAATGCAAATATATGTAATAATATAAGTGTTTTTAAAATGTTACGTGCTTTCACAGTTAAAATTTTGTTATAACTGATATATATGACATTTGATAGCCAGCTTTTATCTTCAACAATCCCATTTCGAGAATATGTGCCTCAATCTTATTCAGTAATTAAGGATGGGGTATTTCCTAGCGGTGTATCTGAGAATATTTATTCTGGTTGGATTGAAAAATTTAACCAGAACCAAACCGTTCAAGCGAAAGAATTTACCTATTCTAGCGATGGCTATAATATCAAAGCGTATTATCTTTACCCTAATGAGGTTCCTAATAAAGGACTGCCACTTGTCCTATTTAACAGAGGCGGGCGAGGTAAATATGGTATGATAAATGTGCTAACTATCAATAACTTACTTGCCCCTCTCGTTTTAAAAGGCTATATTATATTAGCCAGCCAATATCGTGGAACGGATGGCGGGGAAGGCGCTGATGAATTTGGCGGAGCTGAGGTTCAGGACATTGTAGAGCTCTATAATTTACGCCATCAGTTGAAACATTGGGATGGTAAAAATATTTATATGTTTGGCTGGTCACGCGGAGGAATGTCTACGCTATTAGCGCTAAAGAACGGAGTTGAGGTTAATGCTATTGCGCTAGGTGCGCCTCTGATTGATCTTACATTATCTACTGATGATAACGCAAAACGGGAAGAATGGTTAATGCGGGTTTTACCTGATTATAAAGAGCAGGGGTTTAAAGCTTTAGAAGATAGATCAGCACCATATTGGATAAATAAATTAAATTATACACCCACATTACTCATGCATGGAGATGCGGATAACGATGTGAATATTGCGCATTCAAGGCAATTCAATCAACTGCTTATACGAAAACAAACGCCTACAAAATTAATTGAGTATGAAGGCGGCAACCATTATTTAAATCGCCAGCGCGATGATGTAATGGAAAATATTCATCAATGGTTTAATACTTACCAGTCGCGCCAATAGGGGCTATATTTACAAACCCTATAATTGTTCTATAATTTATATTATGGAACTTTTATATATTATAAAGCACTGCTAGTGCGGTCTTTATCAGCAGGATAAACACCAAGAATAGTTACTTTTTGTGTAAAGAAACTCAATTCATCTAATGCATTTTGCACGGGAATTTCGCTCGGCTTGCCCTCAAATGTCATTAAAAATTGTGCAGTTGGCGCCACACCGCTTGAAATGTAACTCTCTAATTTAACCATATTCACTTTATTCGTAGCAAATCCGCCAAGCGCCTTATAGAGCGCCGATGGTATATTACGTAATTCAAATAGAATCGATGTTAAAATATTATCAACACCATCTAATTCTTCCTCATCCAACAGATCTATTGCTACTTTAATGAAAGTGGTAATATTAATATTATTATCCTGCATATCGCTTTTCAGCGGTTCTAAGCCATATAATTCTGCAGCTAAATCAGTACATAAAGCCGCCTTGCTCTTATCTGCCCACTTAGAAACATTTAATGCAGCACCTGCCGTGTTTGAGCTGGCGCAAGGCACTGCTTTGAGTTTTTGAAGGTTTCCTTTACATTGCATCAAAGCCTGTGGATGCGAATAAACTTCTTTAATATCAACTAATTGCGCGCCTTTAATGCCAGCTAATGTATGTTTCACTGCAAGAAAATGCTCACCAACAATATGTAGTCCCATTTGTGGCAAAAGGTTATGGATTTCAGCTACACGACCCGCATGTGAGTTTTCGATAGGCACCAACCCCCTACTCGCTTTTCCTTCACGCACCGCTAAGAATACATCATCAAATGTGTCACACGGCAATGTTTCCATATATGGTTCAGAAATTCTGCAAGCTAAATCGGCATTTGCACCAGCAATGCCCATGAAAGCAATGATATTCTTTGAATTTTTCGTCATTTGTTTGGAGTATCCTTTAAATAATGTTATTGCCAATTATTACGCTTAATCCTAGCACAAATTGGAGTTTATTATGGATAATAAGACCAAATATACACAAGTTGGACGCGATCCATTTAATCATGGCCGTGTGGTTAATGCACCTCCCATGCGTGGCTCTACCATTTTATTTAAAGATTTCGCTGAATATCAAAAATCGCGAATTGGCCAGTTGGGCACTGCCTCTTATGGCCGATATGGCAATTGTGTAACGGAAAAAATTTGTAGCGATTTAGCCGATCTTTTTAAAGCAGAAGGCGTTGCACTAACCGGCTGCGGCAATTCAGCATTCGCAACAGCTTTACTTGGCTTGTTAAGCAATGGTGATCACTTATTGATTGCAGATACTGTTTACGAACCAACACGCCATTTTTGTACCAAAGAATTAAGTAGGCTTGGCATTGAAATTACTTTCTATAAGCCTGATTTAGGCAGCGATATTGAAGCATTAGTGCAACCCAATACAAAGGTAATATTTGCAGAAAGCCCTGGATCGCTCACCTTTGAAGTGCAAGATATTCGCGCTTTAGCCGATGTTGCGCATAAGCATAACGCTTTGTTAATGCTTGATAATACCTATGGCACACCTCTATTATGCGAGCCTTTTTCTTTAGGGGTTGATGTGTGGATTGCTTCAGCTAGTAAATATCTATCTGGCCATTCTGATTTATTGATGGGCATTATATGCGCCAACGCAAAAACATGGCCAATTATTCAGCGTGCTCACCGTAGCATTGGAGCTAACGCAGGCAGTGAAGAAATTTATTTGATGATGCGCGGTATGCGAACGCTGGGGGTGCGCATGCCAGCTCACGAAAAATCAGCGTTAGAAGTAGCAGAATGGCTTAAAAAGCAGCCTGAAATTACACAAATCTTACATCCTGCATTTGAATCCTGCCCCGGTCATGCTTTTTGGAAACGTGACTTTAAAGGCAGCAATGGCTTATTTGCATTCCGAACACAAACGCTAAATGATAATCAAATTGCTGCATTTGTTGACAATCTACACCATTTTGGAATGGGGTGGAGTTGGGGTGGCTATGAGAGCTTAATTTTGCCTTTATGGCTGAACAACATACGCACAGCGGGCACTCAAGGCGAGGGCCAATTGTTTAGAGTGCATATCGGATTAGAGGCAATAGAGGATTTAATTTCCGATTTAGAAAATGGATTTAAAGCTTTACGTTCATCTACTTAGTAAATACAGCACGATAAGCTGCTGAAAAAGAGAATAATATTGCTCCAATTAACACAATTGATGGGCCAGATGGCGTATCCATATAATAAGAAGATAGCAATCCAAAAGCCACCATACAGATTGCTGAAAACGTAGAAATTATAGCCATTTGAGGAGGGTTATTAACGTAAAACCTTGCGATTGCCGCAGGCAATATTAGCATGGAGGTTATCAGCAATAATCCAACTAATTTAATACTTATCGCTACCGTCAAGGCCATTAAAATCATTAATAATAAACGCTTCTGCTTTACATTAACGCCGCTAACAAGAGCAACGTCCTCGTTTAAAGTGATTAGAATCAAAGATTTCCAGTTTAAGATTAATGTTGTTATGACGCTTATTGATAATAGGGCAATAAATAATAAATCTGTTTGATTCACAGCTAAAATATCACCAAATAAATACGCCATGAGATCAACTTGTAATTGCGGTATCATCGCCATAATCACCACCCCAAGTGCCAACCCGCCATGTGCTGTAATGCCAAGCAATGTGTCTGATGAAAACCGGCTATGCTGATTAGTAAGCGCAATGATAATCGCAATCGAAATTGAAATAGGTAATATTGCAATAATTAAGGGAATTTGCCATAGCAACCCGAGCACAACACCTAAGAGCGCAGAATGGGCTAAAGCGTCGCCAAAATAAGCCATTTTTCGCCATATAACAAAACACCCCAATGGTGCGGTGGATAACGAAAGTAAAGCACCTGCCGCAAATGCATAGAAAAAGAAGCTATCCATGATTGTGCCCTTCTATTTCACAGGTTACCACATCACCACTAGCATTATGATGATGATCATGATGATGCACATAAAGTGCAATTTGGCGGGCAATATCTTCACCGAACAAGTTTCTAAAAGCAGGATCTTTACTAACATTTTGGGGCGTTCCTGAACAACAAATATGCCCATTTAAACACACAACGCGGTCTGTATCGGCCATAACCAGATGTAAATCATGACTTACCATAATAACCGAACAACCCAATGTTTTACTGGCATTACGGATGAGTTTGTAAAGCGAAGCCTGCCCACTAAAATCAACCCCCTGCACGGGTTCATCTAAAACTAATAACTGAGGGGTATTCAACAATGCTTGTGCTAACAAAACGCGCTGAAGCTCTCCTCCAGACAAATTGCGAAGTTGCTTTTGCAAGAGATCATTAATTTGCAGTAATTCCGATATTTGCAAAAGATTGGCAAACTTATCCGCTTTTAAATTGAGAAAATACTCCGCAGTAATGGGCATGGAAGGGTCAAAATGGATGTGCTGGGGCACATAGCCAACTCTTAAGTTTCGCATTCGGCTAATTTTACCACCATCGGGTCGCGTCAATCCCAATAAACAACGCAATAAAGTTGTTTTGCCGCATCCATTCGGCCCAATAAGTGTTACAATTTCATTTTCTTCAATGCGAAAATCTACATTACTAATCAAATTTCGCCCGCTCATCTTCTTGCTAATAGATGTAGCCTCAATTAGAATACGCGAATTGTTTTTAGCTCTTAATAAAGTAGGTAATTCGTCCATGCGCTGTTCTTTACCATTATTTATGTTATTAGCATCGTTTTTTTTCAGCCTAAATTGCGCAGCAGCTGAACCAAATCTTACAATCGTTGCCACTATAAAACCAATTCACGCATTGGTATCCATGGCAACTGAGGAGCTAAATTTAGCGCCGCCACAATTGCTTATTGAAGGCGCTATTGATCCGCATCATTTTAGCTTGCGCCCCTCTCAAGCACGCATGTTAGAACATGCTACAATAGTATTTGCCGCCAGCCAGCATGTTGAAAATTTTTTGAAAAATGCTGCCGATAATGCACCGTCCAAATATAGCTTCTTATTTAATAATGCGCCCTATGGTAAAAATATTAGCCATGGCTGGCTTAGCCCTGGCTTATCGCTCAAAGCATATATTCAAATTTACCAAGCTTTATCAGTTTACGCCGCTACTGAACCAAAGCCTTATTCAGAAACGGCCGCTTATAAAAAGTTAAAGCAATGGGGTGACGCATGGCGAACTAAATTCGAAACTTTAGCGGGCAATACTCTTTATTTAGACACCACTGACGCTGAAATACTCGCTCTTTATGTAGGCATTACGCCAGAGCATCTAAAATTAAAGCAAATCAAACATGGAAAGCCCGATGATGAAAGGCATTGTATTGCTCAAACCCATGGCAACTCACCGCTTTTAAAACGTTACGCGCAAGAAAATAATTTTAATCTTATCAAGCTTAACTTAATTGGCACCGATACTGCTGTAGGGTCTGAGCACTACTATAAACTAATGAATGGCCTATTTAAGCAAGTTTATGACTGTTTAACTTGACGTTAACCATTGCCTGCTAAAAGCTAATGATTCACATTTAGGAGAATTAAATTATGCCTAGCATTAATAGTTTTAACACTGCCCAAACACTCGAATCAAACGGTGTTACCTACCATTATCATAATTTAAAAGCGGCGGAAAAAACGTTGGGTCTAGAAATCGCGCGCCTTCCCTACTCAATTAAAATTCTCTTAGAGAACCTATTGCGCTATGAAGATGGGCGCTCAGTGCATAAAGAGGATATTGAAGCCTTTGCACAATGGGCAAAAAACACTAAAAATCCGCGTGAAATTGCTTTCCGCCCTGCCCGCGTTTTAATGCAAGACTTTACAGGGGTGCCTGCCGTAGTTGATTTAGCAGCAATGCGCGATGCCATCGTTGGCATGGGCAAATCAGCTGATAAAATCAACCCACTATCTCCGGTTGATTTGGTTATTGACCACTCGGTTATGGTTGATAAATATGGTACTGATGCAGCATTCGATCAGAATGTTGAGCTAGAGATGGAGCGCAACAAAGAGCGTTACGAGTTTTTGCGTTGGGGGCAAAAAGCCTTTAACAATTTCCGCGTTGTTCCACCCGGAACAGGCATTTGCCACCAAGTGAATTTAGAATATTTAGGTCAGTGCGTGTGGACAAAGGAAGAAAACGGCAAACATTATGCCTATCCTGATAGTTTAGTGGGCACTGATAGCCATACCACCATGATCAACGGACTTGGCATTTTAGGTTGGGGCGTTGGCGGAATTGAAGCCGAAGCTGCCATGTTAGGTCAGCCAATCTCTATGGTTATTCCTGAAGTAGTGGGTTTTAAGCTCACTGGTAAATTAGCTGAAGGTATGACGGCAACCGATCTCGTGCTTAAAATTGTCAAAATGCTGCGTGAAAAAGGCGTTGTAGGCAAATTTGTTGAATTTTATGGCGAAGGTTTGCAAAACTTATCGCTCGCAGATCGCGCGACGATTGCTAATATGGCACCTGAATATGGCGCAACATGCGGCATCTTCCCAATTGATGAAGAAACATTGAATTATTTGCGTCTTACTGGGCGTGACGAAAAACGAATAGATTTAGTGGAAGCTTATGCAAAAGCGCAAGGTCTCTGGGGCTCACACAACGAAAATCCAATCTTTACTGATGTATTGGCGTTAAATCTTTCCAGTGTTGAGCCTGCAATTTCAGGGCCCAAACGTCCACAAGATATGATTTTGCTTTCAGATGCCTCGCCTGCTTTTAAAAGCTTCTTAAAATCAGAAGCGCAAAGCCGTAATGATAAAATGGCAGAAAAAGATGTCGATGAAATTGCGCCTTCCGATAGTCGGGTGAGCGACGGAATTATGACAACTGAAC
Source organism: uncultured Alphaproteobacteria bacterium (assembly GCA_963837025.1). Classification (GTDB taxonomy): domain Bacteria; phylum Pseudomonadota; class Alphaproteobacteria; order Rickettsiales; family JALZUV01; genus JALZUV01. The sequence goes on from CAWILT010000001.1 coordinate 397,240, forward strand.
TTTCGGATGAGTTAAAAGACTTTGCTAAACACCCTACCATGCACCGCAATCATGCCGCAGTTGAAGATGGCGATGTGGTAATTGCTGCGATTACGAGTTGCACCAACACCTCTAACCCAAGTGTAATGCTCGCAGCGGGTTTGGTTGCAAAAAAAGCGCGTGAGCTGGGTATTAATGTTAAACCGTGGGTTAAAACGTCACTCGCTCCCGGCTCGCAAGTAGTCACCGAATATCTAAACCGTGCGGGGTTATCGGACGATTTAGACGCGCTCGGCTTTAATCTTGTAGGTTATGGTTGTACCACCTGTATCGGCAACTCAGGCCCATTAAAGCCTGAGATTGAAAAAGCTATTGCGGAACAAAATCTTGTCGTTACTTCTGTGCTTTCAGGTAATCGCAACTTTGAAGGGCGTGTACATGCGCTCGTGCGTGCTAATTATCTGGCATCGCCTCCACTCGTTGTTGCCTATGCACTTGCAGGATCAATGCATATTGATATTACGACCGAACCACTGGGCAAAGATAAGAACGGAAAACCCGTATATCTTAAAGATGTGTGGCCAACTAGCAAAGAAGTATCAGACACCGTGGCGCGTTGTGTAACCCGTGCGATGTTTGAAGAGAAATACAGCGATGTATTTACAGGCCCTGAAGCTTGGCAAAAAGTAGCGGTGAGCGATGGTAAAACCTATGATTGGCAATCAAAAAGCACCTATGTGCGCCTACCATCATTTTTTGATGACATTTCAGCTCCAGCTAATAGCGAAGATATTAAAGGCGCTAAATTGCTCGCATTATTAGGCGATTCAATCACTACTGACCATATTTCGCCTGCTGGCTCCATTGCCAAAGGTAGCCCCGCTGCAGAATATTTAGAAAAGCACGGAGTTGAGAAAAAGGATTGGAATTCGTACGGTTCACGTCGTGGCAACCATGAAGTTATGATGCGCGGCACATTTGCTAACGTTCGCATACGTAACCAACTTGCCCCTGGCACTGAAGGTGGTTGGACTACCTATCTACCTACAGGTGAGCAAATGAGCATTTACGATGCCGCTATGCACTATGAAAAAACCGAAACGCCGTTGATTGTAATGGCCGGCAAAGAATATGGCACCGGATCCTCACGCGATTGGGCGGCTAAAGGTACAACATTACTCGGAATCAAAGCCGTGGTTACGGAAAGTTTTGAGCGTATTCATCGTTCAAACCTTATTGGCATGGGCGTGCTTCCACTATCTTTTAAAGAGGGTACAACACACCAATCGCTTGGCATTGATGGCAGTGAAACATTTGATATCACCGGCGTTGATACATTAAAGCCGCGTGGTGAGGTTACATTACATATCACGAAGCAGGGCAAAACACAGCAAATACCGCTGCTTTGCCGTATTGATACTGAAGACGAGCTTGATTATTACCGCAATGGTGGCATTTTGCGTTACGTGCTTAAAAATCTAGCCGCTTAGTTAATTTTTTAGCTTAGCTTCATAAAATATTCATAATTTGAGCGTATACTTAAACTATGGGTGTTGAAATCAAAGATGGTAAAGTTACTTTTGTTTCAGAAGATGGAACAGAGAAGTCATCCCTTTTAACGGAAGCTGCCAAGAAAGCAGCTGATTTTGCTGTTGAAAATAGCGGAATGGCGTTCAAAGCTGCTACAGTTGGGGTTGGTGCTGGTGCCGTACTCACGGTAGGGGGTGCAGGAGGAACCGCAGCACTTGGGGCGTTAGCGGGGGGGACAGTAGCAACGGTTGCAGCCACACAAATTGCTAAAAATGCTGGCAGCGAGTTTGAATCTTCTCCCTTAGAGCCCACTACTGGTGGTGTAAATTACGAAGAAATATTACAGAGAGAGCGCGAAAAATCAATAAATTCGCCTTCTGTAAATAATGCATTAGAGCCTGATATTCCTAGTGACCCATTTGAAGCATTTCGAAAAACAATGGGTAATTTGAATGTCGAAGTATCAGATCAACAATCAACCGGTGCACCTAGTAGTGGTTTTTCTGCAGCACAACAGCATAAAGGTGTTGGGTTTGAACGATAATCTTTTACGGCTTTATTATTCCAAACGCTTTATTAAACCATTCAATTTGTTGTTTTTGAATAGACTCTAAATCTGTAAATTTACCCATTTGTTCCATCCATAACGAGTTTTTCTCGGTAAAGCGCTGCATGGAAGCGCTTAAAAAATGCTCAAATGAGTTGTGCATATCAGTCTCATAATAACGAATTAGCGATCGCAACAATTCTACAGGTAGCATCTGCGTGCCTGTTGTTTCCTGCTCTAATATTATCTGCATCAGTACTTGGCGCGTAAGGTCCTGACCGGTTTTGGCATCACGCACTTCAAACTGCACATTATCTTTCACCAAAATCGTTAAGTCATCCAATGTCACATAACTGCTGGTTTGCATATTATATAAGCGGCGGTTGCCATATTTCTTGATTTGCACCAAATCGGGCTCATTTATGTTGGTTTTTGTATTCATTACTTGAGTTTATTACTACATCCTCTATATACTTACTTTTTATTAATAAATGAATTCGCTAATGAAACCCGAAGACTTTGCACGACAATTTCTTGATATGTGGCAAGACTCTCTGAATCATGCGATGGAGAGCCCGACCTATAACACGAAATTACTGCATATGTTGGAAGATTCCAATGATTTTTGGGGTGATGATAAAAAGAATGAAAATGATAACCATATAAATGACACACCCAATCAACAACTTACCCAGCTTAATGACGATAGCCATGGCTCAGTTCAGGAACTGGCCAGCCGCCTTGAGAAGTGTGAGCAGCGAATATGCGTCCTCGAAGCCATCATCCGAGCTTACCCCCGAACTGATGCTGAAGCTGGAAAGCGCCGTGAAGAGCGAGAGCGAAATGCGCGAATCCAAATTTCTAACCGGGCTGGATAGATACCGCGATTCTAAATTTGTAGGCCCACAAACCACTCCCACCACAACCGTTTTAAAGGGCAAGCATTGTAACTTGCGCTTTTACCATAGCGGAAATCGTAAAGTGGCTGAGCGCCGCCCTTTGCATCTTTGCATTCCTTCTTTAGTTAATAAATACTATATCCTCGATCTGTCGCCGCATGCCAGTATTGTTCAAGAATTTAATCGTGATGCTATGGATGTTTGCATTGTTGAATGGCACGAGCCTAATGAGGCGGATTCTGCAATGGGAGTCGAAGCCTATGTGGTCACATTATTAGAAACGCTACAAATGCATTGGGAGGCGATAAATCGTCCGATTACCGTGCTAGGATATTGCTTAGGTGGAGTAATCGCCGTAGCATTAGCGAGTTTATTTCCTCGCGTTAAAGGTTTAGTTTTACTCGCAACACCTTGGGATTTTAGTCATTACTCATTCGCTAAAATGAATCAAACGGAACGTGAAAGCTTAAAGAAGAAAATTTTGCGCACCCCCCTATTCGCTTCGGAAAACGTGCAATCCTTATGTTATCTCGCCAATTCGGCACGGATTATTTCACAATTTTCACGATTTTCTGAAGCCAGCAATATTCGTGAAGAAATGAACTTTGTAGCTTTGCAACATTGGGCAAATGATGGTGTGGATGTCTCGCAAAAAATTGCATTGCAATGTTTGGTTGAATGGCCAGAAGATAACCCGCTAATGAGCGGTGATTGGAACATTGGCGGGCAAGAAGTATCGTTAGAAAAGCTTGAGATTCCTGTATTCGCAGCCATTCCGACACGCGATAATATTGTACCTTACGAATGCGCTATTGCTCTGGTTAATAAACTTGAAAATGTAACGCTCATCACACCATCATCGGGCCATGTAGGCATGGTTGCAGGAGTAGCGCAGCGCGACAGGTTAATGATACCTCTGGTTCGTTGGATGCAACAATTTTAAACGCAAACTGCTAGACAATCCTTAATGGTATGCTTAAACCTAATAAGCATCACACATTAACGTTAAAGGGTAAACATGTCAGATATCGTAATCGTAGCCGCCAAACGTACTGCCATTGGTCGCTTTTTAGGCGGATTTTCTCCATTAGCAGCGCATGAACTAGGCGCAGCTGTGATTCGAAACTTACTTGAAGAAACGGGTGTGCCAGCTGAAGCGATTAGCGAAGTAATTCTAGGCCAAGTTCTTACAGCTGGCCACGGTATGAACCCTGCTCGCCAAGCTGCTTTAGGCGCGGGCCTTTCCATTGATTCACCCGCATGGAACATTAATCAGGTATGTGGCTCAGGTTTGCGTGCTGTAGCACTTGCCGCACAGGCTATTGCGAATGGCGATAGCGAGATTGTTATTGCCGGCGGGCAAGAAAGTATGACCAACTCACCCCATGTTGCGCATTTACGCGAAGGTGTTAAAATGGGTAATGGCACGCTAATCGACACTATGGTTTATGATGGCTTAACCGACATTTTCAACGATTATCATATGGGCATCACGGCTGAAAATGTAGCTAAAGAATTTAAAATCACCCGCGAACAGCAAGATGCATTCGCCATGCAATCGCAAGAAAAATACCAAGCTGCCAATAATGCTGGCAAATTCAAAGATGAAATTGTACCCATTACCATTAAAAACCGTAAAGGCGATGTGACAATAGATGCGGATGAACATCCGCGCGCCACAACACTTGAGATTCTTGCTAGCTTACGCGCTGCATTTGATAAAGAAGGCAGTGTTACAGCAGGCAACGCTTCTGGCATTAATGATGGCGCCGCTGCGGTAATGGTAATGACAGCCGAAACCGCAAAAAAATATAATCTTACACCCCTAGCCAAAATTACGGCATGGGCGCAAGCGGGTGTTGACCCCAAAGTAATGGGCACAGGCCCCATACCCGCCACGCAAAAAGCACTTGAAAAAGCGGGTTGGAAACATACTGATTTGGACGTTATCGAATCTAACGAGGCATTCGCTTCACAAGCGCTTAGTGTCAATCAAGCGATTGGTTGGGACGAAAGTAAAATTAATGTCAATGGCGGTGCGATTGCACTCGGCCATCCCATCGGTGCATCAGGCTGCCGCATCCTTGTAACTCTATTGCACGAGATGAAGCGCCGCGATGCGAAAAAAGGTTTAGCAACATTATGCATTGGCGGCGGCATGGGCATCGCAATGTGTGTCGAAAGGTAGAAAATTATGTCACGTTTAGCATTAGTAACCGGCGGAACCCGCGGAATTGGTGAGGCGATAAGCCTCAAACTACAATCACAGGGCTTTAAAGTTGCCGCAAGCTATGCCAGCCGTGATGATGCGGCAGCAAAATTTACCAAAGCGACAGGCATTGCTACCTATAAATTTGATGTCGCCGATTATCAATCATGCGAAGATGCAGTCAAAAAAATTGAGAAGGATTTAGGCCAGTCTATCGAAATTTTGATTAATAATGCGGGCATCACACGCGATTCAGCAATGCATAAAATGACACCTGATTATTGGAACGCGGTGATTCGTACCAACCTAGATTCTTGCTTCAATATGTCACACGCCGTGATTGATGGAATGCGCGAACGTGGGTTTGGTCGCATTGTTAGCATCAGCTCAATTAATGGCCAGCTTGGCCAGTTTGGTCAAACCAATTATTCGGCTGCCAAAGCAGGCGTGATTGGCTTTACTAAAGCACTTGCACGTGAAACCGCATCAAAAGGCATTACCGTAAATGCCGTAGCACCCGGCTATATCGCTACGGAGATGGTCAAAGCTGTGCCTGAAAATGTGTTACAAAAAATTGTAGCGCAAATTCCCGTAGGTCGATTGGGCGAAGCATCCGAAATCGCTCGCTGTGTGGCATTCCTCATCAGCGAAAATGCAGGCTTTATTACCGGCGAGACCTTATCCGTAAATGGCGGGCAATATATGGAATAGAGGGATTTCGCCCCCCTATTCCCTTCTATAAATTCGCTAATTAAAACTTTAAGAATTTTGCTTGTTTAACCGTTGGCAATTTCGCAATAGCTGCAAGCAATTCATCTGATATGGCATCATCTACTTCGACCAAAGCAATGGCATCGCTGCTAGTATCGCTGCGCCCAAGATGGAAGTTAGCAATATTGATATTGGCTTCGCCAAGGGTTTTACCTAAATTACCCACCAAACCAGGTTTATCTTCATTATTCACATAGAGGGTAAATGCACCTAAATTTGCTTCCAGTTTCACACCAGAAACTTCTACCACACGTGGGCGTTCCGCAAATAAAGTGCCAGCAACTGACCGTTCACGCTTATCGGTGGTTATCGTAACGCGCATAAGACTTCGATAATTGCCGCTTTGCTCACGCACAGTTTCGGTCACTTCAATGCCTCTATCTTCGGCTACATTACGAGCATTCACGGCGTTAACGCTATCGATTAAAGGCGAAAGTACGCTTTTTAAACAAATAGCAGTGAGTGGCTTAGTGTTGAGCTTACCCACAGCGCCAGTGTATTCAATCGCCACTTTGGTTAGGCCATTTTCAGTTAACTGGCCGCTAAAACTACCAAGCTGCTGCGCTAAATCCAAATATGGGCTTAAACTTTTTGCCTCTTCAGCCGTTAGCGATGGCGTATTGATAGCATTTGCCACCGTGCCATTATTCAAATAATCAGCCATTTGTTCGGCTACTTGTATGGCCACATTTTCTTGTGCTTCTGAAGTGGAAGCTCCTAAATGTGGCGTACAAATAACTTCTTCCATACCAAAAAGTGGGTTTTCGTTTGCAGGTTCGTTATCAAACACATCCAGCGCCGCACCGGCAACCCTGCCCGATTCAATCGCCACTTTCAAAGCGGCTTCATCAATTAATCCGCCGCGTGCACAATTTACGATGCGTACGCCTTTTTTCACTTTAGCGAGGTTTTTCTCACCCAGAATATTACGTGTGGCTTCGTTTAATGGGGTGTGTAGCGTAATAAAGTCAGCCTGCAGCAAAAGCTCATCAAGCTCAACTTTACGAATATTCATACTCGCCGCTTTTTCCGAAGATAGGAATGGATCATATGCAATCACTTTCATCTTCAAGCCCTGCGCACGGTTGGCCACGATAGATCCAATGTTGCCACAACCAATTAAACCAAGCGTTTTATTATAAAGCTCAATGCCCATAAACTTGCTTTTTTCCCATTTACCCGCATGGGTTGATGCATTGGCTGCGGGAATTTGCCGCGCCAGCGCCATCATAAGCGAAATTGCATGCTCTGCTGTAGTAACCGAATTGCCGAATGGGGTATTCATCACCACCACACCATGCGCAGTGGCTGCTTTTTGGTCGATATTGTCAACACCAATACCCGCACGACCCACGACTTTAAGCTTTTTAGCTGCCGCGAAAACTTTAGGTGTCACAGTAGTAGCCGAACGAATCGCAAGGCCATCATAATTACCAATAATGGCAACTAATTCATCTTCAGATAAACCGGTTTTTACATCCACCTCAACTCCCGCCTTTGTAAAAACGTCGGTTGCCGTAGGGCTCATTTTGTCGGAGATTAAAACTTTAGCCATAATAGATTTTTCCTTTATGCTGCTTTGGCAGCGTTTTGTTTTTGTTGAGCATAAGCCCAATCGAGCCAAGGCAGTAACGCCTCAATATCAGCAGTTTCCACCGTTGCACCACCCCATATGCGTAAACCTGCAGGTGCATCGCGATAGCTGGCAATGTCATAAGCCACATCATTTTCATCTAACATCTTAGTCATTAATTTGATAATTTTCGCTTGCTCATCTGTCGTTTGTTGAGTGAACCACAAATCAGTAATTTTGAGGCAAATTGACGTATTTGAACGTGTCGTTTTATCTTCAGCTAAAAATTCTGCCCAGTCGCTATTGGCAATCCAATCTGAAATAGCATCAAAATTTGCGCTGCTGCGCTTAATCATTGCCGGTAAACCACCGATTGATTTTGCCCATTCATGCGCATCTATCACATCTTCAACACAAAGCATTGAAGGGGTGTTAATCGTCTCACCTTGAAAAATACCTTCAATTAATTTGCCACCCGAAGTTAGGCGAAATATTTTTGGCATTGGCCATGCGGGGCTATAATTTTCCAGACGCTCTACTGCGCGGGGACTGAGCACAATCATGCCATGCGCACCTTCGCCGCCCAACACCTTTTGCCAGCTCCATGTGGTGATATCGAGTTTACTCCAAGGCATTTCCATTGCGTAAACGGCAGATGTAGCATCACAAATACTCAGCCCTTCGCGATTATCCGCAATCCAATCACCATTGGGAACTTTAACGCCTGATGTGGTGCCATTCCATGTAAAGCACACATCATTGTGCCAATTGACGGCCGATAAATCAGGAATATGACCATAGCCAGCTTCAAGTTTATTCACATTGGGCAGTTTAAGCTGCTTGACCACATCGGATAGCCAACCAGAGCCAAAACTCTCCCATGCTAACATATCAACGCCGCGCGCTCCCAGCACACTCCACATCGCCATTTCATAAGCGCCCGTGTCAGAAGCAGGCACAATACCAATACGATAATCATCGGGAATGCCAAGCACTTCGCGCGCCAAGTCAATTGATTGCTTTAAGCGTGCCTTACCAAGCCCTGAACGATGCGAACGACCTAAAACAGCATTCTTTAATGCCTCTAAATTCCAATCTGGACGCTTTGCACATGGGCCAGAGGAAAATTGCGGATTTGCGGGTTTTTGCAATGGTTTATTCATGCCGTCTGATTAGCCTTTGGCGCTTACTGAATCAACCGCTATTTATGAAGTTTATTCGATTTCAGTGGATAAAATAATAACACACTAATGATTAACAACTCTAGCCCACAAAAAGCAAATAATGCTATGGCCGCACTATCGGTAAATCCGTATGAGTGTAACCCTGTATTTAATAAGTTAACGCCAAACCAACTTAAGGCTACAATGATATTAGTGCATGCCAAAAATGCTGTAAATATGCGTGGCTTAAGGCAAGGTGTGAGCCTTCCATGCAAAACCCATGCTAGCCATAACACAATTAATAATGCACCATTTTCTTTTGGATCCCACCCCCAAAATCGCCCCCAACTTTGATCTGCCCATATACCACCTAATATCGTACCCACGGTCGTTAGTAACAATGCAAAAACAGCTAAAGGGGCAAGAAGTTTATCAAGTTTTGGCTTGCGTAATGCAACATGCGCCACGCTGCCTGCAACCAGCGAAATGCCATAGCCAAGCGTAATACATACCACATGAGTAGCCAGCCAAATATTGGTGTTGAGCACCGCAATTAAAACGCCCATTGTGTCACCCTGTTCAGCATAAGCCCCGCTTGCACTGAGTAAACCAAAACCTAGTAAAGCGCCGATAGGTAATGCCTCTTTATAGCGAGATTTTAAGCTAATGATTAAACAGCAAATAGCACTTACAAATGCGACAAATAAAATGGATTCATATAACGTGCTAACAGGTGGACGCTCCAATAAAACCATTCGTATAGCAATTATTAGGCCGTTCAAGCTAATTGCACCCCCAAATATTGCAGGTATAAAACGCACATAATGTTGTTTATAAAGCGAGATTAACCATAATAGTAAAACCAGTCCATAAGCTAATGTTGTGACGGTAATCAGTTGTGCCTGATAATAAAAACGCTCTAAATTCAGTTTCCATGATGCGCTGGGATTTGATTCATCAATGAGATTTAAATGCTGATTCCATGCTGTTAAATCATTCGCCTGATACGCATTCATGAGAGACTTCCAATGCTGTAACGCGCTACCTGCTTTTGGGGTGCCCTTTCCACCTTCAATAATTTGCCATGGTGAGGCATACTCACTGTCAGTCACCGAAACTACTTTAAACAAATCATTTTTTTTACCGAGTAAATAGAGGCTGGTTAAAGCTAATGACCGCTTTGCAATTTGATTTTCTGAATTGGTGTAAAGATCGATATTATCCCCTTTCATCAGAATCGTTTTTTTAGTTTTCTCTAATAAAGATTCACGCTCACTGCGTAATTCTAAATAATCTTGATTTGAATCTTCAACCAATTCTGCCCAGCTAAAACTTCGCGTTAACTGTGCAAAATCGAGTAATGATTGATAAACTACCCAAAGCGCTTTCTCATTTGCACTGAATTTTGCTGAATCTTTATTCGCAAGCACTTCAATAGCAGGGCGTATTGCATCAAATCGGGGGGCCAACGTATTATAACTAAATACTTTTTGCGCTTCATCTAGTTGCAGAACATTACGCAATTGTTTGGAATCTATTGTAAAAAGTAACTTTTCCTTCGCCTCATCCGGTTTGAAAAGCGCCGTTACCAATGTTTTTACAGGCGCATTATCGAAATATATTCGCGCGAAGCTCTCCATTGGCTTTACCCGTCCTTCATGCAGAATCGGCAATGACGCAAATTGCTGTAAAGGCAATGCTTGTGCAGAAAAACAAAGCATTAAAAATATAAATAATGTTATCCAAATTATTCTCATATACGGGCTCTGTTCAATCTTGATAGCGTTTGCAAAATAAGCCCCACTCCAATGATAACACTCGCCAAATATGGAAACCAAAACCCTTTATTTTTCACTACTGCAATAATACTAATCGGCTCGCCCTGCTCTACATCGATAAATGAGGATTGGTATAGGGTATAACCTTGCGTACGAAGGGGGTCGTTCATGTAAATTATATCTGTAAACTCAATGCCGCTCTCGTCAATTATGCTTACTTCCGATTGATATTCAGATGCAATATCTGAACCATCATAGCTGGTCTTTTTAAAGTCATTTAGACGCACTTGAAATGGCAAAGCCCGCTGTTGTTTATGCAAGATTAACTTAAAATCATCGCCTTTATAATTGATATCTACAGCTCGTCCAATCGCCTCGTAAAGAACATAAATACCATCATCATTTTGGGTGCCTGAAATGGTGAAACTAATACCACTTAAATTAGCTTCGTCTTCCTTTTCAAGCGGTTGGTTTTCAAGTATAACTTCAGCAGCCAAACCCCGTGCTGCATCAGATTTATGAGCCTCCAGTTTCGGTGCACAATTGCGGCATTTGTAAGTTAAATCCACTTTAAAGGGCAATTTTCTGCTCAATGATTCTGAGGAAAGGGTATCAAATGGCACCGTAGTAAATAGCGCTTCATTTTTAAACACAATCAGCTCACGCTTATGATAGTCGGATACTAACTTTACAGGCTCACCCTTTTCAAGCGCAATAAACCCTTCTTCGGCTTGCAATGCAGTTACTAAGCCTCCTATTAAAAGAACCAACACACCTATATGGGTTAAAATGCTTCCAGCTTGATTGCGTTTCCACGAGTATTTAAAGACTAACTTTGTTATTAATCCCACCGTTAATAATGCTAGTACGGAATATAGCCCAGGCAATGGCACAAAGCCGAACCATACGAACCAGCTATTAAAAAATAATCGCTCAGCTTCAAATAAACCAATCGATCGTTGCACAATAGTGCCCGCAAAAAGTAGCAACATTAACCAAGGCAAAGTGAAGAATACCAGCTTGGAACTCGCCAAAAATCGGATAATAGGATGGTTTGAAAGCGACATTGCCTTTTTAATATCCAAAAAAACGAAATTTGGCTAATAGATTCGGTAAAAATTGGCTTTGCGCCTTGCAAGTAAGCCTACATACGCTAAAAAGACGAGCATGAGCAGCTTTCAAGATATTATCCTTAAACTTCATCGCTTTTGGGCTGATAAAGGGTGTGTCATTCTACAACCTTATGATGTTGAAATGGGCGCGGGAACATTTCACCCCGCAACAACTCTGCGCGCTTTAGGGTCAGCGCCATGGAAAGCTGCCTATGTACAACCTTCGCGCCGCCCCTCTGATGGCCGATATGGGAAAAATCCGAACCGATTACAACATTACTATCAGTATCAAGTCGTGCTTAAACCCTCGCCTGATAATATACAACAGCTCTATCTCGACAGCTTGAGCGAACTGGGAATTAACCCATTATTGCATGACATCCGCTTCGTTGAAGATGATTGGGAAAGCCCTACACTAGGCGCGTGGGGCTTAGGGTGGGAAGTGTGGTGCGATGGTATGGAAGTGACGCAATTCACCTATTTTCAGCAAGTTGGTGGATTTGAGTGCAAACCTGTTACAGGTGAATTAACCTATGGTTTAGAACGCTTAGCCATGTATATCCAAGGTGTTGAAAATGTTTATGACCTTAAATTCAATAATGAAGGTGTAAGCTATGGCGATGTATTTTTAGCTAACGAACAGCAATTTTCAGCTTATAATTTAGATGTGGCAAATACCAACCTGCTTTTTCGCCAGTTTGAAGATGCTGAAAGTGAATGCGTAAATTTATTAGATCATGCCCTCCCCTTACCCGCTTATGATCAATGCATCAAAGCCAGTCATGTCTTTAATTTACTCGATGCGCGCAGTGTTATTTCCGTAACCGAGCGTGCTGCTTATATTGGCCGTGTGCGCGCACTCGCTAAAGGTTGCTGCAGCGCTTATTTAAAATCACTTGATACAAAGGAGAAAGCAGCGTGAATAACCGTATTATGTTCCGTTCCAAAATTCACCGAGCAACGATAACGGCGAGCGATTTGCATTATGAAGGCTCTATTACCATTGATCCTAATTTATTAGAGGCCGCTGATATACTACCCTATGAGCAAGTAGATGTTTTGGATATCGATTCTGGCCATCGCTTTACCACCTATACTATCGCAGGCAAACGTGGTTCAGGCGAAATTCAGGTAAATGGTGCAGCTGCACGCTTAGTGCAGAAAGGTGATTTATGCATCATTCTCACCTACACTACGCTTACCGATGCACATGCTCGTGAACATCAACCTAAAGTCGTTTTATTGGATGAAAATAACAAGGTTGTTACTTAATGGCCGATTTATTACTCGAGTTATTTTCAGAAGAAATTCCAGCAGCTATGCAACCCAAAGCTGAGACTTGGCTGCGTGAATCCTTTTCTGACAGCTTAAAAATTGCAGGTCTTTCGTATGATGAAATGGTAACATTTCGTACTCCGCGGCGTTTGGGAGTTATGGTTAAAAACTTACCCAACGAACAATCCGACAAGTCTGAAGAGCGTAAAGGCCCAGCCACTAACGCGCCAGAAAAGGCCTTATCAGGATTTTTATCCAGTACAGGCCTAACCAAAGAAAAACTTGAAATTAAGCAAGTTAAAGGCAAGGATTATTACTTCGCTACTCTCACCCAAAAAGGTCAAAAAACTAAAGTTGCGATACAAACGATAATTGAAGAGTTGTTACCCAAATTGCCGTGGCAAAAATCCATGCGTTGGGGCGATTATGATATTAACTGGGCACGTCCTCTACAAAATATTTGCTGCATATTAGGCGCAGACATTGTGCCTGTTATTTTTGCGCATTTAACTGCTAACAACATTACTTATGGCCACCGTTTTCACGCACCAGAACCTATAACGCTTACCGCTGCCAGCGATTATGAATCCACATTGAAAAAAGCTTATGTAATTGCAAATGGTACGGCGCGCGAATCACTTATCAAGCAGCAGCTTGAACAAGCAGCAGCTAAGCATACCGCAGAGCTTTTAGTAGATCCCGCTTTATTACGTGAAGTGACAGGTCTTGTTGAATGGCCGGTTATTCTCACTGGCGATATTGACCCAAACTTTATGGATTTACCGCCAGAGGTAATGCGTTCAGAAATGCGCAACCATCAAAAATACTTTACGCTTTTAAAAGATGGTAAAGCGTTCAATAAATTTCTTATTACCAGCAATATTGAAGCCATTGATGGCGGCAAAGCTGTAATCGCAGGTAACGAGCGCGTCTTACGCGCGCGCTTATCTGATGGACAATTCTTCTTCCATAAAGATAAGAAAAAGTCGCTTGAACAATGGAGTCAAAAATTAGAATCGGTTGTTTTCCACGCCAAACTGGGCACAGTAGCCGATAAAATCAAACGTATTACAGCTCTAGCCGAAAAAATTTCAGCTTACGTTCAAGATGCTGACCCTAAGCTCTGCAAACGTGCCGCTTTGTTATGTAAAGCCGATTTGGCAACAGGTATGGTCGGCGAATTTCCTGAACTACAAGGCATCATGGGGCGCTATTATGCCATCGCGCAAAACGAAGATGCGCAAGTTGCCAACGCCATCAGTGAACATTATCTACCTCAAGGCCCCAACTCACCTGTGCCATCCGATTCTGTCAGCATTGTTGTCTCTTTAGCCGACAAAATTGATAATTTAATTGAACTCTTTAGGGTTGATGAAGCACCCACAGGATCAAAAGACCCCTTTGCTCTTCGTCGTGCAGCCTTAGGAGTAATCCGCATTGTGCTTGAAAATGAAATTTCGCTGCCACTCGATACACTAATTTTGCAATCATCTCTACATGCCTTTATGCAAGATCGTTTACGCAGCGTTTTAAAAGACAAGGGTATTCGATTCGATGTTATTGAAGCCGTAATGAGCAACAACACCCAAAGTGATATGCTAACAATTGCCCAAAAAGCTAAAGCCTTACAAGAGTTTATGAAGTCAAACGAGTCTGAACTTCTCATCGCAGGATATAAACGTGCTAGCAACATTGTATTGGCCGCCGAAACGAAAGATAACGAGATTGCTGCAAATAAATATAATGCTGCATTGTTTGAAGATGACAGCGAGAAAGCCCTTCAAACTGCAATGAATAATGTGTTTGCGTTAGATGCTAACGATTTAGAGAGCCAGTTGAGCAAAATGGCGCAGCTTCGCCAACCTATCGACAATTTTTTTGATCAGGTAATGGTTAATCATGAAAATCAAGCAATCAGAAATAATCGTTTGCAGTTGTTAAAATCGCTTACCCATCATTTCAACCAAATAGCCGATTTCAGTAAAATCCAGCTTTCAGAAGAACCAACATCCAAACAAGCCGCATAGAACAGGAATTTTAAATGACTCAATATGTTTATAGCTTTGGCCCCAACGGTTCACAAGGCACAGCAGCGATGAAAGAAATTTTAGGCGGCAAAGGGGCAAACCTCGCTGAAATGTCAAATCTTGGCCTGCCCGTGCCGCCCGGATTAACCCTTAGCACCCAATGTTGCAAAGATTATAATGATGCCCAGCAGAAGCTACCCGCAGGCGTAATGCAAGCTGTGCGTGAAGGACTAAACCAAATTGAATCAATCACTGGCAAAACATTTGGGGGAGACAATCCCTTGCTACTTTCTGTCCGCTCCGGCGCAGCGATTTCCATGCCCGGCATGATGGATACAGTACTCAACCTTGGTCTAAATTCACAAACGGTGATAGCGCTTGCTAAAGTTGCCGATGATGAACGCTTTGCGCTTGATAGCTATCGTCGCTTTATTCAAATGTTCGCTGATGTGGTGCTTGAACTTGATAGCTACGCTTTTGAACAATTGTTGGATGAGAAAAAACTTACCCTTTGTGTTATTGAAGATACGGATCTAACCGCGGAGGATTTGCGCGAACTCACTCAAGAATATCTGCAACTGGTAGAAAAAGAATATAATGCCCCCTTCCCACAAGACCCGATGCAACAGCTTGAAATGGCTATTAGCGCCGTGTTTGATAGCTGGACCAATCCCCGCGCCATTACCTATCGCGATATCCATGAAATCACAGGATTGCTCGGCACTGCCGTAACCGTGCAATCCATGGTGTTTGGCAATGGTGGGAATGATTGCGCAACGGGCGTGGCCTTTACCCGCAACCCCTTCACGGGTGAAAGCGGAATTTTCGGCGAATATCTCATCAATGCTCAAGGCGAAGATGTCGTAGCTGGCATACGCACACCGCTACCCATTTGCCAAGCAGCTGAAACTGAAAGCGACAAAGGCAAAAGTATGCAAATGACGATGCCTGACCTTTACGCCCAATTTCTAACCCTAGCCAATCAACTCGAAAAACATTATCGCGATATGCAAGATATTGAATTTACGATTGAAAAAAACACTTTATGGCTTCTGCAAACGCGAAGCGGCAAACGCTCGGCCGCTGCGGCTGTATCGCTCGCGCTTAATTTTGCAAAAGAAAATATTATTTCCAAACATGAGGCCGTAACGCGCGTAGATGCCACCTCGCTAGATCAATTATTGCACCCTATGATTGACCCTAACGCAAAAATCAACATTCTCACGCGCGGCCTGCCCGCCTCGCCTGGTGCTGCTTGCGGCAAAATTGTATTTGATGCACTCGCCGCCCATGATGCCGCCATTCGTGGCGAATCCGTTATTTTAGTGCGCGAAGAAACCAGCCCTGAAGATATTCAAGGTATGCATGCCGCCCAAGGCATTTTAACTGCTCGCGGAGGCATGACCTCGCACGCGGCAGTTGTTGCGCGCGGTATGGGTAAGCCCTGCATTTGTGGTGCGTCCAGCATGCGCATTAACGAGGCCGAAGGCACAGTCATGCTCGCCAATGAACGTTTCAAACTTGGTGATATAATTACGATTGATGGCAGTAAGGGCGAGGTATATGCGGGCGAATTGCCTATGGTTGCCCCTAACCTTTCCAAAGAATATGAAGAGCTAATGCAATGGGCAGATGAATCACGCCAGCTTGTTATTCGCGCTAATGCTGAAACACCTGACGATATTGAAACGGCGTTGCGTTTTGGTGCTGAGGGCATTGGCCTTTGCCGCACTGAACATATGTTTTTTCAACCTGAACGCATTACCGTGATACGTGCCTATATTTTGGCAGAAGATGTACAATTAAAGGCCAAATTACTCACCCAACTTTCCGAATTTCAGAAAGCCGATTTTAAAGTAATCTTCAGCCTCATGCGTGAAAAGCCCGTTACGATTCGCTTGCTTGCCCCCCCCTTACACGAATTTTTACCGCACGATGTGGCTTCACTAAATGAAGTAGTCAAACTTACTGGATTACCCATCGAGATGCTGCAAAAACGCATCGAATCACTATCTGAAGTTAATCCTATGCTTGGCCATCGGGGCTGCCGCTTGGGCATCACCCATCCTGATCTTTATGCCGCACAAATTGAGGCTATCTTAACCGCCGCCAAACAAAGCGAACATGCTTGTGTACCCGAAATAATGGTACCGCTCGTTATGTCAGCCGAAGAGCTGGCCTTCTTCGCCACGCAAACGCGAAACATTGCGGGGGAATTAGCTATCACTGAGTATAAATTTGGCACAATGATTGAGCTGCCTGCCGCCGCCCTGATTGCTGATGAATTAGCTGAAATAGCGGATTTTATCAGCTTTGGCACCAATGATTTAACGCAAACCACACTTGGCATGTCGCGTGATGATACTGGTGCATTACTTCAAAAATACCGCGAATTAGGGATTATCGACCGCGACCCATTCATGGCAATTGACCAAAAACGTGTTGGCGCACTCATGCAAATTGCCGTTGAAAAAGCGCGCCGAATTAAACCTGAAATTAAAATCAGCGTATGCGGTGAACAAGGCGCCGATCCCGAAAGCATCGCTTTTTGCCAACGCATCGGCCTCAACACCATCTCATGCTCGCCCTACCGCGTGCCCATAGCCCGCCTAGCAGCTGGGCAAAATGCTGCTTTACCTTTTAGAGCACGATTAGAAAAAGTAGCTTAAATATCCGCGAAAATATGGGTTTCGGCTTTACCACCGGGGTGGGTAATGGCGCCTTTCTCGGCAGTGCCTACGGTTTGCGCATATTTCCATAATGCTCCTGAATTATAATCGGTACCGCGTGGGTTCCATTTTTGACGGCGCGATGCGAGCTCAGCTTCTGAAATATTCACCTCTAATGTACGCTTATCAGCATTTATGGTAATGATATCACCATTTTCGATGAGGCCAATGGGGCCACCTTCGGCGGCCTCTGGCCCTACATGCCCAATACAAAAACCGCGTGTTCCACCACTAAAGCGGCCATCGGTAATGAGTGCAACCGATTCACCTTTGCCTTTACCATAGAGAGCGGCTGTGGTGGAGAGCATTTCGCGCATTCCGGGGCCACCTTTTGGTCCTTCATATCTAATGACAATAACATCGCCATCTCTAAATTTATTTTGTTCTACGGCCGCAAAAGCATCTTCTTCACAATCAAAAATATTCGCCGGACCGGTAAATACACGCTGCTTTAATCCTGCCACTTTCACAATAGCACCTTCGGGCGCTAAATTACCTTTTAAAGTCACCACACCACCCGTTGGGGCAATGGGTTTATCGTGTGGATAAACAACATCTTGCCCATCAGGCCATTTTACATTTGCTAGATTTTCAGCCATTGTTTTACCTGTAACCGTCATGCAATCGCCGTACAAATAGCCACCGTCCAGCAGAGTTTTAAGCACAATTTGCACACCACCCACTTCGAATAAATCTTTGGCTACATATTTACCACCCGGTTTTAAGTCAGCCAAATAAGGGGTTCTATCAAAAATTTCGCCCACATCATGCAGATCAAACGCAATACCACATTCATGTGCAATAGCAGGAAGATGTAAACCCGCATTGGTTGAGCCACCGGTGGCAGCAACAATCATAGCTGCATTTTCAAGCGCTTTGCGTGTGACAATATCGCGCGGACGAATTTTCTCTTTAATCAAATGCATCACCGCTTCGCCTGAGCGAAACGCATAATCATCGCGCGATTCATAGCTTGCAGGCGGGCCTGATGAACCGGGTAACGCAAGGCCAATCGCTTCACTCACACAAGCCATGGTATTAGCCGTAAATTGACCACCGCACGAGCCACCCGATGGGCATGCTACTTTTTCAAGTTCGTTCAATTCTGCTTCCGACATATTGCCGGCGGCATATTGCCCTACCCCTTCAAATACATCAACTACCGTTACTTCTTTTCCCTTATAAGTGCCTGGTAAAATAGAACCGCCATACAGAAATACAGATGGTACATTAAGCCGAACCATCGACATCATTAAACCCGGCAAAGATTTATCGCAGCCTGCTAGACCCACAATCGCATCATAACAATGGCCACGCATGGTTAGTTCTACTGAGTCTGCAATAATATCACGACTCACAAGTGACGATTTCATGCCTTGGTGACCCATGGCAATACCATCAGTCACGGTGATAGTGGTAAATTCGCGCGGGGTTCCACCTTTGGCGTGAATCCCCTTTTTAGCAACTTGTGCTTGGCGGCCAAGTGTAATGTTACAGGGCGCCGCTTCGTTCCATGTGGTTGCAACCCCAACTAAAGGCTGGTTAATTTCCTTCTCACCCAAACCCATTGCATAAAGATAACTGCGGTGCGGCGCACGTTCTGGCCCTTGAGTTACATGACGACTTACTAACCGCGATTTTCCAAAGTTTTTTGTCATGAGAACTCTTTAATTTAGTTGTGCTTGTATACTATTCAAACCGTTTTGACTGGATTGAAAATAACCCAATGTCTGCAGCATTAATTGGTCTTGACGTGCCATTGCAATAGCAATTGGCGTTAAACCACTAACATCGTTAATAGAAGTTTTGGCACCCGCACGTAAAAGAATGGTTGCCAAGTCATTGCGCCCTAAAAATGCCGCGCGATGTAATGGAGTCGCTCCATAACGATCTTGCTGATTAGGAGATGCCCCTAAGGCTAATAAAAGTTGAAGTGAAGCATTAGCACCACTTTTAACCGCATGAATTACTAAATCTTCGCTATTGATATTGCGTATTGTGAGTGGAACACCTGTGCGTAACAAGGCACGAATAGCATCAATATCATTTTCTCTCACTGCATTGAACATATGCATTTCAATCTCTTTTTTATAAATCGCATGCGATAAGTGAGAATTTTCCTTATCATAATTTTTTTGATAAATTTCATTCGGAAGTGTTTGAGTTTTAAAATCGCGCGGCCAAACAACCTTTTCTTTCGATGCTGTTTTGGCCTTAGATTCAGACGATGTTTTAACTTTATTTTGCGAAACCACCTTACTTACGGCAGGCTCCACGTAAGTTTCTCCTGATTCAATCTCGCGATCAATTAAGCTCGCAATACTATTATCATCATCATTAAGAATATTTTTATCCTGAATTGGCTCTTCGTCGGTTAAAACATTTTGGCCGAGATCGCGCTCTTGTGGCAAAGGCCTTAAACTTGGCAAGTCTTCATTATTCATCCAGCTAGGCAGAGCATCTACCAAATTTTGATTTTGCATTTTAGAACTTGGCAGATTTGGAGGTTCAATTGCCGTTATTTTCGATTTTTGCTCACTAGCTTTTGGTGGCTGGCTCGCTGATTGCTCGCTTTCAGCTTCATTTTTTTCTATAGATTCATTTTGAGCTATAGATGTATTAACAGGCTTCGCTTCTTCAATAGACATATCAGGCGATTCCAATAATTCTGCAAGATCGGAATCATCTTCGAGCAAATCAGGCTTACTAACTGCAGGTGTTGATGTGATGGGTATATTCGGATTTTCTTGAGCGACATCTTGCTCTGGCACTAAATTTGGCTCTATTAGGCCATCTGCTAATGCTTGCAAATCTGTTGTATCATTACTAGGCAAACCCGAAGGATCAAACAATCCAAAATCAGGAATAACAACATCCTCCCTTGCCGAAGTTTCAGAAATTTCAACGGTTTCCGGCTGGGATGTTGGTGGAGGAGCTTTGACTATAGTTTGAGTTTTAGGTGCAGAAGCGCGGGGTAAAGGCGGTGGTGGCGGAAGCTCTTGCGATTTTGCAACATAAGAAACCACTATAATCGAAATGATAATAGTTAAGGCAAACAATAGCTTAGAGAAAGCACTGAATTTATGAGGTGATTCTATTTGCATTTGTCGAAATCTTAGCACAAGCCCAGTCAAACTGACTATTCTTTTCTACTAATATTTAAAGTTTAATCGTAAAAATTTTCGCTAGGCACAGAAATCTAATTTCCTGAAAGCTTTTGTATTTCTTTTTGAACAATGCGCTCAACTAAACTAGGCAAATTTTCATCTAGCCATGTTTTTAACATCGGGCGCATCGCTTCAATCATTAAGTCTTCAACCGTAATGCCACCACGTGTAGATATGCCCGTATGCGATTGCGTTTCAGTTTGAGTCGTCTTACGAACTTTATTTAACAAAGCAGATGTAGCCTTTGCGGTACTATTTGATAGAAGCGATTCTGAATCACTTTTGACACCTAATACTCCATCAATGTTTTGCAAAACATCTGTATCATCAGATTTATTTTTAATTAGCGCCTCAACATCCGAATTAGTTAATTCTGCAGATTCAGTTTTTGCCATGGTATCATGGTTATTATCAAGTTCATTAACGTCTGAATCATAATCCTCAGTATCTAAGTTATCACCGATAATTTCCGTTAATTCGAGTATATCAGACTCTTGATCATCTTCTTCATCTGTTCCAATATCATCAAATTCTGTATTGAGCGGCTCATCTTCTAAACCATCAACAATCTCAATTTCATCACTATCGGATACTCCAATAGGAGCTAAGCTACTTTTTGAAGACAAATTATTATCGTCACTATCTTCAGCATCATCTTCAGTAATGATGCGTCGAATCGACTGCAGAATCTCTTCCATTGACTGATCTTCGTTTTCGTTTATTGACTCTTTATCTGTCTTACTCATGACAATCCCGTAATGTTTTTCCCATTATATGCTTATATACACGCTAAAAGCCAATAAATTGATATTCTGTATCATTATAATAGCCTACAGCGTCATAAATAGGGACATCTAAGCCCAAATCTTTGGCTGTTAAATTACCCATTACTGCTAATATATTATACGCAGCAACCACTTTATTGCGTTGCGCAACAACCAATTGCACTTGCGCATTAAAAAATTCTCGCTCCGCATCGAGTACATCCAGCGTTGTGCGCGAACCATATTGTTGTTCTTGGCGGACGCCCTCAAGCGCAATCTCAGCTGAATCAATTGCCGTTTGGTTCGAATCTATAATGGCTAGCGCAGTTTGATAATCTTCCCAAGCTGACACAGCTTGGCGGCGCACTTGTAAACGAGCATCGGTTAACTGATAGCGCCGCTGCTGAAAATTTTGCTTAGCTTGCCTAACACGCGAATAACGCTCGCCTCCAGCATATAAGGGTAAGGTTGCAGCAATTACGATTTGATCTTGCTCAAATCCCGCAGTACCCAAAAAACCCACTCCTTCTTGACGCAAAGCATTCGCCTGTAAATCTATTTGGGGCAATAAGGTTCCCTTATTCGCATCGACAACATAATCTGCTGAATCTTTTAAATTTTCTGCTTCAATTATTAAAGGATTATATTTTAACGCATTATCAGTTAGGGCTTCTAGTGTTGCAGGCAGTGCTGGCAAGCTGTCTGGTGCATTAAGCGAAGCAGGCATTTCGCCAATAATTTCTTCATATACTGCTTTGGCTGTTGCCAGTAGTCCTTGGCTGTTAATTACTTCTGATTTAGCTAATGCTAATCGTGAGTCAGATTGCGCAACATCGGTTCGTGTATCTTCCCCAACTTCAAAACGTTGAGTGGCCGCTTGTGATTGGCGAATCAGCACATCACGATTTTTAATACTAAGTTCCAAGATAGCATTCGATCGCACAACGTCCATATAGGCAGATACAGCTTGCAATAATGTGGCTTGTTCAGCCTGAGTTAAGCGCGCTAATCCAGCATCTACCTGCCTGCGTGCAGATTTTGTTTCAGCATAGGTTGATCCTCCTCTAAACAAAGGCTGCGTAACGTTTAGTGTTTTGGCCTCTGAGTTTAAATAATTCCATCCGGTTCCCGCGAAATCGTTACGCTCTCTGCCTCTAGAATAACCTGCACTTACAGTTGGTAGCGCACCTGATAAAGCCTGTGGAACTTGTTCAACAATAGCTTGAAAAGCACGTCTTTCAGATTTTAATTGAGGATTAGAGTTATAAGCTTTTTCTAGTGCGCTTTTTAAAGGCGATATATCTGTTTCTAACGCAGAAGCAGGCGCGATTGGTTCTTGAAAATTTTCATCTAAGCTAACGTTACGAATAGCACTGTCATCAATCGTTGGTTGCTCTGTACTTTCAACGGGGGCTGATAGCAAAATTTCTTTATCCTCTAGTCTACTTTCAGTTTGCGCGACTAAAGGTTTGTTTGCCGCATATAAAGCAGAAAAATTCACCCCATACAAAAACAATGCCAAAAAAATAAATTGTGGAAATTTCATGAAAACACCTAAAATTTGAAACTGGTTTTGCGATTAAACTCAGTTATTAAAGGTGCTGATGCATCGAACAAAATTTGCTCATGCAACCCGCCATCTATCAATGTCCAACATGTTGCTTTACCCACACCAAATACCCCTGAGCTTTTACGATAAGCGGTTTTGATTGCGTAAATTTTACCATGCTCATTAAGCTGATCAACTAATTCATCATTAATGTCCTCAATTGCTCCATTAATAAAAATGATATCATAAGGTGCCTTCAAACTGTATCCAGCCGATACTGATGCGTTAAATAGTTGAACATCCGTATGTAAATTGCGTAAATTACGTCGCGCTACTTCGGAAAGCTCACCAACCGATTCAACCGCAACCACATGATTTGAAAGCATTGCAATTATGGCGGTTGAATAACCGCTACCGCATGCAATATCCAAAACTTTATCACTGGGTTTTATTTGTGCGTGCTGTAACATTAAGCCAAGTACACGAGGCTCTAATAAATAACGCTCCGGTGTTAAGCGAATATCATCATCTAAATAAGCTACAGACTCCAAATCATCAGGCACAAAACGTTCACGTGCCACCTGCTTAAAAGCATCAATTAGCACGCTATCGGTAACCCCAGCTGGTTCAAGCTGATTCGTTATCATATTTATACGCGCCTGAATTGCATAGGCCATGATACTATTCTCCTTTAATGGGTTTTTGTACTAACAAGCTTTGTGCAATGAAGCTACAAAAACATCATTATAATTTATCTCTCAATAAATTTTATCTTGTCTCTTTTGTATAAATACGCTCTAAAGCCCCTTGAAAGGCTAGGTAGCAAAGTGGTAATGCGTGGGACTGCAACTCCCTGATCGTCGGTTCGATTCCGACCCTGGCCTCCAAAAAACTTCCCCATATTTGCATTTTTGCCTTTGCATCTCTTCCTTTAAAAGGTAAACAATGCGTAATAATTAAGAAAAATATAGGGGTGGCAAGTGCGCTTTATTTTAATTCTATCACAGTTTTTTCTAGCATTTTTGCTGGCCTTTAATGCGAATGCCGAAACTGTATTTATGGTTCAGCTTGGCAGTTATGAAACAAAGTCCGATGCGGACGCTAAATGGCTATCGCTCAAAGAAGAAAATGCATCGCTGCTAAAAAATCTGAAGTCTATAACCAATCAAGTGCAGCTTCCGCCGGCCGATGAAATTGTTTATCGCTTACAAGCAGGCCCAATTGATAGCCGTATTAATGCAAAATCTTTATGTGAAAAGCTTAGCTCATCAAACGAAACCTGTTTCGTGATGGAAACAGCTATGTTTAACGGCGAAAATACAAATCAGATTGCTTCAAAAGCCGCACCTGTTGATACAATAAATACTACCAGCTCTTTCGAATCATCACCTAACAAACCATCATTATTCTCAAGCACAAGTAACGTTTTTAGCGAGTTTGGTGAATCACTTGTTTCATCACTTTCTGATGATGAGGAACCTAACCAAATTTCAGCGCTTGCACCTGTTGATGGTACGGATGATGTTAGTATTGACGAAGAAATGACAGTTGAAGTAGCTGAAACTATTCCCGATACTTCACTAAATACAGAAGAAACGGTCGCATCATCTGAATCTCAAACGACGAACACTAGCCAGAATAACGCTCTACCCTGGTTAAATAAACCGATAATGATGGGCAAAGAATCAGCGCCAGTGGCTTCAACGGAGAAAGTGATTAGCAAGAACACATTTACCACCCAATCCGATGCTTACATCCCCTCAGGCTCTGGAAATGATAGCAAGAATATCGCTGCGGAAATAGTAAATGCATCGCAATCGCGCGGCACTATGGAATCTGCAGTCGTTATGCAGCAATTACCGGGTGTTCAAATGGTCGATTATAAAAATGATATTCCGATTGAAATAGCCAAACCGTCAACTAATTTGCGAGGCGAAGGCAAAGTTGAAGTTTCAGAGGCGGTTGCCGTGCCGCTATCACAAATGCAACAAGATGATTTGACTACATCATCTTCAAATACAATATCTAGTGGTAGCACGAAACCACTAGGTTTTGAAGGAGTGCCGTCTAATAAAACTATCGGAAAAACCTATTGGGTTAAGCTAAATTACTTTACCAATGAGGCCACCGCAGCGAATTTCTATGCAAATTTACGCAATAACAATCCACAAAAAGCTAGAAATCTTAGAATGCGTATTACCCAGCCTTATTATGCGCTTTCAAAAACTAACTCGCGCGTATCTTTAGAATTAGGCCCTTTACCTAATACAGATGAAGTGGATGAGCTTTGCGCACTATCAGCCACGCAAAATTTGGTGTGCGAAATGCAAAAAGACACCAATCGAACTTCCACCTCGCCTAACCCACCACTATCACCTACTGCATTAGCACCTCATTCAGACACAGCTAGCAGCCGTTACCACGCACGCACACGCAACGTTGCTTCAACGCAAAATAGCTACTGGGTGCAACTGGGGTCTTATCGTAACCGCGGCGATGCCTTGGCTATATGGAATGAAATGAAGAGAAATAATAATGCATTAAAATCTCTTCAACCCCATTTTGAACAACCTGCATATTCATCGGCCAGCCAAACCATCTATCGACTACGCACAGGGCCATTTGTTACCCAAGCGGCGGCTGATGCACTCTGCCAATCTGTCAGTAATGCCACATCCGCGTGTTTGGTTGTTAAAAACTAAATTTTCACGCGAAAACTTAAATGCTGCTTGACTTCGTTCAGGATATTGGCAATTTACACAAGTCTTTTAGACAGTGTTCCCCGGTAGCTCAGTGGTAGAGCAAACGACTGTTAATCGTTCGGTCGCTGGTTCGAATCCGGCCCGGGGAGCCAAATTCTTAGTAGAATTTTTGCACTAGATTAATTACAACATTTCCATGACGCAAAAAACGATTATTCATTGGTTCCGCCAAGATCTGCGATTGTCAGATAATCCTGCATTTTCACAAGCTGCTCGTGACGGGCATATTTATCCTATTTATATTCTGGATGATGCAAATGCAGGTGAATTTAAAATTGGGGGCGCAGGTCGTTGGTGGCTGCACCATGCGCTTGAATCATTATCCAACAACCTCAATGGCAATTTAGCTATCTATAAAGGCGATGCCAAAGAGTTAATTCCGCAAATCATAAAAGATGTTAAAGCTGATGGTATCACATGGAATCGTTGCTACGAACCTTGGCGTATTGCGCGCGACAAAAAAATTAAGGCTGATTTAGAAAAGCAGGATTTTAAAGTTGAAACTTTTAATGGTTCGCTGCTTTGGGAGCCTTGGAATAAACAAGTACTTAAAAAAGATGGAACCCCTTACCGCGTTTTTACCCCTTATTTCAAGAATGGCTGCCTCAAAGCTAATGCACCTCGCACAGCATTAGACACACCCCATCATTATCATTTAAGGCGTTCTCATAGCAATGCTTTAGCGCTTGATGAACTTAAACTTCTACCCAAACGAGATTGGGGTGATAAGCTAGCTGAACATTGGGATATCTCGGAAGATGGCGCAAAAAAGCAGCTCTATAATTTTTTAGATAGAGGGTTGGAAGAATATAAAGACGGGCGCAATTTACCCGCCAAACCCTATACATCTCACCTTTCGCCTTATCTACATTGGGGTTTAATATCACCTAATCAGGTGTGGCATGCTGCACAAACACGGGGCGATGATAAAAATATCTACACGTTCTGCAGCGAATTAGGCTGGCGCGAATTTTCATATAGCCTGCTCTACCATTTTCCTAAACTCACGCGTGATAATTTGCAGGATAAATTCGATAAATTTCCGTGGCGTAAGAACAAGCAAGATTTAGAGCGGTGGCAAAAGGGTCAAACAGGCTATCCTATTATTGATGCGGGTATGCGGCAATTATGGCAAACCGGCATTATGCATAACCGCATTCGTATGGTTGTAGGTTCATTTTTAGTTAAAAACCTAATGCTGCATTGGCATGATGGTGAAGACTGGTTTTGGGACTGTTTGGTAGATGCCGATCTGGCTAGCAATAGTGTGAGTTGGCAATGGGTAGCCGGTTGCGGTGCCGATGCCGCACCATTTTTCCGTATATTTAACCCCGTAACGCAAGGCGAGAAATTTGATAAACATGGCGACTATACGCGCAAATACGTGCCTGAGCTAAAAGATATGCCCGATAAGTATCTGTTTAAACCATGGGAAGCCCCTGATGATGTGTTGGAAAAAGCTAACGTAAAGCTAGGCGATAATTATCCTAAACCAATAGTCGATTTGAAATCCTCGCGAGAACGTGCATTAAAAGCGTATAAATCTCTTTAATTGAATTACCTAACGAGTATATTCTTTTGAACCTGTTGGAACGCGGCTCGCATCAACTGCATCTCTAAACCTTGTACTTTCCGTTTCATTCAAAGTAGCGGCTTGCAGTTCGGCAGCTGATAATTTGGGCTTTTCTTTATGGGCCATTTCCATCGCTTTAACAAACTGCTTCGGTTTAAGCTCTTTTGGTTTTGCATTGCCTGCTTCCATTATTTTATCGCCAACCCTTTTTGCTGTCTGGCCTGTATAATTAGCTTCTTGGTGATAATAACTATCTTGTGCGCCTTTCACCGTTTTATAAAGCGCTATTGCTGTAAATGCTGCGGCTCCTAATCCTACAATAACACCTATAAAATTTATTGCGACAAATGCTACGGCACCGCCAATAAGAGCACCTTTTAGTAAACCCCATGCCCCGCCAGCAAACGAAGCAAAGGTTTTGCTTCCCGCCATTGTTATGGCTTTATCTGTTACATTTGCTGCTTCTAAATGCGTTTGTGCCTGTGCCTTACTAAGTTCTGATTTTGAACTGGTAAAGCTTTCCGCATTACTTTCCCGTTTGTCGGCACGCTCACTGCTATGCGTATATCTATTGGCACTATTACCCATGGTTTTACCTTACAGGGTAGCCGTTACAGTTTGATGACAAAGCCGTTTGCTAAAGATTTGTTAAGGAATGTATGATAATTCTATTTCATGAGATTAGATTTAATAAAATTTATTATATCGTTAGGTTTAGCTGGCACTGCTGTTACGCCGGTTGCAGCACAAGTAAATGCATCAAAAAATACACAGTCTCACTTTGATATAAGTAAGATTATTGATCATCCTTTTTCCACCGACTTAAGACAAGCAGTCGAGTTGCAAAGTGAGTATGCTATAGGCCTACAAGAACTTTATGATAATGAGCGTAAAAAACTAAATTTGCCTCCTAAAAAATTGCTAATTGCAAAAGATTCAAATCATTCCGGCGAATGTGTAACATTAAGTGAATACGATCCAACTGCACCAGATTCAATCGCATCATCTACGGTTATAACACCAAATTTTCTCCTTAATTATACTGAATATTTGGATGTGATTTTCAGCCATGAATTAGGACATGAACTGAAGATGAAACAACTGGTTGAATCGGGTGTTCCCTTAAAGAATATTTTGAAGAAACAAACTTTTGAACAATCCAGATCAAGTGAGCGTTATGCCGATAGCATTGCAGTATCGGTGCATGGAGTCGATAAATTTATTGCTTCAATCGCTAACTTTGCAGACCATAAACGCGTTGATATAAAATTAGATTTAAAGTTTTTTATTAAAAATAATCCCATTATCACACGTTATGATAATGGGAAAATTGAAGTTGATTGGGTTGCATTCGAAAAACTTAATCAAACGCCAGCGGAAATTGATAAGGAAAGTAAATCGGTACATCCTTGGATGGAGATCCTACAAAACATGAAGGAACAATCCACAAAAATTAATGAATCCTCCTTAATCAGTTTTGTTTTTGAAGCTCAAGAGGAAGTTAAGTCGCGAACTGATGTACATAAAAGCTATCGTGGACGCATAGAGCAAGCCAAGAATTGGCAATCGAAAATTCAACCAGATGGTCAAAATACCCCCTCGCAAATGGCAAATATACGTCGAACACAACAAAGAGGATAGTCAATCTTTTCGCCTTCATGTAAGTAAAGGCATGGCTACGCAACACCCTACTCAGAGAGAATTTTTAAGGCTAGCAATTCCCAATATGTTGGCGGCTATTGCAGTCCCAATGACTCAACTAGCCGATTTAGCATTTTTGGGTCATCTTGAAAATGTAACGCCTTTATCAGGTGTGGTATTAGCAACCTTAATATTCGATTATTTATTTTGGAGTTTCGCATTTTTGCGCGTAGGCACCACAGGGTTGGTTGCACAAGCGGTTGGGCGTAATGATAAACAAGAAGAAGTCGCATTATTCTGGCGGCCCATTATCATTGCGCTTATTGTAGGAGTTGCCATCACTGCATTTCAAAGCCCTATCAGTGATTTCAGTTTTGCCATTCTATCTGGCGGTGATGTTGTAGAAGCTGAAGGTATCAAATATTTTAACAGCCATGTTTTAGGCGCTATTCCCGTAATGCTGAATTTAGCAATCATAGGCTGGTTACTTGGCCTTGGCAAATCAGGAACAGTTTTAATATTACACAGCATTTGGCAAGCCAGCAATATCGCTTTAAATTATGTTTTTATTATTGAAATGGATATGGGAGCCTATGGTGCAGGCTTAGGCACGGCGCTAGCTGAATGGATTTCGTTATTGGTTGCAGTGATTGCCATTTATAAATGCTATGGTTCAATTCCAAATTTTAACTGGAACCAAATTAGTAATCCTGCATCTTTTAAAAAACTGCTCACCCTAAATAGCGCCATTATGGTACGCACTATGGTTTTGATGACTGTTTTAGGAGCCTTCACCAATATCACCGCTACGTTTGGTGCTGTTTCATTAGCAGCCAATGCTTTATTAATGAAAATGTTTATCTTCTACGCTTTCATGTGTGATGGTTACGCTATCGCCTTAGAAACACTCGCTGGGCAAGCCGAAGGTAAACAAGATCATTCTCAATTAAAACGAGCCTTAAAATTATCGCTAGCATGGGCAGTTGGTACAGGCGTTGCTTTTGTAATATTATATACATTTTTTGCCGAGCCGATCTTGTCGCTTATTACTGAGCATAGCAATATTATCATAGCCGCTTTACCTTACACCGCTTGGATTAATGCCGTTATTCTGGTGGGTGGAGTTGCCTTTGTTTATGATGGCCTTTATTATGGCATGGCTCAACCGCGCTTATTAGCCCGCTCTATGATTGTGGCATCGCTAGCATTTATTCCACTCGCTTATTATGCATGGAGCATTCAAAGCACCCATTGGTTATGGGCAGCTTTCTTATTATTCACAATCATTCGAGCGCTATTATTGGTTAGTCCTGCGCGAAAAATCGTGCGCTAAATGGTATTGCAGACTCAATTTCAACTGCTCCTGAATTTACCTTAACACTGGTAGCATAACGAGGCCGCTCAATTACATTAGATTGCGCGCATTCAACATAAAAATCAGCGATAATTGCATCAACGTTTCCACAATCTTCATCAGCCGCTTCACGCCATTTGGGAAAGCTTATTAGCGCGTTATCTAATTGATATAAACAACCTGAAACATCACATTGCATCATTGATTTTGCAATTTCCGATTGGCCGAAACCCTCAATACCAAGCGCTTCTTGCCATAGGCCAGCTTTAAAATTCCGCGCGCTGCCTTGCAACATTGCATAGGAGCCATCATCTAATCGCACCGCAATTTGTTCAGCTTTTTCGCTAATCACAATATCCGGTAAGCGCGTGGTAAAAAATGGTACAATTGATATGGCCATAATTAGCCATCCCACATGACGCATTTTAGATTGCCAAAGACATAACCAACACGTGCCAAAAGAAAATAATATAATCGTCCAGCTCGCAGGCGTAGGCACATGCATCATTGCATTGGGTAAATGAGCAATCGCAGTGGCAATCGCAATAACCCATTCCACACCCTGCCCCATAAGCCACAAAAATGGCTCTTCTAACCCCAGTGGCATAAGCAGAATTGCCATTACGCCTGCAGGCATTACTAAAAATGAAAATAGGGGCGATGCGGCCACATTTGCCAGTAAATGATAATTCGTAAATTGATTGAAATGAAATACGGTGAAAGGCGATGTTATCATACTGGCCACAAATGTTGTAGCCAACACCGCTCCAAAATATAGCACTATTTTTGCGCCAATTCCTCTGTGGCTGATAGGCCTTGGCTTTTCCTCAAACGCATCATCTGTTCTTCGATATTTCCAGCGATACCAGCTTTCAAAAAAAGCGATAATGGCAAGCGTCGCGATGAATGACAGTTGAAAGCTCGGCCCCAATAGTGATGAAGGAGCTATCATCAAAATCACAATGGCAGCCAGCGCAAGCGATCGCATTGCCATTACTTGTCTATCTAAAATCACCGCCAATAATACCAGCGCCACCATTACAAAGGCGCGCTGTGCGGAAACGGGGAAATCAGCCAAAGCTAAATAAGCTAAGCCTCCTAGCAGCGCACCCACAGCCGCCCATTTTTTCACCGCAAAACGCAGCGCCAGAGTAGGCACTAATACCAAAATCATCCGCAAAATTACAAATAAAAATGCGGTTACCAACCCTAAATGTAATCCCGATATGGCTAGCATATGCGCCAGCCCAGCAACGCGCATTGCCTCTTTAGCATCCTCGCTAATTCCCGCCCTGTCTCCCGTAATTAAAGCTATTGAGATGGCAGCAACATCTTTACTAAAATATGGGTTTAAGGTTTGCGACATAGATTGTGCTAAACCGCTTCGAAAGTTAGATAGCCAAATTTGAGCAGAGTTCGTTGGTGGTTCAGCTAAGATTTCAATTGGCGGTACTGCAAACCCTACTGCACCAATATGTTTAAAATAAAAATAATGTGAAAAGTCGAACCCTCCCGGTAATGCAGTTGCGGGTAGTGGAAACAACCCGCCACGCAATGCGATTTGCTGCCCTACTTTCAACCGCGCATCTTTGCGCTTTAAACTCAGGCGAATAACCTCAGGGAGTGGCTTTCTAAATCCACCCTCCACCTCAATTGCACTTAAAACTAACTTTTGTTTGCCATCTTCATCGTCAATCATCGCTTCTATCGTGCCTTTTAAAGGTAGAACAGGTGTTGAATATTGCAGCAGAGTTTGTGATAGACGATATTGTTCGTAATAGGCTGCACAAAACCCAATTCCAACGAGAAATAGTCCAATTAGCACCAAACGCACCCATGGCCACCGCTTCCAAAATATCAGTGAAGATGCGCCAGATGCGATTAAACTTAAGCCAATGATAAGCTTTGGCGTATTAGCATACCCAAAAAACAACATAACCCCGCAAGCTATCGCAACGGGAACCCATAATAGCCAACGCGTTTGCTCTTCCAGCAAGATATTGCTGATGGCATATTTGGCTCTTTGCATCATCGTGCTTTAGCGTTATACCACAATCAGAATTTCACCAACAAAAATGATTGCTAGTCCATGACGATAGTTACCCGATTCGCTCCTTCTCCTACTGGTTACCTGCATATTGGGGGTGCACGTACAGCACTGTTTAATTGGTTATTTGCCAAACATCATCAAGGCAAATTTCTCATTCGTATTGAAGATACTGATAAAGCTCGATCAACCGATGCCGCTATTGAAGCCATTCACGATGGTTTAGGCTGGCTTGGCTTAGATGGCGATGATACCATTATTTATCAATCAAAAAACGCGCCACGTCACAGCCAAATTGCTGAAGAATTACTTTGCAAAGGTAAAGCATATAAATGTTTCACCAGCCCCGAAGAGCTTGTTAAATTGCGCGATGAAGTTACCGACAAACGCAACGCTTTTCGCTTTAACAGCCCATGGCGCGATCGCGATGTGAGTCAACATCCACAAAATAAGCCTTACGTCATTCGCTTAAAAGCTCCAAACGAGGGTATTGTGGTGATTGCTGATAAAGTGCAAGGTGATGTTAATATCGGTGCAGGCGAAGTTGAAGATGTTATCCTGTTGCGCTCCGATGGCACGCCCACTTATATGTTAGCTGTAGTAGTAGACGATCATGATATGGGCGTTACCCATATTATTCGTGGCGATGATCACCTCACTAACTCAGCCAAACAGCAACTCATCTATGAGGCTATGGGCTGGAACGTACCCGTATTCGCTCATATCCCCTTAATCCACGGGCCAGATGGAGCCAAGCTCTCCAAACGCCATGGCGCACGTGGCGTCGATGCCTATCGCGATATGGGTTATTTGCCTGAAGCCATGCGCAACTATCTATTACGCTTAGGCTGGGCAGCAGGAGACGATGAAATTTTCACCCGCGAAATGATGATTGAAAAATTTTCGCTTGAAGGAATCGGAAAATCGCCTTCACGCTTTGATTTCAAAAAGCTTGAAAATATTAATGGCCACTATATTCGCCAAGCTGATGATGATTACCTTCTAAAATTAACAATTCCGATAATAGAAACGAGAATAAACGCTACGCTAGATGATTCGCAAAAGTTGACACTAGTCAAAGCTATTACCTCGCTAAAGGAGCGCGCAAAAACGCTTATTGAACTGGCCGATTCAGCCTTATTTTATATTCATCATCCCGCCCCACAAGATAATAAAGCGATTCAGCAGCTTGACCAAGGCAAAGCATTACTCGCCTCATTCACTCCGCAACTTGCCGCGCAGACAATATGGAACCATGAGCATCTTTTTGCATTCGCTAAAGATTTTGCTGAACAACAAGGCATCAAAGTGGGCAAACTGATGGAACCGGTGCGTGTGGCTATTACAGGCAGCACCGCCAGCCCTAGCATGTTTGAGGTGATGGAAACCCTTGGTAAAGATGAAACCCTCAAACGTTTAAATGCAGCGTGAAGCCCCTTGTTTTCGCAAACTAATTCGATTATCTAACAACTATGGCTATCTTACCCCTCGTTATCGCACCCGATCCATTTTTGGAGCAACCTTCAGCAGAGGTTAAAACGATAGATGATGAAGTGCGCCAACTATTGGATGACATGCTTGAAACAATGTATGATGCGCAAGGCATTGGCCTGGCGGCAGTGCAAGTGGGCCACCATCTACGGGCTATTGTCGTTGA
This sequence comes from uncultured Alphaproteobacteria bacterium, assembly GCA_963837025.1. Classification (GTDB taxonomy): domain Bacteria; phylum Pseudomonadota; class Alphaproteobacteria; order Rickettsiales; family JALZUV01; genus JALZUV01. The sequence goes on from CAWILT010000001.1 coordinate 431,346, forward strand.
TGTAGAATGGAAAGATAATGATGCCAGCTCCCATCATCCAATAAAAATGATAAACCCCAAAATTATCCAAAAATCGGATGCTGACAATATTTATAAAGAAGGTTGTTTATCTTTTCCCGAGCAATATTCAGAAGTAACTCGCCCTGAAACCGTAATAATTGAATATCAAGATGAAAATGGAAAACCTCAGAGCCTAGAGGCCGATGGCTTGCTGGCCACCTGCGTTCAACACGAGATTGACCACATTAACGGCATTACTTTTGTACAGCATATTTCGCGTTTAAAACGTGAGCGTATCCATAAAAAGCTTGTTAAAATGCGTAAAGCTGGCGCGTTTGATGAACATGGTTGTGGCAGCCCAAGTTGTGGGCATGACCATCACTAAACCACTCCGCCTTATATTTATGGGTAGCCCTGAATTTGCTGTGCCTTGCCTTCAAACGCTCATCAATTCACCACACGAAGTGGTGGCAGTTTATTGCCAACCCCCTCGCCCTGCTGGTCGTGGCCAAAAATTGCAAGCAACGCCCGTGCAAAAAATAGCGCAACAACATGCGATTACGGTACACCACCCCAAAAGTTTGAAATCAGTCGCTGAGCAGAAAATCTTTGCTAGTTATAAACCTGATATTGCCATCGTAGCAGCCTATGGCCTCATTTTACCGCAGGCGATTTTAGACATTCCGAAACGCGGCTGCATTAATGTACATCCTTCTGCTTTGCCCCGCTGGCGCGGCGCAGCGCCCTTGCAACGCACCATTATGGCGGGCGATGAAGAAACACAATTATGCATTATGCAAATGCAAGCGGGGCTTGATACAGGCCCAATCCTCACACGCCAAACTTTTCCACTTGATGATGGCACTACAGCAGGTCAACTGCATGATATTATGGCCTATAGCGCAGGCGATGCCGTTTTGGCAGCAATACATAAAAATCCTACACCTATCGCTCAAACTAAAGATGGCGTTACTTACGCTGCAAAAATCGACAAGGCTGAAGCGCAAATCGATTGGACGAAATCTGCTACACAAATTCGTCAACATATTTTGGGCCTGTCGCCCTTCCCCGGTGCATTCAGTATTTATCAAGGCGAAGTCATTAAAATTCTAAATGCAGAGCTTGCCACTGACCAAGGCGCTGCAGGCACGTTGCTTGATGATAACTTGTTAGTTGCGTGTGGCCAACATGCATTGCGTATTACACACCTGCAACGCGCAGGCAAAAAGCCTATGACAACTGAAGAGCTTTTACGCGGCTTCACGATGCCAAAAGGCACTGCATTCAATGCCGCGCTATAAACTTACCATTGAATATGATGGAACCGATTTTGTTGGCTGGCAACGCCAGCAAAATCATCCCAGCGTGCAGCAGCATTTAGAAGAAGCCGTTAGCGCTTATTTCAACACATCTGAACGTATGGTAGTGCAATGTTCAGGTCGCACTGATGCAGGTGTTCATGCTCGTGGACAAGTGGCGCATGTTGATTTTCCATCAGCGCGCGATGAGCGCTCTATCACCCAAGGTTTAGGCTATCACTTAAAAACAAATGCAATTTCAGTTTTAAGAGCCGAGCCAGTAGCGGATGATTTTCACGCGCGCTTCCATGCTAAAATGCGCTATTACGAATATATCATTATTAATCGCCGCGCATCTTTGGCACTTGATAAGTTACGTGCATGGAACATTGGCGAGCCACTTGAAGCATCTGCGATGCATCAAGCCGCACAAATTTTACTCGGCGAACATGACTTTAGCAGCTTTCGTGACGCACAATGCCAATCACATTCACCCATAAAAACAATTCACTCCATCGAAGTCACGCGCCAAGGGGATCGCATAATAACCCGTTTGGCTGCTAAAAGTTTTCTGCATCATCAAGTGCGCATCACCATGGGATGTCTGCGAAATATCGGCAATGGTAAGTGGACAATAAACGATTTACAAAAGGTGCTGGATGCCAAAGATAGAACCGTTTCAGGCGAAACCGCTCCCGCTTGCGGATTAACCTTTATGCAGGTAGATTATTAAATAATTTTATTTTAGTTATAAAATATTAATCTTTTCGTATTAAAGTTTTAAGATGTCGAAAAGTAAAACAAATAGTGATCAATTAAAATTATTTGATCCGTCATTTGCAAAGGCGGATTGGCGCAAAGCAAGTATGCTTGATGATATATCTGCATTGGATAAGCAATTAACCAAAGCTATTGATTGCCCTCGTCGCAATTATGATACTGAAGAATCCCTACGCAAAAATATTGCAGAAAAGCAAAGTTATTACACAACTTATTGCGAGACTGGAATGGCCAATCACAATCGCAAACTACCTTTGAGCGAATGGGAATCGTACGATCTAATCATAAGTTTAAAGCATCATAACGCTCAAATATCGCATCTTATTCGGTCTCCACTTTCACAACGAAAAGGCAAAATTGCACCTTTGCACCTTCAGCGACAAGAAATTCAAGCTCTTCTCAATGAGCGAAGTATCACATATTCCAAATCGATTGGTTGTAGCGAGGAGCCTCTAAGTCGATAACATTTATCATAAAATTTAACTTATAACTCATCATTCTCTTTTGAAAGCACTCTATGCCCTCTATTGATCCTAAATTATTAAAACCTGGCTCAACGGTAATATTTTACAGTACATCACCCGATAAAATTGAGAATTATCGGCAGATATTTCAACATTATAATGTAAATTTTTTCACACTAGATGAACTAGGCATCCCCCCAACAAAAACCCCTGAAGATAACAGTAATTATAGCGATCATGTGCAAGAAAAAGGGCATGAGCTAGTGCATATTTTAGCCGGTCAATCTTCGAATTCTTCTTCAACAACTGTATTACAAGATATCAAGCATGCATTGCAAGAACGTGGTATTGATGAATCGCGCATAGTTGGCATGGTTGAGGATTCAGGACTGAGCATCGTTGCCCAAACCCAAGCTGAAAAGCAAGCGGTGCAATATATGAAAGATGAACTGCGCCGCCGCATTATTCTCAGTGATGATCCTAAAAAGGGCAATTACGAGCGTCTTTTCCGTGGTTTTGATAATAATGTTACGGGGTTTCCCGGCCCCGATCTTAAACTCATTGTCGAAGCACTCAGCGGCGGTATTTTTGAACTTGTCAAAATTATTCACCTAGGCCAAGAAAAAGCAGGGCTTGATTATTTGCGCTATCAAAATGAAACGAGTGTAGCGCTCGTTGATACTAAAAAATCAGCCGTATCCTCTACTTATTCTACTGAAGCGGAAGGTCAATTTACGACCCCTTCTCAATGGAACAATACGTTAGCTGAGCAACGAAAAAACCCTGGCATGTCGGTTACCTATGACAATATGTTTTTGCCACGAACTAAAGATGGAGCATTAGTTAGCGATGTTAAAAACAATTTTAAAACTCGCGCCCAGATGATTAAAGATCAAACTTTATTTCAACCTGATAGTCCCATTAATGATTATCGTACGCAAAATATTCAGAATATCGGTTTTCCAGTTGGAACGCAGAATAAATTTCTTAATCCAATCCCCATGCAAGTGGGTTATTTACATGGCGATTTATTTCACGGCAAAACGCCTAAAAAGAACCCCAAATTAATTCCCAAGGTAAATAATACAGGCCTTGTACGCTTACCCACAATTGATGAAATGCTGTTAAATCCTAATTTAGAAGCACTCGCTTCTGTAAATTGTGCAATCTTGCGCCCAAGCACGGTTAATCATAAAAAAATTAATCGTTTAACCAAAGATAAAGCCTATCAACTTCAACAAGCGACAAAGTTTGATGGCGTTAATGATCTAACAAATGAATATAGTGTTGCTGCGGAAACTCTCCAATCAGAAATTTTTGAAGAACAGCGCCTGCCGCTTGAAAATAACGTACAAATTTTATTATTAGCTGCTGTCTCCAAACTCATTCATCCAAGAAGTAAAAATACGGGAATTATCGTTGATAATCGCGATGGACATTTTGATGCTGCTTTAAAACTATTTGATGAAACCTATTGGAACGGCTTGGCGCAAGGCACTAGCCCTATTCAAATAGCGGAAACGAATAAACAGCTTTTTGCCCTCCAACAAGAAGCAGCCGAGCGCTTTAAGTTTGCTCTTAATGATAGCTCACTAAATATGGCTTATAATCCAGAGCCTGAACTAAAAAATGATAAGATATTAAATTTTGAGCTTCCACAAGATAGGTTTTCAGTTTTCGTTGGGGGCGGTGCATTTAACAATTCACCCAGCTACACACGACAAACCGGTAATATTTCACAATATATCGCTAGCAATGATTGGACATTAGTCACCGGCGGCGGCCAACTCGAAGGCCCGATGGGCGCGGCACATGCTGGATTTTTAGAATATTATCTGTCACGTGATAAATTAGAAAAAATTCTAAAAGATGATTGTTTATCGGATTCTGAAAAAGACACATTGCAATCCTATATCATAACCCGCGAAGCACCAATTTTAGAAGATGATACGGTGCCTTTTAAAGCGGTAAATGTTGAAAAGATGCTCAAAGAAAATGAAGAGCTACTATATAAAATTGCCGATAATGATGCCTATGTGCCAAAAGACAGGTTTTTCGCCTTCAGCATGGAATATCTTATCAAGCAAGAAGGTGCTGGTAAACCACCTGCTGGCACGCGCGAAGATGAAAACTATTTCGAATCAGGCAACATTATTCGCCGCATGCATGCCATGCTAAAAGCCAAGACGCATGTTTATGCTCCAGGTGCTCACGGCACTGCACAAGAATTAATCCAATCACTCATTCAAAATCGCGCAGAAAAAGACATCAATAAACGCAAAGATATTATCATCTATAATAAAATTGATGAAACAACGAATCGTGGAGTGTTTGATCATGTTATTGATCAACTAAACCTCAACGATCCCGCCGTGCGCCATAACCGCAAAGTAACCATCGTAACCCGTTACGAAGATCTACAATCAGCCATCGAAAATAGTCAAAAACAATGGGAAGAAAAACACTCCCTGCCTATGCCGGGAGTGTTGTCGCGGTGAACATAGAAGCTACAATTGTTTAGTAATACTGCGCTTAATAGGTATTGCCTGCTCGGAAACTTCGGGCAATTGATTTAAATCGGTAAAATTAAATTGCTCAAAATTTAGCTGATTTTTATCAATAACTTCTGAAAGTGAAAGGGATTGGTTAGGCTGATCATTAATGAAATTTTTGTTATAGGTTTGCTCTAATAATTCATTTAAATGATGCGTGTTCAACTCAGGAGCATCCGTTTCAGCTTGCTGATCTAAAATGCCACACACTATTTTAAACGCAACCGCATGATCGCGCACAAAATTCATAATTGAAATCATAATAAAGTCTCTTTTTAAATATTTTTAATGCATATATGCGCTTGCTAATTCCTGCAAAACTGTTTCTGGCGGCTTAGCTCCCCAACCCGATTTTAATAGTTTTGCATGCGCATTTACCGCGATAGCGTCGTCATTAATTGCCTGAGAAAATAAAGCCATATTATCTTTATTTACCAACACACAATGCCACGCATCCAACCATTTGCTTTGCCAGTAACAACCTGAATATACTTCCCGTTACCTGAGAGTATTTTATTCATTGCAGATGCCATAGTCTAAACTCCCCGTCCATTTGATTGAGATGGAGAATTAACAGCCACTTGCTGGTCTAGCGGAGATGTAGTTTTACCTGTTAATTCAACGGGAGGGATACTATTAGTTTTTGCAGAAACCACTGCTGCACGAATATCATCAGCTTTATCAAATAAAACGCCTATCACTTTGCTGGTGTCGTTTATTGCGCGATATGAAGCTTCTTCGAAAGTTTTAACGCCATACTCTGTTGGATTGTTTTTATACCTTCCGTCTCCCCCAAATGTGAATGCGTTATTCCTACCACCAGTATAAAATTCCACATCTTTAACCTCACCAATAATTTCACGCACTTCTTTTTCAGCTACCCTAACCTGATCTTCAGTAAGGCCATCAGTTTTTACTTTAACTCGTATAGTCGTATAATTATGACCGTGAAGCGCCGGTCTGTTGAGAATTACATTTGCTTCTAAAAAGCCTTTAAATAGATAATTAATTTTATTTGCCATTACTTCCTGATGAAGTTTTAACGTTGTGTCATTCGCAATAAATTGGCCGACTTTATCAACAGTAGTATCAACTGTACGTTTTATTGAATTAAGGGCATCTGGCATTATTGGCATTTTGAAATCCTTTATTAGTTATGTAATTTCAAAATACTCCCAATATATTAAAAATTGGTTACAACTAGCCACCAAAACTAACCGTAACAATTATTTAACAATATGGTATGAAAAATGGTGATCCCTACGGGATTCGAACCCGTGTTGCCGCCGTGAAAGGGCGAAGTCCTAACCGCTAGACGAAGGGACCACTGCTATAAAAGCAACGCCGTTACACCATTTATTTCATTACCTGTCAAGCCTGTGATGTAATTCTCTGCAACAATGGTTTAATTACTGTGTGATATCTGCTATATAGCGCCCATGCGAACCTCATATTCATCTTCACATAACTATGCTGCGCTTGATTTAGGCACTAATAATTGTCGTTTGCTCATCGCATCGCAACGTGAAAATACAGCCAATGAATTTGCACTTAACGTGGTGGATAGCTATTCACGCATCGTACGCTTAGGCGAAGGCATCAGTGAAACAGGCCGCTTCACCGATGAGGCGATGAATCGCACGATTGAAGCATTGAGCCAATGTCAAAAGAAATTAGAAAAACATCAAATTAAAGCGGCGCGCTTTATCGCAACTGAAGCGTGCCGGCAAGCCGCTAACACCCCTCAATTTCTGTTGCGCGTCAAACGCGAAACCGGCTTAGATATTGAGGTTATTTCCGCGGCAGATGAAGCTAATTTGGCTTTCCGCGGATGCGTTTCGCTGGTAAAGGCTACCCCACCACGCGCACTCATGCTTGATATTGGCGGCGGCAGCACCGAATTTATGTGGGTTGAAGTAGATAATAACAAAAAACATGCCCCTCATTTGCCAGTCGTATCACACAAAGTGCTGGATTGGTTCTCTATGCCCCATGGCGTAATGAATCTATCGGAAAAATTCGGCGGCGCACAATTTACCGAAGTCTATTTTGAAGAGATGGTCGATTATCTGGTTCAACAACTTCTTAAGTTCCGTCGTTGTGAAGAAATTGCAGAGGCAGTAAGCCGAAATGATGTGCAGTTATTTTCAACATCGGGCACCGTTACTACCCTTGCCGCCATTTATCTCGGTCTGCCCCGTTATGAGCGCTCTAAAATTGACGGCATCACGCTTGAGGTTAAACAGCTGCATATTGCAACACAATCAATTTTGGATATGCGCGCATCAGAGCGGTTTCATCATCCTTGCATTGGGTCTGATAGATCCGATTACATTATTTCAGGCTGTGCAATCTTTGAAGCTTTATGCCGCATCTGTCCCGTAAAAGAAATTACAATAGCCGATCGGGGCGTGCGTGAAGGTATTATCTTCAGTTTGATTGTTGATGAATTTGAACGCAGTGCACAAGCTGCTAACGATGCGAGCCAAGCATGAGTGTTACGGGCAAATCAAGTGGCGGTGGGGGGCGTAAAAATCCACGCTTGCATCAAAAGGTAAAAACCGCGCGCGGGCGTAAAACTTCATCCACCAAATGGCTACAACGCCAATTAAACGATCCTTATGTGCAAAAAGCACGTGCAGCGGGTTATCGTTCACGAGCAGCATTCAAAATTTCAGAACTGGATGATAAGTTTAAATTCTTCAAACCGAATATGGCGGTGGTTGATTTAGGCGCTGCGCCAGGCGGCTGGTCACAAATTGCCGTCGAGCGCTGCACGGGCAATTCAACGGTGGTTGCAATTGATTTACTACAAATTGATGCAATTGCTGGAGTTGAGCTATTAGAGATGGACTTCATGGACCCTGAGGCACCTGAAAAACTATGTTCTTTTCTACCTCAAGGTAAAGCAGATCTCGTTATTTCCGATATGGCACCTAATACCAGCGGCAACCCATCATTAGACCATTTGCGTATTATGGGACTAGTGGAAGCTGCTGCACATTTTGCTTGTGAAATATTAAAGCCAAACGGTAGTTTCATTTGCAAAACGTGGCAGGGTGGCGCCGAACGCGAAACACTAACCACGTTACAAAAAAGTTTTACCAAAGTGCGTCATGCAAAACCTGCCGCAAGCCGTAAAGGTTCAGCGGAAACATTTCTTATCGCAACAGGTTTTAAGGGCTAATTATTTTGTGCGTCGGGTGGCAAATTCCACCATGGTGCGCCAAACATGTCCTACATGTTCCTCAGGTCGCATACGACCGGTCGTCATATTCTCAGCCGCAAACTCACACATTTCGCTATCAGCTTCTTTGGGCAATATAACAAAACCTTTGCTTTGTAACGCTGCCATCACATCGCTGGCTTGTTTACCATAATCTTCAAAGAAGTAAGACTTGTCTGATTTTTTAATCGCACGGGCAATTAATTTATGAAGTTCTTTTTTTAACATGCGTTGAAAAATACCGATTTTTATAAACCAACACAAGGGTGATTATCCCATAAATAGCCATGCCTGAAATAACTAAAATGCTAACACTCATAATTTTATTAAATAAGCTCGATGCAAAATCTAATATTGGCACGAGCTCTAACAATGCGAATCCCATCACCGCTGATGCAAACACAACTGCAACGATCGATTTAATCAAATCCGCATCGGGTTGAAAATGTTTTCGTTTATATAAAACACCCGCCATCAAAACTACATTCACCCACGCCGATAATGTGGTGGCCATTGCCAACCCTACATGTGAATAATATTGCATCAATATCAAATTTCCCACCACATTAATAATCACACATAAAATAGCAATTTTTACAGGGGTAATCGTATCCTCTCGCGCATAAAAGCCAGGCGCAAAAACTTTAACCATAATAAATGCCGGCAAACCAAACGAATAGGCGATGAGTGCTGGAACCACAGCATTGGTATCTTCAACTGTAAATGCTCCATATTGAAAGATGGAGGCAATTAACACATCGGGGATTGCTGCCAACGCTACTGCGGCAGGGAAGGATAAAATAAAAGCGATGAAAATAGCGTTGTTTAATTTTCTCACCGCAGTCACATCATCTTTAGCGCGTATCGCTTTGGAAAGCATAGGTAATAATGCAGTACCAACCGCTACTCCAATTACCCCAATCGGCAGCTCGTTTAATCTATCAGCATAATATAGCCACGAAACTGCATTGGGAATGAGTGATGCAAGCGTCACATCAACCAACAAATTAATTTGCGCCACCCCTGCCCCTAATGCTACAGGCGCAGCAAGTTTAAGCATTTTTTTCACAGGCTTAGTCAGCCTTGGGCGTGCGAGCTTGAAGTTAATTCCCTCGCGTTTACACGCATATACCAGCCATACAAATTGTACGATGCCCGCAGCCATTACACCAACTGAAACTGCATGAGCAGATGTTTGCATATAGGGAGTGAGAAATAATAATGCTGCAATTAGGGTTATATTTAACAAAATAGGAGCCGCAGCCACCGCGGCAAAGCGATTGATACTGTTTAAAACACCCGAAAGCAACGTTACCAGCGAAATGAAAAAGATATAGGGAAAGCAAATGCGGGTAAGCAATACCGTTAAAGCAAATTTCTCAGGATTCTCTTCAAATCCCGGCGCAAATGCCAGTATAATCCAAGGCGTAAAAATTTCAGCAAATGCGACAACTAGCAATACAATCCAACCTAATACATTAAATATTTCGGTAGCCACTTGCAGCGCGCGCTCTTTTCCATGCTCTTCTAATGTGCCTGAGAATAAGGGTACGAAAGCAGCGTTGAACGCCCCTTCAGCAAAAAGCCGTCGCAAAAAATTCGGTAATTTAAACGCAACGAAAAACGCATCGGATAACATGCCAGCACCCAAAAAGCGGGCAATTAACATATCACGTGCAAAACCCGCCACGCGCGACAACATCGTATAACCGCCTATTGTGGTTACTGCGCGTACTAAAGCCATTTATGTATCTAGCCCTAGCTCCGCACGGTATTCTTTGCCATGAAGCACATAATTTGCGGCTGACTGTGGGAAAAACTCCATGTCTTTCTCACTTAATTCTTTAAATAACTTGGCGGGATTGCCCGCCCAAAGCTGCCCAGTGGGAACGATTTTATTGGGTGTAAGCAAAGCCCCAGCAGCAAGCATTCCGAAAGATTCCACCACCGATCCATCCAACATTTTCGCCCCCATACCAATAAACGCATTATCGTTAATCATGCATGCATGCAGCAACGATTGGTGCCCGATAGTAACTCCGCTACCAATAGAGGTAGGGCCATCACCTCGGGTGACATGAATGGTCGTGCCATCTTGAATGTTAGTTTGATCGCCAATGGTAATAGACTGCACATCGCCTCGCACAACACACCCAAACCAAACCGTAGATTCAGCGCCAATCGTAACATTACCAATCACAACTGCTCCTGGCGCAATAAATGCTGTGGCATCAATTTGAGGATATATGCCTTTGTAAGGTAATATAATGGGCGCAGGTAAATAAGATGACGTCACGGGAATACCGCCAAATGTTTCAAGCCCAATGTTTCTTCTAACCCAAACATAATATTCATATTATGGATAGCTTGTCCTGACGATCCTTTAGTAAGGTTATCAATCGCAGAAGTGATAATGGCCTTGCCGGTACGCCGCTCAGCACTAACCGCAATCGCACAATAATTTGACGCGCGCACTTGTGCTGTACTCGGCAGCTCACCTTCTGGCAAAATATGCATAAAAGGCTCATCACGATAGGTATCCATCAAATGATGACGTAGCTCATCTACGGTTCGCGCACCTTTTAAATCTACATAGATAGTTGATAAAATACCACGGCTCATAGGCACTAAATGAGGGGTAAAGGTGACAATATGACTACCACCCAGTTCTTGTTCAATTTCCGGCGTATGGCGATGCGCGGCTATGCCATAGGCCATAATGGATTCATTCACCTCATTATAGAGGAAGTTTTGCGCAATTTTGCGCCCTGCCCCCGTTACGCCCGATTTGGCATCAATAATAATATTTTCAGATGATATTAATTCTGCACGCACCAAAGGTATTAGCGGCAATAATGCGCTGGTGGGATAACAACCCGGATTAGCTACCAAGCGCGCTGTTTTGATTTTATCACGGTTGATTTCCGTTAGCCCATATATAGCCTCAGTTTGCAAATGCGGCTGGCTATGCTCTTTGCCATACCACTGCGCATAAACATCAATATCGGCAAGCCTAAAATCGGCAGATAAATCAACAATCTTAATATTTTGAGGAATGCTCGCCATTGCATCTTGGGTTGTTCCGTGGGGCAAACAACAAAATACAATGTCAATGCCGCTTAAATCAATTTCTTCAATCTTCCTTAATCGTGGCAACCCAAGATTTCGAAAATGAGGGTAAACTTCATGCAATTCCTTGCCCGCTTGGCTTTCACCCGATAGAGCTTTTATGCTTACGTGCGGGTGTGTGTGTAAAAGCCGTATAAGCTCTGCACCCGTATATCCACTAGCACCATAGATGGCAGTATTAATCTGTATAATTTTGGTCATGCTTTTTGCTATAAACTAAAAAAGGGCGCTTGGAAAACCCCAAACACCCTTTTTGAATAAAAGAAATAGTTTTCTCTAGCGTTTAGAGAACTGGAAGCTACGGCGTGCTTTAGCTTTACCATATTTTTTACGCTCAACAGCACGTGGATCACGCGTAAGGAAACCCATTTTGCGTAATGTCGCGTGGAACTCACCGCTATAATTATCTAATGCACGGCTCACACCATGGCGAATAGCACCCGCTTGACCAGATAACCCGCCACCTTTAACTGTAGCATACACATCAAACTTATTTGCACGGTCAAGCGATACAAAAGGCTGGTTGATAATCATACGCAAAACCGGACGCACAAAATAATTGGTGATAGGCAATTTATTGATGATAATTTGGCCTGTGCCTTCTTTTAACCATACACGCGCTACCGCATCTTTACGGCGACCCGTGCCATAAGCGCGGCCTTTATCATCTAACTTTTTCACTGTGGATTGTGCTTGGGCTTCTGTCATAATAATTACTCTAGCGTTTATTTTTGGTGTTAGCAGATGCAAAATCAATCACTTTAGGACTTTGCGCTTCATGGTTATGCTCAGGACCAGCAAATAATTTTAGCTTAGTCAATTGCTGGCGACCCAAAGGGCCTTTCGGTAACATATTTTTAATCGCTGCTTTTAAAACGCGCTCGGGATGATCACCCTTTAGCACAGTTTCAGGATTAGTTGCCTTGATACCGCCGGGAAAACCTGTGTGACGATAATAGATTTTATCGGTATATTTTTTGCCCGTGAATTTCACTTTATCAACATTCACAATGATTACATTATCGCCGCAATCTAGGTTTGGCGAAAACATTGGCTTATGTTTGCCGCGTAGTAATGTAGCCACTTTGGCAGCCAAACGGCCTGTTACGATGTCTTGTGCATCAATCACCCACCAGTCGCGGCTGATATCTTCAAGCTTTGCAGAATATGTTTTCATCTGTCACTAAATCCTTGTGTTTATAAGGGCGGCACTATGCTTATCGGATTGGCTTCTGTCAAGCATAGAATAAGCCCCTTTGCTGATTTTTTATACGGGTACACTTCTTAGAGTGGATTACCCTTAATCACATAATGCACAACCATTACAGCAGCGACTGAAACGACTAAACCAATCATCATCTTCAAAAAGTCGCGCCACACTAATGGATACACATATTTAAATTTATATTTCTTCTTATAAGTGGTGGCAATCGCCAGTTCACGCCCTGCCAAAAGCCCTACAAACACCCATGTAGTTGACATTGGAATATTATTTAACTCTTTAAATACAAATAGTAATATAGCAAAGGCGAAATCAATAATTGTGGCCGAGCGCACAAAACGCGCGCCCGATTTTTCAAGCACAATGCGATTGATTTTGCCGCCGCGCTTATAAAACACCAGCCCTAAAGCAGATACTAAAACAACCAAAACTCCTAATAACATCGGAAAAGTAAGGTCGCGTGGCAAAAATACGGCAATGTTTGCCATATCATGCGTTAACCACGTTGACCATAAAAACCCAGTCGAAACCCATTGCAGGGTTCGCCACAATTTGCGCCGCCGTTTTTTTACCTTATCGTATTTCTCATTAATGAGTCGTGCGACAACCATCCACATGGCATAAGCACATACGGCGGCAATCACATAACCTAAGGCACTTTTTAAGAGCATTTGCTGCATAATAACGGATGAGGCAAAAACCGAGAGCACTAAAAACGTTGTTGAAATCGGAATACCAATGCGGGTTAGCACCACTAAAACCGCCGGTGCTGCCGCATGATACCATTCAATTTGAACCGGAGGAAAATTCGCCAAACGGCCATAGGTTATATCGCCATATACATACCAACCATAAGTTAGTGTAGCACACAATACGGTTGAACTAACCGCCCATAACCAATACCATCGAAAAAATTTGAGGTTCGATGCCATAAACGTGCCTAGAGTTTGCACCGCATCATTTCCTATTACCGAATAAGCAGCAAGCGTGAAGCCTACCAAGGCGTAAATAGTTGGTAAATCAAACATATGAATTGCCCCTCAATTTCACCCGCATAGATACACATGTATAGAGGCGGTGCAAGCCACATTGTCAAAAAATGTGGACTGCGCGCCTGCCACAATGCAAATCCCGTTGCTGTTTGCGTCCAACCTCGCTACAAGCGTTGCCATGACTGACATCACCAAAATCCGTAATTTCTCTATCATCGCGCATATCGACCATGGAAAATCCACCCTCGCTGATCGCTTAATTCAACTTTGCGACGGCGTTGCTCTGCGCGATATGAAAGAGCAAATGCTTGATAGCATGGATATTGAGCGTGAGCGCGGCATCACCATTAAAGCGCAAACGGTGCGCTTAGAATATAAAGCCAAAGATGGCCAAACCTATATTCTTAATCTCATGGACACGCCAGGGCATGTCGATTTTGCCTATGAGGTAAGTCGCTCGCTTGCCGCATGCGAAGGTTCGCTGCTTGTGGTTGATGCCAGCCAAGGGGTTGAAGCGCAAACGCTAGCAAATGTATATCAAGCAATTGAGAATAATCACGAAATTATTCCTGTGTTAAATAAAGCCGATTTGCCCGCCGCCGACCCTGACCGCGTTAAAGAGCAAATTGAAGAAGTAATCGGTCTTGATGCGTCAGATGCCGTATTAATTTCCGCTAAAACAGGTATGGGCGTACCCGATGTACTTGAAGCGCTTGTCCAACGCCTGCCCGCTCCAAAAAAGCCTGAATTTGATGAACTGCAAGCACTGCTGGTCGATAGTTGGTATGATAATTATTTAGGTGTCGTCATCCTAATCCGCGTGTTTGCGGGCGAAGTGAAAAAAGGCATGAAAGTGCGCTTCATGCGCGCAGAAAAAGAATATGTGGTCGAGCAAGTGGGTGTGTTCAAACCCAGCGTGACGCCAGCCTCCAGCCTTTCAGCTGGCGAAATGGGCTATATCATTACCGGTATTAAACAAGTTGCCGATTGTAAGATTGGCGACACCATCACCGATAGCAAGAAGCCTTGCGCAAAAGCCCTACCCGGTTTCAAACCCAATGTTCCTGTCGTATTCTGCGGACTTTACCCTGCTGATGCATCTGATTATGACCATTTAAAAGACAGCTTAGCCAAGCTTGCCCTAAATGATTCCAGCTTTGAATTTGAAATGGAAAGCTCAACCGCACTGGGTATGGGCTTCCGTTGTGGGTTTTTAGGATTACTACATTTGGAAATTGTACAAGAGCGCCTAGAGCGCGAGTTTGACCTCGATTTAATTACCACGGCACCAAGCGTAGTCTATAAAATGCATATGAATAAAGGCCATATTCAAGATTTGCATAATCCCGTGGATATGCCCGATGTCACCCATATTCAATCGATTGAAGAGCCATGGATTAAAGCAACCATCATGGTGCCCGATGAGTTTTTGGGCAATGTGCTTTCGCTTTGCACCGAAAAACGCGGCCAACAAATAGAGCTTACCTATGTAGGCAATCGCGCAATGGCCATCTATAAACTTCCCCTAAATGAAGTTGTTTTTGATTTCTACGATAAACTTAAAAGCTGTTCCCGCGGCTATGCTAGTTTCGATTATGAGTTTGCAGGCTATCAAGAAGGTGATTTGGTTCGAGTGAACATTCTTATCAATTCCGAGCCCGTGGATGCTTTGGCACTTATCGTGCATCGCAGCCAAGCCGATGGCCGTGGACGCGCGTTATGTTCCCGCTTGAAAGATCTTATCCCGCGCCAAATGTTTCGTGTAGCAATCCAAGCCGCTATCGGGGGCAAAGTTATCGCTCGTGAAACCATTAGTGCCATGCGAAAGGATGTTACAGCCAAATGTTATGGCGGCGATATTTCGCGTAAGAAAAAACTGCTCGATAAGCAGAAAAAAGGGAAAGCCAAAATGCGCAATATTGGCAATGTGGATGTGCCAAAATCAGCCTTTATTGCTGCTTTAAAAATGGACGGCTAATATTATTGGCTGGATGATGCTTTGCTTATTAGATATAACCCTATCTATGAACCTTAAAGCGATAACCATCAATCAATTTAAATATTCGTTAATAGCAATGGTAATTTTATTGCTTTGGTTTAGCCCTCTAAGCGCTAAACCACTCATTGGCGATATGTCAGAATATCAGGTTGATATCAGCTCAACCTTCACAGGTAAAAATATCATTCTTTTCGGCGCACAAAACGATCCTGGCGATGTGGTAATTGTTGCACGCGGCCCAAAACAAAATGCGGTGGTGCGTAAGAAAAAAGAAATTTTTGGCGGAATGTGGATTAACGATACCAGCGTTACCTTTTTAGACATTCCGCGCTATTATTCCATCAATGGCAGTAATTCAACAATCTTAAATTCACCTGCTATGCTTTATGATGCTCTTGAAATTGGCCAAAATCAACTAGAGTTTAATAGTGCCGAACATATTAGCAGCGAGCAACATGCAGAGTTTAAAGCGGCATATATCGAATACCAGCAAGAAAAAGGCCTTTTCCGCCATTTTACGGAGCCTTTAAAATTTATGGATGACACCCTATTCAAAACGCTAATTGCATTTCCTGATACGCTACCACGCGGTGATTATGCAGTTGATATGTATTTAATTGAAGATGGTGCATTACGCACCCTGCAAACTCTTCCCATTTCGGTAAATAAAGTGGGCTTTGATGCCTTTATTTACGACCTCGCTCATCAACATTCAGTGCTTTATGCCCTTATGGCAATTGCCATTGCATTGAGTGTTGGATGGAGCATAAGCCAGCTATTTTCGCGAATTATTTAGGAATTTTTTTATTATGCTAATGCAATCCATACAAAGTCAGGCCGCAAACGATCCTACCGTTTTGATATGTGTAAGCGATTCAGATGAAAGCGCCGTTGCCATTCACTATGGCTGCTTACGCGCTATTCGCCGCAAGCATCACGTAGCCATTTTACATATTATTGAACCTACTGAATTTCAGGGGCTCTCACTGATAACGGATCTCATTCGTGAAGAAAAAGAGCAATTTGCTACGCAGCTGATGCAAAAAATGTCAGCCATTGCGGCTCAACATGGTATTGGCGATGCCAGTCTAATCGTGCGTGAAAACAGTTTATCGGATGGTATTCTATCAGCGATTGAAGAAAGCCCGCATATAAATCTTATTATACTTGCCATCAATCCCGATTCACATCGTGGGCCTAAACTTATGGCAGCTTTAACGGAAGAATTAGGAAAAAGCATCACTATTCCATTAGTAATAGTGCCCGGTAATTTAACAAATGAACAAATTGAACAACTCTCCTAACGCATAGCTAATCCGACTTAGGCTGTTCGCTATTTTCTGAAACTTCTAAAGCCTCATCATCATTTAACGGCTCTGTCGCTTCTAGCTCTTGCCGTTCTTTTTCAGCTTCAGCTTTACGATATTCGAATTTGTATTTACGACGCAAAACAACAGTGCTTGCCGTAAAATCTTGTAGCGCCATTTTACGTTTATTAAAAAACATCGGAAGCATACCAATCATCATTGGCACAACCGAAAATACCCCTACAATATAACGATTAATATATTGTTTTAAGCTAGGTTCCATCCCCGTGCTGGCATCTGCAACATAACAGCGAAATATATAAAGTCCGGGCGTAGTATTGAACTTCACCCATGAGAAAATAATAGGAAATCCACATAATATAAATTGGTTAATAATATCAAGCAGCATCCGATCCATATAGCCTATTGATTTAAGCTGATCTTTAGCATCAGCAGCAGTTATAGCACCTTCGCTTAAATTCAAAAAAATCTGCTGCGCTTTTATGTTGCCACCATTTAAATAGTAAGATGGAATGAATGTTTCGCTAATTATTTGTAATACTGGCGATAGTAAAACAATTAATATCAGCATATCAAATACCAAAGCAAATGTGCGCGCGCTAAAAGATGCGTACTCAATTGGGCTAGCATCACTTTTCTTGCGGCGACCAAACGGAAAAATGGAAAGGCTGGGGAATCTCATCACTTCCTTACCAAACTAATGATGTTAGGTAAATTTTGCCAATTTTCATTTAAATTTTCTTCAAAATCTAAACAGATTATTGGCAGGTTATGAGGCAAGTGTGGTTTTAAGGAAGCAAGCACCGTTTGCGATGCCAAACCATCTTGCGTTGCAGCGTTTAAAATTAAAGCCTTCACTTCAACTTCACGCGCCTTTAAAACTTCTAAAGCCGTCAAAATATGGCTGATACACCCTAAATAAAGTGATGAGACCAATAGGGTTGAACATGCAATTGCTGCTATCAAATCTAAATTAGTATGTTTTGAAGTGATAGGCGACATGACACCGCCAGCCCCTTCAATCAATTGCACATGAGATTGTTTACAGAAATCTACCACTTTCAAAAAATCAATTTCACTGCCTTCCATCTTCGCAGCCAAATCAGGTGATAGAGGCGCTTTAAACCGCCAAGGCGAACATTCATTAATATTTATTCCACTTGCCGAAGCTTCTAATAATTGCGTAGTATCGTTTAAAATGGTCGTATCATAACCACTAATGATAGGTTTAATCGCATAAATCGGGGCATTCTGGAACGCAATTAAGCGTGAAACGTAGGTTTTTCCCTGTTCAGTACCGGTGGATGTAACAAATAATGTCATCGCTTTATCGCTTTTATTTTAATTACATGCCAGCTTGAAAGCGTTCGTTGATTTTGTTTCGCAGAATAATTTTTCTCTAACAATCGCAACCAACCCATTCCTTTCATTTTATATGCAGAACCATCCTTAGATTGAGCACCCAATCCTTTAATCTCTCTTAAAAGCTCCAAAAGATTATCATGCGAGCGGGTCATTGTATGGGAGTCAATTTTCTCTATATTCCAACCACTTGTTACAAAATCACGTTCAATCACCTCAACTGTTTTAAATTGCAGAACAGGTGAAATTAAACCACTTCGCTGATAGGCATGGTGGAGTTCATTCAATGTATTATGGACTAATGTAGCAAAATAAATTGCTCCATTCTTTTTCGTAATGCGATTTGCCTCGGCCAGAAAAAGTGATAATTTCGGCACCCATTGCGAGGATAAGGACGTGAATACACCATCGAAAACATTGTCAACGAATGGAATTTGCTGCATGTCCGCGCAAACACTATGGTTTGTACTACAGGTTTGTTCACACATACCTTGCGCAATATCTAAAGCCGTCCAATTTTTCTCTAATGCGAAGCCGGTGCCTGAACCTGCATCTAAAAACTTGCCGTTTATTTCATGTGGCGACATCCAGCTTTTTAGATCGGTAACAATTTCTGCCTGCATTTGTGCAAATTTATTATAATGCATTGCTGCACGCGAAAAATCATCGGCAATTTGTTTGGTATTATACATTGCGCAGACATTCCTTAAACGCTTTTACCAAAGCATCAATCTGCTCTAACTCATGTCGTGCTGAAAAACTAAAACGCAATCGTGCAGAGTTTTTCGGCACTGTTGGCGGCCTTATTCCAATCACTAAAAATCCATATTCAGCTAAAGCATCGGATAATAAAATCGCCTTGTCAGAATCATTCACAATATACGGAACGATTGGAGAGTGCGGAAGGGGTAAATTCATCTGCTCACAAAAATAACGCGCATTGACTATTGCCTTTGCAGCTCGATAAGGCTCCGCAATAATCAAAGATAATGCTCGGATTGATGCAACTATAACCACGGGCGGCAACGCAGTACTATAGATTAATGCGCGACAATGATTAGTTACATAATCAATAACTGTGCGGTTTGCACAAATATAGCCCCCCAAAGTTCCAATAGCTTTCGATAATGTGCCCAAAACTATAATACGATCATGCTTAGGAATTTCTACAAATCCCAATCCATGTGCGTCGTCAATTATCAGCTGACAATTATAAGTTTTAGCTAGTTCTAAAATTTGCATAAGCGGAGCCACATCGCCATCCATACTGAAAACCGATTCGGTAATAATGAAACATTCCTTAGCATTAGCGCGATGTATTTTGAGTAATTTGTGCAACGATTCGATATCATTATGCGCAAATCGAATTGTTTTTGATTGGCTTGCTTTTGCGCCATCAATCAGTGACGCATGGCATAATTTATCGGCTAGTATGATATCATCTTTACTTGTCAGTGCGGGAATAACACTGTTATTCATCGCAAAGCCACTGCTAAACACTAAGGCTTTCGCGCAATTTCTGTGTTCAGCAATAAGCCGCTCTAACTCTTTATAATGGTGGTGGTTACCACTCACATAGCGGCTTGCCCCTGCCCCCGTATCGCAACCATGCGCAGCTTCAATCACACGCCTATCATTTAATAATCCCAAATAATCATTGTCGCAAAATGAGATGGCTTTCGCATTGGGAACCTTAAGCATGCGATATTGATTAAGGGTTTTAAGATTCTGCAGTTTAGCCTTAAGAGCCTGAGTATAATTATTTTCCGAACTCATAATAAATTACACACATGAATCGAAAAATTAATAGGCCACGCCTAAGCGAACCAGAAAGACATTTGATGCATAATCACGGTTAACTTCGGTTGAGTTGCGATTGAGAAATTGATACTCGCCCCCAATAAAATAATCTTCATAAAAATTATAATCCGCAAACATACTAGCATCAGCAATATAATCATTACGCGGGGTGCCACCTGCAGCAGGATTTATTTTAAAGTCATTAAGAGTGAACCCTGCTTTTGAACCTAAAAGCCATTCTTGCGTCATTTGATAATTTACCTGTGCTCCAATACGCGTTTGTAAATAGGCTGAACTACCAGCAATAATCGATTCGCGCACATCGCGCGATAACACGCCACGAATGCGCAGATCATCATTTGGATTTAAGCCAAGCTCACCACGTAGCGCAACACCATTTACGTCCGTTAATACGTCTTCATTATAATTTTGTTGAAGATAACCCGCTGCCATTTCTAAATAAATTGGATCGCGATCTTCTCCAATTTTAATACCTGCCAATCCTTCAATCCCGTCAGAATCGCGGCTAAATAATAATGTGCCATCTACGCGATTATCATAATTGCGTTGATTATAGGTTCCCTGCACAAATAAAACCGCGTCAGGGTGAACTTTATAACCGACACGTTGCGTTAAATGCATTTCATCGCGATCGCGATCATCATTATTAATTAACGTGCCGTCACGGCGGTTTGTATTATCATAATCGTAAAAATCTATGCCCGTATGTAAATGTGCAATCCAACTAGGCATATCTAATTTCACACCGCCATAAGCTTCCATATAGCGGTATTCTGTTGGTGTGGCCGATTGAGTATTGGGATCATCAGTAAATGCACCGACCGGTATATGATCAAACTGGTGTCTTGCGCCTACATATACATTAGTATTAGGGGTAAAATCATATCCTAAACGACCTTTTAAATCAGTATCAACATAGCTATTTTCAGATTCTTGCAAATATTCACCTGCTTCAGCAAGTGCTTGCACATCTAACTGATAAGGCTCTAGATCCGTTCGAACCCTTACACCGGGGCGAAACACAGCGATAATATCGCTCTCTTCATCATTTTCAGTGCGATAAATATTATCGCTATATGCAAAGCCAGTCGTACCTCCAACGGAGATTTTAACTGCCTTATCGGTTTCATAAATGATTTTTTCTTCAGCGCTATCTATTAACGGCTCAAGCGTTTGCTCGCTATCGTCATTGGCAAAGGTTACATAGGGCGTTATTAAAAAAGTAAATATCATTAGGGCTGGTAAAATCTTCATCAATTTACTCTTCTAAAGTTTCTAATAAAACGCTGGCACCACTATAACCATTATTGACCGCTTTTTGTAACCAGTATTTCGCTTTCTCCACATCTTTTTGCACACCAACGCCGCTAGCATAGCCTAAACCTAATTGATATTGCCCGGCTACATAACCTGTTTCAGCCGATTTTAAATACCATTCATATGCTTTTTTAATATCAGTCGTCACCCCTAAGCCAGTACTGTACAATTCGGCTAGCAGATACATCGCTTCGCCACTTCCTTGTGCGGCGGCTTTATTTAGCCACTCAAGCCCCATATCCATATTAGGTTCCACACCATTACCTTGAACGTAAGTTTCGCCAACTCTAACCATAGCATTAACATTGCCTTGTTTAGCTTGCGGGTTCCACACTTCAAATCCACCCAATGCTTCATTCTTAGCTAATGCATTAGCTTGGGCGCGACTTGCTTTTCTCAATCGTTGATACTCTTCTTTTTCTGCAATACGGCTGGCTCTATCTGCATCTTGATTTTCCTTTTTCTCAAGTTCAATCAAAGCCTGTTGGCTGCCTTTTTCAGCTGCAATATGATATAAACTACGAGCGCGTACTTTATCTTCTGGTACACGTAAGCCACTCCAATAGGCACGTGCCTGACGAATAATGGCATTAGGGTGTCCATTAATTGCAGCGATTTTAAACCAATTGAACGCTACATCGCCATAAGCCGCATTTAAAGACTCACGGTTTTCATACCATCTCGCGATGCGATAGGCGTTATTTGGCTCTAGTGCCACCGCCCGCTCAAAATACTGAGATGCCATTGCGGCATCTTTTATAACGCCTTGTCCAGTAGCATGTGCAAAACCTAAATCTAAATTTGCAGAATGGTTGCCTGAATTTGCCGCTTTTTGCCATAAATTGATAATATCGCTGTAAGGCTGATGGTTTGAGGCTTCCCAGTATTTAGCTAGATCCATCACCGCAGGCATAGAATTTTGTTCAATAGCCTGCTGCAACCAATATACCACTCGCTCAGAATTTGGCGCTACAATATCACCTTTTTGATAATGGTTAGCTAAACGCATCATTGTTTGCACCGAAGGATTTCGATCCTCAGCAAGCTGCTTTTCAGCCTCATAAAATAATGACTGCGCATTAGCATCATTTTGTGTTAACTCAGCTAAAGATAGGGTTGCCGCACTGTAACGATCTTTGACTTTAAAAAAATACGCATAGGCTTTTACATAATCTGGCGCAACGGCTTCGCCTTCTTGATATAACCGCCCTAATAAAAGCGATGCTCGAGGGTAATCTAACTTTTCAGCATCATATAAATAGGCAATCGCCTTGGTTTTTTCCGCTACTGTAGCGTCAATTTTTGCTAATGTTAATGCCGCTATTTGCACCATTGCATGGGCTTTTGTGCGGTTATCAATCGCATTTATTTTGGCCTTTTCAAAAGCTGCGATAGCTTGATTATAATCGCCCCCATCTCGCTTTTGCAGACCTTCAACAATGTATTGGCTACCGGGTTTATCGATAAATTCAAACTTCCATCCCGTAGTAAAAAGGGTGATCAGAGGCAATAATAAAAGAACTTTCGCTATACTCTTTATCATAGTAGTTTAGATAGAATTTTTATCGTTAAAATACAAGCAAAACATCGCACATTCTTTAACAATTATTAATACTTTACCTCTCCTCATAATTTCGCTATAGAGCTATCAAAATGGATATCATCACAGGGCATATACTTTATCTTTTAGCGATGATGGCCTATGCTTTTGCAGTGCCAGATGTGATGTGGAATCCTGATGCTGAAAAAT
This sequence comes from uncultured Alphaproteobacteria bacterium, assembly GCA_963837025.1. Taxonomy (GTDB): domain Bacteria; phylum Pseudomonadota; class Alphaproteobacteria; order Rickettsiales; family JALZUV01; genus JALZUV01. Next base: position 454,586 of record CAWILT010000001.1, read on the forward strand.
TCATTTTTATTATTGGCGCTCTTGCAATCTGGCGATATAGCTGGGCTTTACTCAATTGGATTCGTTTCCTCATTTTTAAACATCAAAAATTCCCCCAATGGCGCAAACAAGCAGATGCGATTGGCGATGACGGGCTTCCCTCTCATAATTATTTTTTAGTCACAAGTTTTCGCATCGGCCCCGAAACTTCACGTCGTGTGTATGAAAGCGTTTTTCGTGAAGCTATCCATTGCGAAATTCCTACCACTATTGTGGTATCATTAGTTGAACGCGCCGATCAGGCTTTTGTGAAGCAAATTTTCATTAATCAAAAGCCGCCTAAAACGGTTAAGTTAATATTTGTTCGTATTGCCGGAACCGGCAAACGCGATGCGCTTGCTGTGGGCTTTCGTGCCATTTCGCGCCGTTGCCCACCAGATGATGCCGTTGTTTCTGTGATTGATGGTGACAGTATGCTGCCGCTTGGATTGGTGCGCGCATGCGCCCCATTTTTCAAAACAATGCCTGATTTAGGCGCGTTAACTACCGATGAAGTGTGCGAAGTAGAGGGCAAATGGCTCTTTCGCGATTGGTATAATATGCGGTTTGCACAGCGCAATGTATATATGGGTTCGCACAGCCTTTCGCGGCGCGTGCTTACCTTAACAGGGCGTATGTCAATGTTTCGCGCCTCCATCGTGACTGACCCTGAATTTATTCGTCGTGTTGAAGTTGATTTTATTGATCATTGGAGATTAGGGCGCTTCAAGTTTTTGACCGGTGATGATAAATCCTCGTGGTTTCATATTTTGCGCGAAGGGCACCCTATGATTTACGTGCCTGATGTGGTAGTCCGCACGATTGAAACGCCTCCTACTGAATCATTTATCGGCAGTTCGCTTGTGCTTATGCGCCGTTGGTTTGGAAACATGTTGCGCACCAATGGTCGCGCCATTCGCTTAGGCCCCAAACCAATGGGACTTTTTCCATGGTATGCCATACTTGATCAGCGTATATCCATGTGGACATCGTTAGTAGGCCCGGTAGTTGCCATTTTAGCCTCAATCGTTTATGATCCTTTCGCAATACTCTATTATTTCTTATGGATTATGATTACGCGCTACATCATGGTGTTGATGTTATTAGCATCGCGTCCTGCCGTTTCTGCATTTTGGCCTTTCCTATTATACTACAATCAGATAGTAGGTTCGTTTGTAAAAACGATTGTTTTATTCCGTCTAGATAAGCAAAAGTGGACACGACAAAACACGACTCTATCGCGCGAACATTCATCATTTGCCGATAGAATGATGGGATTTAGCTCTGCTTACATGCAGGTTTTATCTTTTGGAATATTTATTGTAGGTATGGCAACCTTTGCCGGCATGATAAATGTTCCTGATGCACCATTTTGGATTCATTGGCTAACGAGGTATTAATAAGAATGAACGAAACTCCTAAAAACCCGTCAATGCCTGAAAATTCGGCACCCAGTATGGTGCATGAATCGGAAGCGCAACGCCAACATATTCGCATAAACCTTCCCGCCAGCGTTTTGATTAATGGCCATCACTATCGTTTAGATAATTGGTCAGTAGGGGGTATTTCGATCAATCTTGAGGGTGACTTGGCTGCACCTAATCTAGCTCAAGGCGCCAATTATGATGGTGTATTACATTTCAGTTTTGATGGATTTAACATTAATGTGCCTTGCAAATTGCATGTTAGCTCCGCAACTTCAAAACGTGTAGGCTGTAAATTTGTCGAAGGCGATCGCAATCAGCGTTCTATCATGCAATATTTTGTTACCGCTTATACTAGTGGTGAGCTGGTGAACGCTGGCGATTTGCTTGATGTGGTGGGTCGCAATAATTTAACGAAACCGCGCAATGTTCCTGACCCCTTTGCTGGCTTGAGCCAAACTGATATTGCCAAGCTTAAAACATCAAAATACATCAAACTTGGCATTGTAGGTTTAATATCAACATTGCTTGTAGCTTATATTTTGTCGAGCATTTATCAGCGCCTTTACATCGTAAGTGCATCCTCTGCACAAGTTAGCGCCGAAATGCTAACGGTTGATTCACCCGAAGGTGGGAAAATTTATTATGCCCCCATTTCAGCAGATCAAAAGGTCAGAAAAGGCCAGCCGCTTTTAAGCGTTTCAACCACCAACGGCTCTAATTTTACCGTTGATAGCCCATGTGATTGTATCCTTAAAAAACGTTTGCTTGATAATAACCGTTTAACACGAAAAGGCGAACCTGCTTTAGAATTGGTTCTACCAGACGCGCTTCCATTTGTGGAAGCATATATCCCCCATAAAGAAGCCGTTAAACTCTCACTCAATCAAAGTGTGATGATGGCAATGCCGGGACATGACGATTATTTGCGAGGCACCATCACGGCCATTCAAGCGGGCAAAGGTATGGATGGAAATTCGCTTATTACGATTAAACCCAATGATCCCTTACCGGTCGAATATGTAGATGACCCTGTAGAAATTAGAATTGACACCTTGCGGGTATTATAATGTTTAAATTTACTATTTTAATTGCAATGATAACTACATTAGTTTGTGTAGCTTTCACAGCAAATGCTGCCAATGTAAAACAGCTTTGGCTGGAAGCAGAAGCTGCAAGTAATCAACCCACTGATGCGGTTAATAAATGGGAAAAAGTACTTGAACAATTACCCACCGGGCAAACTGCAGGCGAAGGCTTAACACATGAGGCAGCCCAAAATCAGCTTTTTCAGAGCTACATTAATGCGGCCAAGGCAACAAAAGACCTAAATTTTATTGTAAAGGCGCAAGAATTAACAACCCACTTTGATATTCATAAAAAAGTATTTTCTGATATTATTATCGGTAAGGCGGCTATCGGTTTTGATAAGCGCTCTGCTTTGCGTGCGTTGAAATCTGCAAGAGCTAACGCCATGAAGTTAACTAATATTCGTGATAAAAGTGAATCGCTGCATGCAATTGCACTTGCCATGCTTACGAAAGATAAAAATGGTGAACTTCTTTTTGGTTGGGATGGCCCTGAGATGGCTGAGGATATTGCACCTAATATTGTGCTTAGCAGTCAACGCGCCGAACTCATGCAAATGCTCGCCCCTCACCAGCAAAAACCACAAGATGAATGGGAAGCTAAATTGCAACAGCTCATCGCGGTTACGGGAAAAAAGAATGATTCGGCACGCAACAAAGCGTTGATGTCATTCCACAAGCAAGCGTTAAAAGCCGATAAATTCTCGCTAGCATTAAAGGCATTAACCGCTTCAACCGACACTAAAAAGCAGCAAGAAACTTTGTATAAATGGTTTAAAGATAGTTTTGAAAGCGAACAATATTCACGTGCAGCCTCCATAGCCTATTATATTGATGATGGCAAATACGCCGCCAATAGCTGGGGTAAATTAGCGCAACATTATTATGAGTCTAGAGAAAAAGTCCGCGCCAATGATGCATTAGAAAAAAGCCTGCAAAGCGCTAAAATGACACGTCGTGATGATCGCCGTATTCAAGCATTGGTTGAAGTGGCAGAATATGCGGGTTCAGCAGATAATGTTAGCATCGCTGAAAAAGCATTGGTTGAGGCTGGTATTACAGAAAGTAAATTGGATTATTCCGGTAATGAAAAAAATTCAGGTGCTATTTCTGCTTACATTAAAGCATTAGCCGAAAATAACCAAACCGCTAAAGCATTAGCCAAGTTAAAAAGCACCCAGTTTTTTAGTGATGCGCACCTAACGATAGCCGCTGCTGCTGTTGGTAAGCAATTAGCACGCGACGGCAAACCTTCTGAGGGATTTGAATTGCTTTCAGCCTATAAACTCAAAAACACCGATCGTATTGATAACGCCTATTATACCATCGCCAAAGAATTTGTTAGCCTTAAACAATTTGATCAAGCAAAAGAAGCCGCTGCCCGAATCGCCGACAAAAAAGAGAAGCTCAAAATTGATGCTTATATAAACAGCAAGATTACGAGTAAAAACTCCTTGCAGAAAGAAGGTGCTGCGCTTTCAGCACCTTTTTTTTCTTCACTTAGCCAGTCGGTAAAATCATTACCGGCGGCACAACAAGATAATGCTTTGGTTGAGCTATCTGAAATGTTTATTGATGCTCCTGCCGCTCCTTTCGCACAATGGCGCGAACAAGCAAAATCAGCCGAAGCGAAAGATTCTCTGCTAGCTAACCAAGCGATAAACTTAGGCATAAACCAAAAAATTGAGCTAGCTGCTCGATTGATGAAAACCGTTAAAGAGAGCAAAAGGCGCACCCTTGCCTATCGGCGCCTAGCCATTGAAATTGCAAAGCATACCGATAATTTTGGTTTAATTGGGGGCACCACTTCACCGATTATACAAAGCACCAAAGATGAAATTTTTGGGGCATCAGATGCCACTCAAAAAGCAGGGGCAGAAATTGAAGCGAGCTTGAAAAATGCTATATTGACTAAAAACCCAGGCATTCAATTGGATGCCCCTGTAGCCTCAAACTTAGGTTTAACCATACCTGAAATGGACTACCCTGAACGGCTCGAATTTGATTATGAATACGTTAAAGCCCAATTGCCAACCAGCACGCCGTTTAAAATTGCGCCCACCTATTATGAAAACAGCTTTTTCATTAATACAAAATTTAAAATTACCATTGCCTATTCTGATGTAAATCTAGCCAGCGATAATATTGCTCCTGAAATTTTATATCTATCTTCTGGTATTGCCACCCTACCTTCACTTTATGACGCGTTACGTTCGCAAGGCTATAATGATTATATCATTCGCAAGGGCAAAGACTACATCATGAAGGCCGCCATATTAATAGGGCCCAATGCAGGATTGGTAATTGATGGCGATGAGGTTAAAAATCTTTATCAATCCAAACAACACAGTGCCATCATCGTTAATGCAGGCGATTTACACATAACGGGCGTAAATATTTATGGTTGGGATTTTGCAAAAAATGCCCCCGCCCGTGCAACCGATGTGGATAGATATGATTTCAGACCTTTTATTGCTAGCTGGAGCCGTTCACACACTTATATCGCAGGCAATAAATTTGTAGCTATTGGTTACAGTAATCATAAATCCTATGGCATTTCACTTTCAGCAGGGCCTGAAAAATTACAACAATCAACCATTACCGAACCCACCCGCCCTGATGGCATTATTGTCGATAACACCTTTGATAATCTTTACTACGGTTTCTATTCTTATGAAGCCGATAATGTTTCACTCATCGGCAATGAATATGTCGATAATGTAATTTATGGGATTGATCCGCACGATCGCTCGCGTTGGCTAACTATGGCCTATAACACTGCTTATGGCTCATTCAAAAAACACGGCATCATTGTTTCGCGTGAAGTTAATGATTCAAGCTATATAGGAAACTTGTCGTTTGATAATAAAGGATCAGGTTTTATGATTGACCGCTTGAGTACGGGCACCTTTGTTTATGGCAACACCGCATTTGGCAATAAACAAGATGGCTTAACCATCTTCGAAAGCAGCTGTAACTATGTTGCCAGCAACAATTTTTTTAACAATAAAAGTATGGGATTACGCATTCGAAACAGCCAAGATAATGGCGTTTATTTTAACGACCTCGTCAATAATCGCCAAGGCGGAGTTATGGCCTACACATCCGAACTGCTTGACGATCCCGCCCATCGACGCCGCAATTTCAGAATGGATCCCTATTCTGATGTGGCTGCAATGAGCCTCGTTGGCAATTTAATCAAGGGCAATGGTGCAGGTGTAATTGCCGAAAATGTTAGCGCAATGACAATCCGCGCCAATCGATTCGTCAACCAATCACCACGTACATTTTCAGGAAAATTCTTTGATAATAATAGCCATTTTAGAAGCCAATATGACATTAGCACCAAAGGAATAGTAATGAATGATCGCTGTCCTACTGGAAAATGGATTTCCCATGATTGCCGTTGGCGCCAAGCAGGCCTTTACCAAGATGACGGACAAAAAGATCTGCAATTTCGTTTAGAAAATTCAGCATGTACAAGAGAAAGCAAACAAGATGCCCGCATTTAAATTTTTAAATCTGTTCCTCATTGCTATCTTATTTAATGCTACTTCAGCGCATGCGGGCGATATTCTATTTAATACCAAAGAGCTGCAAGCCAAATTGCAAACGCCTGCCTATGCCGCTGCTAAAAAATTCTGTCAGTCTGATAATGTTAAATGGGATGGTAAATTACCCAATCCGATTGATGGTTTAAACAGCACTGATGGTTATGGCTCCGATAACCGCCCGGCTTCATTCACATGGTATATTATGGTGCTTACAGGCCAATCACTAGCGGGAGATGCTAAAGCAACAGCGGATTTGAAAGCGGGGCTTTTAGAATGGGCACGTGCTGGGGCATTCCTAAAAAGCGATGATGCGCATGACACCTACTATGCTCTCAAACGCTATATGCTTCCCATTATCATCAGCTTAAGTGCTGTAGATTACACCATGAGCGATGACGAAAAACAAGAGATGATAAACTGGATTAACCAAATTGTTCCAAAGCTTGATACCAAATTTCAAGGCGATGTCGATCATAATAATCATCGTTATCTAGCCGATTCTGTGCTCATGGCGTGGGGTGCCTATACCAGCAATCCTAAACTTATTGCTATTGGACGTTCTGGCTTCGTAAAGGCGCTTAAAGATGCACGGCCCGATGGATCGCTGCCCTTGGAAACCAGACGCGGTTCGCGTGCTACATGGTATATGCGACACGCCCTTTCAAACTTAGTGACTATTGCAGAAATTGATAAACGCCTTGGTGGAAATTTATATTCAATTAAAAGCAACGGCAATTCGTTGGCTTCTATCATGAATTATTTTATAACAGCCACCTATTCCCCTTTGGCAATATTGCCCCATGCCGCACAAAACTATATTCCCGGCCCTCATAAAGATTATCTGGAACAAGATACTGACTACATGCGCCGCCGTGGACATGATAGGCACTACATGGCATTTGCCGAAGCGTATATTTATCAAAAGTCATTTGCGGCGGCACGCTTAAAATTGCTTATGCAAAACGAAACAAAATGGAAGCAACGCCCATTTATTGATGAATATGTAGGCGGAAACGCAAGCTGCTTTTATTGGCAAAGCGGAGGGCCCATCTAATGCGGCTCATTATGCCATTTATCATTATCGCTTTACTATGCTTATCTTTGGTTAGCACTAGCCATGCTATTGAAATTGACGACAACCTTGAAACACTCATTTCACAAGCCAAATCAGGCGATAGTGTGGCGGCGTTTAAATATGCTGAGCGCTTACAGCGAGGATTACCTGGCAAAAAACCAGATTTTAAACTAGCGGGTCATTGGTATAAAATAGCAGCACAACAAGGTGTTGCTGATGCTGCTATAATTTTAGCTGAGCTTTATGAAAAACGCAAAGTTACCCCACCCACTAAAACCGCCACTAAAGAGATGTATGAATATGCCTATCGTTTGCTCGTTGCTGATGCTGAAAAAGGTCGTCCATCTGCAGCAACGCGCTTAGGTTTAATGTTTTTCCACGGCCAAGGTGTTAAAGCTGATGCTAATCTTGCTATCAAATGGCTTCAACGCGGGGTTGATCTTGGTAGCGCACAAGCTAAGTTAACACTTGGTCGTTTAACGATATGGAACACAACTCCGGGCTATAATTCGGAACAAGCATTAGAAATGCTAAATGATGCCGCAGATGCGGGTCAAGGCAGTGCGTGGCTCATTATTGGTTTGCATTATTCGGGCGCATTTGGTGGCCGCTTAAATCACCCTCGTGCAGTTGATGCATTTAAAAAAGCGCATGAAAGTAAAACCAATTCAGAAGGCACACGCCAATATGGCTTGGCATTCATTACCGGATTTGGCACCCCCAAAGATACTGCTAAAGGTGCTGAACTTATAAAGAATGCAGCATTACGCGGCAATAGCGAGGCAATGTATAATCTCGCCCTGCTCTATCGTACTGGCACCGGAGTGCCTAAAAATAAAGCGGATGAAATTTTGTGGCTCAAAAAAGCTTCAGCCTATAAAGTGCCGGATGCAGATTATTATTTGGCAACCGCCTACCGCGATGGTTATGGCGTTGCTAAAGATAAAATCAAAGCATTAGAGTATTTCAAGCGCGCACAAATTAAAAAGCATGTTGTTGCCATTCGCGACTATAACGAGCTAGCGGGCATTACCGCGCAAGAACGTGAAGCTGAAAAGCTCGCTAAAACGCAAAAAGCGGCGGATTCCAAACTCAAGAACACCACGGTAGAACCTGAAGATGCTGAAATTGAAATGGAATAAAAGCAGATGATATCCAAAATCTCTGCCTATTTTTTTCTCACCATTCTTGTGCTTTTTGCTATCGGATCGCTTGTCATGCTTACCACTAGCGCATCCATTTGGTCTTACCCAAAAATGAGTATGGCAGATGTTGCTAACGGAAAATTAACTCACACGACCGAAAAGCAAATTGAAAAGAATTTAATTTACAAATCACACGCTACCAACCTTTGGGCAAGCTTACGCTATAGCTTATTTAACACCGGATCTGATGGCGTTATTATCGGGAAAAACGGCTGGTTATTTACCAATGAAGAGTTTGAATTAACGCCAAATGTTGACGCTATAGTAAAAGAAAATCTCGCAAAAATTCATTCATCCATTGCCAAATTGCAAGATTATAATATTCAAACTATGTTTGTTTGGATACCTGAAAAAACGCAAATCCTATCAGAAAAATTACAGCAACATCCGCCAAAATTCCATCATCTTGAGGCTCCTTTAATGGAACATAAAGTTGATGGCACATCGGTTTTTAAAAACCAAAATCCAGATAAAGTTTTTATGCGCACCGATACGCATTGGTCGCCTTTTGGCGCACAACTTATTGCGCAAGCTACAAAACAACAGGTGCAGAAATCTTTCCCTACCCTTGCTTTTACGCCCAAAGCGTATCAAACAAAACTCCTAGAAAAAAGAATCTATAATGGTGATTTAATTGAATTTATTCCCACGGGATGGTTTCAAAAATGGATAGGCCCCTATGGGGAGCCTTTAAATATTTTTCAAACCTATGAGCGCGAATCGGAAAGCACCGCATTGCAAAACGAAAAAAGCTTAGGCCTATTTGATGATGAAACCATTGATATTACCCTCATTGGAACATCTTACAGCGCACAAAAAGAATGGAACTTTGAAGGCTTTCTGAAACAAGCATTTCAAACGGATATTTTGAACTTATCCAATGAAGGTAAAGGCCCATTTGCCCCTATGGATGAATTTTTAAAATCGCTGGAGCACAATGGCGCGACCACTAAACTGGTTATTTGGGAATTTCCGGCGCGTTATTTATTGCGGCCAAGCAACGAAAAAATGGCGAGCAACTAATGGTCTTTTCATCAATAGTTTTTTTAACGCTATTTTTGCCTGCATTTCTAGGCATTTATTACCTGACACCTATGCGTTGGCGTTCGTTAATCATTTTATTAGGCAGCTATTTATTTTACGCATGGTGGCGAATTGATTTCGTTATTCTATTCGCCATAATTACCTTTTTTAATTATGCAATTTCCATACATATTTTAAAAGCTAAGGCAGCAGCCAATGTAGAGCTTTCAAAAAAATGGCTATGGCTAGGTATTGCTGGAAATTTAGCTGTTTTAGGCTATTTCAAATATTTTAATTTTGGTATTGACGCATTTAATGAGTTAGTTATCGCTATGGGAGGCACGCCATGGGCCGCATGGCAGGTAATTTTACCTATTGGCATTTCATTTTATATTTTTCAAGCCATTAGCTATCTGATTGATATCTATCGTGGCGATGCCGAACTCGCGCCTAGCTTTTTAGATTTCGCGGCATTTATTGCATTATTTCCACAACTCATCGCAGGCCCGGTCATTCGCTATAAAGATATCGCCCATCAATTTGAAAAACGCGAGCATAGTCTTAAATTATTTAATGAAGGTGCTATTTACTTTATGTGTGGCTTTGCCAAAAAAATCCTTATTGCCGATAGCTTAGCACCACTAGCAGATATGATGTTTGCACAAGCTAATCCAACCTTTATTGAAAGCTGGCTTGGCATTTTGGCTTATGCTGGCCAACTTTATTTTGATTTTTGTGGTTACAGTCAAATGGCAGTGGGGCTTGGATTAATGATGGGGTTTCGTTTTATTCGCAACTTTAACCATCCTTATATCAGTCAATCCATCACCGAGTTTTGGCAGCGTTGGCATATCTCGCTTTCTACTTGGCTGCGCGATTACCTCTACATCCCTCTTGGCGGCAACCGCAAAGGCAAAGAACGAACCTATATTAACTTAATGCTCACCATGGTTTTAGGCGGGTTCTGGCATGGCGCTAATTGGACATTTATATTATGGGGCGCATGGCATGGCGGCATCTTAGCATTAGAAAGAATGTTTGGCGGAAAAGGTGCGTCACCCTACCCCAAAGCTATTGCATGGGCGCTAACATTCTTATTTATATTGGTCGGCTGGGTGTTATTTCGCTCGCCTAATGTAACCACTGCTCTTAATTTTTACGCAGGTATGTTCAGCTTCGCATCTGGCTTTTCATTAAGCGAAACCATTGCATGGCAAATTACGCCTTTAATGATGAGTACATTAATCATTGCTTACAGTATCAGTTTTGCAAGCCCCTATTATCTAAAATGGCGCAATCATAATCAGGAAACTATCTTAGAGAGCTGGGCGGAAACCGCTTCAATAAGCGAACAAATCTTTATCATGCTCTTATTCATTGTCGCGTTTTGCAAACTCATTGCGCAATCGCATTCGCCATTCTTGTATTTTCAGTTTTAAATAAAAGCTGATTAATGCGCTTTTTTCTTTGGTGCTTTTTCAACTAGAGTGGCATCAACATCCAATACCAGCTGAGCTTTTCGATAACCCGCTTCTGCGGCACGTGTCCACCATTCTTTCGCTTGTTTTTTATTCGGTTTAACGCCTAAGCCAGTTGAGTATGCATTTCCAATTTCATACATCGCTTCAGCGTCGCCATATTCAGCGGCTTTCACATACCATTTAAATGCTTTCTTTGCATTTGGTTCTAATCCTGCCGCACCGTAAATATAGAGCTGCGCCAATTTCAACGCGGCTTTGGCATCGCCTTTTTGGGCGGCTTCATAAAGCTCTTTAGGATTACGCGATGCTTCAAAATTTTTGCTTTCGCTCATCTTAGCCGCAATACGTTCTAATTTTGCTTTAATGCGCGGCGAACATGGGTAATGCGCAATGGCTTGATCATACCAATAATTAGCCTCTTCTGATTGAGTAGGATTCTCTTGCGTCTGCTTCACATAAAATTCAGCAAGCTCTATAATTGAATCAATATTATGTCTATTCGCTGAGCGTTTCAGCAGCGCAATGCTCTCTACCACATTGCCTTTATCTAACATAATCTGAGCCAGCTTGCGCATGGCTGTGTCATGACCACGCTTAGCACCAATGCGATATGCGCTTTCAGCTTTTATCACGTTAGGTGCAAAACCTTTAGCGCCTTCTTGATATAACTTCCCTAACTCATAGCCGGCATCTTTGCCGCCTAAATCTACTGCTTTCAAAAAGTATTTCTCAGCCAATTTAGGATTTATACCAAATAAATTAGTATCTAAATAAGCTTCACCCAAAGCCGTATAGCCTTTAGCTACTTCATTACCGGGCTGCGTTGCTTCTTCAATCCATTCTTTAGCCACGGATTGGTTTTTAGCAACGCCAATGCCTTTTTGATAAAAATTTGCAATAAGCACTTTTGCTTCCCTGTCGCTATCCGATACACGGCGCTTGAGCATCATGAAGCCTTCAACATTTTCATTCGTATCTTTACTCAACATCAATCGAACCACTTCAGGGCGCATCACTTTGCCAGCCCCCTCATGAATCGCGCGTGTGCGCCAAATATTTTCATATCTAGCATTGGGTGCTTTGCCAACACCGCATTGATAGTTATCAACTAAAGATAACATACCATCACGGCTTCCCATACTGGCTGCTTGGCGATAAAACCGATAGGATTTAATGGGGTTACGATCAATTCCATTACCATATTTATAAGCATCACCAAGTTTAACCAATGCATCGCGATAATTGAGTTTGGCAGCCTTTTCATATAAATTAAATGCACGTTTTGGGTTGCGTTCAATCCCTAATCCATTTGCATAGATTTCAGCTAAATTATACGTAATTTTAGCGCTTCTGTCCGGTAACGTTAGCGCCTTTTCCATTATAATGCGTGCCTTATCATATTGTGCATCATCACCATATTCGCCCATATAATATGCAACCAAACTCAAAATTGCATTTTGATGGCCTTGAGCGGCAGCTTTGCTTAAAAACGCCGCGCCTGTTCCTCTGGTTTCTGAAGTAGGCGATTGTTTGACAAGCCAATAGCGGCCAAGTTGGTAAAATGATTCGGCATCATTTTGCAACGCACCCTCACGATAATAGGCAAGTCCGCGCTTCTCATCTTGTTTAACTTGTATACCATTTAAATACATATATCCAAGATAACTTATAGCCGACATACTGTTAGCTTTAGCGGCAGCTTCTAGCCACAAAACGCCGTATTTGTGATTATCGGTATTATAGGTGTCGCGCAAAAAAGTTTTGCCAATATCATGTGCTGTATTGCAAATGCCTTGAATGAGTTCTTCTGAAACTTTGTTCTTCGAAATAGCAACAAGCTGTGCAATTCGCTTAGCCGATTTATCAGCAATCAGCCCTTCACTATACATATAGGCTAACGATAAATAGCCCATTGGGTTGCCTGCAAGAGCAGAGCGTTTATATAAATCTTCGGCTTTAATATATTGCCCCTCGCTTTCATATATTCTGGCGAGAAAATAAGCAGCACCATAAGGATCTGATGGGGCAATTTCTTGAACCAATGCTTTTGCCTTATCTTTATTCTCAGGCACATATTGCCCTTGATAATAAAGCCGGGCGAGCCTAAATTTTGCAGGATTTTGCTGTTTTGATTTGGTTAGCGTTAATTGACGCATCAAACGAATGGCACGCACCGGATCGGGAAACACATTTTTTGCCCCCGTTAAAAGCACACTGGCTACTTTAAATTTTTGATCATTTGACATATCGTCACTTGAAGGAATCGAAATAGGCTTAGCTTTGTTCGTGATACAAATTTCAGCATAATCGAAATTTGGTGGCGTATATCCAACAATTTTCTGCGCAGGTGAATCGCTACCTTGAATCATTGCGTAGGCTGAAGACTGCCACAGCAATAATGCAAAAAACAATGCACTAAACCATAAAAAACAAGCCAACTTTCTGCGGATAATCACGTTTAACGATCCACCACGTTTTCAAGCATTTTAACTGTGTATTTACCCTTAGATCCAATTAATAAAAACGTCACACCAACGCGACGCTTCAATTGCACATTGGCAAATTCTTTCAACACAGCATCCGCTGCTTTAACCTGAATGTTAAGTTTAAAAGCATTAATTTCTTTCGAGTTTGCCGCATTTTTAGCCACTCCAGCAATGATGGCAGTTTTATGTTCCGGAGCAAACACACTTGCACTTGCGGCATCGGATAAATTATAAAAGTAAATTCTTGCTTTAGCAGGATTGGATATTAACGCATCTTGTAAAAGCACAATTTTCAAATCATTGGTCAACACGGCGGTATAATAATTGCCTGCCTTTAATGCGATTTTTTGTGAAACGCCGCCGATAGTAGCGGTAACATCGCCTTCATTAACAATTTTATAATTGGTAATGGCTGCATATTTCACTTTTCCAAATCCAAAACTAGAAACGGTAGCAGGCGCTTCAACAACACCGCTAGCGGCATTCACAACACGCACTAATGCCGCATTGGCAGGAATGGGCTTATCATAAAGTTCAGCATCGTCAGCTTGAGCGGTTGTAAATGTTAAAACTGTAAGCATTAAAAGTGAGAAAAATAATTTCATATTAGCTCCTAGGTTATTTCTTAATGCGGCATAACCGCACATCTAATGTTGCATCAATATCGGGTAATCCAATAAGATTTAAACTGATAAGAGACGAATCAATTTCATCTGATAATTCCGCAAAGAATCGACCCGAATTGGTAAAATTTTCGCGACGGTCAATAATAAACCACTCTCCATCGCCATCATCATAATCCATTTCCAATGTGAAATTGGAAAGACCAGGATTATCTGAGCTTATGTAAAGATAATAATCTGAACCATTTACTTTTAAGTCAGCCGGCAATTCAAATACGGATGCCGTTTCTGATCCCGATTTTACAGTTATCTTAGTTGATTTCACGGCCTCTTGCTCGCTGCATTCACCGTACACAGCGGGTATAGCTTGGCGAAACATACTGTCGCCTAAATTAAAATCATAATGCGCCAAATTTTCCCAAACAATAAAGTTAGGATTAAGGCGTTTATCCTTCGGCAATGATGTATAAGATACCAGCGAGTTAAATAATTTACCGGCACTAATCGCAAAATTGGCCACTTCCAAACCAGTATGCTCAGATAAAAATCCATCGAAATTGAACCACGGTATAGCACTAAAACTTGATCCTAATAAAATAAGCGGAGGCGAACTGCTCACATCACCGAATAAAGCATTTTCGCCTTTTTCAAGCTGCACATTGGTTTGATAACTTGGATAAGGCTCAGCAGGAATTATATCATCACATAATGAGTCAATTTCCATCGCGATGGTCGATTTCATCTGCAATTCGCCCGTTACTTCCGTTTGATAGGTAGCGGGCGTAATAGTTTTATAAATGTCCGTTTTTTTGATAATCTCACCTATTTTTTCTGCTGAAAGGTTCGATCCTAAAGGTGACCAATGCGCATCGCGCTTATAGAAAAAATGTAATCCTGTTTTAGGATCAATCCTATTCATCTTATCTGTCACTTCGACTACGGTTGCACCTGTTGAGCGCAACTGCTCTAGATATAATTTATAATAATGCATTGCATCGGTTAAATTAAATGCCTGCTGGCCAGGTTGTGTGCGATCAAAATATTGCAATGCGGTGAAAGGCCGTGGTGGCACCTGCAATAAAATTAATGTAGCGCCTTGGCTTTTAAATGCTTCATTGAGGCGCGTAAGATAATTTTTTGCATGCGGTAGCAAAGCGAAATATTCATTAATGTCGCCTTTGCGAAAAAACCAGCCATCTCTGCCTTGGGTTAAAGCCGAAATAGTTTGTCGATTCGTATCATGCAAATACGGACATTTATAGATTTGTGTTTTTCCAACATAGCCTGTTTTTGTGCTTTCCGGCGCAACTTCTTGCGCAAAGGCATTGGCCGTAATGCCTATAAAAAGCAAAGCCAACACGCCAGCGAAATATAATTTAAACTTCATTAAAAGCAAACTACTTAACTTCCTCAATACGTCCGTACGTATCTTCAAAGCGCACAATGTCATCTTCGCCTAAATACGAGCCTGCTTGAACTTCAATAAGTTCTAATGGAATTGTGCCAGGGTTTACCAAACGATGCTTTGCACCCGTTGGAATGTAGATAGATTCATTTTCAGATACAATTTTTCGTGTGTCATCTAGTGTCACAATTGCTGTGCCTTTCACAACAATCCAATGTTCTGCGCGATGATAATGCATTTGCAGCGATAAACTCGCACCCGGTTTCACGGTAATGCGCTTGACTTGATGGCGATCGCCAGTATCGACACTATCATAATTACCCCAAGGGCGCGTCATTTGACGATATTCATGCACTAGTTTAGGGTTTTGCACTTTCAGCTTTTCAACCAATTCTTTAACATCTTGTGCATTATTTCTATCTGCTACCAGCACACAATCTTTAGTCGAAATAACAACCAAATCTTTCACGCCAATAGTTGCAATCTTTACACCATCTTTGCTATTCACAAAGCAATCATGGCTATTGAGAAGAATATTTTCACCTTCCGAAACATTACCCATTTTATCTTTGTTTTTGATACGCCATAACGCATCAAACGATCCCGCGTCGGTCCAACCACAATCCATAGGCACTACTACCGCTTTTTGTGTATTTTCCATTACCGCATAATCAATCGATTCTGATGGTATTTTAGCAAATTCTTTTGCGCCAAAACGAATAAAATCTTCACCCTCACGCATTGAGTTAAAGGCAATTGCAGTGGCTTTCGCAATATCAGGGCGTTGGGTTTGCATTTCTTCTAATAGTAACTTTACCGAAAAAGCAAACATGCCACTATTCCACACATAATCGCCTGATTTTACATATTTATTCGCAGTTTTCTCATCTGGTTTTTCAACAAAACTTTCTACTTTATGCGTACCTTCCAATAAGGCATTACTATCAAATTTGATATAGCCATATCCTGTATCGGCATGAGATGGCGTAATACCAAAGGTTGCTAAATAGCCTTTGGAGGCCGCAATAGAAGCCTTTCTAACCGCTTGCGTAAATGCCAAAATATTATCAATTATATGATCAGACGGTAGAATTAACATTACGGCATTATCACCATATAATTTTCGCACATAATGCGCAGCAATGGTGAGCGCTGGCGCCGTATTGCGCCCTTTTGATTCCAGTAAAATTTTTGCATCATCAATGCCTAAAGCCTGAATATTTTCAGCCACTAAAAAGCGATGGTCTTCATTACTAACAAATACAGGCGCTTCATAAATATCGCGGTTTGCAACTCTTAAAGCAGTCTGTTGAATCAACGAAAATTCATCAGACGCTAATTTCAAAAATTGTTTCGGATAGTGGCTTCGCGACATCGGCCAAAGTCGTGTTCCCATCCCTCCAGATAATATTACAGGTACAATGGTTGCATTAACCGATTTTGGCATTAAGTTCTCCTTTGAGCAAGTACAGAGCATATAGACTTATTGGGGTTATTATCAAGCAATTCCATTGTTTCAAAGCAGCTTCTTTAACCTTCATTAACCATTATACGCAAAACTATTACCGTTTGATGACAAAGAGAGATTTTTAATGCCCCATCGCTTTCATTCTTCCATTTTGCGTGCTGGCGATATACGCGGCATCTATAACGAGACGCTTTCTGATGAAGATGCATTCTACATTGGCAAAGGCTTTGCTACCGCCATCATTCGCGAATCAAGCAATGCTAACCCGGTAATCGCTTTAGCTTATGATGGCCGTTTAAGCACGCCCGCTTTACGCGCAAAATTAGTTGAAGGGATTTTATCCACGGGCGCTACCTTACATGATTTTGGTGTTGGCCCTACGCCACTTATGTATTTTTCAGCACATACCACCCATGCCAATGCAGGCATTATGATTACCGGATCACATAATCCTGCCAATCATAACGGCTTTAAAATGATGATTGGCAAAAACTCATTTTATGGCGAACGCATTGAACAGCTAGGCCACTATGTTGCCAACGATGATTTTGAATCTGGCGAAGGAAAACTGATTTCAAAAGACAGTAAACCCGAGTATCTCAACACATTAGCCGCCGCTTACAAATCAAAAGGTGCAAAATCTTTAAAAGTCGTGGTCGACCCCGGTAACGGCGCCGCTGGCGAAATCTCCGCGCGCTTAGCTGAAATGTTGGATGTTGATATCACCGTAATCAACGCCGAAATTGATGGCAATTTCCCTAATCACCACCCCGACCCCACCATTCCTGCGCTTATGCAACAACTCATCCAAACCGTACAATCGCAAAACGCTGATTTGGGTATTGCCTATGATGGCGATGGCGATCGTATTGGCGCGGTAGATAATAAAGGCCGCATTCTTTACGGCGACCAGCTGATGGTATTATTTGGCCGCGATGTATTGATGAAGCATTCAGGCGCTACCATAATCGCCGACGTAAAAGCCAGCCAAACCCTATTTGACGATATTGCAGCACATGGCGGCAAACCTCTTATGTGGAAGACCGGACACAGCTTTGTAAAAGCCAAAATGAAGGAAACCAATGCCCTGCTCGCAGGCGAAATGAGCGGCCATATTTTCTTCGCCGATAATTATTTTGGTTTTGATGATGGCATCTATGCCGGCGTACGCTTAATTAACTTGCTTGCACATTCTAAAAAACCACTTGAACAATTAATGGACGAAATGCCCAAAGTTTTCAACACGCCTGAAATTCGCATCAATACCACCGAAGAAAAGAAATTCACTGCTGTTAGCGAAATCAAACAACGCCTATCCGTCCAAGGCGCTGATGTGGATGATGTGGATGGCGTACGGGTTAAAACAAGTGATGGCTGGTGGCTTGCCCGCGCATCCAACACCCAAGCGGCCATCATCGCCCGCGCCGAAGGCAACAGCCCCGAAAGCCTCCAAACCCTAAAAGATGCATTAGCCACGCAACTCAAAACCAGCGGAATCGAAGATTTCGATTTGGGTTAATGCACATTTATGCATGCTTTAAAAAAAGATTGGAAGTTGCACTTATTTACTAATTTCATATTCGAAACGCTGACCATCTTTCCATGCTTTGTTACTATTGCCATAGGGCTCAATACCTCCAGCATCTTTTAACATTCGTGCAGCATGTAACAAATTCCACGTCATAAAAGTGGTGTTCCGATTAGTAAAATCATTATCAAATCCTGCTTTTTCGCCTTTATCATCTTTATCGCCATATGATAATCCTGGGCCAACATCTCCAATCCAGCCAGCATCAGCTTGCGGCGGAATCGTGCAGCCGATATGCATTAGCGAATATAAAATTTGCATAGAGCAATGCTTCACGCCATCTTCATTTCCTGTAATTAAGCAGCCCCCTACTTTACCGTAATAAATAAATTGTCCTTTGTCGTTCATCTGGCTCGACATCGCATAAAGGCGCTCAATTAATTGCATACACACGGAAGATATTGCACCCAACCAAATAGGAGTGGCTATTATAATAATATCGCACGCTTCAATTATTTTCCATAGGTTAGGCCAATTATCGGCATCCCATTTATGCTCGGTCATATCTGGGTAAACTCCGGTTGCCAGCCCTTCTTCCACCACACGAATTTCGTGTACAGCAACATTTTGTTTGCGCATAAGGTTAGCTGAATGTGCAATAAGCCGCTGCGTATGCGAATCCCCTTGCGCTGACTTTTTTAAGGTACAGTTCAAATAAATCGCTTTAAGATCAGAAAAATTAGTTTCGGGTTTAGAAATATTTTTGCTCATGTCTATATCATGGTCAAAAATACTTGAAGTTTCAAGCATTGCTGTTAGCTTGCCGCTTACCTAATTAGATGGGGCCTTAGCTCAGTTGGTAGAGCGCTTCGCTGGCAGTGAAGAGGTCAGCGGTTCGAACCCGCTAGGCTCCACCAGATATTATCTGTCATTTCATCACCTCAGGCGCTGATTTACAATCCGATCCTATATATACTGCGCTCCATCTTACAAACTGTCACTCATTCGCATTTTAAACAGGCAATAGATTTGAAGCCTATTTACTGCTATCATACATTCTTAAAGCAGGAATAATGACAGAATATATTTGTTTAAAATGCTCTAACATTGGCAAACCAAAGCGCCTTAAGCGCGGCAGTGGCAAAACGGAGTTTGTGGCGTGGATGTGCTTTCCATTTGGGTTGCCTTACACATTTTGGCGCATGTTGAGCAAAATGCCTGTTTGCAAATCTTGCAGCGAACCGTTTATTGAGCCCGTTACTAGCCCCGTTGGCATGCGTATGATTGAAAATATCGAAAAAGATTTGCCCCGCGATCCAACCTTTGAAGAATTTATCAATACGCGTTAATCCTCTCATATCTCTGTATTACAATACGGATAGCTTGCATTCACCCTCTCAATGATTAGGGTGCAAAAAAACGAATCTGAAAATTTGATATGACTGCACAGCCTTTCTTCCACAATTATAAAATTGAAATCTTATCGGGTCTTACCGTTGCGTTAGCACTCGTACCCGAAGCGGTGGCATTCGCATTCATCGCAGGGGTTGATCCATTAGTGGGCTTATATGCCGCATTTTTAATAGGGTTGATCACCTCGATTTTTGGTGGCCGACCCGGAATGATTTCAGGAGCAACGGGCGCGCTAGCCGTTGTAATGGTTAGCTTAGTAGCCGCGCACGGTGTTCAATACTTATTCGCAACCGTTGTACTTATGGGTATTCTGCAATTTCTAGCTGGGCTTTTCCGACTAGGAAAATTTATTCGCATGGTTCCGCATCCGGTAATGCTAGGCTTTGTAAATGGCTTGGCCATTGTTATTTTTCTAGCACAGCTAGGGCAATTTAAAGCACCTAATGCCCTAGGCGAAATGGAATGGTTAAGCAATCAAGCCTTGCTAGTCATGCTTGCCATTATCGCACTCACCATGCTAACCATTCAGTTGCTTCCTAAACTAACCTCAAAATTCCCTGCCCCATTAGCCGGCATTGGTATTGCGACAGCGCTCGTTATATTTTTTAATATCGACACGCGCACCGTGGGCGATTTAGCCAGTATTGCGGGTGGGCTGCCTATATTTGCCATTCCCGCTGTACCCTTTACGCTAGAGACCCTATTTATCATCCTGCCTTATGCCATCGTTTTGGCGGGAATTGGTTTAATCGAATCGCTCCTCACCCTCACACTCATTGATGAGATGACTGATACACGCGGGCGTAATAGCCGTGAATGCATGGCGCAAGGCGGCGCTAATATCGTTACAGGATTTTTCGGAGGCATGGGTGGCTGCGCGATGATTGGTCAATCCATGATTAATATCAACTCGGGCGCGCGCGGCCGTTTGTCGGGTATTGCTGCCGCTTTGTTTCTGCTCTCATTCATCCTATTCGCCTCCCCGTGGATTGAGCTTATCCCTGTAGCTGCCCTTATCGGCGTGATGTTCATGGTGGTGATTGCCACATTTGAATGGTCGTCCTTTCGAATAATGCACAAAATCCCCCGCACGGATGCGTTTGTTTTAGTTTTGGTTTCTGCTGTTACTGTCGCAACTGATTTAGCAGTAGCGGTCGTGGTCGGCGTTATCGTTTCTGCCCTCGCCTTTGCATGGGAATCAGCGCGCAGCATTTATGTTGAGGTGCAATCGGAAACAAAAACCAAAAAAGTATATATCTTGCACGGGCAACTTTTCTTTGCATCCATCAGCAAATTTAAGCGCTTATTTACTCCTAAAACCGATCCTAAAACCGTGATTATTGATTTTAAATATTCACGTGTGTGGGATCATTCTGCATTAGAAGCCATCGAAGCGCTCGCCGAAAAATACATCAAAACCGGCACCGATTTACATTTGCGCCACCTGTCGCCCGATTGCCAAAAGCTGTTGCACAAAGCGGGTCGTTTAGTCGATGTCGATAGCAAAGACGATCCACGCTACCGGGTAGTAGTTGATTACTCAGACCATCCCCGTGACGATTTGGTGGCGTAAGCAGTAGTTTAAAAAAAAGGGGCGCATCAATTGCACCCCTTTTTTTATGTTTTAACCTAATATTTAATCGTCAGATTCAATCTCATCATCGAACGACATATCCATGCCATCGGGCATATCATCGCCCATGATTTGCTTTTCAAATTCTTCAGGATCAATGTTAGCTTCATCATCATCTAAAATTTCTTCGGCAGATTCATCGCCAATCAACGCACGACCGCGTGATTCTAACTGCTCATCTGATGGAGGCGGCGCAACGCCTTCAATCACATCAGGGCGTTGATAACGGCTATAGCTTTCAATAATCTCTTCTTTTAATGGCTCAAACTCAATGGTTTTACCAGCTATTTCACGAAGCGACACCACGGCATCTTTATCATTATCGCGATCAATCGTAATGGGGTTGCCCGATGAAATTTGCTTGGCGCGGCGCGCAGCAATGGCCAATAATTCAAAACGATTAGGGATATTTTCGATGCAATCTTCAACAGTAACGCGAGCCATAGTGCCATTTCCTCTTTGTATTAGGGCGAATAAGGCGCTATAACTAACGCCTCAACCCCAATAATACAAGTGAAAACCATGGCTAAAGTCGTTAACTTGAACGAAAAAAACGATACAAAACTCCCCAAGCCCGATTGGATACGCGTCAAAGCCCCCACATCGCAAGGCTATAAAGACACCCAAGCCCTGATGCGCAAACAAAGTTTGCATACCGTGTGCGAAGAGGCCGCCTGCCCCAATATCGGTGAATGCTGGGAAAAGAAACATGCTACCATCATGATTATGGGCGACACTTGCACCCGCGCCTGCGCTTTTTGCAATGTGAAAACCGGCCGCCCTAACCTGCTTGATCCCATGGAGCCTGATAACACCGCCATCGCTGTAAAAGAAATGGGTTTGCACCATGTGGTAATTACTTCCGTTGACCGCGACGATCTGCCCGATGGCGGCGCCGAACATTTCGCCCGCACGATTGAGCGCACGCGCGAAGTTGCCACGGGCACCACCATTGAAGTGTTAACCCCTGATTTCTTCCGCTCATCAGATGGCTCGTTAGAGCGTGTGCTGGCCGCTAAGCCCGATGTGTTCAACCATAATATTGAAACCGTGCCGCGTCTTTATAAACGTATTCGCCCCAGCGCGCGCTATTTCCACTCACTCTATATCCTCAAACGCAGCAAAGAAATTGACCCGAAAATGTTCACCAAATCCGGCCTCATGGTAGGCTTGGGCGAGGATAAAACAGAAGTGCTGCAAGTGATGGATGATTTACGCGCGGCAGAAGTGGATTTCATCACCATCGGCCAATATCTGCAACCCACCCCGCGCCACGCCGCCGTGGAGCGCTTCGTCACCCCCGACGAATTCAAACTCTACGAACGCATGGCTCGCGCCAAAGGCTTCCTCATGGTCAGCAGCACGCCCCTAACCCGCAGCAGCTACCACGCCGGCGATGATTTCAAGAAACTACAGGCAGCTCGGAATGGAAAATGAATATATTATGCCTGAAAGGAAATTTCATTTAATTTTTGGTACAATTTGGCCGCTATTACTATCGGGAATCTCTTGGTTAGCTATTGTAGGAACTGAAAGCCTATCAATAAACTTATTTTGGCCCATTCAAATTGTATTATTTACTGTCGCCGAATCTTTTATTTTTTTCCCATTTTACTTACTGCTTGTAGCGTTACCAGCACTACTAATAATGTACAAAAAATCAGAGGCGAATGCTAAAAGATTTATCTTCATTGCTCCGCTAATATTAGCGTTAATCGCAAAAATAGTTACTGTATTTAGCGATCCTATAAAAGAAAAATTTGAGATGACTATTTTGTTGGAAGGCGGATTACTCTTCGCGTTCATGATTCTTATCGTTGGCTATCTAAATATAGCTACTTATTTTGCGTTTTTAAAATTTTCTAAGAGCAAACTATGGATAGCAAACCATGACCCAACTAAACCACTCTGAAACCACCCGATTTTCGCCGGAGCAAATATTTGCGCTGGTGAAAGATGTGCCTTCCTATCCACAGTTTATTCCGTGGTGTAAGGGCGCGCGGATTTTGGAATATGAATCGGAAAATGTATTTTTAGCTGAATTAGTCATTGGCTTTAAAGGCATAACCGAGCGCTATACTTCACGCGTCACACTTACTCCCCATTCGGCCATTCGCGCTGAAATGGTCAAAGGGCCGTTCCATCATCTGATAAATGAATGGGAGTTGGTGCCGCAAGCCGATGGCGGAACCGAAATAAGATTAATGCTTGATTTTGCTTTTAGTAGTAAACTGCTTGATAGTTTAATTGGCGGCGTATTTGGCCGTGCATCAAATAAAATGATTTCCGCCTTCCGGCAGCGCGCAAATGATTTATACTCCTAAATATAGGATAAAAAAGCTACGCCGAAGCGATGCAACGCTCTTTCATTTTATATTCGCTAGCTAACGCAAACTCTTCTTCCGTAATTCCCATTTGCGCACAAAGTGCTTGGGCAAGCTTAAGCGAATCATTTTCTAACAAACCGTGCGTATTGGCGAATGCAGCAAGCTTCATCTCTTCACTTAATCCTTTTTCGGATTGAGAAAGTTTATTCAACAATGCTTTGCGGCTAACATAACTACTTTTATTCGATTCCATTAAACCATGCAGAGTTACCGCGCAAACTAAGGTTTCTTTATGATGCTGTTTCAGTTGTTCTAAAATAGTCATATGGCCTGCCTTTCACTTGTGTTAATTTCATATTAGCTATGAATGTCTAACATATACTTAAAAAATACAGGCTTTCTCATTTTAAGCCACTAAATAATCATCCATCGCAATAATTCCATGTGGGTTTAGCAAACTTTCACCTTCATGCGTATAAAGCACAATACCATTTTGCTGGCAACGTCCTGCAATTAACGTATCAACCGCGCGACGTGCGGTGCTATCCAAACCTAACATTGGCCTATCTAGCAGCCAAATAAGCGATGGGCGCGTCACTAAAGGCGTTAAGTAAATGCGCTGCTGCTGTCCAAAGGTTAAGGCCGCCACTTTTTGATTCGCCAATGCTTTTAAACCAAAATACCCCATTGCCGCATCCACCAGTTCAGGTGACCCTTTAAGCGCCAAACGCTCTACTTGTTTTAAAACCGTTAGTTTAGGTTTAAGTGATGCATCATTGCGTTGGGGTAAGTGAATCACATCATTAAAGAATTCGCTATCACCTCGCGTTTCATCATGGGCGAAGCTGATACAACCCGTTGATACAGGCACTTTACCCGCTATCATTTCAAGTAACCAGCTTTTGCCACTCGCATTAACCCCTTCAATACGTATGAGGCTGCCCGGCAAAAGCGTAAGCGCAAATTCGCTAAATAAAGTTACGCCAGCAGATTGACGCTCAATGTTTTGAATTGTAAGCATGATGCATGATTGCTTATCTGTTTGCTGGTATTATTGCAATGCTTCCCTTTGTGGCTAACGCCCAATTGGCTACGATTGATTTAACCAATCTCAGCGTTATGGCGGATAGGGCACTAACAGTGCCTCTTTCTAAATTAGCCAGTGATTATAGCCGTGATAACGGCGTAACGATAACCGTCACTTACGCGCCAAGCTTTGAACAAACCGTTGCTATTCAAGAAGGCGAACCAGCCGATTTATTTATATCAGCACACCCACAATCGCTGCGACAGCTAAAGCAGCGTGGATTGTTGAATTTAAAAACGCTTTCGCCCTTAGTACGAGCTGAATTTGCCGTATTATCGAATCAAGATACGCCAAAAATAACCGATGCATCGCAAATAGAGGATATTCTAAAGCCGCCCTTTAATTACGTTGCCATTGCTAGCCCCGCCGCCACGGCGGAAGGTTTTTATGGCCGCCAAATTTTGGATAATTTAACCGATTTGAAAATCCCAGCAGCTGAAATGTCAGATACAGAAGCGATACTACAACAATTGCGTAAAACAAAAAACCCAATGCTAGCTATATTATTCGAACCTGATGCGCTCTTATATTCAGATACATATCAAATGCTACCACTTGATTCGACCCTGCATGAACCGGCAATATTCTATTCTGCAATCATTCCTGGCGACAGCGCATTATTAGCGGCAAAGTTTCAAAGCTTTTTATCGAGTAACATTGCCCAACGCGAATTTATAAAATACCGATTTTATTCAGCTAAAAAAGATTAACCAAGATAACGAATTGATTCCATAAACTCTTTAAATTCTTGCTCAGGATTATCAAACCCCATCGCTTGTGGCTCAGGACGGAAAAAGGCTAAAGGTTCGCCAAATTCGCTATAAACACCACGAATTTTGCCTTGAAAATCAATAGCTTTTTTGCCTTTGGGTAAATCTACTACCGTAAAGCCTGCAGGGTTAGTCATCGCTTCACGATAGATGCGTACGGCATAAGCGTGATAGTCACGTTCATCGTGAAAACCCATAGATGCGCCATGAATTCGGAAATTGGATGCCATCATATCATTTGAGCGGATACCTAACTTCGCTAAAATTCCGCCAGTTTCTTTCTTTACCGCTGATACTAAAGTCATATGGGCCTCCCTGCCTTAAACTTAATTAAAATATTATAACATGACAATTACGTTACAACAATAAAAATAAACAATTTATAACAAGGTGTTGCGAAGCATGTCGTAAAAATTAATTACTTAAAGCTTACGTCATATGTTAGTATTTTGTTAACTTTTAAGTGCCAAAGGCCATCGTGCACGTGCTTCAAAATCTAAATTTGTGGCACCTACAACACAATATTGCTCATAACCAGCCCATGCAATCATCGCCGCATTATCCGTACAAAGCGCAATTGGCGGCGTATGCAAATAAAACCCTGCTTTTGATGCAGCTTTATCTAAAGCTGATTTGATTGTTTTATTAGCTGCCACACCACCCGCTACTACAAGTCTCGGCGCATCATCATAAACTATCATGGCGCGCTTTAAGCGATTAGTGATACATTTAACCACAGCAAGCTGAAAGGATGCGCATAAATCCGCTTTATCTTGCAGCGTTTTTATCGGTTCTTTCAAAATAATTTCACGAACTGCAGTTTTGAGTCCTGAAAATGAAAAATTGCAATTAGGTTGCCCTTTTAGGGGAATTGGCAAATCAAAACGCGTCTCATCACCTTGTAAAGCAAGCGCTTCAACCGCTGGCCCACCCGGATAACCAAGCCCCAACATTTTTGCAGTTTTATCAAATACCTCACCCAAAGCATCATCTAAAGTAGCGCCAAGCAATTTAAATTCGGTGCAAGATTTTACTTTAATCCACTGGCAATGCCCACCTGATATTAATAAAAGGAGGTAGGGATACTCCACCTGTTCAGTAAGCCGAGCCGTTAGCGCATGTCCTGCTAAATGATTAACAGCGATTATCGGAATGCCTGATGCTAAACTAAGTGCTTTAGCAGTCATTACCCCCACCATCACCCCACCAATAAGACCAGGTCCACCGGTTACTGCTATTAAATCAATATCAGCTAGATTACACTGCGCCTTATCTAAAGCCGCTTCAACCACTTTATCCATAGCATTTACATGGCTACGCGCAGCTATTTCTGGTACAACCCCGCCAAAGGCCTGATGCTCTTTTAACTGTGTCCACACCACGCTTGATTCAATCTCGCCATTGCTGCTAGTAACAGCGGCAGCCGTATCGTCACAACTACTTTCTAAGCCTAAAATTCTCATCTAGCTTGCTTATCTTATCTTCAGCAATTAGACAATGCTCATGCAACGTTTTGTGATCGCCACACGCCAGAGCAAATTGGCACTCATTCAATCAGAAATGATTAAGCGTGCTCTAGTGCAACACCACATCTGCGATGTTTCGTTACTGCCTATGAAAACCACGGGCGATAAAGAAAAGGATATCGCCTTGCTTGAGATTGGCGGTAAAGGGCTTTTTACTAAAGAAATTGAAAATGCACTCTTAATGGGCAGCGCTAACCTAGCAATGCATTCACTTAAAGATATGCCTATAGACCAACCGGATGGGCTAATGATTGGGGCTGTATTGAAGCGTGATAACCCTTTTGATTACCTTATTTGCGCGGATCCCTGCCATAAACTCAGCGATTTAGCGTTAGGTGCAACTATCGGCACAGGCAGTCCGCGCCGAGCGGCTCAAATGAAATTGCATCGCCCCGACATAATCATAAAGCCATTTCGCGGCAATGTTCCCACGCGTTTACGTAAATTACACGAAGGCCAAGTAGATGCTACAATCCTCGCAGCAGCGGGGCTTGAGCGCTTAAATATCAATCCACAAAATACGTTTGCCCTACCCTTTATTCCGGCTATTGGTCAGGGCATTGTGGCAATACAATGCCGAAGCAACGATAGCGACGCACGCGCAAAGCTTGAGGCGATTAACCATTTGCCTACTTGGCATCAAATGCAGGCTGAACGGGCATTTTTAAATACCTTAGAGGGTGACTGTCATTCACCCATTGCAGGATATGCTGAAATGATTAACGATAGCCATATGCGTATCACCGGACAAATCCTTGCTGAAGATGGAACGCATCATTTTAGCGCTCAACAAGAGGGGCACTATACCGATGCCGAAAAGCTTGGAATTGCCTGCGCCAATTTATTAAAACCTAAATCGCATCAATTATGGCACGCATCCTCTTAACCTGCACCGATGTGATTGCGCAGCGGATTATTTCCGCAACCAACGCATCAGGTCATACGATCTTGCATCATCCCATGCTCAAAATTGAACCGCTTGAAGTTGATCCTAGTATCATTGCAAGCACTCCAAAAGCATTGCTAATTACCAGCCATTACGCCTTAAAAGCAGCAGAACATTGGAAAAAACTTCCTCTTTATGTCATAGGCAGTCAATTAGCACAACAAGCCCAAACCATAGGCTTCAACGTAGTTAACGTTGGTCAATCCATCTCTGACTTGATACCTCACTTACCACCTAGAACACTTTATCTTCGTGGCGAGCACATTTCACAGCCGATTGAAACTCAGCAAATAATTTGTTATCGCGCACATCTCTTGCCACTTAATGAATCAAAAATTTTTGATGCAATTACCTTGTTTTCCGCCCGAGTAGCAAATAGCTTGCCTTTTATTGATGCATCAATCTTATGTATGAGCCAACGTGTCGCCAATGCTGCACCTCAAAATTTGAAATCTAAGATTGTAATTGCCAAGCAACCAACTCATCAATCTATGATTGATTTGATAAATCGCTGGCAAGCTAATTGATATAAGGTATAAATAGCGACATGAATGATAAGATAGACAAACCCCGCGATGCCAAAACCAAATCAAGCGAGCCGATAAGTCCGGCTAATGAAAAACCGTTTAAAAAGCCCAATGTCGATTCAAAACCGCAATCAAAAAAGCCTGTGGTTAAGGGCGTTTCAGCGCCGGGTGTAGTTTTCTTAAGCTTACTAACATCGCTTGTCATTATAACTGGGTTATTTGCGTTTCGCGCCCCGCTAACAAAATTTACCAGCCCTTACATCACACAAAATCAATTAGCAAATCAGAACACATCATTTAATGCTGCGCAAACACCACCCGCAGGTTTTGTAACCGTGCCAGCAGCATCTGATTTACCAACGCTTAGCGCAGCTAAAACAACGGATACTGAAACGAATCTGCGCAAAGAAATTGCAGATTTAAAAATGGAGCAACAAACGCTCGATACCAAAATTGAAGCTTTGAAAGCAACTCCAACCAACAACGATGCAGGATTTGATAACTATCAATATGATTCAGCTCTAGCCGCCACGAAAGCGGAACTTAAAGCATCACAAGCGCGCATCGCCATATTAGAAGCGCAGTCAACGGAAATGAAAAACGCTTTTGAAAATGCTCTGGCAAAAATCAATGCAAACCAAAGCCAATCATCGAATGTAAAGGGCTTAATTGCTTTTCAGGCTTTACAAGTTCAAGCTTTATCAGGCCAACCCTTTGAATCAGAGTTAGAACAGGTCATCACTATTCTACGCTCAAAAGGTGCATCAACTGTTGAAGTTTCGCAGTTAAATGAAGTAGCAAAGACGGGCAGAACTTCACTCATTACGCTTAAACAACATTTTGCAAAAGCGGTTACAGATTACATGCAATTACCCTCAGATTCTGAAGCGGGCATTGTAGATAAAGTCGCCCAGAATCTAAGTTCATTTGTGCGTGTGCGACGCACCGACGGGATGGAAAATGATGATGATAGTATTATTGCAAAAGCCGAGGAATTGATAAATGAAGGCAATGTGCAAGCTGCGTTAACAACTATTTCAACCTTAAGCAAACCAGCGCGTAAAAGCTTTGATACATTTATGAAAGAAGCAAAACTCTACACTGAAGTGCCTAATATGTTGCGTGCAATACAGCTACAGTTTGCCGATAATTCTAATCAAAATGAAAACATTCAGCAGAATTAGTAATGCGTAGAATTCTCTTCCTATGTTTATTTTTAGTTGTTGCGTTTGCAGCAGGTTGGGCAGCCGATAACGCAGGGGAATTTTCGCTTAATTGGCTTGGCTATTATATAGAGGGTAGCGTTTCTTTTCTGTTAATTGCATTGGTTTTAGGCAGTGCACTGATATGGATTATATTACATTGGATCAATACACTGCTGCATTTACCCAGCGACCTGAAACGCGAGCGCGAGCGCTTACAAAATGAAAAAGGGTTAGAATTGTTAACCCAAGCGATGATTGCAGCTAGCGAGAGCGATCCTAAACGCGCTAAATTACATTTGGCAAAAGCACGAAAGTATTTATCGAACTCACCACTTCCAAGGCTTATGCAATTACAGTTAGCTGCGCGTGACAAAGATATCGACGCGGTGCACCAACAGTTTCTGCAATTGCAAAATTATGACTCTACCAAAGCACTCGCATTACGTGGATTAGCTGAACAATCCATTAATCAAGGTGATATGGATGAAGCGTTAAAACACACCGAAACTCTATTGAAAATCGCGCCCAATTTGCCTTCTACACAACTTTTAGCTATTGATATATTTGCTTGTCACCATCGCTGGCAAGAAGCCGAAAAGCTAATCAAACGTGCTTATTCTCAACGTCATATAACCGCTGATTTACATAAGCGCACCGCTGCTACATTAGCTGCGCAACAGGCCGTTATTATGTTAGAACAAAAAAACCGTAGCGGTGCAATGGAAGCTTTCAAAAAAGCGGTATCTATCGATCCAAGCTTACAGCCTGCAGCTATTCACTATTCTGAGCTTTTACATCAAATTGGCAAAACATCGCAAGCGGCCAAAATTTTGCGTTATAGCTGGAAAACGTCGCCTCATCCTGCTGTTGCTGAGCAGTATCAAAAACTCTATCAAGATTTAGCGCCTGAGAAAAAAGTTAAAAAATTACAAGAGTTGGCACAACAAAACAAAAATTCGTTGGAGTCGCAAATTTTACTCGCCAAAGCAGCGATGATTGGTGAAAAGTGGGATGAAGCTAAAAATTATCTCAAAATTGGATTGAGCAAACAAAATACGGTGGCTCTATGTCAAATGATGGCGAAGCTTTATAATCGCGGTTATAACAATGAAACTGAAGAGCGCCGTTGGCTTGAAAAGGCAATTACAGCCACGCCAGATGCCACGTGGCTATGTTTAAATTGTAAAGATATGCCACTAAACTGGCGTGCGCATTGCGGCATCTGTTTCGATTTTGCTAGTATTTATTGGCAGCCAGAACGGCCATTAGCCGCTATTTAAACTAGCATTAATAACGCAACTACCTTGCGGCCTTCAGCTAACAAAATATTATAAGTACGACAAGCGGCGCCCGTGTCCATTACCTCAATTCCTGCACCCACTGTTTGTTTAATGGATGTACGTATTGTTGGCAGTATAAATTGCATTTTAGCGCCTGTACCCACTAATAAAATTTCACAATCTTGAATGTCGCTTAACCGTTTTACGAGTGTGTTTTCATCTAATTGGGCGTTTTGCCAAATCTCAACTTTATCAGGATATAGAATAATATGGGTATTATATTCGGTTTGATTGATGCGAAACAATCCATCTCCATAGGCAGTAATTCGCTGTGCGCCTTCGGCCAATATAGGGGTAATATCCACTAAATCTCAATCGTTTTAGGGCGTCGCTTATTCATGTATATATAAACCATCATCCGCGTTATTAAAATAGCCGAAAACATAGAGGATATGATGCCAATTGATAAAGTAACTGCAAAACCTTTTACCGTTCCACTACCAAAATAAAACAATAATAGTGCAGCGATTAAGGTAGTTACATTCGCATCCATAATCGTGCTGAAAGCGCTACTAAAACCATGTTCAACCGCTGAACGCGCTGTTTTTCCCAAAGCAAGTTCTTCGCGAATACGTTCAAATATCAATACGTTAGCATCAACTGCCATACCAAAGGTTAGCACGATTCCTGCAATGCCCGGAAGTGTGAGGGTTGCTTGCAATAACGATAATGCCCCTAAAATAATTACCATATTAATTAACAATGATAAGGATGCAAATATCCCAAATAACCCATACATAAGTGGCATTGCTAACAAAATTAATACCATTGCGAGAATGGCTGCATTTTTGCCTGCCTCTACGGAATCGGCTCCTAAACTTGGGCCTACACTGCGTTCTTCAATCACTTTAAGCGGAGCTGGCAACGCTCCGGCACGTAATAATAATGCGAGTTCATTAGCACTTTCAACCGTAAAATTACCGCTAATTATGCCGCTTCCCGTTAAGATTGGCTCATTAATACGTGGTGCCGTAATAACTTTACCATCCAATACAATGGCAAAAGGCTTGCCTGTATTATCTTGCGTAATTTTACCAAATTTGCGAGCACCCTTATTATTGAATTTGAATGAAACAACGGGACGTCCGGATTCATATGTGGCACTTGCGCCTGTCAACAAATCGCCGCTAAGCATCACGCGTGTTTTTACAGCATAGCGAACAGGTGATCCATCTAAATATGTTTCGCTTGCATCATCGGAAGGCATTAGGCGGGTGCCTGGCGGCACTTCGCCTGATAACGGATCAACGGTTGCGTCTACTAAATGAAACGTCATTTTAGCCGTTTTACCTAAAATTGATTTTAACCGCTCCGGATTATCCAGACCCGGAACCTGCACCAAAATGCGGTCATCACCTTGACGTTGAATTAAAGGTTCACGCGTGCCTGTTTCATCAATGCGTCGTGTGACAATCTGAATCGACTGCTCTAATAATTCTTGTTTAATGGTTGAGATAGATTTTTCGCTATAAGCTACCACATAGCTATTTGGCTCAGAACCATCCTCTACTTCAACACGATCATCTATATTGCGAATGGCCTTTCGAATATCCGAACCATCCTCAGCATTGCTAAAAAATTGGACTTCAGCACCCTTAACACGCAAACCACGGTAATCTATTTTTTCACTTCGCAAACCACGGCGAATATCATCACTTAAAATTTCGCGTTGTTCGCGTAAATAGTGGTCAGTATCAATCTGTAGCAACAAATGCGATCCTCCACGCAGATCTAATCCTAGATTAACCGTACGGCTTGGAAAAACAGAATCTTCAGAGATAGGAAAAACATTTGGTAGCGCTAGAAATAGAAAATAAAAGCAGGTGATGGCAATGAAACCAATTTTCCAGCGGGGGAAGTCTAACATTATTTTTTGCTAGCTGTAGGCTCAGGTTTAGTCACGATAACTGCAACACTTGAGCGATCAAGTTTGATACGCGTATTTTCTGCAATATCAACATGCACTAACTCTTCTTCAACCTTATAAATAGTGCCGTAAATACCGCCACTTGAAACAATCTTATCACCCTTACGTAAAGCAGCAACCATTTGCTTATGAGCAGTTTGCTTTTTTTGCTGCGGACGAATAAGCAGAAAATAGAAAACACCAAGCATTAGAATGAGCGGCAAAATACTCGTTATAAAATCGCCGCTTCCGCCTGCTATAGCAGTAGCTTCTTGAGCGTGAGCTGAAGAGATAAAAGAGAGCATATAATATAAACTTACTTAAGTTTTGTTTCTTTAAAAATCACGTGTTTACGAACCACTGGATCGTATTTGCGAAAGCTTAGCTTTTCAGTATGATTTTTTGGGTTCTTCTTTTTAACGTAGAAATAGCCCGTATCTGCGGTGCTTTCTAATTTAATCAGAACGATATTCTTTTTAGCCATGATAATGTCCTATAGAGGGTAATTTAGAGGCGGAATCTAAGCAATCAGGGCGATAAGTCAAGTAGGTTTTGCCCAAATTTTGTGATTATCACTAGCAATGATATTAGCTGCGCGATATAGATATCGGCATTATGAATCATAAAAAAGTACGCACCGCTGTTTTTCCTGTTGGCGGCATGGGCACACGTTTTCTGCCAGC
This sequence comes from uncultured Alphaproteobacteria bacterium, assembly GCA_963837025.1. Taxonomy (GTDB): domain Bacteria; phylum Pseudomonadota; class Alphaproteobacteria; order Rickettsiales; family JALZUV01; genus JALZUV01. The sequence goes on from CAWILT010000001.1 coordinate 488,327, forward strand.
CACTAAATCAATGCCAAAGGAGATGCTGCCCGTGGTCGATAAACCACTGGTTCATTACGCATTTGAAGAAGCAGTAGCCGCAGGAATTGAACAATTTATTTTTGTCACAGGTCGCAATAAGGATGCGATCGACAATCATTTTGATCATTCTTACGAGCTAGAATCTTTATTAGAAGATCGCTCAAAAAATCGCGAGCTTGGCCTTGCTCGTGACTGGTTACCTCATGCAGGAAATATATTTTTTACGCGTCAACAACAACCTTTAGGTTTGGGACATGCGGTGTGGTGCGCTCGTCATTTAATCAAAGATGAACCATTTGCCGTTATTTTGGCAGATGATATGGTAAAGGCGCAAGTGCCCTGCCTAAAACAGATGATTGATGTGTATGAAGGCGGTAATATGACAGCCGTTATGGATGTTGCTCGCGACAAAACCTCGCAATATGGTATCTTAGATGTTGAATCTGAAAATGGCCGCTTGGTAAAAGCGCGTGGCTTAGTGGAAAAGCCTGCACCGGCTGATGCACCCTCAACTTTATCCATCATCGGGCGATATATTTTAGATCCCCAAATTTTTGATAAACTGAGTAAGCATAATGTTGGTTCTGGCGGTGAAATTCAATTAACCGATGCGATGGCATCTATGATTCCGCAAAGCCCTTTCAACGGTTATCGCTTTGAAGGAAAACGCTATGATTGCGGCGATAAAGTGGGCTTTCTAGAAGCGAATATCGCCTATGCCTTAGACAGACCCGATATGCGTGATAAAGTAAAAGCGCTTTTAGCCAATTTTAATGCAAACAACGAAGGTCATAACTAATGAAAGTTGCTGTTATTGGAACGGGTTATGTGGGCCTGGTTACCGGCGTATGCCTGTCCGAATATGGGCATGAAGTGGTATGCATAGATACTGATCTTGCTAAAATTGAGCGTTTGCAAAATAATGATCCTATCATCTTTGAACCAGGCTTAGCCCGCTTAATGCAACAAAACACCCAAGCACAGCGGCTTCACTTTAGCAGCAATACTGCGCAAGGCGTTGAAGATGCAGATGTTGTATTTTTGGCAGTAGGAACCCCACCACACCCCGAAACTGGTGAAGCCGATTTGCAATATATTTTTGCCGCCGCAAAGGAGCTATCGCCACACTTACCCTCCCATGCTGTGGTGGTTACTAAATCAACAGTACCCATTGGTACGAATCGTAAAATCAAAGCCTTAATCGGTGAAAACGCCATTGCGTCAAACCCTGAATTTTTGCGCGAAGGCTCGGCTGTGCGTGATTTTATGCAGCCCGAGCGCGTTGTAATCGGCGTTGAAGATGCGCAAGCAGCAAAGATTTTAAAGAAACTCTATCACCCTTTAACACTCGATATCATACCGCTTATTATTTGCGATCTAGAAACTGCCGAAATGAGCAAATATGCAGCAAACGCATTTCTCGCTACAAAGGTAGCCTTTATCAACGAGATAGCTGATTTATGTGAGCATACGGGCGCTGATGTGCGTCAAGTAGCACATATTATGGGGCTTGATGCCCGAATTGGCGATAAATTTTTAAGTCCAGGGCCTGGTATTGGCGGCTCGTGTTTTCCTAAAGATACACGTGCGCTACATCATATAGCCAATGAAGTAGGGGTGCCTTTCCGTATTTTAGAAAGCACGATTGAAGCGAATGATTTACGAAAACACAGCATGGCTAAACGTATTTTAGACGCAACGCCACCTCAAGCAACGATAGGCATTTTAGGTATCACCTTCAAACAAAATACCGATGATATTCGCGAAAGCCCTGCCCTTGCAATTTGCCAAGCGCTGTTAGATTCAGGCGCAAGCTTGCGCATTTACGATCCTAAAGGCATGGAAGCGGGCAAACAGCATTTTAAAAACGAACAGCGCATTGCGTGGTGTGCCGATAGTTATGAAGCCGCCGAAAATGCAGATGCGATTGCCATATTAACCGAATGGAATAGTTTCCGCTCGTTAGACTTGTCTAAACTAAAAAGAAATATGAAAAGTCCTGTAATGCTAGATTTACGAAATATTTGTGATCCAAATGAAATGCAACAGGCAGGCTTTAAATATCAATGTATTGGTAAAAAGAAATTCACTAATTAGTGCTGAGTAACTCTTCCTTAAGCGCAGCATTAAGCGCTTGCTGTTCAACCTTTTTAACCCATTCATCGGAATTAGACGTCTCTATCTGAGTGTCTTGAGGCTTAGCAACCTGTTTCGGCTCACGCTCCGCTTCCACTTTTCCTACCCAAAAACCCTCTTCTTTGATCAAATTTTGTTCATCGGCCTTAATCGAATCCATCGAAATGCCAAAGTTTTTAACAATTTCATCAAAATTAGGCGAGAGTTCCGAAGTTACTAATCGTTCATGCATGGATTGATCAATTAAGTGCTGGCGCGATAAATAATAGGCGGGCGATGCTTTACCCATTTCAGGTGGGTTGGCCATAGCCAAAAAGGCCGCTGACGCTGCGATAGCGGCTGCACCTACATTTGCAAAAGATAAATCATCTTGTTCAAAATAATTAACAGCCATATTCTTGCTACGCACATTCCAATCGCGTTGTAAGGCGCTTTTCTGGGCTGGCGTTAGTTTGTGCCAATTATCTTCCAAATCATCAAGGCTTAAACTGGCAGCATCAAAATGCTCATCAAAGCTTTTAAGCTTTTCTTTTTCATCGTCAGTCAAATACATAGCATCAAGCAAGCCGCGGCTTTCACGAAACATCGCCATTAAGCCACCTGCTTCAGCAAATAACTCGTTATCACTCCATAACGCTGCCGATACGCGCGCTCTATCCATGGGCGAAAGCATATGAATATCTATACCCGCCTGCATAAGCGATTGGGTTAAGCGAAAATATTCAACGCTAAATTCTTCAAAAACGGAATCATCAACATGATGAAATTCTGCAATTGTGCCGCCTATACCTGAATCCATAGTTTTCTCCTATCATCAGTATAGCCCAGCCACATTACTGATTTATGACAAATGGGGATTTAATTTGCGGCTAATGATTCCGTTAGAAATTCCATGGGGTTTACCGCTTGCTTATCTTTACGCAAACCAAAATGCAATTGTGCGCTTTGCACATCGCCACTGGCACCTACATGCGCAATGGTCTGGCCCTGCGTTACATGTGTACCCAAACCAACTTCTAATCTTTGGGCATGGGCATAAGCACTCATCCACCCATTATTATGTTTAACAATCAACATATTACCATAACTTGGTAATTCATTTCCGGCATAAACTACTTCACCATCGGCCACAGCTTGAATATCTTTTCCTTCGGGCGCAGCAATGTTAATGCCATCATTAAAGGCACCATTTTGCTTATCGCCAAAGGTTGAAATTATTTTACCTCGAACTGGCCATACAAAGCCCGATTTAACATCAACGGGATTAGAGTTTTGTGCTTTTGCCCACTGCTCAGACTGCGATTTCTCTAAATCATAAGCATTTATAGCAGGTGTTTCAGGCAGCGATTCGGGTTTATATTGACCAAATGTAACAGGTGATTTTTGAACAGACTGTACGGGTGGCTCAAATGGTTTAACCGATAAATCCTGCATTTTAATAGCGGGCGCATTAAGCGAATTTGGATTAGAATCAAAGGATGTAAACTGCTTGTTAAATTCTTCCTCCGTTTTAATATCGCTCATCGTAATATTATCGCTAACACGAGTAGAAACATTAGGATTATAAGAAACGACACTTTCAGAATTTTTAAAATTATTTAATCGGTTCTGTAGTTTTTGGGTGTAGTCCGTATCAGTTTTAACAACCACTTGTGCAGGCTGCTGCATACAACCTGTCGCAAATAATAAGGCTGAAATGGCAATTAGTTTATGGCTCATACATACTAGTTATTCACAGTTTTACCCACAAGGCAAACTGATTCCCTAGCTATCGCTTACCATGGGCACAAATCGCACCGACGCGAGGACTTCCTGCGACACTCCTAATGGAGTTTTCACAATTTTAATAAGCTCCTGTGTTTGCGACTCACGTCCAAAAGGAAATATCATGATGCCGTTATTTTCGCTCAATTGATTAAGTAAAATTTCAGGAAATTCTTCGGGAGCTGCCGTAAGCATAATGCGTTCGAAAGGTGCCGCTTCCGCCCATCCTAAAAATCCATCACCGCATTGTTGAATAATATTGCGTAGTTTTAAAGACTCAAAACGTTCACGTGCTAATTCATGCAGTTCTTTATGCCGCTCAATGGTATAGACCATGCGGCAAACTTTACTTAGAATGGCGGCTTGGTAGCCACTTCCCGTGCCAATTTCCAATACGCGCTGGCGATCATTCACTTCGAGTGCTTGGGTCATTAGCGCTACAATACTTGGCTGGCTAATCGTTTGCCCACAGGGGATGGGAAGCGCCGTATCATCATAAGCGCGCTGGCTAAAACTAGGCTCAACAAATTGCTCGCGCGGTATTTTTTCAAATGCAGAAAGTGTATGTGGATTTTTAATACCTTGCGCGCGCAAACTCATAATCAACCGCAATGTATTTTCAGCTCCATGTGCCAACATGGGAGTTTGCAGATTAGAATAAGCTTCATTCAACATCATCATTCTATTACCTCACGCATATGCTCTAGTGTTTTATAGTCAGTTAAATCTAAATTTATGGGGGTGACACTTATCGCTTTTTCGCTAATCGCCACCAAATCTGATCCGGGTTGATGCTTCACCTCATCATCGCCCCAATGTACCCAATAATACGGATGCCCCTTAATATCTTGGCGCACATCCAGATGTTTGCTGCCTCCCCGACGGCCCGTATAGCTCATGCGAATGCCCTGCACATCGTCCGGCTCGCAATCGGGAAAATTTACATTCATTAACATGCCCTTCGGAATGCCCGCTTGGCAAATTTTACGAACAACATTTGCCCCATGTGCTGCAGGTGTTTGCCAACGCACTTTGGGCTTGGTTTCATCCATCTCAAAACTCAAACTCATCGCGATGGATGGGATGCCGCAGAGCGTGCCTTCCATCGCCGCAGCAATAGTGCCGCTATGGGTAATATCTTCGGCCAAGTTATGCCCTCGATTAACGCCTGATAGCACTAAATCAATTTTGCGCTCTAGCAGCACTTCATAGGCTACTAACACGCAATCGGTGGGTGTGCCTTTCACCGCAAAGCGGCGCTCCTCAAATTGCACATGGCGCAAAGGATTATGAATGGATAGCGAGTGCCCTGCACCACTTTGCTCATGTTCAGGCGCTACAATCCATACATCATCCGATAATTCCAGCGCAATATCGCGCAAAATATTTAATCCCGGCGCGTGAATACCATCATCATTCGTTACTAAAATGCGCTTACTTTTAAAATCAGTTATGTGGCGTTTTTCACTCATGCCGTTATTACCTTTAACCCACCCATATAAGGCTGCAAAGCAGCGGGTATAGCCACGGAGCCATCAGCCATTTGATAATTTTCAAGTATTGCCACCATCGTGCGACCTACGGCCAAGCCCGAGCCATTAAGTGTATGCACAAATTCGGTTTTCTTCTCGCCTTTGGCACGATAGCGCGCATTCATGCGGCGGCCTTGAAAATCGCCACAATATGAACAGCTCGAAATTTCGCGATATTGGTTTTGCCCTGGCAACCACACCTCTAAATCATAGGTTTTGCGCGCGGAAAAGCCCATATCGCCCGTGCAAAGCAGCATTTTGCGATAGGGCAATTCAAGGCGTTTCAATACTTCTTCAGCCGCTTTGGTTAAACGCTCTAACTCCGCCTCACCCTGCTCAGCCACTACAATGCTCACAAGCTCTACTTTGCTAAATTGATGTTGGCGAATCATTCCGCGCGTATCGCGCCCTGCACTGCCCGCCTCTGAACGAAAGCACGGCGTAAAAGCCGTGTAGCGTCGCGGCAAAGATTCCTGCTCCACAATCTCATCCGCCACTATGTTGGTTAGCGAAACCTCAGAGGTGGGAATAAGCCAATGATCACCACCGGTCTGATACAAATCTTCGCTAAATTTTGGCAATTGTCCTGTGCCATAAAGCGCATTATCGCGCACCAGAAAAGGCGGCGCCATTTCCGTATAGCCAAAGTCATTAGTGTGTAAATCTAGCATGAAAGCGGCTAATGCGCGTTCCATTTTTGCAAGATGGTGCTTGAGTAAAACAAAGCGCGCGCCTGACATTTTTGCCGCCGTTTCAAAATCCATCTGGCCAAGCGCTTCGCCAATTTCAAAATGCTGCTTGGGGTTTTGAATGTTTGGCAATTTGCCCCATTTACTAACTTCAATATTATCTGCCTCGTCTTTACCATTCGGCACATCAGCTAGCGGCACATTTGGCAGCACTTCCAATGCTGCTTTTAGCGCATCGCCGGTTTGCAATGTTTCTTCTAAGGCAGCAATTTGTTCTTTCAATTCGGCGGCGCGCTCCATTACTTGCGCAGCATCTTCGCCATTACGTTTCTTCTCGCCAATTTGTTTGGCAACAGCATTACGCTCAGCTTGCAACGCCTCCAAAGTGGCAATGTTGTTGCGGCGCGTTTCATCTAACGCAATCAAACTATCGGCTTGCGGTGCTAGGCCACGCGCTTGCATAGCCGCATCAAAGGCTGTCGGGTTCTCGCGAATCCAGCGTATGTCGTGCATTGTTTTTCGTATCCTGTTTCTTTTCAATCAGCCTGCAACTGATGATAGAACATTCATACAATATTAGCAGCGGCACCGCGAGTGCAACTTGGCTTATCACATCGGGAGGGGTAAAAATGGCCGCCGCTGTGACAATTCCGACAAGCGCGAACTTGCGCGTACGCGCCAATGTTTCGGCTTTCACCAGTCCTGCGCGCGCCATAAGCGTAATAACAACGGGCATTTGGAAAGCCAACCCAAAAGCGATAAGCAACTGCATGACCAAAGCCAAATAGTCGCTCACCTTGGCTTCAAGCACTACGGCCATAGGCAACTCACCCGCACCTGAAAGCTGTTCGAATCCAATAAAAAACTTCCATGCCAGCGGAAATACATAATAATACGCTAGCGCCATTCCTGCAAAAAATAATATAGGCGATAAAATAAGGTAAGGCACCACAACCCGCTTTTCATTTTTATATAACCCCGGTGCAACAAATCCATAAAATTGCTGCGCTATAATGGGAAAAGCCAAGCAAAAGCCTACAAAAAGCGAAAGCTTTACATAGGTAAAAAACGTTTCGGGTAAGCTTGTATAAATAAGCCTTCGCCCTTCCCCGCCACCATAGGCATCAACTAAAGGCTGCATTAGAAAGCCGTATGCATCGGTTTTAAACAAATAGGCAATGGCAAAACCGATTATCCACGCAGAAAATACCACCATTAAACGCGTGCGAAATTCAAGCAAATGCGCCATTAACGGGGCGCGTAAATCATCATTCATTGAGGTGGCTCTTTGCGCGATGAGTCTTTGATATCTGACATATCATAGGCTTCAAATACATCACCGGCATCATTTCGAATCGATTTGACATCATCTTGCACATCATCCAATTCAAGCTGCTGCATAAAATGGTTGCTCATACGCTTAAACTTACCAATCCACTGCCCAATTTTTCTAAGCAGAACAGGTAATTCTTCAGGCCCAATCACAATAAGCGCGATAACCGCGATAAATGCTAGCTCCGCAAAGGATAGATCAAACATTATTTCTTCGCAGGAGGCTCGTCTGAGGCATTGTCTTTGCCGTCATTAATACCTTCTTTCATCGATTTTATGCCCTTACCCAAATCGCCCATCACGCGCGGCAATTTTCCTGCACCAAAAACCAACAATACAATAACCAAAATTAAAATTAACTGCCAAAAACCAAGACTCATAACGCACCTATAAAATTTGTTTGTGCATGTAAATAGCAGTTATAGGGGGTAGATTCAAACGCAATCCACAGCGCTTTAACTTCCCGCGTTTAAACGTAAATAATTAGGCCGTGGCGTATTTGGATTCTTCAATTTTATTGCATCATAGGCTTGCCTAATTTCATCGGGTGTCATGTCAAGCCCTTCAGGTTTATCAATTTTATCTACGACAAAAGAAGCGAGAAATTTCACCAGCGTTAAATTGGAGGGCCCATGTGCATTCATATTTAATTGGGCTTTTTCAAATACATCAATTATACGCTCAATATCGGTCATAATAAGCACATGATTCACCCCACCCACGCGCGCAGCTAGTAAGTCGGTATTCTCAAAATTCGCATAGTGCTCAGCACCTTCCGGTAGCAATTTATGACGTTTTAAAAACTCAATCATATCGCCTTCTAAAGCCGCTTTCTCAAGCGCAAAAAGCTCATAATCATCCATAATAAATGATTCTGCTATCACCTTATCATCACCCAACTCACCAGCGTTATCAACAAGCACTAACTTGCCTAGATGTTTATCATTTAGTGCAGCCAAAAATGAGCTTGGAAAATTAATATGTTTATTAAGCGCAATCCGCCAAGGCAACGTCCGATAATGCCCCGATTTTTTAGGGGGTAGTGGCGTGCCATCCGGTTTATAGCCCGCGCGCAACATGATGCGATCAAGTGCGGGCAGCGGATATTCCTCGCGACGGTCTTGTGGGGTAATAAGCAAACAATCTGCCGCAACCACCTCGGTATAATAGCCAGCCTTCGAAAAAGCAGCCACCACCTTATCATAGCGGTTTTCGTAATCTACGCCTGAACCATCAAAAAATACGTTATAGCGACGCTCTCGAGCAAGTTCGCAAAGCCAATTCCGGCGTGTATCAGCCCATAAATGCACCGCCTCATAATCATCGGCATGGTGGCCGGCAGCAATTAGCACATGATAAATATCACTGTAAGGGCGGCCCTCATCAAGCGACGCATAGATAAAATCGTCGCGAATTTTGCCATCAGCATCTTTATAATGCTTGTTTAAATAGCAATTAGAACCTTTGCCAGATCCGCTACCACCCATCGTCATCATCATTTTTGGCTCGGCTGAGCTTTTAACATTGGGATATAATGCCAGTTCATGCTCAATCGATTCACGTAGATGTTGTGCAATCCGATTCACTTGTTGCGCCGCAAGCTGCACCATAAGCTCAGCGCGCTCAAATCCTTTTAAGCTTAATATCACCTCATCGGCAAAAGCTACATCCTTTAAATCTCTAATTCCTTTATTAAATTCAGTATGCAAATAGTGCGACAAACGTTCATGCTGCGAATGCGAAAGAAGCGATAACGGGTGTAAATTCATGCAGATAGGAAGCGACCCATTGCTAATATCAATTGAATCAACCATCGTTTTAGAAAAAATATCTGCACCGAAGTTATCCTTATCCAAATCGGTTAAACGCCCAACCCAGTGCTCTTTGGCAATCCGCAATGTGCCCAATAACTCACCTTTACCCATGTGCGTTTTAACCAGCTCTACACATTTTTTTTCCGTAATCAGCGCACCATTGATAAGCACAATAAGCGCTTCATCTTCAGGCACATTTTTAAAAAGCGTAATGTTAACTTCAGCGCGGTCTGCTTGAATAAACCGCTTACCATAAAGCGTAACCGTTCGATCTTCCCAATAGAAATGTGGAGGGGTATTTTCACGATATTCCTGTCCACGCGCTTCATCCATAGCAGAAAGAAAAACATCTTTCATCTGCTCGCGTGTTTTAGCGTTATCGGCAATAATATCGGCATGCGCTTCTGACAAACGACGAAAATCAATGCCCCCCAATTTTTCTTGAAAACCTCGCATCCGCCCTAATGCGGTAAAGAAAATGCGCAATACAATACTGGTTGCATCTGCAAAGGGATAAAAGCGCTCTAACGTAACATAAATATCCGCCATGAGTTCGGCATTGCGCTGTGAATCGGTTGTCGCAAAAAAACCATTATGATCGTAAAATTTTCGCGCAAAATCGTGGAAAATAACGCTCAACTCCATCGCACGTTGCGCGCTTTCCAGCACACCTTCTAATTTTTGCTGCGGCGATATTGCTGTTGTATCAATAAATAAATCCAAATAAATTTGACGAAACAAATCATCTAAATAACTACCCCATTGGGTTTGCGTTACGTTTGATTTGGCTTTAAATTTGCGCAAAAATTCAATACCGCGATTGATGGCCAGCGCCATGCGTAATTTGCTTTTGCGATGATATTTAAGCTGTTTATTCACTTAAACTCTGTAAATTAGTTTTTCGTTTCTGGCGCACTGGCGGCAGCTAAATCTTTTGTCGCTTGCGCACGAATTTGCCGCATTTGTGCCAGTTTTACCGTAACATCTTTCGCTTTTATAGGACTCATACTGGCCAAAATCGGCGCCGCCTTGCGTTCCGACATACGATCAATCACTTCAAGCAAAATATTCATATCTAACTCATTAAAAATACGTGCTGCTTCTTTAGGCTTCATGCTTTCATAAATTTTTACCAAACTCTTCATCTCAGTATCTTCTTGTTTTTCGTTTTGCTCCAGAAGCTCTTTTAAACTAATTTGCATCCGCTCCATTTGCTGAATTTTATCATTTATCCGCATTTCGGTTGCTTCAAGCAGCTTTTCGCGCATCGAAACCTCTTCACTGTAAAGCTCAATTTCTTCACGGCGTTTTGATAAGCTTTGGAGTAAATCAACTTCAATTTGGCTGTAGCGGCCATCGACCTGCACAATATCCGATGGTGGATCTAGCGACACGTTTGTGTTTTCAATTTGCGGCCCCTTACTGCCATCGACCACATTTTCACGCTCATCATTACTAGCTTCTTCAGGCGCATCCGCATTCACTTCTGCATCACTGTCATCAACTTGGGCTTGGTCATCAACAATAACCGGTTCAGATTCCGTTGCGGGGGTCGCTTCAGCATTTTCTTCTAGCGGCTCAGCTTCAGCATCTTGCGCATAGGCTGGCGGTATAATACCACGCGCTAAATATTTTTGACCCACTGCAATTTCATCGGCTTTAATAACGACAAATAGCGCCGATGCAACCAGTGTTAACGGTAATAATCTAAATTTGAAAAAGCGCTGCTTCATGATTCATTCCCCGACTTCATCGCGTCTTGCAATTCTTGCTCGGCACGTGAACGCAAACGCGCTGATGTGCGACCACCACGGCGCGATGATGATTCGTTCTTTTGCTTATCGCCTAACCGCTCCAGCATGGCTTCGACGTTATTCTTTTTAGAGCCTGAATCTTTTGTATTATCGGATGCATTTTTAAAAGCATCTTGAGCGGAACTTGATGGTGAAAAACGCGCTGGTTTTGAAATAGAAGCTTCACGCTTAGGGGGCAAGGCCGTTGCCGCTGAGCGCGACTCCCGCGGCATGGTACCGTCCATTTTCTCCGCCGTACGATTCCCTTTTTCAATCATAAAAGCTAAATCATCAGCCAAAAAGTTGGCTTTATCTAAACGCTCATTCAGCGAATCATTCACTTTCACACTCATTTTGCGTAGGTCCTCGATAGAATCTTGCGCTTTTTGTGTAGCCTCATCAAATTTTACAATCAGCTTGGCAAAATCTTGCTTACTATCTTGCAGCACTTTGATGCGCCGATTGACCATAAAACAATACACAATGGTGGCAATTAAAAGCAACACCATCACACTATCAACGAGCAATTTAATGATTAAAAAGGTCATACGTTAAATTCCTCTAATTTTTTACGAATCGATTGGGTGAGCGATACCGCTACCGTGTCGCCGACTCTACCAATTTTTCCAGTCGCAAGATTAATGCCGCCACACTTTACTTTCGCTTCTGACCCAGGCTTAGATTGTAACATCATGGTATTACCCACACGCAAATTTACAATATCGCCCAATGCCATTTTCATTTCTTCTAAAACAACCTGCACATCCATATCGGTTTGACGCATTTCGGTGCCAAAATGGCGCTCCCACGCAGTATCTTGGCCAAACTTTTCGCCCATGAACATTTGCAACAGCATATCGCGGATGGGTTCCAAAGTGTTATGTGGCAATAGAATTTCGATAATGCCACCGCGCTCCTCCATCTCCACACGCAGACGCACGAGCAGCACCGCATTATTAGGACGGGTAATAGTTGCAAAACGCGGATTATTTTCCAATCGATCATACTGGAATGTTATTGGCGATATAGGGTCAAATGCTTGACTCATATCAGAAAGCACAATTTCGACCATTTTCTTAACAATATCTTGCTCAATCGTAGTGTAAGGGCGACCTTCAATGCGCACCGGTTTATGCGAACGACGCCCGCCAAACAATACATCAACGGTTGAATAAATTTGTGAACTATCAACCGTTACTAAACCAAAATTCTCCCATTCAACCGCACGAAAAACCACTAAAAGTGCAGGCAGGGGAATTGAATTTAAATAATCATCAAACCGTAAACTAGTCATGGAATCTAGACTTACATCCACGTTATCTGATGTAAAACCTCGTAAAGATGATGAAAGCATGCGCACTAAGCGGTCAAACACCACCTCAAGCATGGGCATTTTTTCATAAGCCATTAACGCGCGGTCTAATATAGCGTGAATACCGGTGCTAGCTTCTTCCGTGGTCCCATTATCGAAACCTAATAGCATATCAATTTCGCTCTGGTCTAAAACGCGCTCGTTTGAGCCGTCCGTTTTCTCTCCTTCATCAGCTACATTTGCCGCCTTTTGCGCTTTAACTTGATCTTCAGTTTCATCTGCCATGTTACTATCCTAGCACATAATTTAGCTTTGTTGAACTAACAGACGAAAACTTCCTTCTGTAGTCTGAGTGAAAAATCACTCAACGTTAATCTTGAAACATTTATGTTGCAGCATTTATGCCAAATTATTGAACAATAATTTCTTTAAATAGAATATTATTCACCTTTGCGGGAGCAATTGCTTGGTTGATGCGCAGCATTAGTTCTTCGCGTAAACGATACAACCCAGCTGATCCTGATAAATCGCTAGCGCGCAATTCACGCAAATAGGTAATGAAATTATCGCGCACGCGGGGCATATAAGCTTCCAACGTTGCGACATCTTCTTGCTTTGAAAGCTCAATCGCAACTTTCATTTTCAAAAAGCTACTTTTGGTTCGGTCAGAACTATTTAAATCAACTAAAAATTCAGGGACATCATAAAATACAGGCACATTAGCAACTGCTGATATTGGCTCACCATCTTCTCCAATTTCCTCAACAGCAACGTCTTCACCATGCTCGTCAGACCCCATGAGGAAAAACGCTCCACCACCGCCTATTAAGACGAGTAAAATAACAGCGGCGATAATAATAAGCTTCTTTTTACCTTTAGTAGGCGAAAGCTCATCAGTATCATCAAGCTCTGTATCTACATCTTGTTCAATATCATCTTCAGCCATTATCATTCTCCATTGTTAAATCTGTTTTAGCTGTAACGATTGTTTCTAGCAATAAATGATAAACCACAATGGAGATATTGCTTAAAATAATGCAGTTTTGATACAAAAATTATCACATCCTCAATTTTTGGCACAGCTTATGCATAGTGTTTCAGGATTAATAAACCGCATTCAGGAAAACCGATTATGGATAACAGTATATATGTAGCGCTATCTCGCCAAATGGCTTTATTTCGTGATCTTGATGTTACGTCAAATAATATTGCCAATGCTGCAACTACTGGTTACCAAGCCGAAAAAACAATGTTTACTGATTATCTAACAGATGGTGGTAACGGTCAAAAGATTGCTTTTGCACAAGATATCGCCACTTATCATGATACCCGTCAAGGCGGCATGGAAGTTACGGGAAATGAATTAGATGTTGCCATTCAAGGGCCTGGTTACTTTATAGTAGAAACTGCCGCTGGCGAACGCTATACACGCAGCGGCAACTTTCAAATTGACCCCGAAGGTGTATTGGTTAGCAGTGATGGATATCCTGTATTAGATGATGCTGGCCAGCGCATTCAGCTTGATGAGCAAGATACTGACGTTCGTATTGGCGAAAATGGCTCTATCGTAGCGCAAGGCCAAGAGCGTGGAATTTTAGGCTTAGTTGAATTTCAAAATCAGCAAAAACTAAACCGTATGGAAAGTACGCTTTGGGATGCTAATGGGCAAAATGCTCAAATCGCCGAAAAATCACGTGTTTTACAAGGCACCTTAGAACGTTCAAATGTGCAAGCCGTTAACGAGCTTGTTCGTTTAACCGAACTTTCGCGCAATACAGGCAGTACCGCAAAATTTATTGAGGTGATGTACGATCTTCAACGTAAATCATCCACCAACTGGACCAAACAACAATAATTATAAACCAGCATAAGGAGTTAATATTATGCGTTCATTAGATGTAGCAGCAACCGGAATTCAAGCCCAACAGGCCCATATCGATGTTATTTCGCAAAACCTCGCCAACATGACAACCATTGGCTACAAACGCAACCGCGCACAGTTTCAGGATTTAATGTATGAAAGCCAGCGTCGTGTAGGTACGAACTCATCCGATGTTGGAACCATTGTTCCAACCGGCACACAATTTGGTTTAGGTGTTAAAACCGCTGGTGTGTATCGCAGCCACGGACAAGGGACAGTTACTTTGACGGAGAATCCCTTGGATATTGCAATTCAAGGACGTGGGTTTTTACAGGTTGAATTACCCAATGGCGATTTTGCCTATACCCGAGATGGCGCCTTGCAGCGAAATCCAGAAGGCGAGATTGTAACTATTGATGGTTATCTTGTTTCACCCGCTATTGCCATACCGGATAATGCAACCAGCATCTCTATCAACGCATCAGGCGAAGTTGAAGTAACGATTGACGGACAGGCGGAACCCGCCAACCTTGGCCAGCTTGAAATGGTTAACTTCATCAACCCCGTAGGCTTAGAAGCAACAGGAAATAACTTATACAAAGAAACCGAAGCTTCTGGCGCGCCAGTTGTCGGGCTTGCAGGCGAAGATGGATTTGGAACGTTTCTGCAAGGCTTTCTTGAGCAATCAAATGTGAATCCTGTAACGGAAATTACTAATTTAATTGTGGCGCAACGCGCATATGAAATGAACACTAAAGTGATTACCGCTTCTGATGAGATGTTACAGTCACTTAATCAATCAGCGTAATGACACAGAATAAGACCGGAGATTTTTAAGATGAAAACCTTAGCTTTATTATCGCTTCTTTTAGCTAGCACGGCAACATTTGCCGATGACACTAACCCATGGGCAGAGCGCTATGCTGATAACGCTAAAATAGCGGAAGCTTTACCAAACCAGTTGCCTGAAGTTGCTAGCGCCATTGACACTGCCCGTTTACATGCGGGTATTGAAAGCGGCTTAGGCTACAATGCTGTTTCGGGTGCGATTGAGCAAGCCTTGCGAAAAGAAGGCGCAGGCGAAGAATTGAAAGTAACCCTATTTAAATATCGTGAAGGAAAAGCTATTTTAAATTCGCGCAGCCCATTGTCAATGGAGATTGACAATGTAACTTTTAATGCAAATCAAAAAACGTGGTCTGCTACGTTATATCCATTTGATAATGCAAAACCGTTAGCAGCTATGGTTTTAGAAGGTTCATATGATGAAATGATTGAAGTGCCCGTTTTAACACGTCGTTTTCGTCGCGATGAAGTCATTACAGCAAGTGACATCCAAGTGAAGAAAGTCGAGTCGAGTCGCATTCGTGCAGATACGGCGCTTTCAATGGATCAGATGATTGGCCTATCGCCACGACGCACTCTTTCACCAGATCGTTCCATTCGTATGGCTGAACTTGAGCGTCCTACTGTGATTAAAATAAACGATCAGGTGACGATGCATTATAAAACCGATATGATGGAACTCAAAGCCCTAGGCGATGCAATGGAAGATGGAGCAACCGGCGACATTATTCGCGTGCGTAATAAAGATAGCCATCAACCGGTGCAAGGCCGTGTGTTAGCCGCCGGCTTAATTGAAGTAATGCCAATGGGTGTGTTAGCCCAAGCAGGAGGAAGCTACTAATGTCTTGGAAAAAAATAGCCGTTATTTTAATTGCCGCATCTGCTTTAACTGCGTGTGGTAAAGCAGAAGAGCTAGCGAATATCGGCAAGCCACCCGCTTTAAATGAGGTGAATAATCCTATCGAGCGTGCCGATTACCAACCCGTTACATGGCCTTTGCCTGAAAACACAATGCAAAGCAAAGCTTATTCAGGATCGCTTTGGCAACAAGGTTCGCGGCATTTCTTCCGCGATCAACGAGCAGCCCGTGTGGGTGATATCATTCGCGTTGATGTCCAAATTAGAGATAGAGCCGAGCTTGATAATGCAACCAGACGTTCACGTAATAATTCAGAAAATTTAGGTGCTTCAACTTTATTTGGGTTTGAAAGCGCAATATTTGGTGCATTACCTGGCCCACAAAACCCTGATAATTTATTAACACTTGGCGGCAATAGCAGGGATGAGGGCTTAGGTACTGTAGAACGTGAAGAGATTATTCAGACCCAAGTTGCAGCTATCGTTACGCAACTATTACCAAATGGCAATATGGTTATTAAGGGAAGCCAAGAAATTCGCGTGAATTTTGAAGTGCGCGAAGTGTCGGTTGCAGGCGTTATTCGCCCTGAAGATATCGGATCGGACAACATTATTGATTCAACTAAGATTGCGCAAGCGCGTATCTCTTATGGTGGGCGCGGTCAAATAACCGATGTGCAGCAACCACGCTGGGGCAATCAGGTCATTGATATTCTATCGCCATTCTAAGCAAATTTACCTGCTATTAGAAAAGCCCATCCAAATAACTATTTGAATGGGCTTTTTTATTATATCAAACGTAAAATTTAACGCATTTGCGAGCTTGTAGCCATAGCTCTAGGGCCAGTAGAAGATGCACAACCAATACCATAATCACCAACGGATGCAGCGCCCATATCGGTCGCTTGAAAACCTGTAAGATTTAAAGATTCCGTTGAAAAACCTGAGCTTTTCAATAAATCCCCATATTCTTGAGCTCGTGAAGGGGTTGAAGGTGCCGATATTTCGGACGATCTTTGCATAGACGGGCTAATATCAGGCTTTGAACGCTCTAAAGATGTAGGTGAAAAAGAATCACCGATACCACTTTTTATGGATGAAAATCCGTTGGAAATGCCACTTCCTAAACCACCAAGAAGCTCACCACCTTTTTCTTTTAATGCACCAAAGCCTTGATCAAGCCAGCCGCCAAGTGTTTCAATGAGTGAGTCACCAATTGCTTGCGCCGTCTGCATAAATTGTTCAGTGCTAAACATAGCTTTACTATATCAGATAAATAGCATTTTGAATATGAAGCTTATATGACAAGTAGGAATACAAAAAATAAGCCCTAGCTTTTATTCTTTTCCTGATACACAAAACAAGGCGTTTTACTTTGCACGAGTAGCTGACAAGCTCGCTTGGCTTGGTGTTCAGTAATATCAGCCAGCCGCGCACGATAGAGCACCTGTCCTTCGCCTTCGCGTTTATCTTGAATCGTCACACGAGCATTTTGTAATAATTCAGGTACGCGATTTGCTGCATTTGCTGCCGCATTTTTCGCCTCACTTGATTGCGTATAAGCGCCAACCTGCACGCCCCAATTTTTAGAAACATTATTGGTAAATGCCTGCGGCGAAAACTGCTCAAAATTATCATTTTTAATAGCAGGTAATTTTAAAGGTTGCACCGTAGTGGTACGTATCATTGCATTTTGATTAAGGGGTTTACTCGCAGCGGGCGGGTCAAATTGTGGTGCATTAGGGATAGTATCATTCATAGCAAATTCATAAGGTTCAAAAGGTGCATCTGCTGGCTTTTGCACTGCATCAAATGCTTTAGATAGTGCACCTGCAGCAGCAGAGTTACTACTATCACTTTGTAGTGTGTATAGTGAGTTTTGGCGTGTTCTTAAAGCTAATTGCTGAAGTTCAAGTGGCTTCGAAGTGGGTTTGGGGTCTTCATTTAGCACAAATTGTCGACGATTGGTTTGCAAATTCATTTTCTTAAATGTGCGCTCAATTAAATCAACCATCTTATCATCGCGTTGCTTAGAGCTATCTCCACCCAACACCACCCCCACGATAGATTTATCTTTACGTTGAGCCGAAGTTACTAAGTTAAAACCTGATGCATTGATATACCCAGTTTTTAATCCATCAGCTCCCGATATACGTTTCATTACGCGATTATGGCTGGTGTAGTTTTTACCCTTATAACTAAAAATCTGAGTTTTAAAATAAGGGTAATATTCAGGATAATGACGACGCAAAGCCAGCGCTAAAACAGCCATATCGCGTGCCGTCGTTTTTTGTTGTCTGTCTGGAAGCCCCGATGCATTTTTAAACGTTGTATTTTTCATGCCCAAACGGTTGGCAACCGCTGTCATCAATGTAGCAAATTTATATTCAGACCCCGATATACTTTCGGCTAAAATCACCGCCACATCGTTGGCTGATCGTACAACTAACGCCTGAATTGCATCGCGAACAAGAATCGTATCGCCTGCTTTTAGACGCAAATTTGTGCTGGGCATACCTGCTGCTTTTTTTGAGGCGGTCAGCTTAGTATCCATTTTTAATTTACCCGTACGCAAGGCATCAAATGTCATATACAGTGTCATTAATTTAGTTAGTGATGCGGGGTAACGTATTTCACTTGCATTTTCAGCGTGTAAAACCTTACCTGAATTAGCATCAATCACGAGTGATGCTTTTTTATCGGCATAAGCGGGTGAGATGGAAAGTGCAGATATCAGCACAACGAACGCTAATAATAGCATGGATGATTTGAGCTTAAGCCCAGTTAGCATTCGATTTCCCTCAGTGTACATATTTTTATTATAACAAATTGATATTAATATTTCATTACAGAGCCTTTATTTTTAGGTCTTTTCCTGAGAATGCAAGCCATCATTTGTTGGCTTAACATTTTATTCACATTCGCAAAAATCTACTGTTACGTATTAACCCTATTTAAAACATTTTGCGTCAAACCCATTGCATGGCGCATTAACCTATCTCGTATAGGCGGTGTTTGATTAACCAAAGCAAAGCCAGTGTTACGTAATATGCTCAGCAGCTTATTATTATTTGAAAATACATGCGTCAAACCATCCGTAACCACAAACATGGAGGCATTATCAAGCCACCTTTGTTGTTGGTGTTTTTTAAGCACTGCATGGCTTCCAATATCTGCGCCATGGTACGTGGCGTCAGCAATTACATTCTCAAGCACAGCCACATCGCGAAACCCTAAATTTACTCCCTGCCCTGCAATTGGATGAATAGCGTGCGCGGCATCACCCATTAAAATTAAACGCTCAGCTATCATTTTTTTCGCTAATTTAGCGGTTAAGGGGTAGCTCGAAAAATCAGATTCTAAAGTGACCTTACCTAAATATCCATCAAGCTTATCATTAAGATAAGCGAGTTTTATTTCATCCGGAAGAGCTAAAATTGAATTGGCAGTTGCTGTAGGCTCAACCCACACTAAGGATGAAAATTTACCCTGCATAGGTAATACCGCAAATGGCCCCGTTGCGAAGAAACGCTCTAAAGCTAAACCATAATGTTCATGTTCATGACGAATGGTGGCAACCAATGCTTTTTGTTTATAATCGCGCTCTATCACTTCAATAGCTGCATCCTGTCGGAGCTTTGAAAACTTACCATCAGCAGCGATTAGCAATGAAGCTGAAAGCGTCTGATTCGATTTTAAAATTAAGGATACGCGGTCAATTGAGGTTTCATAACTAACCACTTCATCTGGCGCAAAAAGAGTTATATTTGGATTAGCAAGCGCATGTTTTATTAACGGCTCCCTTATATACCGGTTTTCAACGATATGCCCCATTGGTTGATTGCCCGCATTGCGTTGATCATAATGCACATGCCCGAAGCCGTTTTTTTCATGCACGATTATATCGGTAATGGGTTGCCCATTGTGTTGCATGGTATCCCAGACATTCAAAGCCTCAAAAATATGCTGTGAGCCTTGCGAGATAGCACTCACGCGTCTATCAAAATCAGCGGTTTGATAATGCGTTAGATTGCCTTTATCAATTAAAGCAATGCGACAATTTTGTTTAGCTAATGCAATGGCAGTGGCAAGCCCTGTCATTCCGGCACCAACAATGATCGCATCAAACTTTAAGGGCTTCATTCACTTAATATGGGGTAATCTCATCCAAATCGCAAGCGGTGCAGAAGATTTAAAAACCTAGTTGAACGAAGCGCCAACTACGTTAGAAAAAAGAACCAACCTTTTTAAACTCCATCGAATCTAATATTTTATCATGTATTCACGTTTAGCATTTATTTTTGTAACCCTATTTGCAACCTCAGCATCAGCCGAGGCTATTCAAACATTTTCAGAAGTTACCGTTATTTTTAATACCCTATTATTTATAATAGGCGGATTTCTGGTCATGTTTATGGCTGCTGGTTTTTCAATGCTGGAAGCGGGTTTAGTGCGCAGCACCAGTGTTGGCACCATCTTAACTAAAAATATCGCACTCTACTCGCTATCGGGACTGATGTTTTGGGTGGTTGGCTATAACTTAATGTATTTGAACGTAGGTGATAGCCAAGGATGGATAGGCACATTCTTATCATGGAGCGCTGATGATTCCGCCATTTTAGAAACAGGATACACCGCAGCATCCGATTGGTTTTTTCAGATGGTATTTGTTGCCACCACAGCATCTGTCGTATCTGGAACCGTAGCAGAACGGTTAAGATTATGGCCATTTTTATTATTTACCGCAATCTTAAGCGGTTTTATCTACCCTATTGTGGGCGCCTGGAAATGGGGCGGTGGATGGCTAGATGAATTAGGTTTTCTTGATTTTGCAGGCTCAACGTTAGTACATTCAACGGGCGGATGGGCCGCATTAATGGGCGCATTAATCATAGGCGCGCGACATGGTCGTTTCGACAATTATGGTCGCGCCAAGCTTATGCCAGCATCGTCTTTACCCTTAGCCGCCATGGGAACATTTATTTTATGGCTAGGATGGTTTGGTTTTAATGGAGGATCACAACTAGCAATGGGCACTATTGAAGATGCTATCGCAGTTTCAACCATATTTGTGAACACGAATATGGCAGCAGCATCTGGCGTGATTACTGCCCTCGTCCTTACGCAATTGCTCTATAAAAAAGCTGACCCAACGATGGCATTCAATGGCGCATTAGCAGGTTTAGTAAGCATTACCGCTGAGCCGTTAATGCCTAGCATTGGGCAGACTATATTGATTGGTGCAATTGGCGCCGGCATCGTTATTTTAGTCGTGCCATTATTAAACCGCCTCAAAATTGACGATGTGGTTGGCGCTATTCCTGTGCATTTATGTTGTGGAATGTGGGGTACATTGGCAGTGATTATCAGCAATCCTGACGCTTCATTGCTTACTCAACTGATTGGTATCGTCTCAATTGGCGCATTTGTAAGCGTAACCAGCGGTATCGTATGGTTTACGCTTCGATTAAGCGGCAAATTACGCCTAACTGCTGAAGAACAAGTTAACGGCGCGGACTGGACAGAGCTTGGCATGGATGCCTACCCTGATTTTATTACACGTGCAAGATAAGGCGGTGGCTCATCACATTTAACATTATTAGTTGGAATATTAACTCAGTTCGCTTGCGTTTACCGTTACTCTTAAAGCTAATTGATGACACGCAAGCCGATGTCATCTGCTTGCAAGAAACCAAAACCCCTGATGAGCATTTCCCCTATGAAGCGCTTATACAAGCGGGTTATCCGCACATTATTTATAGAGGAGAAAAAAGCTATAATGGTGTGGCCATACTATCTAAACATTCGTTAAGCAATACCCAACGCTACCTCCATGGCGGTAATGAACAAACGCGACATCTATCAGCAACATTAGCAAATGGCATTGATATCCATAATGTCTATATTCCTGCTGGCGGGGATGATCCGGATGCCTTGAAAAACCCAAAATTTGCTCACAAATTACAATTCGTAGAAGATTTAACATATTGGTCAAAAAAGCAAGATTCGCATCGCAAACAAATTATTGTCGGCGATTTTAATATTGCCCCACTAGAGCATGATGTTTGGTCTAGCAAGCAGCTGCGGCTTGTGGTTAGCCACACCGATATCGAACGCGAGAAGCTTATTGACTTTCAGCAAGCGGGTCAATGGATTGACAGTCATCGCCATTTTACACCTGATAATGAAAAACTTTACAGCTGGTGGAGTTACCGTGCACGCGATTGGCAGGCATCCAATAAAGGCCGCCGATTAGACCACATTTGGGTTTCACCTAAGTTAAAAAATGCACTCGCAAAAACTACTGTACTTATAGATTATAGAGGTGCTGAAAAACCATCCGATCATGCGCCGATCATGACAACTTTACAGACCTTACAAACCATTTAATGTCATAATATTTTAACATTCCTACAGATATTATCTGTTACAATTTTAAGATGAAAAAAAATAAGTTTTTAAACCTGCTTGTAGAAATTCTTGTATCTTATGGGGGCTGGACGATAGGTTTTATAGCATCTTCAAAATTCACTTCCGATAAAAAAACTATTTTACTTACATCCGTTACGAGTACGTTTCTCGCACAATCAGCATTAAAATATTCTAAGGAAGATTTAGAATATAGTAATAAACCTGATGAAGAATTATCTAAAAACAAAACAAATCATGTTGAGCGCTTAACGGTGAATAGAGAAATGACACCTTTCGAAGTAAATATTCAAAGACATTAATGAATATCTTATAACGCAAATTATTAAAATTTATGCTTTAATTGGCGCTTGCTCTTGTTGATCGTCGGTGCTCGCGCATATCCGCAAAGTAAAATAGTCGCGAAGATCAAGTGCCGGCTCTCCCCTCGCAGCTACGGCCCGATGGGACCGCATGTAGCAGCTAAGCGTATGATGCTCCAATTGCTCGATTCCGAAATAGACCCTATTCAAATACTGTGAAACCGTGAACCGCGCATACATGTAGAGCTCATGGTCCGTAAAACTGTCCTCATCGCCCTCTGGCAAATAAAGCGGAAAGGGCAGGATATTCGGTTCATTTTTGGTATTGTTTTTCATATAGTTAAAATATTAATATTTAAACAAAACATAAATAGATATTGCAGTAGATTCAATGCACCAGCAAGGGATCCAATCGAAACTGCCTTGCAGTATAAAGCGCTGCATCATAATTTAAAAAACACGCCAAAACTTCACCATTTTCGGAGCATACTGCAAAGCCTTTACCTTCCGCATCTTTTGCGCTGCGGATATAGGTTAAGGGTGCCGCTTTATGCTGTGCCAAAGAAGCATCAAGTAATGTGCCATTGTCGGTGAGTGTATCTAAATCATTTATTTGCATTGTTTAATCGCCTTCCATAACGCTACTATACTGAAGGAATATTGCAGTAGTGTTAAGGTTTTGTGACAATTCTTAACAATTGATTAACATCAGATAAGCGAAGACGTTGCTTGTAACATGAATTTGGTCTAACTTCATTAGAAATAAATTTGCTAATAAAAACACTTATGAATACATCATCTTTGGGGATAAAAACTTCACTTTATCATTTTGTGCAAAACCGTATGCGCGAGATTATAGGCGGCTTTTTTTTACTTATCGCCGCATTTCTGATTCTATCATTGTTGTCCTATTATTCGTCCGATCCATCTTACAATATGGTTGGACAAGGGCCCTACCAAAATTGGCTTGGCAGCGCAGGAGCTTCTTCGGCGGATTTCCTATTACAGACTATCGGCTTGGCGAGCATTTTTGTTATATTAACGCTACTTAGCTGGAGCTGGCGGCAGTTTTTTACGTGGGGTGAATCACATTGGATATTACGTATTTCGACGCTTACATTGGCATTATGCGCGGCGGCTTTTTTGTTTGCGTTACTGCCCTTTCCATCTGTTTGGCCTATATCATCGGGCTTAGGGGGTTCAATTGGCAGTATAATGGCCAGCT
The DNA here is from genome assembly GCA_963837025.1 of uncultured Alphaproteobacteria bacterium. Lineage (GTDB taxonomy): Bacteria > Pseudomonadota > Alphaproteobacteria > Rickettsiales > JALZUV01 > JALZUV01. The sequence continues at coordinate 512,241 of CAWILT010000001.1, forward strand.
ATTTACCTAATGGTTTACTTACCTTTTTAGGATCCATCATCATGTTTGCCAGCTTTTGCGTTTTATGGGCAGTGGCATCGGGCTTGAACCGAAAAGAATGGAAAGCAATTGGTCGGGTAACATTCATAACTTTACGTACAATTGCTGTAATTTTAAGGAAATTATTTTCAATAGGTCGACCAGCAACGCTTCCATCTAAAAAACTTGCTTGGCGCAAATACATTCCATTCTTGCCCGATGTTGAAGATGAAGAAGATTTTGCACCTGCTCCTAAAAGCAAGCGCCGGCCTCGCGTAACCAAAGCTGCGGATAATGATGAGGCAGACAATCGAGCTGAACCCAAGATAAGTCCACGCGTGCAAAAAACTGCCAAAAAAGAATCCCAAACCAGCTTAGCCCTTACCCGACGCAACGGTGCTTACGAATTACCCGATATTTCTCTGCTCAAAAAAGCACCTAAGTCGCTGAAAAAGCATAGTCAAAGTGATGCGGCATTAGAACAAAACGCGCGGTTGTTAGAATCGGTATTGCATGATTTTGGCATTAAAGGCGAAATTATCGGTATTCGCCCCGGCCCCGTGGTCACGCTTTATGAATTAGAACCCGCAGCCGGAACAAAATCATCGCGTGTAATCGGATTATCCGACGATATTGCCCGCTCCATGAGTGCTATATCAGCGCGTATTTCGGTCATTCCGGGTCGCAATGCTATGGGTATTGAATTGCCAAATAGCAAACGCGAAACGGTATATTTACGCGATATGATTGAAGGCGATGAATTTACGCAAACTGAAAGCAACCTGCCCTTGGCTTTGGGTAAAGATATTGGTGGCGAATCCATCGTGGTGGATTTAGCTAAAATGCCGCATTTGCTGGTTGCGGGAACCACTGGCTCCGGTAAATCGGTAGCCATTAATACGATGATTACCTCGCTGCTCTACCATCATACACCCGATGAATGTAAATTCATTATGATTGATCCCAAAATGCTCGAACTATCGGTTTATGATGGTATTCCGCATCTACTCTGCCCCGTGGTGACTGAGCCTCCTAAAGCCGTAGTCGCACTCAAATGGGTAACCAAAGAAATGGAAAATCGCTATCGTTTAATGGCAAATTTAGGCGTGCGTAACATTGCTGGCTATAATAAACGCTTGCGCAGCGCAAAGGCAAAAGGCGAAGAACTTAAACGCACCGTGCAAACCGGATTTGACCCCGAATCGGGCAAACCTATCTATGAAGACCAACCGATGGACATGAACGATTTGCCTTTCATCGTCGTAATTGTAGATGAAATGGCCGATTTAATGCTGGTTGCGGGTAAAGATATTGAAACGTCGGTGCAGCGTTTAGCGCAAATGGCACGTGCCGCTGGCATTCATATTATTATGGCCACACAGCGCCCATCGGTGGATGTAATTACCGGCGTAGTCAAAGCAAACTTCCCTACCCGTATTAGTTTCCAGGTTACCAGCCGAATTGATAGCCGCACTATTTTAGGCGATCAAGGAGCCGAGCAATTACTGGGCATGGGCGATATGCTCTATATGGAAGGTGGCGGCAAAATGACGCGTGTGCACGGGCCGTTCGTTAGCGATAAAGAAGTGGAAGAACTAGTCGCTTTTATTAAAACGCAAGGCGAACCCGATTATGTAGAGGAAGTAACCATCGATCCTGAAGAAAGCGGCGATTTACTCGGCGGACTTGATGAGATGGATGAAGAAACCCAGCTTTACCATCAAGCCGTCGCTATCGTTAAAGGCGATAATAAAGCCAGTACCTCCTACATTCAGCGCAAATTGAAAATCGGTTACAACCGCGCAGCGCGCTTGATTGATCGCATGGAAGAAGAAGGCATTATTTCACCCGCTAACCATGTAGGCAAACGCGAAATTCTCTGAATGTGAAGATTGCGTGACAATCTTGTTGTTTCATATCGCGAATGAACAAAATTTGTTATTATAGCAGCTATTGTTTTTAAAACCCATTTCACATGGTTTCGATAAAGTGCATTTGCACTCATTCTTCACTGAACTGCTCTATGCCGTTCTCACCTCACTTTGTTGAGACCATTCACACGCAAAAAAACCATCAGACATGGCACGCGTTCTTATTGTTTTTCTAATCTTTTCCTCAATTTGTGCATCAGCACAAAAAACCAGCCCTGCCCCTACATTCCGAGGGCAAAAGCTTGTCTTTTCGGAAACTGTAAACTCCCATGCAGCATCCTCAGGGATTTATGCATTCGGATTCACATCCGATGAGGCATTCCGGCTCGGCATTTTCGAGTTATCGGATGATGCGGTATTTGTCACCGAAATATCGGTTGGCGACGAGGTGCAAGCTTTAATGCAAGTCAGCCAGATAAAACTGCTTGGCTTCTTGCTAGGAATACAAGCGGGAGCACAAGTTAGAACCGCACGATACTCTGAACGTGATAACTGGTACATGGGTGCCAATATCGCGCGAGTGCTTATGAATCGTGACGGTTGGCAAGTTTCAACCAGCACAGGAGCAGACTACCGCTTCTCAACATTGCTGGAGGAGAAACCAACTTCTTCGGTTGATCCATTCGTGGACATCCGAGCCAGCAAGACCTTATGGTTATTTGAGTCTAAACGGATGGTTCAGACTTCCCCAAAGAAGGTTGAAAACCATTTTTATGCAAGCGAAGTCCGCTTGCATGGTGGTTTGGTTTACCGGAATGAACGTCTGACGGCTTTAATTGGAATTAGTATTCCTTTTAAGCAAAAACGGCGAATTGATCGGTATAAACTTGCGAAAAGTCAATAATTTTGTCGAAAACCACTTCCTCCCTGCATGGGTGGAGGTGGTTTTTTTAATCTTTTTTCTTAATCATGGTGCCGGCACCCGTTTCGGTAAAAATCTCAACCAGCATGACATGGGGAATGCGGCCATCTAAAATATGGGCGCGCTTTACACCATTATTCAAAGCACTAACACAGGTTTCCAGCTTGGGAATCATGCCGCCACTAATGGTGCCATCTTGCATCAGCAAATCAACTTCGCCTAGCGACAATTCACTTAACAACTCACCATCTTTGGCTAACACACCCGGAATATCCGAAAGCATAATTAATTTTTGTGCACCAATGGCGGCGGCCACTGCACCGGCTGCGGTATCCGCATTAATATTATAAGTTTCACCATCTTCGCCAATTCCGATAGGGGCAATCACGGGAATGAAATCTGACTTCGCAAATTCGCGCATGATGGCGGGGTTCACATGAGTCGGCTCGCCTACAAATCCAAGTTCCAACACACGCTCAATATTCGAATCGGGATCTTTCTTTTTGCGCTGTAACTTGCGTGCACGAATTAAATTACCATCTTTTCCCGACAAGCCCATAGCTAAGCCGCCGGCTTTTTGAATAGCGGTGACAATCGATTTGTTAATCGCGCCTGAAAGTACCATCTCAACCACATCCACAATATCTTCAGTGGTTACACGCAAACCATCAATAAATTCACTTTTGATATTTAAACGATCGAGCATTTTTGCAATTTGCGGGCCGCCACCATGCACCACCACAGGGTGAATACCTACTTGTTTGAGCAGTACCACATCGCGGGCAAATTGCTCCGACAGATCATCATCACCCATGGCGTGGCCACCATATTTTATCACAAATGTTTCGCCTGCATATTGGCGCATATAAGGCAATGCACTGGCAACAGTGGCCGCAGTGCGCAACCATTTATCTTGACGTCCTGAGAGTGGGTATTTTTTCATATTAGCTGTATAGCAATCCTATTATTTCGCCTCGAATGGCTTCTATACCATCATTCTTTTCGCTACTGCTAGCAATAATTTCAGGATGCGCCGCACCGATGGTTGAAACATATTCCAACGATTCAGCCATCACCTTTTCCAACTCGCTGGCTTTGATTTTATCAACCTTAGTAAGCACGATTTGGAAATTTACGGCAGCATCTTCTAAGCGTTTAATCATATCTTTATCGATATCTTTAATACCATGGCGACTATCAATTAACAAAAAAACGCGCCGCAAATTGGGGCGGCCTGAAAGATAACCCCGCATAACGCGGTTCCACTTCTCCACCTCATTTTTACTGGCTTTTGCATAACCGTAACCCGGAATATCCACCAAGAAAAACTTCTCATCAATATGAAAAAAGTTTAGCGCTTGCGTGCGACCGGGAGTATTGGACACCCGCGCAAGCTGTTTGCGCCCCGTAAGTGCATTTAGCAAGCTTGATTTACCTACGTTGGAACGCCCAGCAAATGTAACTTCCATTCCCGCAGGTGGCGGAAGATGCGAGATATTGGGGCAGCTCATAATGAACTCCGCATTTTTAAAATTAACACCCATTAAAAAGCTGGCTGTTTAGATAAAGTTGATTGTTCAGCAATCATACGATCAAGATTTTTTAGGATAATAGCAATATGTTTATCAGATGACATGCGGTGATCGCCATCATCAATTAGTAAAGTTTTTACCTCTTTACTGAGTAGTTTTTCATTTAACGTCATTGAAAATTCCCATGGCACATCCTCGTCCTGCATACCATGTATCAGCGTTACAGGGCATTTTATTTTGATGGTAGAATCAAGCACCAAGTGCTCACCACTTTCGGCTATCAAATTCATGGTGATAGGATAAGGCGCTTCATCTGCATAGCAGTTAGGTAAAAGTACTAATCCTTTTTCGCGCAGCTGGTTTTGCTGTTCAAGCGTAAATTTATCCCACATGAGCAGTTCAGTAAAATCAGGTGCGGCGGCTATGCCCATTAATGCCGCCACTTTTTCAGGCCGCCTTAACGCAGCTAATAACATCAACCACCCACCCATGGATGACCCCACCAAAATTTGTGGGCGACCATCGGTAAGCTCATCTAAAATTGTCACAACGTTAGTTGCCCAGCGACCAATCGTACCTTCGCTAAAATCGCCAGTGGATTGGCCGTGGCCGAAATAGTCAAATCGAATACATTGTTGTCCGCGCGCCTTGCAATGTTTTTCAATCGCAAGCGCTTTAGTGCCTTCCATATCTGACCGAAAGCCACCCAAAAAGATTACCCCAGGCTGTTGACCGTCCGTTTTATGATACGCTAGTTCACTTCCATCGGCGCATTTTAGGCGTTTTGGCTGCATTTTACTGGTTTTACCTCTCGTTGCTCACTATCAGTTAACCTATTCTTGACAACAATATGGCGTGAATCAACTAAATCTATGGTAAATCAAATAAAAATCTTACAGGTGTTGCCTGAACTTGGCAGTGGCGGCGTAGAGCGCGGCACATTAGAAGTGGCTGCTGCGATAGTAAAATCAGGTAATTTTGCGCATGTTGCGTCTGCCGGTGGCAAAATGCTTGATGCTTTAAGCCGCACGGGTGCCAAACACCATCTTTTACCATTAGCTAGCAAAAATCCATTTACCATGTGGATGAATAGCTACAAATTAATTGAAATTATCCGCCGTGAAAAAATTCAGCTTGTGCATGCGCGATCACGCGCGCCTGCTTGGAGTGCCTATTTTGCAGCCAAAGCCACTAACACGCCCTTCATTACCACTTTTCATGGCGTATATAATGGTTATGATAATGGTTTGAAGAATTACTATAATTCCATCATGACCCGCGGCCAGCGTGTGATTGCCGTGTCACATTTTGTTGAGCAGCATATCAAAGCGCATTATCACATTGAACCCACTAAAATCACCGTCATTCATCGCGGCGCTGATGTAGAATATTTTGACCCCGCAAAAGCAAGTGGCGTGCGCACCATGAACTTATGTAAAGAATGGATCGTGCCTGATGGCCTACCCCTAATTATGATGCCTGGCCGCATTACGCGCTGGAAAGGCCAACATGTGCTGATTGAAGCGCTCGAAAAACTCCCCCACCGTAATTTCTTTTGTGTTCTAGTGGGCGAAACAGGCAAGCATCCAGCCTATGTTAAATCGCTTAATCGGCAAATTGAAAAAGCAAATTTGCAGGGGCATGTGCGTATGGTGGGCACCACACAAGACATGCGCGCCGCCTATAATGCGGCTGATATCGTCGTTTCCGCCTCCATTGAACCTGAAGCATTTGGCCGCGTGCCCGTTGAAGCCCAAGCCATGGGAAAACCCGTCATTGGCACTGCACATGGCGGCGCATGCGAAACCATTTCAACTGGCGAAAATGGCACCGGTTGGCTAGTGCCTCCGAATGATTCCGTTGCAATGTCGCACGCATTACAAGAAGCATTTTCTTTGACTGATGAAGATAAAATTGATTATGCCACCCACGTGCGCGCCAAGGCGATTGAGCATTTTAGCACCCAAACCATGTGTGATAAAACGTTAGCGATTTATCATGAAGTGCTTAACGCAAAACTTTAGAATTTTACTTCATGCAAAGCGCCATTATCGGCTGGATTTGCCGCTTTAACCGTATCTTCGCATTTGATGATAATGGCCTCAGCACTTTCATCGCCCACCATATGGAACGCGATGCTAATTTGCGGCTCAACCCGCTTGCTTGTATCTAAAATTACCGGCATGGAAGCCGCACTCCAGCGCAATCGGTTCAACACTACGCGCGCTGATTCTGGCGTAATCTGCATTAAGATAAGCCCTAATGCTCGTGACGATATGATGCCTACGGCATCTTCGCTACGCAAACGCTGTGCGCATAGTTGGCCTAAATGTTTGAGCACTTGATAGGGAATCTGCTCGCCCATCATGGCGCTTAATTGCGCAGCATTATCCAGTTGCAACACAGCGAAACATGCGGTGGCCTCGCGCTTTTTGGCGAAGAATTGAAACATTTCCAAATCTTTCATCACCGATTGGCGGTTGGGTAAACCGGTTTGCTGCTCTAGCACCTCATGCCCTTTAAAATTCTCTTTTAATACCTGCTTAAAATTATCACTTTTTTCGGTAATGCGTTCATCTTCGAGCACTAAATGAAACGTGGGATGGTTGCCTATCAACTCCGATCGTACCACGCGCAAACGAAACTCTTGCAAACTGCCATTACGGTTACGTAACTTAATGCTGCGCATACGGCTGAGCGCATCGGCCATATCATCCTGATTATCATCAAAATTAACGCGCTCCCGTAGATGCTCCTGCATAGGTTTATCCAACAATTCAAACAAATTGCGGCCAATCGCTTCATCCAAGCCATAGCCTGTAATTTTTTGCGCTTGCTCGTTAATGGATGCAATCTCAATTTGTTTCGATTGATTGTTTTGGCAAACAACCATCACAGCATCATGACGACGATAAGTATTTAACATGGGGCGATTCCTTCATTGCTCCTAATCTGTTACCAGTCTAAACCAATAAACCTTAAAACGAGATTAAAAAACGCAATGAGCCCATTAAAGAAACGATTACGCTATCAAAGCTGGCATAGAGGCTGCAAAGAAACCGACGATATTCTCGGCCCCTTCGCTGATAGCTGGCTGCCCGAAGCGGCAGATACAACCGCTTTTGAAGCTTTATTGAATGAAGATGACTGGGATATCTACCGCTGGCTAACTCAAACCCAAGCCCAACCCGAAGAACACAAACCCATCATCGCCGAAATTCTAGCCTTTCAAGAAGCGCGTGTAAGTAAATAGTATAAAAAAATTATACTCCCTTTATTTGACTGTATGCGACCAATCGCGCATAAAGCGGGGCTATGGGTCAATCGTCGTTCATTTATTCGGATACGCCAAAAGAGGCTGAGCCTTTTGTTGCTGCGCGCTTAAGCCGCGATAGTGGCCAACCCATACTATTCGTTACGCCTAATGATCGTGAAATGGATTTGGCGGTGGTGCAAATTGCTGCCTACACCCAAGGTGCTCTCATTCTGCCCTTCCCCGCGTGGGATTGTTTGCCTTATGATCGCAGCTCGCCCAAACACACCCTTATGGCGCAACGACTTTCCACCCTTTCGGCTGTGTTGAATGCCCCCAAAGGTAAGCGCATCATTGTGGTGACTACAGTAAGCGCACTTACCCAAAAATTGCCCCCCCGCAGTGTCATTGAACATGCCACCCTATCGCTGAAACAAGGCGAGGATTTAAACCGTGATGCGTTAATGCGCTATTTAATCGCCAATGGTTACACCCGCGTTAGCCGCGTGATGGAAGCAGGCGAATTTGCCATGCGCGGTAATATTGTAGATTTATTCCCCAGCGGTTACGAACAAGGCTGCCGCCTTGATTTATTTGGCGACGAGATTGAATCTATCCAAAGTTTTGAGCCCCTCTCGCAACGCTCCGATGGCGTGCTGATTGATGCCATTACATTGCATCCGGTTAGCGAAGTGCTGATGGATGAAAAAATAATTAATAAATTCCGTGATAATTACCGCGAAACTTTTGGTGCTATCAGTAAGCCCGACCAATTTTATACGTCTATTACAGAAGGCCACAGCCACCCAGGCATGGAACATTACCTGCCCTTATTTTACAACACCCTAAACACGCTTTACGATTATTTGCCCGCTGATACGGTAACGCTATTTGCCTATTTAAGCGATATGGTGTTGCAGGATCGCGCCGAGTTAGTGCAGGATTATTATAAAGCTCGTAAAGAATATAGCGCGATTGGATCGGATAGCGTTTATCATGCGCTTCCGCCTGAGTCGCTTTATATTCTGGGTGACGAATGGGAAAAAATTAAAACCGCACGCGATCATATTAAGCTATCGCCCTTTGCCGATGCCAATGGCCTCAGTCAAAAGATTCGTGTGGGGCGTGAGTTTTCGTCTGAACGTAAAGAGGGTAAAAATCCCTATGATTTCGCAAATGAATATCTGAAATCACATAACGGTAAACCCTTACTTTTAGCTGCCATTTCTGATGGATCGCAGGTGGGGCTAAAGGAAAAACTTTCCCTGCCTAAAAACAGCGAAATTATAACCCTGCCACTTGCGCGCGGATTTGTTACTGAAGATTTATTAGTGCTTTCTGAGCAAGATATTTTAGGCGAGCGCCGTGTGCAAAAACGCAGTAAAAACCGTACCACCGAACAGTTTTTTGCGGAAGCCGCCAATTTTAGTGAAGGCGAATTAGTCGTACATCGCGAACATGGCGTAGGGCGTTTTGAAGGGCTGGTGGCTGTTAAGGCGGGCGGCATCAGCCACGATTGCTTAAAACTCGTTTACGCCGAAAATTCGCGGTTATTTTTGCCTGTCGAGAATATTGATCTCATCAGCCGGTATGGCGATATGGGCGAGGAAAATTCTGAGACACTGCTGGATAAACTTGGTGGCACCAGCTGGCAAGCCCGCAAGGCCAAATTAAAAGAACGTATCAAAATGGCCGCCGAAGAATTATTGAAGGTAGCTGCCAAACGTAACTTTGCCAAAGCGCCTATTCTTACGCCACCTGAAGGACTGTATGATGAATTTTGCCGCCGTTTTCCCTACGTGGAGACTGATGATCAACAAACCGCTATTGATGATGTTTTAGAGGATTTAGCCAAAGGCCGCCCCGCTGACCGCTTGATTTGCGGTGATGTAGGATTTGGCAAAACCGAAGTAGCCATGCGCGCTGCATTCGTTGCCGCCGCTGCGGCTGAAGGAGGCGTGCAAGTTGCCATTATCGCACCCACAACGTTGCTTGTACGCCAACATTATAAAAGCTTTCAAGAACGCTTTAAAGACCTGCCGATTGAGGTGCGCCAGCTCTCGCGTTTGGTGAGCGAAAAGAGTAAAAAAGAAACACTGCAAGCCATGGAAGAAGGAAAAGTTGATATTGTTATCGGCACCCATGCATTGCTAGCCGATAGAGTAAAATTTAAAAATCTCGGCCTCTTAATCGTAGATGAAGAACAACATTTTGGCGTGAAGCAAAAAGAGAAGCTGAAAAAACTACGCAATGATGTGCATGTGATAACCCTTTCAGCCACCCCCATTCCGCGCACCATGCAAATGGCGCTAACGGGTGTGCGCGACTTGTCGCTTATTACCACTCCACCGGTTGATCGTTTAGCGGTGCGCACATTTGTTTCGCCTTATGATCCCGTAACTGTGCGCGAAGCTCTAATGCGCGAATATCATCGTGGCGGACAAAGTTTTTATGTAACGCCCTATGTTAAAGATATTGGCGAGCTGAAGAAACGCATTACCGAGTTAGTGCCTGAAATTAAAATCGTCACCGCGCATGGGCAAATTGCCGCAGGCGAATTAGATAGAGTGATGAACGATTTTTACGATGGCAAGTTTGACGTGTTGATGTCAACCACCATTATCGAATCGGGCATTGATGTGCCAACGGCCAACACGCTCATCATCAACCGTGCCGATAGGTTTGGATTGTCGCAGCTCTATCAACTCCGTGGTCGTGTGGGGCGCAGTAAAACGCGTGCTTATGCTTACCTTACCCTGCCCCACGGCCGCCACTTTACGCATAATGCAATGAAGCGTCTTGAGGTGATGCAACAGCTAGATACATTGGGCGCGGGCTTTACCGTAGCAAGTCACGATATGGATATTCGTGGGTTTGGTAATTTAGTGGGCGAAGAACAATCTGGCCACATCCGCGAAGTGGGCGTCGAACTTTATCAACATATGCTGGAAGAGGCCGTGAAAAAAGCGCGCGCCGAAAGCAAAAAAGAGGCTCAAACAATTGAAGATTCCGGTGAGTGGAGACCTCAGATTAAACTCGGCTTATCGGTCTTGATTCCTGAAGATTATGTAACGGATTTAGATTTGCGATTAGGATTATATCGTCGCGCCGCCATTTTACAAAGCCCCACCGAGATTGATGATTTTGGTTTAGAGCTAACCGATAGATTTGGCAAACTTCCACTCGTTACGCAGCATTTCTTAGAAACATTAAAACTGAAATTATTATGTGTAGATGCCAATATTGAACGTGTCGATTCTGGGCCAAAAGGGGTTGTGCTCACCTTCTACCAAAACCGCGTGAAAAATCCACAAGCATTGCTTGAGTTTATTAATCGCCATAAACATCAAATGAAAATTCGGCCTGATCAAAAACTAGTGATTAGTTACGATGCGGCACTTAGCGACACAAAACGTCGCGTTGAAGGATTAAAGAAAATTATCAACACCATCGCTCAATTCTCGCAAAGCGATTCGAGTAAAGCCTCTTAAAACTTAGCCAACCTGCGCTTGCGAATGTTCAGCTTTTTCTTTTTGTTCAGCAATTGCCGCAGGGCTGATGGCAGGCTTTTTATCTGCACCACCCGCTAAATCAGTAAAGCTTTTAGGCTCATGCTTAACGTGCGATGCTTTAGATTCGTGATGGTGAACGGCCTTAGCTTCATGGTGGGGTTTATCATGATGTTCAACGGCTGGGTTTTCAACATGCTGATTGGCATTCAATCGCGACTGCACCACTTTAGCAGCAAGTGTTTCTATATTCGTTAATTGAAAATTTTGTTCTTTCATAGCAAGGTCAGCATAAATTGATTGCAGTTCAGATTGATTTTGCTGAATAGCCTCCGCTTCTTTCAAAACCGGTTTAGTGGTAAATATTCCTGCTACAAAATTGGTGAGAAACCCTGCGCCAATAAATGCAGCACCTGCCCCTAAGGCTTTTTTGGTTTTCGTCTTATCACTCAATAATTTTGTATAAGTTGCAACCGCAGCGCCAATAGCACCAATGACACCAAATACGGTTTGTATAATAGAATTTTTCTTCATCTTCGCTTCAAGATTTTGCATGTCGGCGCCAACGGCCTGTGCGCGCTCATTCAAACGCTGTTCCTGCTGCGCAAATTCTTGCATCGTTTTATCAACTTCTTGGGTGTTAAACCCAAAGCCTTTCATCATCGCTTCAAGCTCATTCTTGCGCTCTGGCTGATAGAGATCTCCCACATCTTTAAGCGCGAGTGCAGCAGCTTTTTGATGTTCAACATTATTAGCATCTAAGTTAGCGTGTTTGATAACCCGCAAAATCAACTGCCCTTGCGCTTGCAACATGGCCTGATTCTGAGCGTTTGATTCCTGTGTCATATCCATAAAATTACTATACCAACTTCTCAAAGCTTGTGTGTTACAATTTGATGAAGAGTAAATTTAATAAACGTGTTGAAGCAAATCAGCGCTTGGCGTGCGTTTAAAGCGCTGATATACAAGCTGCATGAGCGATTTATTTGAAGGCAAGAGTGGGACAACCGCCGCCGCATCCCAAACCTACACCGCCGATGATATTGAAGTTTTAGAAGGGCTTGAACCCGTCCGCAAGCGCCCCGGCATGTATATTGGTGGCTCAGACGAAACCGCCATGCACCATTTGGTGAATGAAGTGTTCGATAACTCAATGGATGAAGCCGTTGCAGGCTACGCATCCCGTATCGAAATCTCGCTAAGCCCCGATAATACGATTACCATTAGCGATAATGGTCGCGGCATACCCGTAGGCAAACACCCCAAATTTCCGAAACTATCAGCACTCGAAGTGATTCTAACCACGCTGCACTCGGGCGGCAAATTTGGCTCAAAAGCATATGAAACTTCAGGCGGGTTACATGGCGTAGGTATTTCGGTGGTCAATGCCTTATCTGAAAAGCTTGAAGTGGAAGTGATTCGTGATCAAACCTTGCACACCCAAAGCTATAGTAAAGGCTACGCCACTAGCAAATTAGTTAAAGGCGGCAAAATTACCAATCGCAAAGGTACATCCATCACCTTTAAACCCGATGTAGAAATTTTTGGCGATAAGGCAAAATTCCGCCCTGAAAAGCTCTATCGCTTTGCGCGGTCCAAAGCTTATCTTTTCCGCGGCGTTGAAATTCGTTGGAGCTGTGAAGAGTCGTTGCTTGAAGGGTTAGAAGTTCCCTCAAAAGACACCATCCAATTCCCCAATGGCCTTGCCGATTATATGCAAGAAAAACTGGGCAAAAAACTGCTGCTTACTCCCAACATGTTTGCCGGCCAAGCCGATTTGGCTGATGGCAGAGGCCGTGTAGAATGGGCCATAAGTTGGCCCGATGTGGATGATGGCTTTAGCCGCAGCTATTGCAACACCGTCTACACTCCCGATGGTGGCACGCATGAAAGCGGCATGCGCGCCGCACTAACCAAGGGCATCAAAGCTTATGGCGAAATGATGGGTACGCGCAACCTTACCAAAATCACCGCTGATGATATTTCAGGTAGCGCCTACTCACTGCTATCGGTATTCATCAAAGACCCACAGTTTCAAGGCCAAACTAAAGATAAATTAGTGAGCGCCGAAGCCAGCAAACTGGTTGAAAATGCCATACGCGATCCATTCGATCATTGGTTATCATCTGATGCGACCCAAGCTGCAAAGCTGATGGAATTTATTCAGATGCGCATGGAGCATCGTCTCAATCGTAAAAAACAAAAAGACACGGCACGTAAAACGGTTACGCAGCGTTTACGTCTACCCGGCAAGCTGGCCGATTGCACACGAAGCAACCGTGATGGCACTGAAATTTTTCTGGTTGAGGGCGATTCAGCCGGCGGCTCTGCCAAACAAGCGCGCAATCGCGAAACGCAGGCAATTTTGCCTTTGCGCGGTAAAATTCTCAATGTCGCATCCGCCACATCTGAAAAAATTCGTGCCAACAATGAAATCTCCGACATGCTACAAGCCTTGGGCGTAGGCACAGGCAAACATTATCGTGAAGATGATTTACGTTATGATAAGGTCATTATCATGACCGATGCCGATGTGGATGGTGCACATATTGCCGCATTGCTCATGACATTTTTCTATCAAGAATTGCCATGGTTAGTGCGCCAAGGTCACCTCTATATCGCGCAACCACCTTTATTTCGAGTAACGTATAAAGGCAAAACCTACTATCCGGCGGATGAGGCCGAGAAGCAAAAGATGGTGGCTGAATTCACAGCAAAAGGCGGCAAGCTTGATGTGGGGCGCTTTAAAGGACTAGGCGAAATGACGGCGCCACAATTAAAAGAAACCACCATGTTACCGGCTAATCGCAAACTACTCCAAGTGCAGATTTTGGAAGAAGATGAAGATGCAACCGAAGAACGCGTGAACGACTTAATGGGCAAAAAACCCGAACTTCGCTTTAAATTTATCACCGAACAAACCAGTTTGCATGGCGATAGAATTAAAGAATCGCTTGATGTATAACGGCTTTTTCTGGCAATGAAATCTTATGATGTCATTATTGTTGGTGCAGGTGCGGCTGGTTTATTCTGTGCGATGCAAGCTGGCAAACGTGGTCGATCCGTTTTGCTAATCGATAAAGCAAGTGCGGCGGGTGAAAAAATTCGAATCTCAGGTGGTGGGCGTTGCAATTTCACAAATATCTACACGAGTCCTGAGAACTACCTTTCGCAAAACCCCCATTTTTGCAAAAGTGCATTAGAACGCTACAGCCCTCAGGATTTTGTAGAGCTCGTCGAAAAACACGGCATCGCTTTTCACGAAAAAACACTAGGCCAGCTATTTTGCGATGGATCGTCAAAGCATATCATTCAAATGCTACTTGATGAATGTAAGGCCGCAAAGGTGGAAATTCGCTTAAATAGCAGCATTGATAATATCACCCAGGCAGCGGATAGCCAATTTACTCTAACCCCTAATTTTGGTGAAGATCTGCGCTGCATTTCGCTTGTAATAGCCACTGGCGGGCCGTCTATCCCCAAAATGGGCGCAAGCGATTGGGGCTATCATATCGCCGCACAATTTGGGCTCAATGTGATTGAACCACGCGCAGCACTCGTGCCTTTCACATTAGAGCAACCTTTATTGGAGCATACTAAAAAGATGGCTGGCCTCTCTTTTGATGCGACTATCACAGCGCAAAGCGGCATGTCTTTTCGAGAAGGAATGCTTTTTACACACCGCGGGTTAAGCGGCCCTTCCATGCTGCAAATATCATCTTACTGGAAACCAGATGAACCGATAGCGCTCAACATGCTGCCCGATAGCGATATTGCCACAGCGCTTAAACAATCACGCGAAACAAATCCAAAACAAGCGCTGCATACCGCGTTGCAACAGCATTTACCGAAACGCCTTGTGGAATTTATATGCAACGAATATGGATTTGGCGGCAAGTTGGCAGAAATTTCTAACAAAACCTTTACTGACATTGCCAATCAGGTGCACCGTTGGAAAATTGCGCCCAATGGCACCGAAGGCTATCGCACGGCCGAAGTTACATTAGGCGGCGTTGATACCAATGATATCTCATCGCAAACATTTGAATCGAAGCAGGTTAGTGGCCTTTATTTTATTGGTGAAGTGGTGGATGTAACAGGCCATTTAGGCGGATTTAATTTTCAATGGGCATGGGCCAGCGGCTATGCGTGCGGGCAAGCCGTTTAATAAATATAGGGCAATAACCGATATTTTGTTTTCTTGGAAAATTCCTGATACCGCACATCTTGCATCAATAGTTTTTCCTCAAATCGAATACGCAATATCAGAAAAAACACCACCCCCGCTGAAGCTATAAAATTCCACCAAAATAAATTATTAATCACAAATGCAATATCTGAAAGAATGTAGCCTAAATATAGCGGGTGCCGCACAAAGCCATACATTCCCGTGGTTTTAATGCCCCGATTGGCAGGCACAATTCCAAAGCTTTTATTCAAAGCAAGTAAGCCTAATGTGGTGATAATGACACCAATAACCTGCAAAATTTCAGCAACTACATACTCGCCTGATTCATACGGCACTAATGCAAATGTAAGACACGAACCCATTACCGCCACATACCATTGAAATGGTGATTTGGTATGTTCGCGCGGCATAGCACGTATTAACACAAAAAATACAATCAGCATTTCTTTAAAAAGAAGCAATAAAACACTAAGCCGAAATTCTTCCACCAAACTTCCATAAAGATTCATTGCTATCGGTATGGATAGCAAAACCAGCAGCACATTAATCGTTTTTTCAATGATAAACTGGCGTGAATATTTCATTATTTAAAATAGCGCGCTAAAAGCTTTTCGTAAATGGTGGTGAGTTGTTGCAGCGTTTCAATGCTCACATTTTCATCTACGTGATGTGCAGTGCGCCCAGTGGTACCAAATTCAATCACAGGGCAATAATCTTTAATAAAGCGGGCATCTGAGGTGCCGCCCGTGGTAGAGAGCGTTAGTTCAAGGCCTGTAACCTCTTTCGATATTTCTTGCAAAATGCGCGTTAGGCGGTTTGGTTCGGTTAAAAAGGATTCGCCCGTTACGGCAATGTCCAGCTTAAATTTTTTGAGTTTATGTTCACATTGCGCTTCAAGCCATTGGCGCAGCTCAGCAGAACTATGGCCATCATTGAAGCGAATATTAAACCGTGCTTTCGCTTTTGCAGGAATAACATTATAGGCATCATTATCGACATCAATCGAACTGATCTCTAAATTACTGGGCTGAAAATATTTTGTACCCTCGTCAATCGGCTCAGCCTTGAAGCGATGTAAAATTGAAATGAGCATATGCACCGGATTATCGGCCAATTGCGGATAGGCCGCATGCCCTTGTTTGCCATACACGGTTAGCTCACAATTCATGCTTCCTCGGCGGCCAATCTTGGCCATTTCACCCAAATTCTCAGGGTTTGTTGGCTCGCCCACTAAACAAATATCGAGCTTTTGCCCTTCTGATTCCAGCCAATGTAACATGGGCAAGGTACCGTCAACGCTTGGCCCTTCTTCATCCATAGTAATCAAAAAGCTGATTGAACCATTATAGTCATTTTGGTTTGCTTCAAGAAAGCGCGACACGGCTGCAACGAAACAAGCAATGGCACCCTTCATATCTTCAGTGCCGCGACCAAACATATAGCCATCATGGATACGCGCTTCAAAAGGCGGATATTGCCAATCTTCTTCATTGCCGATGGGCACCACATCTAAATGACCGGCATAGCAAAAATTAGGCGCTTGTGTGCCGTGGCGCGCATAGAGATTTTCAACGGGCTCTGCCCCATCCGTAGCAAAAGATTTTCGCCACGTTTGAAACCCTAATTGTTTTAAGGCATTTTCAAGTAGAGTAAGAACACCCGCTTCGGTTGGAGTCACTGAGGGGCATTGAACAAGCGCTTGAGCAAACGCAATCGGATCAACGGACATCTTCAGCAATCAGCTCGGGCACAGACTTTTTGCTATAAGAAATTTTCATGGTTAAAATAGCGATAATCATTATTAAACATAATGCATTGCAAATGATGAGGGGTGTTAGCGAAAGCATAATGGAATAAATAAGCCATGAGCCAATACCAACCGTTAAAGCGCAATACATACCTAATGAAATGGCTGCAACTTCCTTCGTTTTAAAAATCTGCACCACTTGCGGAATGTAGCAAATAGTTGTCATGAATGTAGCAAAATATCCGATTATCTCAACGGTTTCCATAAGGCATATCCTGTTTGTTTTTTCTGGCTATTCTTTTGTCAAAAAAACGCTCGCCGAGCAAGAGCAAAGACGGCGTAAAAAGCAACGTTAAGAAAGTAGCAAAAGCTAAACCGCCAGCGATTGAGGTTGAAAGCTGCTTCCACCATTGCGTTGATGGCGCACCAAAGGTTACATCGCGCCCAATAAAATCAATATTCATCGCAAATACCATTGGCACCAAACCTAACATTGTGGTGATTGCGGTGAGTAAAATGGGCCGTAAACGCTGGGCACCCGTGCGCAACAATGCTTCATGCGTTTCCATACCCTGTTTGCGATAAATGGCAAAGGTATCAATAAAAATAATATTATTATTCACTACCACCCCTGCCAATGCGATGATAGCCACGCCGCACATGACAATGCCAAACGGCTCGTTCGCAATCAGCAAGCCAAGCATCACCCCACCGGTTGAGAAAAACACCGCACTCATAATAACGCCCATAAAATAAAGGCTGTTAAATTGCGTAACCATAACTAAAGCCATGGCTAATAATGCAATCACAAACGCCATAGCAAGAAACTTTCCTGCTTCTTGCTGATCAGCATCTTCACCTCTGAAATCAATGCGCAATTCTGGCGGCGGAGGGTTCTGAGCCATCCACTCACGCACCTTAGTAACCAATTGATCAGCCAATACACCCTCTTGCAAATCAGATTTAATGGTAGTTACCCGCCGCCCATCAATGCGATTAATGGATGTAATTTTCTGATTCGCTTCACGCGTCACAATGTTTGAGATAGGTATAGAGCGGCCGTCAACCGTATTAATACGCAAATTATCCAGCTGCGATAAATTGCGGTATTTTTCAGGAAAGCGCAGAATTATATCAATCTCATCATCGGCATCATCAGGACGATAGGTGGTTACAATGATGCCATTAGTTACTAATTTAACAAAATTTCCGATGGTCAAAATATCCAGTCCGTAACGCCCAGCTAATTTGCGGTCTACATTTAGTTGCCACTCAATTTCGGGTAAGGGGCGGTTATCTTCAATATCTTTAAATCCACTCATGGTTTGCATTGCAGTAACAAGTTTGGCAACATAAACATTAATTTGCTCGGGCACCGCGCTTGAAACTTCAATTTGTATCGCCTTACCGGAGGGTGGGCCTTCTTGTTTCTTTTGCGTTTCAACCAGTACCCCAGCAATATTGGCTGTGCGTTTTTTAGCTTCCTCCAATATCTCATTGGCTGATCGACGATAGCGCCAATTAACAAACTCTAACTGAATTTCGCCTATCGTGTCTTCTGGTAAATTGCGCGAGTCTTGGCCTAGTTTTCCAGCTGTGGTGTAAAAAATTCGCACTTCATCACTCATTTCTAACAAGGCAGCTTCCACTTGCTTAACGCGCATTACGCGCTCTTCAACTGACATATTGCCGCGTGCACGAACTAAAATCTTGGCATTGTCAGGCTCAATTTTTGGGAAAAATTCTACACCCGCGCCAAAACCAATAAACATTCCGATAATCACCGTAACCACTGCCAAGGTTGACAGAACCAAAAAGATGGGGCGTTTCAAAATACCGCGCAGCAAACGAACATAACCCAGTGTAAAATTGCCTATATTATCCCAGTCACCCTGTTCAGCTGCCATAACTCGCTTAGCTTGCAAAGGATCAATTTTACCTGGCAAGCGCAGCTTAGCGCCTAATGTTGGCAAAAACACTAGAGCCATTAGCAATGATCCAGTAAGTGTAAAAATGAGTGTGATAGGCATATAGCGCATAAATTGCCCAACAATCCCTGGCCAAAATAACAGCGGCGCAAAAACAATCAGGGTGGTGATTGTTGAGGCAATAACGGGCCAAGCCATGCGCTTTGCCCCATCAGGATAGGCTTGTTCAACGCTCATGCCTTCCATCATTTTACGGTCTGCATATTCACTCACGACAATGCCCGCATCTACTAACAATCCTACGGATAAAATAAGGCTAAATAATACAACTACATTCATCGTATAGCCAAATAACGATAGGCATAAAATACCAAATAAAAATGCCCCCGGAATGGTAACGGCTACCAAAATGGAATTACGAATACCCATCACCGCTAAAATCACAATCACCACTAATATCACCGCAAAAATAATATTATTTTGCAGGTCAGCCAGCATCTCATAAATCTTGCTCGATTCGTCTTGGCTAAAGGTTACACTAACGCTTTTTGGCCAATTTTGCTGCTGCTGAATAACCAATGCACGAACCTGTTCTACGGTTTCAATAATATTGGCGCCACTGCGTTTAGATACGCCAATAGCCACTGATGATTTGCCGTTCATACTGGCTATATTTTGCACATCTTTAAAACTACGGCGAATATCCGCAATATCATCCAAAGTGATAACCGCTTCGCCCTCTACCCGTATCGGCAATTTCTGCAAATCGGTTAATGATTCAATCACCCCGGGGAGCTTAATGGCAAAATTGCTGCCCTCATTATCAATATCGCCAGCAGGGATAAGAATGTTATTATTTCGCAAAACTGAAAAAGTTTCTTGCGGAGTCAGGCCATAAGCTTCAAGCAGCAACGGATCAATAATTATCTCTAATGCTTCTTCTCTATCTCCCGCTATTTTAGCTTCCAGAACTGAGCTTACCCCTTCAATTTTATCTTGCAAATCGCGGGCAATTTTAATGAGCAACCGTTGCGATACATCACCATTTAGAATCACATTTAATACTGGAAAGCGGCTGAAATTCACCTCTTGAACAATTGGCTCATCTGTCTCTTCTGGCAGCTCGGGCTTAACTTCATCTACTTTATTGCGCACATCCTCAAGCGCTAAATCAGCATTAAATCCGGCATCAAATTCAAGCACCACTGAGGCATATCCTTCAAACGCGTTGCCATCTAATTGTTTAAGCCCTTCAATGGATTGTAGCTCACGCTCCATTGGACGCAGCAATAACCGTTCGGCATCTTGCGGCGATATCCCTTCATGGCGCATGGAAATATAGATGATAGGAATTTGTACATTAGGTGCCGATTCCTTGGGAATCATTTTATAACTAATACTTCCCGCAATTAAAATGAATGCTAGCAGTAGAAATACGGTGCGATACCGATCAACCGACGCATCAATAAAACGTTCAATCATGGTGTAGACTTTGGTTGTGATGCGCTGGACATATAACGGCTTACATCCTGCCCATCAGAAATAAAGGCAGAGCCTTCAGAAACCAACGTGATGCGATCAGGTAAACCCGTAATCCATACCCCTTTTGGCGACTGCGAAAGCACGGTTACTTCGGTAAATTTAGCCATGCCTTTATCATCAACCGTCAATACACCAACTTTACCAGAATCACTTAACGATAAAACGGAAGATGCCACTTCGTAGCTCATCTCGTTACCGGTTTGTAAAGTAATCTCAGCGCTGATACCCGCTTGCAGCAAGCGTTCTTCATTAGGCACTTCAATTTCAACGCGAAAAGTTCGCGTTTGTTCTTCTGCAACTGACGACAGAAATTCTACTTTGCCACTAACAATTTCACCCGTGGAGAAGCGAATTTCCGCTTCATCACCTTTATGAATTAAACTACGTTGCTGCTCCGAGATTTGACCACTAATTTTTAAGGGTGATAGATCCACAAAGCGCATAACGGTTTGATTATTAAATCCACGCCCCACTAAATCACCCTCTTCCACCAAAATCTCTTCAATTAAGCCTTTATATGGAGCGCGAATAGTAATGTAATTATAGTCTAATTGCGCTTGCTTTAACTGTCTTACAGCGGATGCAACCTCTGCTTTAATTTGCGCTAACCGTACTTTGGATTGAAATCCTTTTTCAAAAAGTTTTTGCGACGCATTTAGTTCAACTTTGCGCTGATCTAACAAAGCTTGAGCTTCATTAATCTTGGTTTTGCGATCACGTTCATCTAGCTGCAAAAGCAAACTATTCTTATCAACAATCTGCCCTTCTTTACCTGAAATTTTTTCAACTTTCCCTTCAGTCTCGGCCTGTATAAGGGTTATGCGTTGGGGCATCGAAACGCCATTAAGCGACAAGCTTTTAGCCTTACTTACCGCTTCCATTTGTTCTAATTTTATTTCTAATGCATCATTATCCGCTCGCGTTTGCTCACTATCGCTTGAGTCTGATGCACCGCTCTTCCTATCTTCGGGAATGATTAATCCCGATAAAACCCATATTCCGATAACTGCAGCGATGCCAAAAGCGATATATTTGGGTTGTTTCCATTTAGCGGAGCTAGAATCTGTATAAGGTTGGTTCATAAGGCTTCTTAACGATTTGCGTATCATTATGCCAGTAAATATACTGTAATTTTTTGGGTGGATGATTGACCAACGCCATTGAATGGTTAAAGTGCAATTCATTCACGTTAAAAATAATTACGATCATGCAAACATCTGAATCTCTATTGCCCTCTGGTTTTGTTGACCTATTGCCGCCGTTTGCGTGGCACGAGCGCTATTTACGCTATCAATTATTAGAGCGATTTCGTCGATTTGGTTATGAAGAAGTTTCTCCTCCTTTGCTTGAATTTGAAGATAGTTTACGCTCACCTTCCGGACTTGATACCCAAACATTTCGCGTGATGGATGCTGCAAGTCAGCGAATGATGGCAATTCGTGCGGATATGACACCGCAAATTGCCCGCATAGCGGCCAGTCGAATGAATGACCTGCCCCACCCTTTACGTTTATCTTATGCGGGCACATGTTTGCGGGTGAAGGGCGAAGGCCTTTACAAATCTCGCCAACTCGTACAAGCAGGCATTGAATGCATTGGCGCAACGGATGACACCCAATTAATCGAAGTGTTACGCGCCACGGTTGAAGCATTAGAATCATTAAAAATGAATGATTTAACCATTGATGTAAGTTTGCCAAGCCTACAAAATAGCCTATTATCGAACTTATCCGGTGATGATCTTCAACGGGCAAATAGTGCCATTGCGCAAAAAGACCGTCATACAATTTCGCAAATATCGACGATCGATAGCGCCCTGATTTTAAAACTGATGGATGGAATTACGGTAGAAGCGTTCAAGCAGCTTTTACCAAAACTGCCCAAAAGCGCGCAAGCATGGTTAAAAACCGTTGAAAAAATAGCAACCCAATTGCCGGCATTACCGCTAACGCTTGATCCGCTTGAGGAAAATGGTTTCGACTATTACGAAGGCATTGCATTTTCACTTTTTTCAAAACATATTAATAGCGAAATAGGCCGTGGTGGCGGCTATCGCGCCCATGAAAATTTGCTGGCTTATGGCCTAACATTATATTTAAATCCCTTGCTATATAACAGTATTGGCGGTGAAAAATCGCAGCGCTGTTTGGTGTTAAAGCATGCAGATGAATCCATCGCAGCAGATTTACGACAAAAAGGCTGGCTAACGTCCTATTCTAGCGCTAGTAAAGCCGAAGATGCAACAGATGAGGCCAAACAGTTAGCGTGCTCTCATCTTTTAGAAAAGGATGAATTAATTCATGTCTAACGTAGTAGTAATTGGCTCTCAGTGGGGCGATGAGGGCAAAGGTAAAATCGTCGATTGGCTATCAAAGCGCGCGCAAGTCGTAGTGCGTTTTCAGGGTGGTCATAACGCTGGCCATACGCTGGTAGTAGATGGAGTAACCTACAAACTAAGCTTGCTGCCCTCAGGTGTAGTACGTGGCGGCAAAATAAGCATCATCGGCAACGGTGTGGTGATTGATCCTTGGGCACTGATGGATGAAATCAAGCGTATTAAAGAACAAGGCGTTGAAATTACACCTGAAAATTTGAAAATTGCGGAGAATGCTACGTTAATTTTGCCCATTCATGGTAAAATGGACATGGCATCGGAGGCCGCACGTGGCGAAGGCAAAATTGGCACCACAGGCCGTGGCATTGGCCCCGCTTATGAAGATAAAGTAGCGCGCCGTGCTTTACGCATTTGCGATTTAAATGACGATGATTTGATGGTGCAAATCGTCACCGCGATGTATCGTCATCATAATGCATTGCTTACCGCTTTTGGCATTGAAAATGATGATGTGGAAGCAACGATTGCAAAGTTACGCGAAATTCGTCCGTTTCTTTCCCAATTTGCTGCACCAACATGGCGCTTGATTGATCAATATCGCCGTGATGGTCATCATATTTTATTCGAAGGCGCACAAGGCACCATGCTGGATGTGGATTATGGAACCTATCCATTCGTTACATCTTCGAACACCACCGCTGGTGCTGCGGCAAGTGGTGCAGGGATTAGTGTGCGCCAGCTCGATTATATTTTGGGCATTACAAAAGCTTACACCACCCGCGTAGGTAGCGGACCCTTCCCAACTGAACTTGAAGATGCAGTAGGCCAAAAACTTGGCGAGATTGGCCGTGAGTTTGGCACGGTAACCGGTCGCAAAAGACGTTGCGGTTGGTTTGACGCCGTAATGGTGCGCCAAGCGTGTAAAATTGGCGGCATTAGTGGCATCGCACTTACAAAATTAGACGTGATGGATAGCTTTGAAGAAATTAAAATCTGTGTAGGCTATACACATAATGGCACCGAGTATGATTATTTGCCCGCTGCCAGCGATATTCAACATCAAGTGCAACCGGTTTATGAAACCATGCCCGGCTGGATGGAATCTACCCAAGGTGCACGAAGTTGGGCCGATTTGCCTGCACGCGCTATCAAATATATACGCCGCGTTGAAGAGTTAATTGAATGTCCAGTTGCGATGCTTTCAACCAGCCCAAAACGCGAAGACACCATCTTAGTGCGCGATCCGTTCGAAAAACGCTAACTTATTGTGGGTTTTACAAACCGCTCATCACAAAAAAACCTACACTAAATGCTAGTTGAAGCATCTAACTACCGTTTTGCATCAATTTTGTTATACTAACTACACAATGGTAGATAGCCGATAATATATGATTGATGATAAGTTAGCCAAAGCCCGCAAAGATGGTGGAAAGCTCTATACGGTGGACACGCCGCGTGGTGATGCGCTGGATGTGGTGGGCGCGCGCTACGATATTGCATTAGATAAACCCCTACCTGATTTGGCAACCGATATTGGCGCCGCCTACCAAGCTATCGATCGTACTGGCGAATATAATAATATTTTCTGTTATGTGGGTAATAACGGATTGCCCTTTCGCGATAGAGCGACTGAGATGATGCAAAAAGGAACGGTGCCGCATTTAATTCGCTGCCATGCTACTGCACCCGTTACCTTTTCAACCACCAAACAAACCCACCGCGCATTCATTTTGCAAAAACCTGAAGGTAAACGATTAAGCGAAATTCTTGAAAAATCAGGGCCACTACCTGATACGTTTATAGCTAAGCAGGTTATTTCACCCATCGTAAAATTAATAAGCGAACTTGAATCAAATGGTATCAACCACGGCTGCATCAATGCCGACACCGTTTATTTTGACAAAGAAATTACCGTTAGTGAAAACAGTGCCGTTTCGTCTGGATATTCGCAATTAGTGACCTATGAAGCACCCGATAGAAACATGGCAATGCTTGCTAGTAAAGGAGCGGGTGATACCAGTTGCGATTATTATGCGCTTGGCATTTTAGCGCTACATTTAACGCTGGGTTATCTACCCAACCAAGAACTAACCAAACAAGAACTGGTTGAGAAAATTATCAAAGTTGGGGCGTATAATGCCTTTATGCCCAAAATAGAATTGAACGAGCCGGTGCAAGATTTCTTGCGTGGCGTACTTAATGAAAATCGTTCGGAACGCTGGAATAGCACCCAAGTTAACGGGTGGCTAGGTGGTAAGCGCTATACGGTGGTAACGACTGCCGCCCCAAAGGAATCGGTTCGCCCATTTGAATTTAGAGGCCAAAATCTATTCACTCGGCAACAAATTGCATATGCTTTATGTGAAGATTGGAAATTATCAAAGACACTTCTTTCGCCATTTAAGTTAATGAAATGGCTGGAATCCAATATCAAGAAAACGGATATCTGCGCACAAGTCGATCGCATCATTCCCATTGGTGACGATGAATCAAAATCGCGCGCTTTAAAGGATGAAGAGCTCGCGCGCTTAATCGTAACACTAGACCCCAATGCCCCCATGCGATATCGCTTGGTTAGCTCCAACGTGGATGGTTTCGGAACGGCAATTGCTAATGCATATCGCACCACTAATTCTGGCAAACTACAGCAGCTTGTCAAAATGATAGAGCTTAACCTACCTAGTTATGCGGATGGCTTATTACGTGATGAGCAAAATCCGGTAAGTGCATTAATGCTACTGCGCATACAAAGCATGCGCCCCATTATGAAAGTTAAAACCATTGGCTTTGGATTTGAGCGTTTACTATATCAGCTCAATCCATCATTAAGTTGCCAACAATCATTGCTTTTGCCGCATTATGTTTATTCACTTGCTGACTTAATGCAGACCTTAGATGGGCTATCCTTCAAACATGCTAAAACCGATTCACTAGTGGATCGCCATATTGCCGCATTTATAACCAGTCGCCTCGATTATAACCGCGAAATTCGTATTGTAGAGCTCAGCAAATTTGATGATTTGGTTGATGATGATAGACTAATTATGTTGAAAATTTTAACCATGGCACAGCAGAAATTGCGCAATCAACCCTTCCCCGCTTTAACCAAATGGGCGGTTGAGATGATATCGCCCACGATTGATAAAATTTATTCTAAATCTAAACGTGAAAAAATACGTGAAAAAATTCTTCTCCTTGAATCTAAAGGGATATTAGAACCCATATCATTTTTAATATGCGATAAAGAAATGTTCGCAAATGATCGCAAGTCCTATGGCAGAGCAAAGGCGCTTTATCGTTTTCACCTAGAGATGCTTAATTTCAACCGAGATCAAAATAAAACGCGCCTTAAAGCCCGCATTCGTGGGCAAGAAGCCGCATGGTATATTGGCATGTTGGCATTAGCCATTTCAGTTTATTTTAATGCTAAGGTATATATCTAATGGCTGAAAAAGAAACTCCCCTCAGCACAATGCCACGAACCAAGCGCAGCCTTAAATCGAAATTATTATGGGTGTGTTTTATATTAGGATCGTTCGCATTATTGCGTGGCAGTGGGCTATTATTTATATTGGGGTTACTGCCGGCACTCGTTATGCGATACACCGATATTACTGAAAATCAATATTGGTTTAAAACTATTTTTTGTTTCAATTTAGCGGGTTTATTCCCCTACTTAATTGAGATGTATTTTATTCATCATAACAGCTTTAAAGCGCTTCAATTGCAATTAACCGATTCGATGATGTGGTTATTTGTTTATGGCATGGCTGCAGTGGGTTATGCGCTATTATGGGTATGTCCTATAATAGCTGAATTTTTCTATAATATGTCTTCACACGCCAGCACTAAAAGACATCGTGACAAATTACAAAAACTGCATGACGAATGGGGTATTGGCAGCCCTGAAATGCTTGATTAAATTATAGTTAAATTAGGTTATCCACCCACCGCCAAGCATCCTATCATTGTCATAAAACACACATGCTTGCCCCGGAGCCGTACCCATTTGAGGCTGCGTTAGCGTAATCTCAGCGGTATAATTTCCTGCATTTAGATGAATATTAGCTGGTATGGCGGCACCTACAGAACGTAGCTTTACCCAATATTCTTGATCGTTTTTTGGAGTATTTACACCCAACCAATTGACTTCTTTGAGCGATACAGTTTGCGTTAATAAAGCCGATTGAGGCCCTACTAAAACCGTATTATCAACAGCATTAATTTTAATGACGTAAAGTGGATTTTCAGTGCCGCCGATATTTAACCCTCGACGTTGGCCAATCGTGTAATTAATAATACCTTTGTGATTGCCTAAAATTTCACCGGTTTCAATATGTATAATGGCGCCCGGCTGACTTGAGCCGGGGCGAATTTTTTCAACCACTTGAGCATATCCCCCAGTTGGCACAAAGCAAATATCCTGACTATCGGGCTTATCTGACACTGCTAACCCAAATTTTTCTGCCAATTCGCGGGTTTGCGTCTTGGTCATTCCACCTAAAGGGAAGCGTAAAAAATCCAGTTGCTCTTGCGTTGTAGCAAATAAGAAATAGCTTTGGTCTTTTCGATCGTCAGCGCCGCGTAACATAGCGGACTGACCATTGTTTAATTGAATTTGTTGAACATAATGGCCCGTAGCCATCACATCAGCATCTAAATCACGCGCCATTTGTAGCAAATCTTTAAACTTAACGGATTGATTACACCGCACACAAGGAATGGGGGTATATCCTGCTAGATAACTATCCGCAAAATCCTCAATTACCGCTTCTTTAAATTGCGTTTCATAATTTAAAACATAATGCGGAATATTGATCGACTCAGCTACACGGCGCGCATCATTAATGTCCTGCCCTGCGCAACAGGTTTTGCCGGGCTTTTCAACCGCTTTTCCATAATCGTAAAGCTGTAAAGTGATACCGATTACATCGTAACCTTCGCTTTTTAACATAGCAGCCACGACCGAGCTATCTACCCCACCTGACATAGCCACCACAACCCGAGTTTCATTAACCGGCTTATCTATACGCAAACTGTTCATTAGACTAAACTAAGCAAAGATGGTCGATAAACAAGGGTTATTGCACCACTTTAAAATTGGTAGTGCCTATCATGTAGCTAATTTCATTTTCATTATCACCCGATAGAGGTGCCAGTAAATTACGATACACTAAACGCTCATCGTGATTCTTCGTTTCAGCGCAATGCGATACGGGTGTTTGCATGACCCAAACCTCATCCATAAACACATAGAAGTCTGATATGACAGGATGCGATCGGGCTTCTTCCAATGTCTGATTGTTAAAATCAGATCCAAAAATCTCCGCTAGTTCAGAACCAAAATGAGTGAACACGGGTTCTGATTTATTTTCAACGTTCAAAACAAAGGTATAATCCCACAAATCATGCATCTGACCAACGCTTACTTGCGAGATATTTGGAATTTTATTTTCTTCGCTAATACTGTTCCAATAAGAAAGTAGAAGAAAGGTTTTGCGCTGTTCGTAAGAGACCATTTAGGCTTATTAGTCCTATCTAAGCATTGTTGCTACAAGATTCTTAAGTTTCGTTATAAATTGTGAAACAAACATTTATTTCGTTGCAACAGCACCGATACGCATAGCCAAAGCAGCTGACATAAAATCATCTAAATCGCCATCTAAAACGGCAGCACTATTGCCCGTTTCAACCGATGTGCGCAGGTCTTTGACCATCTGATAAGGATGTAATACATACGAGCGAATTTGATTACCCCAGCCTATATCGCTTTTAGTATCATTCACTTCCTGTGCGGCTTCTTCGCGCTTTCGCAATTCTTCTTCATAAAGGCGTGCTTTAAGCATTTTCATTGCATTCGCCCGATTTTGATGTTGCGAGCGCGAGTTTTGGCATTGCACTACAATGTTGGTAGGCAAATGGGTAATGCGAATAGCACTATCGGTTTTGTTAATATGCTGCCCACCTGCACCCGAGGCACGATACGTATCGACTCGCAAATCTTTATCTAAAATTTCAATTTCAATAGAATCGTCAATCACAGGGTAGACCCATGCACTGGCAAAACTCGTGTGCCGGCGCGAAGCGCTATCAAAAGGCGATATCCGCACTAAACGATGCACGCCTGATTCGGTTTTACTCCAACCGTAGGCATTATGTCCTTGCACGAGAATGGTAGCAGATTTAATGCCCGCTTCATCACCAGCGGATTCTTCAATAATTTCAGTTTTATACCCTTTTTGTTCAGCCCAGCGCAAATACATACGTTGTAGCATCATTGCCCAGTCTTGGCTTTCTGTGCCGCCAGCGCCCGGGTGAATTTCAATATAGCAATCGTTACTATCCGCTTCGCCTGACAATAAACTTTCAATTTCCATCCGATGCACTTTTTTCGCCAAAACCTGCAATGCTTTTTCAGCCTCAGTTATGGCTTGCGCATCATCTTCCATCTCACCTAACTCTAAAAGCGTTAAATTATCTTCAAGCTGTTGCTCTAAATCTTGGGTGCCCTTAATCATATTATCCAACTGGGTGCGCTCTTTAAGAACGGTTTGCGCGTTGCTTTGATCATCCCATAGCGCAGGATCTTCGGCTTGGGCATTCAGTTTTTCTAATTTTTTTAAGGCGTTATCCCAGTCAAAGATACCTCTTGAGTAGGGACTGCGATTGATTAATTTGTTCAACTAGATTTTGGGTTTCGGCTTTCATCATATTTCCTTTTAATATAATCCACCCGTGCCATAATTTGGAGTGGTCGAATTGATTGCAGGCTTATCACGATCGGTATCAGCGGGCTGTGATGGCATATAAGACGGCACTACAGGTGTTGGTTCAACAGATATGGGTGGTGCAGCGGTATTATTGGGAGCTTCATTGAATTGCTCAGCTTGCTGTTGTTGCCTTAACCGCACTTGTCGCTGCTCATAGGTTTCTTGTGGATTAGGTTCATATGCGGGTGGCGATGGCTGCCGTACTGCTGAATCAGTAACATAATCCCATCGCGAAGCAGGCTGAGGGTTTTGCGGAATTATCTCTGTAGGTTCACCATATTCATTTGGCATAATCGGAGCTTGCTGTGTGGAATATACATCCGTTTGTGGATTATACCCACCTTCAAAATAAGGATCCGATTCATAAGTTTGCGCATAAGGATTAGGCGTTGAAGGATTTTCATATTCCTTAAAAGCTTCATAGATAATATTCGAAGCTGGAGCACCATAATAAGGCGCTTGCCCCGTCCATCGATCAATTTTATAAAGCCGAATATTTTCGGGCATTGGAAAAGGTCGCGCTTGGGTTGATGCAGTAATATTTTGCATGAAATCAATAAAGCCAGGTAAAGCAACACTGCTACCCGTTTCTTTTGGCCCTAGCGGTTTAGGCGTATCAAAGCCAATATATAAGCCAACCACCATATCAGGTGAGAAACCAACAAACCATGCATCTCGGCTATCATTGGTGGTGCCTGTTTTACCGCCTAAAGGAATCCCTAGCGATTTTGCGCGCACAGCAGTGCCTCGCTCCACCACTCCTTGCAGCATATACGTAAGTTGAAATGCCGATGCCGAATCAATCACCGTTTCACGATTATCTTCTAAATAAGGTGGCGAAATTTGCAGTGCCGCCGGACTATTTGCATTAAAAGCGCAGCTAGTACAATCACGCTCATCACGACGATAAATAGTTTTTCCATAGCGGTTATCAATGCGCTCAATCATTTGTGGCATTACCCGTTTGCCGCCGTTAATGACCATGGCATAAGCATTAACAAGTTTCATCAATGTGGTTTCCTGAGAACCTAAAACGGCTGAAAAATTAGGGGGCATCTTATCGTATATACCTAAGCGCTCGCCTATTTCTTGCACCTTATCGATACCGATTAAACTGGTTAGATAAACGGTCATCGCATTGCGCGAACGCTCAAGCCCCATACGCATGGTTACATACCCTAAAAAATCACCGCTGTAATTTTTCGGTTGCCATGCAGGTTTATCGGGCCCTTGTGAAATTGAAATAGGCCCATCCAGTAAGCGTGTGGCTGGATTCATACCCGATTCTAACCCCGCCAAATAAACGAAAGGCTTAAAAGCCGACCCAGGTTGTCGCTTAGCCTGTGTTGCGCGATTAAACTTGGATCCTTTATAGCTATAGCCTCCAGCCATAGCTAACACTTTACCAGAATTAGGATCCATCGCCACTAATGCACCATTTACTTTGGGTATTTGCAGCAAACGATAGGCGCTATTGTTTTGTGGCTTAGAATCTTTTGCAATAGGCTCAACCAACACAATATCACCCACATTCAATATGTTCGATAATGATTTTGGAGCCTCACCCTTGATAGAATCACTCACATATTTTCGCGCCCATTTGGCTTCTGAAAAGGCTAGCGACCCTATCTTATTATTGGCAAACTGTAAGGTAGCTTTATCACCATTTATAGCTTTAATAATGCCTACTTTTTCACTACCAAATAAGGGAGTTTGTTCCTCAATTTCGATTATTTTTTCATCTGCTTGCGACATATCAGATAAACGCCCTAAAGGCCCACGCCATCCATGGCGTTTATCATATTCTATTAACGTTGCACGCAGCGCAGCATCTGCAGCATTTTGCAATTTCGGGTCTACGGTTGTTTTGACATAAAGTCCGCCTTCATAGAGCACGTCTGCACCATATTTATCCGCTAAAGTACGCCGCACTTCTTCTGCAAAAAAATCAGCGTTAGCAACCTCACTTTTATCGCGCGCACGGATGGTTATGGGCGTTTTATTTGCTTCAATCGCTTGCTCTGGTGTGATTACCCCATTACTTGCCATGCGCCCTAATACATAGGCGCGCCTATCCATCGCACGCTTATAATAGCGTGTCGGGTCATAATTGGCGGGCCCTTTAGGCAAGCCAGCTAGAAATGCCATTTCAGGAATGGACAACTCTTCCAACGATTTATTAAAATAATTAAGCGATGCCGCCGCCACACCATACGAACGCAAACCCAGATAAATTTCATTTAAATAAAGCTCTAAAATACGATCTTTAGTAAATGCCCTATCCATTCGGAAAGCTAAAATCGCCTCTTTCACCTTGCGTTCAAGCGATCGCTCATTTGTTAGCAGAAAGTTTTTCA
This sequence comes from uncultured Alphaproteobacteria bacterium, assembly GCA_963837025.1. GTDB lineage: Bacteria > Pseudomonadota > Alphaproteobacteria > Rickettsiales > JALZUV01 > JALZUV01. The sequence continues at coordinate 544,214 of CAWILT010000001.1, forward strand.
CTACTTGCTGTGTAATGGTTGATCCGCCTACCATGGCACGGCCTTGGCCATAATTATTGATATTGGTAATCACCGCACGCGCGATGCTCATAAAATCAACACCATCATGTTCGTAAAAATCTTTGTCCTCAGCGGCTAAAAAGGCATTAATTAAATCTTTCGGCATTGAATCTAAAGGCAAATAAAGACGATGCTCAGTAGCATATTCAGCTAATAATTTTCCATCATCGGCATAAAGCCGTGTGGCAATGGGCGGCTCGTATTTTGCTAATTTTCCAGGATCAGGCAAATCATGGCTATAGATATAAAATAAACCAATAATAGCGATACACCCTAGAATCACCGCCGTAAAGCCGATGGATACAATCCAAAGCAGAAATTTTACGATACGTGATTGGATGTTCATGTTGGGCAGATGGCCTTTATAGTTTTTACTTTAATAGCATGAGAATAATTTACGGGCTAGCTTTACGCTATTGTCGTTTATGTTCAAAATAATTTGTTATCGCCTGAACCAAACTTTTAATCACTTTCGCTTGATGGCTAGCACTGTTTATGCGCTTTTCTTCTTCCATATTGGTAAGAAATCCGATCTCAACCAAAACGGACGGGATATCAGGGGCTTTAAGCACCGCAAATCCCGCATGTCGATGCGGATTGTTTAATACATCAACCCCACCTCTAGCCGATTGAACCACTTGTTCCGCTAATTTTACTGATTTATTTTTGGTTTCACGACGCGCTAAATCAATTAAAATACCCGCCACTTCAACATTTTCATGTAGCAAATCCACATCGGCTAAAACGTCCACCCGATTTTCCTGCTGAGCCAATGCCGCCGCCTCTTTATCGGATGCTGTTTCAGATAATGTATAAACCGATAAACCGCGCGCATTAGGGTTCGGCGCAGAATCAGCATGAAGTGAAATGAACAAATCTGCTTTCAATTTACGAGCAATGCGAAAACGCTCGCGCAGAATAATAATTTTATCGGAATCGCGCGTAAGTTCTGCTCGGTATTTGCCTGTTTGCTTTAACGCATCGCGTAGTGCACGCGCATAGGCCAAAGTTACGTTTTTCTCTTTCGTGTTCTGTCCGCCTAATGCGCCAGAATCTTTACCACCATGACCCGCATCAATTACAATTAATGGTTTATCCTGTTCGCTAGCTGCACGCGCTTTGGATGTAGGAAGCGTGTTATCTTCAAAAATCATCGTTCTTGGACGATTTTTGTCATTTTGATTAGCCCAACCATTTTCTGCTGAAATTTTACCATCACCCAAAGCACCCTCAAGTTGAAACCGCAGCGATTGCGAAGCTCCTTCTGACAAAGATTTGAATGCAACTGGCTGATTAAAATCAATAACAATGCGCGATGTAAACTCATCGAATCGCGCATAGCGTATACCCGATAAAATCCGGCTAGCACTAATGAGCGATGCATTACTTGAAACATTCCAATTAAATGGAGGTAGATCAATAACTAAGCGTGGCGGGTTCGATAGTATAAAGCTTTTGGACTTTACAGGTTTATCTAATTTGATTTCAAGCAGCTCAGCCTTTCCATTTTGAGCTAAATCAATATCATACACCTCTAGCGCGTGTAGCGAATGTGCATACAAGCAGCATAAAATCATGGTTAATGCAAAATTGGTGATTGCGAATTTCATGATAATATTTATAAAGAGGATACGAATGAAACCAACAATTAAACGTGGTAAATTTCAGAAATTCTTCGCTGAGGGCGATAATAAACCTTTAAGCGCTTATAAAACAACATAAATAAAAATAACAACTTATGCCAATCCAATTTTCCAACAGAAGAGCCCGCCAAAGCGCTAATATCGCTGAAGCCCCTATGGGTTATGGCTGCGAAAACGAGTGTGCTAAGTTGAACGGAGCTTATAATGTCACGCAAAATGCTAGTCGATGCGGTCCACCTAGAAGAGACTCGAGTCGTCATTACGGATAACAAATCCACCATTCTAGAATATGATTTTACTACCACGGCAAAACCACAGATTAAAGGCAATGTATATCTCGCGAAAGTAACGCGGGTAGAGCCATCATTGCAGGCAGCATTTGTTGAATATGGTGGGGGCAAACAAGGCTTTTTGCCATTTTCGGAAATCCACCCAAATTACTATCAAATTCCCACATCCGACCGTGAAAAGTTAATGAAGGAAGAGGCTGACGAAGCCGCTCTTGATGCTGAAGATGAAGATGATTTTGATGATCATGAGAATGAGCAGATTGAAGAAGATCCCGTCACCAACACATTAGCAGAACGTGCCTCTGAAAATAAATCGGTAAAAAGCGCGCCGATTGAAGCTAGCGAAAATGGTGAAGCAGATGATTCATTAGATGAAAAACCTAAACGCGGCCGCAGCCGTCGTCGTGGTCGCAAACCTGCGAATCAAACGGAGCCTACCGAGACGCAATCTGAACCTGACGATAGTGATGCATCGGATAGTGCTGATACATCCGCCGCCGACCAAGGCGCAGGCGATGACTCATCTAACGAAGATGAATCAAATCATTCTAATCGTCGTCGCCGTGGTGGACGCTATCGCAACCGCAAAACAGGCCGCAGCGCTGGTCAAAAGCCAGCCTCACAATCGGAGACATCTGAAGTTGAAGTGCTAAGTGGCGAAGATGAAATTGAACGCCCGCGCCGTAAACGCGAATATACGCGCCGCTACAAAATTCAAGAAGTTATCAAACGCAACCAAGTGCTTTTGGTACAAGTCATAAAAGAAGAGCGCGGCAATAAGGGTGTTTCACTTACCAGCTTTTTATCTCTTGCGGGTCGCTACTGCGTGTTAATGCCCAACAGCCCGCGTGGCGGTGGCGTATCACGTAAAATTGCTAGCAATGACGATCGCAAACGCTTGAAAAAGGTTCTTTCTGATTTGGCACTACCCACCGGCATGAGTGTTATTATTCGCACCGCAGGTTCAGGCCATACCCGCACGGAAATTAAACGCGACTTTGATTATTTAGTTAAACTCTGGAATCAAATCCGTGAGGATACCTTGGCTTCAAGTGCGCCTGCGCTTGTTTACGAAGAGAGCAATATTATTCAACGCTGTATTCGTGATAGCTATAATATGGATATTGAAGAAATTATGGTCGATGGCGAACAGGCCTTTAAAGATACCAAAGCTTTTATGAAACGCTTGATTCCAAGCCATGCCCCACGTGTTAAACTCTATAAAGGCGATGTGCCGCTTTATCATTCTGAAGGTATTGATAGCCAATTAGTTTCCATGACCGAGCCAGAAGTGCGCCTGCCCTCTGGCGGGTCTATCGTAATGTCGCCAACCGAAGCGCTTATTTCGATTGACGTGAACTCGGGTCGCTCAACACGCGAACGCAATGTTGAAGAAACTGCGCTTAAAACGAATATTGAAGCTGCCAAAGAAGTAGCGCGGCAATTACGTTTGCGTGATTTAGCCGGCCTTATCGTGATTGATTTTATTGATATGAATGAAGGCAAAAATCGCCGCACGATTGAGCGCACGATGAAAGAAGCCTTGCGTCACGATAAAGCAAAAATTCAAGTAGGCCGCATCAGTAGCTTTGGGCTAATGGAAATGTCGCGTCAGCGTATGCGCCCTTCTATTGCTGAGTCTATCAACCGATCGTGCCCACATTGCCAAGGCACAGGCACCATTCGCTCTGAAGCAGCATTATCAATGCAAATTATTCGTGCACTGGAAAAAGAAGCCAGCACTCCCGAATATGATCGCTTCCGTGTATCCGTTACCGCTTCTGAGGCCGTATATATTTTAAACAATATGCGATCTGAAATTGATAAAATTGAAAAGAATAGCGATTGCGTGGTTGAGATTTTAATCGATAGCTCTTTACATGAAGGTGACTATCGCATTGAAAAATTGCGCCGCAAAGGTGCCGCAGCCCCTGCCAGCTCAGAGCGTACAACTTCACCAGCAGCTAAAGAGACTGAAACTCAAAACGACAATAATCGTAACAGCAATAGCCGTCGTCGCGGAGGTCGTAATCGTAACCGTAAACCGCGTGATGAAACACAAGAAAATGCAAGCAATCAAGCGGATACGGATACATCATCTAACAAAACCAATAGCGGCAAAACAGATAGGCCTGCATCAACGCCCAAACCCCGTGTGCAAACTCCAACAGCGGATAAGTCGGTTGATGATAATTCCAAAGGATCTGTTGTAGAAGAAAAGCCCAAGCGGTCGTTACGCGGTCGCCGCAAGCCAACTGCAAAAGCAGCAGAAACGCCGCAAGCAGATGCGCCAAAAGCTTCTACACACGAAGCTAAAGCCCCTGTTGCGCCTGATACTGTTGTGGTTGAAACCGAGGCTAAATCTGCCCCTAAAGCAACAAAGCCTACAAAGCCGAAGAAAACTGCAAAAAAGATTGATGATAGCGACAAGCCCAAACGCAGTGGCTGGTGGCAAAAAATTGTTGATTAGCTAACCCTAGCAAAGCAAACGCTTATGCCTTATATGGCTTTGGTGAAGAAAATTTTAAAATGCACATTGGCACTGATGCTAGTGGGGCTTTATGCTCCATCAGCCTATGCGCTATCGCTAATTCGCGATGCTGAAACGGAAAAATTAATCCGCGATTATTCTGATCCTATTTTTAGGGCGGCTAATTTAGATCCTTCAACCATTCGCATTTTTATCGTAAATGATTCGTCCATTAATGCGTTTGTAGCGGGTGGGGCTAATATGTTTATTCATACGGGTCTTATTACGGCGGCCGATGATCCGAATATGCTCATTGGCGTGATTGCGCATGAGGCAGGCCATATTGCTGGCGGGCATTTAGCACGTGGCTCTGAGGCACTTGAAGATGCGCAATTAACCACCATTCTATCCTATGTATTAGGTGCGGCAGCGGGTCTTGCAGGTGGCAGCGGTCAAGCAGCGGCTGGAGTTATTTCTGCAGGGCATCACCTAACCACACGAAATTTTTTATCTTTTACCCGCATAAATGAACAAGCTGCTGATCAGGCCGCATTAGATTATCTTGATGAGACTAATGTGCCCGCAACGGGCTTGCTAAGTTTAATGGAAAAGTTGCGCGCACGCGAACAAATTTACCGTGGTCAGGTTGATCCTTATGCCCTAACGCACCCCCTTTCAAAAGAGCGTATTTCCAATGTTAGGGCGCATCTATTAAAAAAATCCAGCACAAAATACCCTGAAATAAATGTAACAAAATTACGCGAACATCGGCGTGTTTTGGGTAAGTTAAAAGGTTTTCTCAACGATCCACAAATTACACTTAATAACGCCATAAGTAATAGTGAAGAAGATCGCATTGCCGTGATCGTAGCGCATCATCGTTTATCACAAACTACGCAAGCTTTAAAAGGTGTTGACCAATTTTTAATGAGTGAACCCAAAAATCCTTATTTTTTAGAGCTTAAAGCGCAAATTTTATCAGAAAGCGGCAGGCATCAAGAGGCATTACCTTTAATAAAGCAAGCACGGGAATTATTGCCACAAAGCGCGCTTTTGCGAACCGATTATGCTAAGTCGATAATGTCACAGCCCGTAATAAACTATGAATTAGCCGCTCAGGAGCTAGCCCGTGCGAGCGAGCTTGATAATACCAATGCCCTAACATGGCAATTATTGGGTCAAGCCAAAGCTGAACTAAAACAATCGGGTCAAGCATTATTAGCATATGCAGAAGCGGCATTGTTGCGCAATGAAGCTGATCTTGCTCGGCGTTACGCTAGCGATGCCCTTGAAAAACTTTCCTCCGGATCACCTTCTCTGTTGCGCGCGCAAGATCTGCGTGAAGAAGCCATCCGTTTACAGAAGAAAAAGGAAGAAAAAGCTTCTACCTAGTTTCAAAACAACCTAATCTAACGGCTGAAAAAGGAGATTATAACATGAGTGATATTTCAAAATTAGTGGTTACAGGTGTAGCCTGTTTAGCCCTTGGTGCGGTAGCGGTTATTGGTTTTACCAACATTAACCCAATCACAACCACTTCAAATGTAAACGCGAAAGAAGCTGATATTGAAGCTATTGTTGCGCGCTATATTGAGCAAAACCCAGAAAAGCTCGTTGAGTCTCTCCAGAATTTTCAGACTAAAATGGTTGAAAAACAGCAACAAGATGCTGGTCAGGCAGTGCAAGAAAATATTGATGTTTTAACCAGTTACGAAAATTCGCCAAGCATTGGCACGGGCGAAAGTGGTGTAACCATCGTTGAGTTTTTCGATTATAATTGTGGTTATTGCAAGCGTATGGAACCCACTGTTAAAGAAGTTTTAGCAGCGCATCCTGATATTCGTTTTGTGTTTAAAGAATTCCCGATTCTTTCAGAAGGTTCTCAGCTCGCATCAAAGGCAGCGCTGGCTATCAACTACATTAACCCTGATAAATATATGGAATATCACAGCATGTTGATGCAACATAAAGGCCAATATGATATTGCCGCGTTGAAAGATTATGCCGGACAAGTTCAGGTCAATTTAATTGAATTTGAAAAAGAAATGAATGGCGAACGGGTTGCTAAAGAGCTTCAGCAAAATCAGGAAATTGCGGCTAAAGTTGGTGTGCAGGGCACTCCAGCACTTATCATTGGCAATGAGTTAGTACCGGGCGCAATTCCGTTTGCTGATTTAGATAGCCGTATCAAATCGCTTAAAGAACAGCAGTAATTTACATCTCAGCTTTGGCAAAATAAAACTGCCAAAGTAAGGTTAATCGATTATCAGCCGGATGTTTTGCCAGTGCAATCTCCGGCTGATTTTGCATAAGCGTGCTGCGATATCGAATGAATGGCACTGCCCGATTTAAAAGCAAGGGCGTTTTTGAATCGGAAAGTTGGTTAAGCGAAGCCTCAATACGTCGCGCGAGCGCGCGCACCATATGACAAAGCGCTTCAAAATCCTCAGCGGAACTTTCGAGTATGTTTGTTCCATGTGTTGTGGCTACTTCTTGCGGAATTGTGGAAACACCTTGCGCTAGATGATAGCCTGTTGACCATAGCAACCCTTGTAATGCCCATAAAAATCCAAGGCTTTGCAATCCTTTAATCTCCTCATCCGATTGCGCTAATAGTTGCCAAAATTCACCGGTTGCCGTCGCGTAAATGTCTAACTCCTTAATTGTGGCAAAGCGATAACCTTTTTCCAAATCTTGTTCTCGAGCTTCAATAGCATTGGCCAATGGCGCTAAATTTTTATTTAATCCATGTAATGCTACAACTACCGGATGATTGAGCGGTTTTTGCAAAGCATCCATCCACCATTTTAAGCGGATAGCACCCGTAACTGCTTCGCTCATTTCAGCACTACGCGAAATTTCAACGTTGAATGCACCCAGCACCCATAATTGTTCGCGCAGCTTGGGAGGTAAGGTAAGACTTAAAAGATAACGCGGATAATCTTTTTCGCGCAGTATTTGCCTACAATGCTGTATTGGTGTAACCATCACACTTAACTAACGCGTATAAATTTAAATGCTAGAGCAAATGACCTCCCCTTCTAAACCGCGCCATGTTTATGTAGTAGGCGCTGGTCTTTCAGGCTTGGCTTGTGCTTTGCAACTGCACCAAAAACGCGTGCCTGTTTCTTTATTTGAAGCCACCCAATATGCAGGTGGGCGTTGCCGCACTTATGAAGATAAAAGCCTAAATTGCAGACTAGATAATGGCAACCATCTTATTTTACGCGCCAATCGCGCTACTGTGCGCTACATAAACCGTTTAAATGCCACCAAACATTTTTATAAGTTTAGCGATAATTTTGCGTTCATGGATGTCCAAAATGGTAAGCGGTGGAATGTAAAACTACCCTTTATACGCGATGCTTGGCGGCTATATCCACTTATTTTGGCGAATAAAAACCAGATAGTATCGGAATGTTTTGATACGCAAAGCGAATTTTATTCGCATTTTATTACTCCATTTTGCCTTGCCGCGCTTAACACGCACCCTGAAAAGGCGGCCGCTTGGATATTGCGAAGTTTAATTTGGCGTTTGGCGTTCCCTAAAGCCGCCGATTATTTGCAAGTGCGCACCCATTTTGATAAAGCCCTAATTAACCCCGTTATCGCGCAGCTGCCCCATGTTGAATTTATGCAGCGTTTGCAGAAAATTGAGTTGCAGGATAACCGCATTAGCGCACTGCAATTTACAGAATATCGCCAAATTATTAAACCGAACGATCGTGTTGTTTTGGCACTACCACCCGATACATTAGCCAAACTTTTGCCTAGCCTTAAACTGCCTGAATTTGAATATCACACCATTGTTAACGGGCATTTTAAAATGAATAATCAAGGCTTATCGCCTCGTGTTCTAGCAACGGTAAACAGCCCATTGCATTGGGTGTTTCTACAACAGGGCATTCTATCAACTACCACTAGTCATGCCGAAAATTCCGCACTCTATAATAAGCATAATATCGCTGAAATGCTGTGGCAGGAAGTGGCTAAATGCTATCCCACATTGCGTGGCAGACCGATGCCTGAACATCGTATAGTAACCGAAAAACGCGCCACACTTGCTGCTAGCCCAAAAAATTTAGCCTTACGCCCCTCACCTCAGATGCATTTAACCAATGCGCATCTGGCTGGTGACTGGTTTAATGCGCCACTTCCCTCTTGCATTGAACATTCGATTCAGTCTGGCCAACGAGCCGCACGCTGGTGCTTGAAGCAAGCCAAACAATAGGTTAAAAGCGTTGCATGACGCTAACGTTGCAAAATACCATTACCCGCAAACGCGAGGATTTTATCCCTGCTGATAAAGATAGAGTCACCCTCTATGCCTGCGGCCCCACGGTTTATGATCGACCCCATTTGGGCAATGCTCGCGCGGTAGTCGTTTATGATATGCTGTTTCGTATATTGCGTTTTATCTACGGCGCGAAAGACGTTATCTATGCGCGCAATATAACCGATATTGACGATAAGATTATCCAAGCGGCGACGGAACGCGGCGTTGCCATTAACGAATTAACAACGCAAATAACCAAAGCTTTCCATCACGATATTGCTGCGCTAAATTGCTTGCCTCCCACATATGAACCCCGCGCTACCGAATATATTACGCAAATGACAACGATGATTAGCACGCTTATTGACAATGGTGCCGCTTATGAAGCTGATAGTCATGTGTATTTTGATGTAACCTCAAACCCCGATTATGGTCAGTTATCGGGTCGAAAATTAGATGAGCTCGTCGCTGGCGCGCGCGTTAAAATCGGCACATTTAAAAATCACCCCGGTGACTTTGTACTATGGAAACCTGCCACAGAAAATGAGAGTGGTTTTGATAGTCCCTTTGGATTTGGCCGCCCCGGCTGGCATATTGAATGTTCCGCCATGAGCACTGATCTGCTTGGTATTAATTTTGATATTCACGGAGGTGGGGCTGATTTAAAGTTCCCCCATCACGAGAATGAAATCGCCCAAAGCTGTGCAGCAAATCCCGGCAGCCACTTTGCTAAATACTGGGTGCATAACGGTTTTCTAACCATAAATGGCGAAAAAATGAGCAAGTCGCTTGGCAACTTTACCACCGTACACGATTTGCTCGAGAGCGGAACTGAGGGTGAAGTCATTCGCCTTGCATTCCTCCTTACCAAATATCACGACCCGCTGGATTGGAATCCGAAGCTCTTATCCGATGCGAAAAAAATGTTGGATAGCTGGTATCGTAAGTTGCAGGGCAAATCGGTTGAAAAAGCCCTCCCCCCCCAAGCATTTATCAATGCGTTGAAAGAGGATATGAACTTACCCTTAGCCATTAGTTTAATGCACCAAGCAGATGCGCCACAACTGCTCGCCATGGGTGAACTTATTGGATTACTCACCCACGAACCAGAAAGCTGGTTTAAAGGCAAAAATTCCGACAATAATGGCGAAATTCAATCGCTCATCCAACAACGTATTGACGCGAAAAAAGCAAAAGATTTCGCGGAGTCTGATCGCATTCGTCAATTACTTGAAAGCCAAGGTATTATCTTAGAAGATAAGCGCGATGGCACGACTAATTGGCGGCGCGAATAAGATGCAACCCAAAGACAGAGTGTATCTTTACGATTCAACCTTGCGTGATGGAGCACAAGCACGGGGCGTAGATTTTTCAGTATCGGACAAAATTGCACTCACCAAACAGATGGATGCCTTTGGTATTGATTTTATTGAAGGCGGCTGGCCGGGTGCTAACCCCAATGATGATTTATTTTTTGAAACAGCACCCAAAACCAAACATGCCGAAATTACAGCATTTGGTATGACGCGTAAAAAAGGATGTTCAGCTGCGAACGATCCCGGTTTAGCCTCGCTATTAAATGGCCATAAAGGCAATATATGCCTGGTAGGTAAAAGCTGGGATTTTCAGGTTGAAACGGCCTTGCAAGTGTCGCTTAAAGAAAACTTGCGCATGGTTGGCGAAAGCATCGCGCATCTAAAATCGCAATCGCGCAAGGTACATTTCGATGCCGAACATTTCTTCGATGGCTTTAAAGCCAACCGCGCTTACAGTTTACAAGTGCTGGAACAAGCCATACAAGCGGGCGCCGATTGGCTGGTGCTATGCGATACAAATGGCGGCAGCTTGCCCCATGAAGTTTCGGAGATTGTGGCTGATATTAAACAAACTTATCCCGAGGCAAAGCTTGGTATTCATTGCCATAACGATACGGAAAATGCGGTAGCAAATTCCCTTGCTGCTGTGCGCGCAGGAGTACGACAGGTTCAAGGCACCCTCAATGGGGTGGGTGAGCGATGCGGTAACGCCAACCTCATCAGTATCATCCCATCGCTAATGTTAAAAATGGGTTTTGCTACCGGCGTAAAGCCCGAAAATTTAAAAAATATTACCAAACTCTCGCGCTTTTTGGATGATAGGTTAAACCGCAGCGCCAATCCCCATGCAGCTTACGTGGGTGAAGCAGCATTTGCGCATAAAGGCGGCCTGCACGTATCTGCCATGGCGCGCGATAGCCGCACTTATGAACATATCGCACCGCAATTGGTGGGCAATGAACGCGTCATTCTCGTTTCCGATAAAGCAGGGCGCAGCAATGTGATAAACCGCCTTTTACAAATGGGATTAAAAGACGAAGCAGAACATAAAGATTTGCCCAAACTAATTGCCGAAATTAAGCAACGCGAAATGCAAGGCTACGCTTATGATGCAGCCGATGCTAGCTTTAATCTACTCGCGCGCCGTATGCTGGGAACGGTGCCGCGCTATTTTAAAGTAGAGGGTTACCGCGCATCAGATGAGCGGCGCTATAATGTTAAAGGTCATCTGGTAAATCAATCCGATGCGACCATCAAAATTAGCATTAAAAATGAAGTGATTATGACGGCTGCTGAAGGTAACGGCCCCGTAAATGCGCTAGATAGCGCCTTGCGCAAAGCGTTGGAAATTCATTATCCTAAAGTGGGTCAAGTGTCGTTGACGGATTATAAAGTGCGTATATTAACCCCACAAGATGCCACCAAAGCCACCACACGCGTGATGATTGAAAGCCGCGATGAAAAAGGGAATGTATGGAACACCGTTGGCGTTTCGGCTAACGTAATCGATGCTTCATTCGAAGCTCTCTACGATTCAATCATCTATCATTTATCGAAAGAAAAAGTGAAACCGCTTTAATGTTAGCGGTGGTTTTAGTTGCCCCACAGATGGGCGAAAATATTGGGGCGGTGGCGCGGGCGATGGGGAATTTTGGGCTGAATGATTTGCGGATTGTTAGCCCGCGTGATGGATGGCCTAATGAGGCGGCTATCGCTATGGCAGCACATGCCAAACCCATTATTGAACAGGCAAAAATATTTGATAATTTAGCTGATGCCGTGGCCGATTGCACGTATGTTGCTGCTGCAACGGCGCGCAACCGCGAGCTAAAAAAACCGCATCACCACTCCAAAAATTGGATGGAATTTGCACCCCAAAATAAAGCTGCCTTATTGTTTGGACGTGAAAATAACGGCCTTTCAAACGAAGAAATTTCTTACGCCCATGCGATTGTATCGGTGCCCGTTGACGCAGCCTGCCCCTCTATCAATCTATCACAATCGGCTGCTATTTTGTGCTATGAGTGGTTTCAATACCACCATACCAAATCAATAACTACGTCACTTGAAACATGCGCTCCGATGCAAGAACTTGAGCATTTTTTTGATAAACTTGAATTTAATTTAGACAAAACAAACTTTTGGCAAGTGGCGGAAAAGAAACCGAAAATGCTACAGAATATTCGAACGCTTTTGATGCGTGCACAGCCAAACTCGCAAGAAGTGCGCACTCTACATGGTATCGTTAAAGCGCTAAGCCGCAGGGATAAGAACTAATCTTTCAAAACAAACATTACGGCTAACAATGCCAATGCAATACCTTGAAATAGCACGCGTAGGCTCATTAATTTATTCGCATATTTGCGGTTAAATTCACCACCCGTTGCCATGCCAAACAAACCTAAGCCTAACGCGAGTACGGTTAGAACAACAAAAACTAACATTACAATGAGTAATGGCGACATATTAACCCTCAAATATAAATTGTTTATCGCAATATGGGCAAATTACTTGTTTGGTAATATGGTGAATATGCAAGAATTCTTGCGGATGCCCCAAAATGCCCCCACCATCGCAAACCACTTCAATCCGATCTACAATAATTACATTGTCTTTATTCAAAATGGTTTTTTCCATACACTACATATAGTGCGAACCAGCGCAAACTCAACGCCAATATGCAAAATTATTAGAAAATAAATGGTTGGCCTGAACTTGCACCATTCGATGAGCTTGAAGATTTATTGAGCGTTAGTTGCTTGACTGAAGATGCAGCGGGCCGTGTAACGAGCACACCATTTTGGCGGCTTTTTGTAAACTCACTTTTACTTTCCGAGTGGGTCACAGTTTGCTGGCCATCTTTTGAAATTTTAATGAGCTTCATACGAGGAGAAATATGTTTTTTAGCTGACTCATTCACCTGATAACCCGCATATTTAGAATTACTGTTTTTAATGGATGCATATTTATTCGATTTTATAGACGCTGGACGCTCAGCAAAGATAACCTTGGAATCCGCTGCAGCTCCCAACTTTTTAACAACTTTTTCCCACTTCCCAAAAACCGTTGAAAAATATTTTGATCCTAAAGAAGGAGTGCGCGAATGATAAGCTGCGGTCGCCTTATTCCAAGAACGCAACTCATCAAAATTCTCTCTTAAAAATCGCGCAGCATAAGCAATATTATAGCGAGGCTCCATCGCTTGTTCGATATTCGAAAACGCATTGCCATGATACATTAAATTTACTTGCATGCAGCCTACGTCGATGCTGGAAACACCTTTCGCCTGATATTCACGAACTTTGTTGATAGCCTCTTGCTTAGTATCAAAATAGTACCCTTTTCCATTTACATTAATCGTCCATGGCCAAGGCACTAATAGCCCTAAACGCTGATGGTAGCGCCCGGATTCAGCACTAGCAATGGCTGCCAGCCAGTGAGTTGGAATTTGATGAAAACGCTCAGCTTTGGGCAAGTATTGCGTGCATTGTTGCGCGCCTTCAAGCAATGTATCTGCTTGTGCAAATTTAAAGCTGCCAAATAATAGGCAGCAGGACAGTAAAATCATCTTCCCGTAAAAGAGCATGCATTGCTTTCGTTTATGTGAGGGGCTATTTCCCCCTTCTTGATTTGGTCAAGATACCATGCTTACCGCCAAATTTCTAGTTTATTACTGCTAAAGAGCCCCTGAAAACTAGAATTTAGCTGAATTAACGATATTTTAGCATTTTTGCACTAATGTTAAATTTTATTGGAAAGGTGCGTTTAATGACTGATTTTACAAAGTTACTAGATGATTATCGCCTGACAACTGCTGAAATAATTTATCACTTACCTGATTATCCTTCGGTTTTACAGAGCTATGTGTGGCAGGATTATGACCATATACCGGACTTCCCCGCTTTGCAAAAATTTCTACAATTTTGGGAGCGCGAATTGGAGGGGCGCCTACATTCGGTTCAGGTTGCTAACTGCGAATTGATTAAACCTTCCGCCATTTTTCGCGGATATAGCAAATTAACCATTCACTAAACAGATGATTGAGTTTAACGCGCAAAAACAGTAAGTGTGTGCACATGCGCATCGCCAATATTATGTTAAGCCGTGGCTTAGGTGGAATTGAACAAGCTTTCCTCGATTATAATGATGCATTGCGTATGGCAGGTCATCACGTATTGGCCATTACGCATCTCCAAGCGGATATCAACGCGCTTTTATCAAATGACGTGCAAAGCGAAACGCTTAATAATAGAGGCAGTTGGGATGTAGTATCCGCATTTAAACTCCGTAAAATACTCAAACGGTTCTCACCGGATGCAACCATCACGCATGGCAACCGCGCTTTAAATTTGGCGTTTAAAGCGGGCAAGGTTAAAGGCAAACATATTGCAGTAACCCATAATTATAACCTACAACATTTTCATAAATGCGATGCCGTATTTGCTATTACCGAAGATTTAAAACTAACTGTGATGAAGGCCGGATTTGCAGAAAATAAAATCAGCGTGATTCCAAATATGGTTCGTCTGGTTGAGAATAAAACTACGCAGGAAGAAACTCAAAATAGCCCATTCGTTATTGGTTCGATGGGGCGGCTTATTGAGAGCAAAGGTTTTGGCGATTTAATTCTGGCTGCCAAAAAAATTTCTGCTCTAACCCGTACGCCATTCCTAGTCAGAATCGCAGGCGATGGTGAGCATCGCGCAACATTACAGGCACTTATCGAACAGCATAAACTTGGCGATAAAATACAGCTACTCGGATGGATAACCGATAAAAAAACATTTTATGAACAATGCGATATTTTCTGTCTTCCATCCCATCAAGAGGCGTTCGGCATAGTCATTTTAGAAGCGATGAGTTATGGCAAACCTGTTGTAGCTTATACGAGTAAGGGACCAAGTGCTATTTTTGGTCAACACCCCACTGCAGGAGTGCTGGTGCCCAATAAAGATATTGGTTTACTAGCAAACAAACTGTGCGATTTAATATCAAACCCACCTCAGCAAAAATTTTTAAGTGCGCAAGCTTTAAAGACTGTAAGGCAACATTATTCGTTAGACGTTGTAAGCAACAAAATGGATGCCGCACTTAAAATATTAGTATCATCTTGAAAACCGCTTATAAAAAACTACCTTATAGGATATGATTTACCTTGAGTCTCGCCGCCTTATTCACATTAGTGGAACTGCTAAATATAGCTTCCTGCAAGGGTTAGTCACGAATGATGTGAACCCATTACAATCAGGTGAAACCGATATTTTATATGGCGCCATGCTAAGCCCACAAGGCAAGATTCGCTTTGATTTTTTCCTGATGGTTTTTGATCAAGAACTCTATATGGACGTGCCCCAAAAACAGGTTGAGGATGTGCTTAAAATTCTTCAATTATATAAATTGCGCGCTGATGTAATCTTGCTGGAAGCCCCCGAATTAGCAGTGATAAGCGCTGAGCAATATGACGCAAATTTGTTTGTAGATCCCCGTCATAAATTAATGGGCTATCGTGGTATTGTACCGCATCAAAAACGGGCTGATATATCGATCTTACCTGAAACAAACTACCATTTTAAGCGTATAGAATTGGGCATTCCTGAAGCAGATGATTTTATTGCCGACCGTGCATTTTGTGCCGAATATGGTTTGGAATTTTTAAATGCCATTAGTTTTACCAAAGGCTGTTTTATAGGCCAAGAAGTGGTAGCGCGAACACGCCATCGCGGCACTGCGCATAAAACATTGCATCAGGTTATTTCGAATTCTAATTTACCCCCAATAGATACTGATATTATGTTGGATGGAAAGGTTATTGGTGTAATGCGTAGCACGTTTGAAACCATAGGGCTTGCCATTATTCGACATGATAAATTGCGAGGCATGAAAGCATCTTGCACTGCTGATGGCATAGAAATTACAAGCTTAAAACGCCCTGATTGGTTTGCGTTTAAAGAAAGCGCCACACATGAATAAATCTCAAATATTAGGCGCTTCCAAAGACGGAGGATATTTAGAAAACAACCTTCTTATCGCTACGCCTAATGTAGAAGGCAGTAACTTTCAACATTCGGTTATTTTGATGTGTGCTCATAGCGATGAAGGAGCGATGGGAATAATTATTAATCAACCCCTTCCCCATTTGGATAAAACTGAAATTTTCAAACAATTCGATTTTAAGGCTTCAGCCTCAAAAACTATCCATTCAATTCATTACGGCGGCCCAGTTGAAAGCCAACGTGGGTTTGTAATTTATCCACACGAAAATAAATTTTTAGAGGATGCGCTGATAACAATTGGTGATATTGCCATATCAAACTCGATTGATTTACTGCAAAAAGTTGCACAGAATAATGGCCCTAAACAATCGCTTTTGGCGCTAGGCTATGCAGGATGGTCAGCCGGACAGCTTGAAGAAGAAATTGAAGAGAATTGTTGGCTTTCAGTGCCTCTCGATTTAGAGCTTATTTTTGATAAAAACAATGACAGCAAATGGCAACGCGCGGCCTTTGCTAATGGGATAGATATTACAAAGCTTTCTACCGTTGCAGGGCACGCTTAAGCTTTAGGTTTTCGCGCTTTAATCATTATTACCACAAACAATCCGCCACCTATAACGGCTAACAAACCACCAAAGCGCACTAACTGCATACCGGCTTGTGCGAGCTCGGTTGCACCATCCATTTTGCCAGCAACTTTACGCCCCACACCTTGCGTGCCCGCTATGGCAAAACCGACAACATGCAGCAATTGGCCAGCGCCATAGAGTATAGGTTGAATTTTAGCCATTTTCCATTGCAGAACATTAATGCCGCCGATTGAAGTTAACATTAAATATGCAACTCCCATCATAGCCAGAGTTACACCGACAGTGGAGCCATGATAATGCGCTGGAATAATGGTATTACTACCTTCAATTAAAAAACCCACAAGCCCCCCGCTTAAAAATAAAATGAGTGAGGCGGCTAATACCCAAAATATAGCATCGCGCTGAGATGTATTTTTGAATAGTTGCACAAATAAATAAAGCGCTAGTAGCCCGGGAATAGTTCCGGTAAATAAATTCATCTGCCAGCTAAAAAATTTAATGTGATAATAGCTATTAATATCAACGAACCAATATATTAAAGGGCTGACAAAAGCCGCTAAACTTAAAATTAAAAACCCTGATTTCAACCAAATGGGTGGCGGCAGTTTTAAGCCACAATGGGGCGCCATCCAACACCAAGCCATGATAGCAATTTGCACATATACAAACTGCAATATATGCCCCCCCGCCCAATAGATTGCTTCATAATATCCTTCGCCCGAAAAGCCCTCAGGATGCTGCGCAATCGATAATGCAAAGCACAGCATTGCTGTAAATAATACCAGCATGTTCAATGCTACAAATTGATGTGAAATTTCATGACAAGCAGCAGTAAATATTTCTTTGAAATAAATTGCTATTGTTAGCATTAAAGCCGTGAACACCAATGATAGACCAAAGAAAAATAACGCATTATCTTGCACAGGAATATAATTGCTCGTGTAAGCTTCGCCCCCTGCTAAGGGTGAACATACTAATGCAATCACCCCCGTCAAAAAACTCCATAATGTAGCTCTATGCCATATTTCGGAGCATTTAATCGGCCATAATATTCGCCATAACATAATGGTTAGTGCTAAAAACCATAAGCCAACCGATAAATTAACATGGATAACTAATACCGGTACAAACCATTGTTTAATGGCTTGCATCTCAGCCATAACACTTGCCCGTCCCGCCAATAATAATAACGGCGCAAGACCCGAAAGTGCAATCGATAAAAGCCCAACCCACAACCAGTGTTTCGCATGCTGCTTTTGTTTCAAATCGAGCGACGAAAACAGTGGAATATGAGGGTGAGTAATGGTAGGCATGGCTTATGCATCATAGTGTTTCACACCATCACCGCAAGCCAATACTCATTTGGCTAGGATGTTTAATCATGTTGGTAATGTGCATGGTTGTCGTTGGCGGATTAACCCGCTTAACTGAATCAGGATTATCCATCGTTGACTGGAAACCTATTGACGGAACGTTTCCACCGCTCAATGTTGAACAATGGCAAGTAGAATTTGAAAGCTACCAGCAATCCCCACAATATAAGTTGGTGAATCGTGGAATGACCGTTAACGAATTTAAAGGAATCTTCTGGCTAGAATATATTCATCGTTTACTTGGCCGTGTGGTGGGCATTGCTTTCTTCATCCCCTTTTTACTATTTTTAGCCAAGCGGATGATCCCGCGTGAATTTGGCTTTAAAATGGCTGCAATCTTTTTATTAGGGGGTGCGCAAGGATTGCTGGGTTGGTATATGGTAAAAAGCGGATTAATTAATGAGCCAATGGTGAGTCCTTTGCGTTTAGCAGCACATTTAACCCTCGCCTGTTTATTATTTAGCTTATTATGGTGGCAATGGTTACGGCTTTATTTTGCCGCGGCATTTACATCCCATGTTAAAACCGTTCCTTTATTCATCGCGCTTGTTTTTATTCAAATAATTCTAGGGGCATTAGTGGCAGGAATGGATGCCGGATTAGCCTATGATAGCTTCCCCAAAATGAATGGTGAATGGATGCCAGCCGAAACTTGGCAACTATCGCCTTGGTGGATTAATCTGGTTCAAAATCCTACCACCGCGCAATTTATACATCGCTGCGGCGCGGTTGTTCTCGTTTTAAGCTTACTGGTATTAACGGTAAAATATTACAAGACTCCGCATTGTTTAAGTCGGAAAGCGCTTTACAGTTTATTTGGCATTTTAGCAGTGCAGATTGTGTTAGGGGTTTTAACAATCATCTATCACGTACCTATTACTATTGCAGTAGCCCATCAGTTTACGGCACTGTTGCTGTTGGCAGCGGCTGTGGCCTTGCTTTATAGCGAAACTCACGCTATAGTGCCGCGCAATGAAATATGAATCTCATTTTAATGCTGCGTTAGATGATTTAAAATCTGAAGGTCGTTATCGTGTTTTCAACGATTTACAACGCAAAGTGGGCAGCTTCCCTCAAGCTTACAGCCACTCAATCGGTAAAGATGTAACCATCTGGTGTAGCAATGATTATTTAGGTATGGGGCAACATCCACGCGTACTTAAAGCCATGAAAGACGCCATTGATAATGCTGGATCAGGCGCGGGGGGCACCCGAAATATTTCCGGTAACCATCATTATATTACCAGTTTAGAAGCCTTATTAGCCAATTTGCACCACAAACCTTCAGCATTGGTTTTTTCATCAGGCTATAATGCCAATGAGGGTGCTCTGTCTACATTAGCAAAAAAACTGCCTAATTGTGTGGTCTTTTCGGATGCTAAAAATCATGCATCAATGATTCATGGCATTCGCAGCAGCGGTGTAGAGAAACGAATTTTTCGCCACAACGATGTCGTACATTTAGAAGAGCAACTAGCTGGACTTGATTTAGATCGCCCTAAAATCATTGCGTTTGAGTCAGTCTATTCAATGGATGGTGATGTAGGACCCATAGAGCAAATTATTAAGCTCGCCAAACGTTACAATGCCCTCACTTATTTAGATGAGGTTCATGCTGTGGGTATGTATGGCGAAACCGGCGCAGGCTTAGCGCAGCAATTAGGCTTGATGGAAAAAATAGATATTATTCAAGGCACGTTGGGTAAAGCTTACGGTGTGATGGGCGGCTATATTGCGGCATCTGAAATCATCATTGATGTCATTCGTAGTTTTGCATCTGCCTTCATTTTTACAACCGCAATTCCGCCAGCGCAAGCAGCGGCGGCGCACGCTAGCATATCACATTTAATGCAAAGCAGTAACGAGCGCATAGCGCAGCGTAAAACGGTAAACCAAATGCGCCAGCTATTTAAACATAAAAACATTCCCATGATGAATCATGGTGAAACGCATATTATACCCGTATTTATTGGTGACCCTATTTTATGTAAGCAAGCAAGCGACATGCTTTTGAATGACTATCATATTTATGTGCAGCCAATCAATTATCCAACCGTGGCTAAAGACTCTGCACGGCTTCGTTTCACGCCCACACCCTTGCATAACGCAACCATGATGAATCATCTTGCATATGCAATGGATGATGTTTTTACCAAATTGCATATAACGCGCGAATATAATCGCCAAACCCAAGCAGCGTAAACATATTTATAAAATAAGGGCTGTGAATCTAAACATTCACAGCCCTTATTTTAGTGTCTAAACGTCTACGCTTTTACATGCACAATTGAATTATTATTTGTGATAAATGCATGATAAGGCAGCTTTTTAATATAAGTGAAAAGCACCACGCTCGTAATCATAAAGACAATCATTGATGATAAGAAATAGCCATACCCATAATACGGAAAGCCCCATTTCATTGTTATGAATGTTAGCAACGCATTTAACGCGAAATAGAACATTGAAATCCACATCACACGCGCACGGCAATCAAAATAAGATAGAATAATAATTTCGAATAACATCAGCACATGGAAAAATGCACCTAATACACCCATGCGGAACATACCAATTTGTTTGCTATTAATATTTATCCATTCAAACAACGCAGGCGCTAATACGATGGCTAGAAATACGATAGTTCCCTGCACAATAATAAAATTACGTGCGCTTCCAAAAATGGAATCAATAATCTCTTTATGATTTGATATAATTTTCCGAAGCGGTTTATGTTGCAAAATATTATCATAAAACCGCTGATAACGTTCGAAAAAGTTCGTTTCTACAGCAAATACAAACACTGCCATAGCAGGGATGATGGTAAGATATGCCAAGAACATCGCACTATCATAATCAGGATACATCCGCATTCCCGTACGCGCGCCTTCATAGGTAGTCATCCATGATTCAGGTGCAAACCACATAATCCATTTATCAACCCAAATAGCTGCGTTATAGAACAAACCCCCTACTGCTAATTCCCAATATTTACTAAAATAACTATTTAGATCAAATGGACGATCATATTTATAAGCATATTCTGAAAACACCTTAGCCGCGAGCGAGAATACGATAAAAGCTAATCCAATACTAAAGCCATTTAGCATTCCCACTTCATCAAAAATATCTTTTAAGACCTGCGCACAGACTACCGCAATCAACATGCCTATTCCATAAGCCCAGCCAACTGCATTATAATCTTTTAAAGCGGTTAAAAATACGCCCAAAAGCCAAACGGTAGTCAGTAGAAATAAGTTTAACATGGCACTTAATTGTAGGGGCAATGGCAAATCAACATACCAAAGATAGAAGATAGCACCCACCGGCAATTGAATCGCATAAGATAAAACCATGCTGCCAATCATAATACTAGGCACGTTCGTCACATCTTTGCGGTGTATATTATCTGCGATGTAGCGCGTGGCTACCATATAAACGGGCGCAGACAAAACGAGTGAGAATGCAAAGTTATAAATTACAATAACGCGAAAATTCAACAACCCTTCCATACCAAAAAAGTTGTTGTAAATATTAGTAATACCCGCAAGCGCGAAAATGGTAAAAATCCAAGGACCGGCCGCCGCTAACATGGCTACGCCATATGCATGCACCACCCCAATAAGATTATCTTTTTGGGTGAGTCTTTGTAATGTAAATCCAATACCAGCCATAAAAAATTCCTAGCTTAACTTGCTTTTTTCTGTTGTGCGCCATAGCTAATATAATGTGAATATACATTATCATAAGCAGCAATTTGTTCAGTTTTCGTATAATAACGATTCACGCGTTTGCGCATATTATCACCTAATTTACGGCGTAAATCACCATCCATCAACAATTTCAAAATCCCCTCAGCCATAGCGCTTGGGTTTGAAAGTGCAACGATAATACCCCCCGCACCAATCTCTCTATCTTCCGCTTCGCGACCATAAATAATTTCGCTGCATGCACCCACATCCGTGGTAACACTAGGAATACCGGCCGCACCCGCTTCAAGAATGGTAAGTGGCATTGCTTCACTAATGCTTGAAAGCACCAAGACGTCAATTTGAGGCAAATATTCATCGATTGCCACTTGACCGGTGAATGTCACATTATTGCTAAGCCCCATATATTCAACCATTTGCTGGCACTCTAAATAATATTCTGGATCTTCATTAGTTGGGCCCATGATTAAAACGCGTATATCAGGAATGGATTCCTGCACCATCGCTGTTGAGCGTAAAAAACCCTTAATGTCTTTAATGGGCACAACACGACCTATCAACGCAACCGTAGCACGGGCATGTTCTTCAGATTGCAAAGCCATAAAGCGCGAAACATCGACTCCATTAGGAATGATGGTAATTCTATCCGCTGATGCACCATCTTCAATTTGTAAAGTGCGATTACCCTCAAACAAAGTATAAATATGATCACAAGCATCATAGCAAATCCGTGAAAAGCTAGAAAATGTATCCGACCAAAAATCACGCAAATTATTTCGTACACGATCAATGGTTAGCGCTTTGGATGCTGTCTGCTCAAGCCACTCAGCTGAAGCAACTTCAATGCGGCGCTCATTGGTGTAAATCCCATGTTCGGTTAAGATAACAGGTTTGCGCGTTTCAATTTTTGCACGTGCGGCTAAAACACCCGCATAGCCGGTTGATAGCGTATGATACATATGAGCCGGTGGAATTTCAGCGAGTGAAATACTAAACAAGCTGCCCATCAAAGCACGCCAAGACCAAAAATAATCTAGGAATGAGCTTTCTGAATAGCCATTATTATACATGCGACGAATAAGTTCGAACGCCTCTCCACCCTCCATCAAGGATTGGTAACCTAAACCACCTTGCTGGTTCATGAAATTGAGTAAATCAGCATAATCGGCGCTAGTAGCTTTATTCGTTGTAAAGGCAGTAAGAGGCTTTTCAATCTTTGATAAAAATGAGTTTACCGATTTAAAATTAACCGTTTCAGGTAAATCTTGTAAATAAACATGATTAACGCTCAACACATTATCAGGTAATTCGTATTTGCGTTCTACTTCTGCTTTGGGTGGCAAAACACAGAGCAAATGAAAAGTTTTATCCGAAAGGCTTGTTATCATATCATGTGCCCAGCTGGAAACTCCGCCTGAAACATAAGGGTATGTGCCTTCAACAATTAAACAAATGTCAGCAGTTTCTAAACGCATGATTAGACTCTTTCTTGTTTTTCAGAAATACCAGCTTGCGCCCACAAATAAATACTATCTGCAATTTCAGGTTGGGTTTCACGATAGCTACTCATATCCACTTGGTAGCTAGATGCCGCTTGGCGTAGCGCTGGAAAATCGCCAATATGATACAATGATTCGATATACCACATTTTTATATTATCGGTACCAAACCCTTCATCCAAACAACGTTTAAACCATTTAGCGGCATCTTGATTACGATCCATGCGCAATAATAATCGTCCAATTTTAGGGCGCACAGAAGCATCGTCGCTGCGTAGATTTAAATATTCTAAAAATAAATTATAGGCTTTTTCACGATTAACCATCTCGCGGCCTTCATCCAACAAACCTGTAAAAGCATAATCATCATAATGGCTCGCAAGGGCTTTCACAATTACTGGATTAGTAGGCTGCTCACGATATAATTTTTCAATTTGCAGCAAACGTGTATGGAAACGGTTTTCAATCCGAGCAATGGAGGTTGCTGCCTGCACACGAATGGCACTGCTATCATCCGCTAAACCCCGCTTGAAGGCAGGTGCAAATACAGGATGAAATGATGCCGTCATCTTACTGAGTGCTTCACGTTTTTGCTGTTCGTTGCCAACCTGTAAAACATCAATAAATGACATAACAGTATAGCTTAATGGTTGTTCATCTTCACCTAGCTCAATACGTTCTGCCACTAATTCTGAATGACTCGCACTACGATGCGGAAATATAGAATCATACCATTCTTCAAAACTGGTACGATAACGAAGATGAAAAATGCCTAAAGCTAACGATAATAATGTGCCAACAGCGCCTACAACACCGAGCACAGCGGTTGTCACAAATGCTAAGCGCGCAAAACGTGTGTCAAAGCCGCTAGCAGCCAACACATTTACCAATATTCCAGCAATCGCTACTAACACCACATGAATGATAAGATTTAGAATAGGCGATGTGCCCACCCAGAATAAGAGATAAATATTTAAAGCATGACCTAATGCTAATAATAAGCTGAAAATAAAAGATAAAGGCGCACCCGTAATCGGTTGGTATTGAGTTTCATGAACATCAGCATCTCGCAAATAATCATCTACCGTGGGTTGGGTCGTATAACGCATGATTGTTTAACCTTACTTATGCTTCGTGAATCGTGTGCGTGGTAAGTGAGAAATCAGCGGGGATAGACTTCGGCAATTTCTTTGCAATGGATTGTTCTAATTTACTCAAAACAATCTTAGCACCACTGCGATTGGTTGCAGGCAAAACAATAGAATATTCTTCACCATTTTTCTGATAATCAAATGCCATATCAATGGAGCGCAAGGCTTCCTTTACCGCTTCAGCTATAATGCGCGCTGTTTTAGTGCGTTGATCACTCGATAAGCGATCCGCATTGGTTAATTGAATCAAAATCATATTCACTGAAAAACCAACGCGTTTGCCCAATGCACTGATAAAATCCGTATATTGTTTATAATAGCCTTGGCTCATAAGGTTATTATCAGGATTAAAAATGCTGCCTTCTTTTGCATCTTGATAACGATTGGCATTAACCAGCGACATCCCCACCCATTCACAAATTGCATGGAAAGTTTCAATCGTACTTAAGTTTAAATCCAAGAAACCAATTTCTTCAATTTTCAACATACCACTTATTTCGCCGGATTCTTTATCAATAATCGGGCCGGCTAACACACCTTGACCGGATAGAATCGCTTGATGATCAGCATTCGCCACACATAAAGTTTGTTGGTTAGCGATGACGGATTGGTAAAGCGCATCTTGTGCAGTATACACTTCTTTATAACTATCATTTGATGACCAACCATAGGTAATTGACGGCACCAATCCTTCTTTTGTAAGGTTATAAACTGAGAATTTCTCAGGTTGCATAGTGGAGCGGATCAATTCTTGAACCCCTTGCAATACTGCAGTTGGATTATTCTTTTCAATCGACTTGGCTGCGCGAAATGTACTAACCGCACCCCGCAATTGACCCGAAATTTTAAGCTCCAATTTTTCCTTCAGGGTTTTAACGCTGCTGTATGATTCGGCAATAATGCGATTATCTTCATACGCATTATGTAATTCTTTTTGTAAATATTCGCGTTCGCGTACATGCCGGCCACGAATGGCACCTACTAAAACAGCGGAGACTAACCATAGAAGAGGAAGATGGAAGACTTGAAACAAATAATCATACATATCCTGATTCAAGACTTGAGTAGGAAGATTTCCTAATAACAAAAAGATGGATGAAACCACTGCCGCAATAATCGCTTCCGATGTGCCATATTGTACGGCAATGACAATTACTAAAACCCATAAAGGATGTGGTGATACGTCAACAAAGCGATCCCCACCGCCGAAAAAGATATCGAACACTAAAAAGATTAGCGTAAATACCGCTATCTCAAGTAAAGCCGAAGCCCTTAAGCCTAGAAAATACGTATGATCTTCTTTAGGTGCGTAAATTGCAGCAGTTGTCATTATATTAGAACCTCCATTTTAGATGACCACCCAACCGGGCTGTATCACCTTCGCTATCTGATGTGCGGGCGCCATAGCTACCGCGTAATTGTGCTTCCAGTTGATCTTCAAACATCTGGTGCGTTAATTGTCCTGCAATAAGTGGTCCTCCACTACTCATACGGTCAACACTATAGCCAGCTTGTATTAAGCCGTCTGTCTGAGGCGTAAATTGCTCTGCGGCAATTAATGATAATGTGTGAACTTCTCTGCTTTCAAGCAATGGATTATACGCATTCGCATTATTATCAATTCTCGTCACATCCTTAGTGCGATACTCTGCATCGAGCGAATAGTTTGCCGCTAAATAAGGAGAGTTTTGCAACAACACGCGAGTCGCGCTGAATTGCCCACTAACCGATTGCGCAATATCATCATCATCTTTTAAATTGTAACGATTATAGGCTAAGCCCCCGTTAAATGACCATAAACTGTTATAAACATAGGCATGGTTGACACCAATACGGTCGCGCGTCGCATCATCTAAAATACCTTCTACAAAATCCCAGTTTGGTTTTTGATATTCAGCGTATACGCGCGTTACACCTAATGGATTCAGCCACTGATAATAGGCGCCAGCACCCATGTTATCATTATTGCCATAAAGCGAACCCTGAATGCGCTGACCATCAAGATTTTCATGAGCAACAAAGATTTCGCCACGCTGAACATTTTCATCAAAATTACCAATGCGGCCATCAATACGCCTAACATTTTCAGCATCAACCGCTGCAGTTTGGGCTACTACGCCAACTTCAAGCTCTTCATCGATCAATACCAACCCAGATAATGTCCATATATTGATATCGCTATCTCCAATCGCAATCCAATCATAGTCCACTTTGACATAATCTTGTGCATCTTGGCGAATATTTATATCGCGTTGCAATGCAATGATATCTTCGTTCATCGGCATGATTTGGTTTGCGCGATCAAGCAGCTTCTTCGCATATTTCCATCGGCCTGTAAAATTTAGGGCATTAGCGGTATACCCGAGTAACGTCGCATTCTGCGGATTTTTCTCTGATAATTCAACCAATTGATTCGCCACATCATAATGGTCACCTGTTTCCAAGCCAATACGAGCATCAAGCATTTGATAACGCACATCCAAATCATTCGCAAATTCTGCTTCGGCAGCATTTGATGATTTACGAGCGCTAATTTGATAACCGCCAGACAACGGTTGTAATTCTAGCTGAATATCATTTTCTGCAACGATTAAAATTTCATTATAGCCCTGCCCTACATAGCTCAACCAAGGATATTGCGCTTTTGTGGCATTTATCAGCGGGAAATTTTTGGGTACTTCTTTATCAAAGGTCAAAACCGCCTCATTACCCTTCACATCAACAGTGTATTTTGCAACATTTGCTAAAGGTAAGGTCAAATTCGTGCCGCTATAATTGGCAGCGCTTTGTGCAGCAGGCACTTGTTTGATAAGATCACGCGCTTTGTCATAATCTTTAATTTCAATCATAGAACTAATGTAATCGGCAATAAGTAGACGATTTTCTGGGAATTGTTGACGACCCGCTTCAAAAGATTCACGACCCTCTTGCACTTTGCCATAGCCAATTAAGCTTTGCGCTGTTTTTGAAATAGAATCTATATCTGCTTGAGTAAGAACATTGACCGCCTCAAGCGATTTAGCGTAAAACATGTTCGCCGATTCACTATCGCCATCACGTTTAAATGTTTCCGCTAGATAATAATACACTTCGTAATCTTCAACATGATAACCAGGATTTTTGCTGCGATATTCAATGTAAGGCAATAGATTCGCCCGCGTTTCCGAATAATCAGCCTGCGCAAAGGCGAGTAAACCACCAACACGCATTGCCTCAGGATCATTAGGAGATGTTTGCAAAATTTTAGCATACGCACGCTGCGCGTAATTTGGCATGTTATAGGCACGCGCAGCGCGTGCAAAAATACGCAATGATTCAGTTGTTACATCAGAACGACCTAGTAATTCGTCGCCATAAGCCTGTAATTGTTCTGTGCTATTTAACACATTAAAATAGCGATCTTGAATATTCTGGTTATTCACAAGTGATGGATGCTGATTGACTAGCGCTAACAAATCGTCGCTTGCTGCGTAATTGGAAATCATGGTAGCCCATTTAGCTTTTTCTTCATCTGATGATGCAGCTTCGTAACGTCCGCCTAACCAATCTAATTTATCAGCGGATGGCCGCGGCCCCCATAAATATAATAACTGCTGAACGTCGGCACTATCGGGTTGAGCATTATCGGCCATCATAGCAAATAAACTTTCCGCTTCCGTTTTATAACCGGTTTCCAATAGCTGGAAAGCGATGGCACGACGCATAGCACCAGAAGTTTTTGGGTTAGTCGCAATATTCATGCGGAAATCGCGCGCTTGTGCATGGCGGCCCATTTTATCTAAATTGCTAGCATAAACATCAATCCACTGACCACCATTATTACGTGCAAATTCTTCGATAAAAGGCAACACTACATCGGGGCGCCCAGCATCTAATAATGCATAAACAAGCGCCTCTTTTTGCTTTTGGGTAACGTCTGAACGCTGCATTTCTTTACTCGCAAAGGCAATCAATTCATTAGAATATTGATTATTTTTCTTCGCAAGCTTGGTGAGCACATATAAATAATCTTCGCGATCACTTTTAGAAAGCGTAGACTTATCTCTAAAATACGGAAGCACTGCCTCATAACGTTTATTTGTAACATAAGCGTTAATCAAAAATCCTAGATTTTCTTCCGATTCATAATTTTTTGCCAGAACATCCACCGCATCGAGAGAAATATCAGCTTGGCGATAGTTTTGCGCTGTAAAATATAAATTACGCAACGCTTCTTCCGAAGCGGTTGGGTTGTTGGCCAACCATGATTTAACGGCATCGCTATTGCCCTGTGCCGCCACAATACGGACATATAAAGTTGATACCGCAACATTATCAGGCATTTGCGCGTAAAGTGGATCGATAAAGCTAGTCGCTTTAGCAATATTACCCACTTCAAGGTTTAGCTCAGCAAGGCGTAACGTTTCATCTTGCGTTAATGTAGTTTCGTCAAGACCATCTAAAAAACTGGGTATGCAGCTCATGTTTTTGCTTAATAAACAAATATTAGCCATTTGAATCCGCTGTGCATTATTTAATGCGGATTTTTCAACGGCATCAACACGTTGCTTCCAATCAGATTTGCTTGTAGCAACCGCTAATGCTGCCTGTAAATTTGAATTTTGAGAGGCAGTATTTTCATCAATTTTACGCGCTAAAATTGGCATTAACCCAGAATCAGGGCGTGCGAGAGATAACTCTAATAATGAAATAGCTTCATTTTCTTGCAGAATGGTAAAATCCAAAGATTCCAAACGTTCTTGCGCAGCATCATATTCATTATTGATTGCCAATAGGTAAATATACTCGCGTTGCAAACTGATAGGCAATGTTATTTGCTTATCTAATTCGGCAATCATTTCATATGCTTCAGGGGTTTTTTGTTGAGCGAGTAAAATATTTACCTTCTCAAGCGCAAGATCGCTATTGCTTGGAATGAGCTCTTCATAGCGATCCAAAAATGCCATCGCCGTTTCAGGATTACCTCGGTAGTGCAAGATATTTACCAAACGCGCTAACTGCTTCGTATTGGGCGTTTGCATGGATGCTGCATATTTTACAGCAGTTTCATTTGCGCCCTCTAAATTATCTTGCTCAAGCTGTAAACTCATCAATACTTCAACATCATCAAAAACAAATTGTGTAGGATGAACCGTCCATAATTCTTGATAGGTAATAACCGCTTCATCAATTTTTTTATCGTTAGCTTGTATACGCGCTAGATTTCTAAAATGGCTCGGCAAACGCTGCCCATCGGCGCCTACTAGGGCTTTAAGTGCAGGTTCCTGCTTATCATATTGTTGAGAAGCGGCATACATTTCGTTCATTGTGAGGAGTGAATCGCCACTTTCTTGAATGCGGTTAATTTCAGCTAAATTGGCCAAATAATCATCTGGACGTTGAGCAAACTGATAGAGCTTACCTAGTTCGGCGCGCGCTGCTAAATTGTCAGGGTTTTCCTCAACAAAACGCTGCATAACATCAATCGCTTTATCAACATCACCCGATTGCAAATGCAGATTTGTTAGTGCACTGGCAACTTCAATGGTTAATACACCCTCAGCGAGTGATTTTTCATAAGTTTCACGTGCTTTATCAAATTCTTTATCACGAAATTGCATCGTAGCTATCTCGCGCGCGCCGGGAATCATAAATAGACTCAGGCCAATAGCAAAGACAAATAATAACGCGATTACTAAATATTTTTTCATTTCTTATCCACTGTTATGAAAACGCCAACAGGTGTTTTGCGGCTCACTATGGCTAATTTAAGCCTATTGTAAACATCAACCTTGCCTAAGCGTTCCTCATAGAGTTTTTCACCATCATATAATTTAATTTTTACGTTTGAAGCATCGGGCATTTGAATAGAAATATTCGCACCGCCGTAACCTGTGGTCGTAAATATTAATGATTCTTTACCAAATTGCAAGCCCCTTATTTTCCAATTACTTTCTATGATGTAGGGGCGGCTCGTATGGTTAACAAATTCAAGTTTTTCTACTTCTTTTAACCTAATTTCAGGCTCATTCACGGAATCATCCAACGCAATATACAAGCTACCTTGATAATAGTTTTGTCCAATAACCCCTTTTGATTGTTCAAAATCAACTGATTTTAGAGTTGCGTCATCAATACGAATTGTTTGTAATGTTCCTCGGTTCAATACGCGCCATGCATCATTACCTAACTTTATAAATTGGACAGTAAAAAAACTATCGGCGATACTTGCATATTCACTCGCAAAAATAGGATGTAATTTTTGTTTCCGAGCAAACTCCAAATTTTCTTTTACGGCTGTAAGGGCTGCCTCTTTTTCACCTGAATAGGTGTGAAAATAAAGATTATAGGGAGCAACCCGAATAGGGTTTTCAGTATTATTAACCGTTGTTTGTAAATATTTAAATCCAAAAAATCTGTCAGTCCACAAATTAGTATAGGTATTTTCGTTACTATTTGACGAGTAAATCTGACGCTCTTTCCCAATCGGCGCTGATATTGGAGAGACCGTTGCGTAAGAGGGATATTCCGTATCAAACCGTGAATCCCCACCATTTATATTCGTAAGACCCGCCTGTCTGGTTTTGCGAATAGCGGCTTCAAACGGCGTGGTATTACCTGACCACTGCATAATTTTAACTTTTTTACCGCTACTGATTTGTTCAATATAATCAACAGAGCCTTGAATTTCTTGATTTAAATTAAATGGATCACATGCATAACTTCGCGGAGTTCGATAGAGCTCCATAATATCAGCAGCATCCGAGCTTGGATCGCGAATCCCGCGCATAGCAATAGAAGGATTGTTCTGAACTACTTTGTCATAATCATCACGTGTTTCAACAGATGATTGTTGTTTTGAAAGCAGCAAATCAGATAAGAAGAATCGCTGGTTAGGCTTTTTTGGATAAAGGTCTTGATAAGCCAGCTCTTTTTGCGCGTCGCCATCTGCAAAATACCCCCAGTATAGAGGATGACTATAGGTATGACTGCCCGCTTCGATATTATCTAAAGCATAAATTGCTCTTGCAGTGGGGATAGAATCAGGCACACCATAACAATCAGGCCGTAATTCATCCACAATAACCCCTACTGTAAAGGGAAAGTCGGCATAGGTTTTGAACACTTCCTCATAAAGAACTTTGGATGATAATACGCGTTTATCTTTATATTTTGAAACTTCTGATAAATTGTTCCAGCCATCTCCATCAAGATGGCTATAGAAAATACGGCGACCTAACAAAGTGGTGGGATCAGGTTTTGGCAAATAACTATCTTTAAAAACTAATTTAAGAAATTTAAACGGGTTAATAAACCACTGGCTTAACACCAATTCATCTTCCTCATCATAAAGTTGAAAAACCCCATAACCTTCAGCAACATATCCCCCATTTTCATTGGTAATAATTAAATCAGAATAGGGTTCTTCATAATCAGGGGCTTTAAGCTGCAAATGTGATATAGCATTACTATTGGCCAAAACCGATGAACTATAGGGTTGAATTTCACCTTCAAATCGCCTTTCAAAATTGGTCAGTGCCGGAGTTGATTGGGTTATGGTCACATTATGAACCACATTAACCCATGCATCCCGATCATGAACTCCAATACGATGCATCAAACGATTTATTTCTTTAATATTATCATCAGTCTGTCGAAATTTCTCCGATTCGCCAAGCCCACCCATCACCAACAATTTTTTGCCTTTATCTAACGCGCCATGCAACCAACTTAATAGAAACTTGGGGTCTTCAATAATCGTATTCGACAAAAACCATACGAGCACTCCCTGCACGTCTTCGCCAATTTCTGGCAAAGGCTTTTGGATGTCATGATAATCAACGATAAACCCCAAATGGTTCAATGGCATTTCAAGAAATCGGTGGATTCTTGTAAATCGTGGATCACCCGAATATTTGCTATCATAGATAGCTATAATTTTGCGTGGCAAAACACTAGCGGTATCGGATGACTCAGTTGCAAAGCTCTGATTCGCAAAAACTCCCAGACATACCACCATCAGTAAAGTTAATATGAAGAGCGACCTCATCTATCTGGCTCATGATGATGTTGTTGAACATCAATCGTCGTAACATAGGGTATAAAACCCCGTTCACGCTGCATATTATAGATTTTCTTCACCCCTTCGGTGTCTTCCATATCCCAGTAATCGAGGCTATAAATTTTTAAATATTGCTGGCGTTTTTTAGCTTCGTTTAAAATAGATACCACTTCTTGCGTAGTTTCTTGGGGAAATAATTCCACTTTATTATCTTTGCCTTGAGTATTGGCGACGATGCTTTCCGCTAAACTATAATTGATGTAAGGTGCGATTTGAGGAAGCACCTGAAATCCTCTATTTACCATAAGTTTGATGCGCGGATAATGTTTGCGAATGGTTGCTACTAATGCGACCGCTGCTACATCCATGCCCGCATATTTTTGCTTATCGGTTTCCCACAAATATAATGCGCTATCGAGAGTATCCAGCATTAAACCATTGAAATTTTTATGTAGAATTTCAGGTATTTTCACTTCAATCAGGTACTTTGTCCATAGCGGATTGCGGATATCAATAATACGATGCCCCGGCCAGTTTGGGTTTTCCCCTAACATAACGCCCATTTCTTCAATATCGGAATAATCATGTCGATATTGCTCTGCTTCCGCCACACTCAAATATCCCAGAATAACTTTACCACGATTTTGCAACGGTCTGAGCGGAGGCGATTTTTGACTATCAAAAACTATCATATCATAGGGTAAAAACTGCTCTGCGGGCAATGAGTCACCATAATAAACCACCCATCGCTCATTTTTTTTAACACCAACGGCGTGGGCTGAAAAATAGAATGCTAATGAAAATACTATCGCTAATACGGGAATTATAAACTTTTCCATAAAGCGGTAAGACCCTCATTTAACGTTACATTTGCAAAGGCGCCTAATTGACTATTCATCTTTTTCGGGCAGCCTTTGGAGTGCTTAATATCACCCAGCCTAGCATCATGATAGATAATTTCGGTTTTTTTCTGACTAATGGTGCATAACTGCTGTGCTAACTGATTAATCGAATGGACATTGCCGGTACAAACATTACTCACAATTGGCAATGTATTTTTCGATTGAAGTTTGCGCATCGCCGCTATGAGTGCGGTGACTACATCCGCTACATAGATAAAATCACGCGTTTGCTCACCATCTCCGAATATATTAATCGCATGATTATATTTTAAGGCATTTACAAATAGCGAGATAACACCAGAATAATGCGATGCAGGATTTTGCCGAGATCCATAAACATTAAAAAAACGCAAACCTACCGATTGAAGTGCTCGCACCTGATAGCCCATTTGTGCTTGCATTTCACAAGCAAATTTATCTAGCCCATAAGGGCTTAACGCAGAAATTTGATTGGTTTCTTTTAACGGTAAATTTGCACTGTCGCCATAAACGGCAGCCGATGAGGCATAAACAACCGGAATACCTAAATCTGCTGCTTGCTCAAACACCTCAACTGCCCCCGATTGGTTTATGCGATGCGTTGCTGACCATTGCTCTATGGATTGTGTAACCGAAGCAATCGCCGCCAGATGAAACACGCCACCACACCCCGCCATTGCCTCTTTAACATGAGCAGCATTAGTGATGCACCCGCGTGTCACATGCGCGCGGGCTGGCACGTTGCTTTGCAGGCCAGTTGAAAAATCATCCAATATCACCACTTCATCGCCATTAAGCATTAATGCGTCGCAAAGATGCGAGCCAATAAAACCAGCGCCACCGGTTACGAGCATTTTCATTATAACAAACCTTCGCTCTTAAAACTAAAATGGCCATCACGCCCAATCACTAAATGATCATGTACAGCCACTCCTAAACCAATACCTGCTTGCACAATTTCGCGCGTAACCGATATATCGGCTTTACTAGGCGTAGCATCGCCACTGGGGTGATTATGCACTAAAATGATAGCCGAAGCTCCCAATTCTAATGCTCTACTAATTACTTCACGTGGATAGACGGGAGCATGATTAACCGTTCCACTTTGCTGTTTTTCATCCGCTATTAATTCATTTTTGCTATTTAAAAATAACAGATAAAATTCTTCGCGTGTTTTAGCTGCCAGTATGACATGACAATATTCTAAAAGCGCTGTCCAATTACTTAGAATTATACCTTTATTCAAACGCGATCGTAACAGAATCTTAGCTGAAGCTTCCGCAAGTTTAAATGCCGCAACTGCAGCCTCGCCCACCCCTTCAATTTTTTGTAGCTGTGATGTACTGGCACTTAACACCTCACCCGCGCTACCAAAAGTTTTAACTAATTTACGAGCTAAAGGCTTAACATCGCCGCGAGGGTGCGCTGCAAATAGCATCATTTCAATAATCTCATAATCAGCCAACGCATCAACGCCACCATTAATAAACCGCTCGCGCAAACGCTTGCGATGTCCAATGCGATAATCGTCATCAGCCTTTTTGGAGGCGGTGGGCTTTTCGTTAGTTCGCATAGGGTGGAAAATGCAATCCCTTAGATGAGGCGGTAAATATTTCATACCCATCTGAAGTTACGCCAATACTATGCTCAAACTGTGCCGATAACGAGCGGTCACGCGTGGTAACTGTCCACCCATCTTTGGCATTCAAACGCGTTGCAGCCTTACCAATATTAACCATGGGTTCGACGGTAAAGAACATGCCTTCTTTTAACGTCGCCCCTTCCCCTTTTTTGCCATAATGCATGATATTAGGGGCTGTGTGAAACTCTTGCCCTAAACCATGGCCGCAATAATCGCGCACCACGCCGTAGCCCGCCTGCTCAACAAAAGTTTGAATTGCATATCCAATATCACCTGTAGTAGCCCCAGGCTTTACTTGCTCAATCCCCAACATCATCGCTTGATAGGTAATCTCTGTTACACGCCTCGCTTTTAAGCTTGGCTCGCCTGCCCAATACATACGGCTAGTGTCGCCATGCCAACCGTCCACAATCACCGTCACATCTATATTAACGATATCGCCGTCTTTTAAAGCTCTATCTTCAGGAATGCCGTGGCAGACCACATGATTTATGGATGTGCAGATAGATTTCGGAAAACCTTTATAGTTTAATGGTGCCGGAATAGCGCCAGCATCAATAATCATTCCATGGCAGATATCATTCAGCGCTTGTGTAGTTACCCCCGGTTTGACGTGCAAAGTCATCTCATCAAGCACCCGCGCTGCAAGTTGTCCGGCTTTTCGCATCCCCTCATAGGCGCTGCTAGGGTGAATAATGATTGGGCGACTATCAAACATAAGTCTATTTCCATTTTGTTTAACTTGGGTTTGACGTTACGCAATCCCAATCTAAACTGCAACAAACAAAGGAATTTTGATGTCAGTTATTACCGCAGCCGTTTTGATTATAGGAAACGAGATACTCTCCGGCAAAACGCGCGAAGCAAATATGCATTGGCTAAGCAGCCAGCTTAATGAAATGGGCATACAACTGCGCGAATGCGCCATCGTGCGTGATGATGAGGCGGCTATTATTTCAACCGTGCAACGTTTGAGCGCAAACTATAAGTATGTTTTCAGCTCAGGCGGTATTGGCCCTACCCATGATGACATCACATCGGCTACAATGGCTAAAGCATTTGGAACAAAGCTGCAACGCCACCCCGAGGCAGATAAAATCCTGCGCGCATATTATAGCGTTGAACAACAAACCGATGCGCGCATGAAAATGGCAGATATACCCTTAGGCGCTTCACTTATTGCTAACCCTGTAAGTCAAGCTCCCGGCTATCAAATACAAAATCTGTATGTAATGGCCGGAATTCCTGCCGTTTTTCAAGCCATGTTTGAACAGATCCGTCCATCATTAAAAGGAGGCAGCATTTCTAAAACACGAACTTTGACCGCTTATGTGCGCGAGGGCGATTTTGCGGCAGCCTTGACGAAGCTAGATGCACAATTTGAAATGGTTGAAATTGGCAGCTATCCATTTAGTAACGCTGAACGCTTCGGCACACAATTAGTATTTACCAGCACTCAACCCACATTTTTAAATGCAGCAGTTGCGCAATGCTGCACATTATTACAATCGCTGTCCATACCCTATGAATAAAAAAAGGCTGCTAAAATAGCAGCCCTTTTTTGAATATAGATTTACGCGATTAGAATAAGAACTTCACACCTGCTTCAACATTATGCGAATCATATTCTAATTCATAATTTCCACCACCTGCTAAACCAAATTCAGCGTCAGTGGTCGCTAAATAACGATAGCCTACATTAAGCTCAGTAAACGGCATCCATGTTGGCACATAACCGATACCCGCCAATAAATTCCAAGCAAATACATTATCACTTGTGGAGTCACCCGCAAAAGCAGCACCTGAGTTACGCAATTTTACTTCAGCAAAACCTAAGCCCGCACCTACATAAGGGCGAAATTGTGGCTCTTCTAAAGCAACATCATAATAAAGGTTAAATAACCCAGCATTCACACGAACATCTCCGCCGCCAGCAACTGAACCACCGGGAGTTGATACCGAGTCTACATCCGTCATTTGTGAATGCCACTGTACTTCACCACGAAGATTGCTCCACTCGCCTGATAACATTGCAGGGCGATAACCTAAAGAAACGCCATATGCATAACCTTGATCAATATCAACTTCAGACACACCTGCATTACCACTAACCGATTCCTCACCCACAAAAGCAAGCGACCCATGTAGGCCAATATACCAGTTAGGCCAGCTCTGTTGTGCTTGAGCTGAAAAACTCATGCAGGTTAAAACGGACGCGGAAAGAAGTACGGTTGCTAATTTTTTCACAGGTAAACCCTCAGTTAGTTATTTTATGCTCCCAACCTAACACTAAAGTCACACTCCACAATCAAATTTAAGATAAGTTAAACTAAACACTTGTGATGCACGCAAAACTTTGTAAAAAGGCAACAGTGCCCGCGTGGCGGAATGGTAGACGCTGCAGACTTAAAATCTGTTGTCCTTATGGGCGTGCCAGTTCGAGTCTGGCCGCGGGCACCACTACCTACATAATCAATGTAAGGTATGAAAATTTGGGCTCGATTAAATATTAGATTAGTTTTGTTCCAACTAATTCGACAAATTGCTTATTTTGCTGCAATTATTTGCATTATTGATCCGGTATTCATCCTTGATATAGCGTTTTTTGATATTAAAAAATATTTAAAAACCTTTTATATACCCTTATTAGAGTCAAAAATGATTTTTCTACTTAGTCACGGTATATAGTTATAACATCTTGTTATATATCAATAATTTTTGTTTATTTTTTACAGTCACATTTCCGTATTGATTTCGTCATATTTTGTTCATGTGACTTTATACACAACTCTTGATAGTTATTAATAGACATTAACTTTCATTAACAAACAAACCGGAGATTACAATGACACTTTTAAAAACCTTATCTACTACCGCAACTTTAATCGCAGTATCTACTATGCTTTCAAGCGGTGCCTTCGCTGGAAAAGTTAAAAACTCTAGTGCATTTGGTGCAGTGAACGGAAACTTAACAGTAAAAAATACTGCTACACGAGGCGATTCAACAGCACATGTTGGTAGCTTACTTTCTCGAGATGCTAACAAAGCCCATGCTAACGGTACGGTGAGCGGGTCATTAACAGTTACTAATACTGCGCGTAGAGGCAATGCCACTGCACTGGTTGGAACAATTGACGGTAAAATTGATAAATCAACGGCCAAAGGCACAATTGATGGCGATGCAACTGTCATAAACACTGCTCGACAAGGTGATGCCCTATTGCATGTAGGTAGCATCATGGGTAATGATATTAAAAAATCTGATGCTGAAGGCCATATTGGCGGCAACGTACGCGTTGAAAACACCGCTCGCCGTGGTGAGTCGATTGCCTCAGTAGGTTCAATTTATCGTTAGAAACCAAAGATTGCTGCCCTTTTATTCCTATGAATAGAAGGGCAGTATATTTTTTAATTATTGTAAAATTATGAAAAAAACACTTTTAACGTTTATATCCCTCATCAGCTTTTTGTCATTACCCGTTATTGCACAAGAAGTGCCCGATCAATATTATAAGCCTGTAACCTCAAGTGATTTAAAATTGCGCCCAAATACCACGGGCAGCAAAAATAATAGAAATAATTCTAGTGGATTGCTGAGCGGCGGTTGCCCTGAAAGCATTAATATTGGAGGATTGGGCGAAGGCTCTCGCGTCTTCGGGAAAGTAGAAATTGAGGTTAACATTGATGAAGGCGTATTTATCGATTGTTCTGGTTAGCCAGCTCTTACTTCTCAACGCATGCTCTACAGGTTATTTTGGTTCTGATCCCCGCGAGCAACTCGGACATGAGCAAGAGCCAAGATTTAATTATACCGACGCTACGGATTTTCTGGCTTGTATTGGCACTAAAATAGATGAATCCGATTTGCCCGCCACAGACATTGTAGTCTCAGTTTTAGGAGATAACACAAAACCTTACGATTTACCGGGCTTACTTGCGACAGAAAATACAACGATGGCGACATTAGCTCTAGATAGAATGAGCACGCGAAAAGTGACCCCTGTAGGATCTTCTGGAATTTTAGAAGAGAGAGAAATTTTCCAGCTTGTTGGCGCATTTTCTGAATTTAACCGAACATATCATTCAATGGCAGCTGGTGTTGGCGCACGCCTAGGTAATTATGAGTTTGAGCTTTCTGCTGATAATGAATGGAACCACATTGCACTCGATTTAATGCTTACGCGTGAAAATCGTCTAGTTCATGGTATGTCGGTTAGTGTCGCAATATCGGTAAACGGCGAAAGCGCAGATGGTGATTTAACGATTGACCCAAGCGATACAAAGTCAATCGCAATAGCATTCGGAACAAATGGCAAAGAAGGCATTCATTCTGCGCAGCGCTTATTAGTAGAAGTATCTACAGGCGTTTTAATCGCGAAATTATACGAAATTGACCCCGCCGATTGTATTAAAAATAAATACCGCAAAGATAGAAATGTGGAGGAATCGGATATAATCGAAACGCTCAGCGATAAAGGAAAATCGCCTATCACTAGCTATCTAAAAGAAATGAAGCAGCTAACCGGTGATGAAGGTGTTAACGAGGTAGTTGAAGCGGCAAATGATACTGTGCCAGTTGAAGAAGAAACAATTCAGCAAAAAATAAATGATGCAAATAACGATGCCTTATCTCAAGATTCTTCTATTTCTCTACCACCAGCACATAGTGGTCGAGCGTTTGATAAGCAAGCACCTGTTACCTTAAATTGCTGGATACATGAACAAGGCGTGGGCTTTAGCAAGCCTTACAATTGGGAATTTAAATGGGACGGACAATGTGATGGCGACGGATATGCCAACGGTTATGGCACACTCATACTGTTGATAGATGGTGTTGAACATTATCAATATGTCGGAAATTTAGTACGTGGTTTTAAACAAGGCCCCTCATACATTAGATACAAAGGGCAAAACGCGTATAAGCAAAACTTTAGAAACGGCATACCCGTTGTCGAGGGCTACCAAAGAGATCTGAGATATGATAGAAACACGGGGCAATTAGCACTACCAACTGCCCCTGAAGGTGATGCTAGGGAAAAACCCACTCTTAAATATAATATTGATTAAAACGTTCGTGTTCAAATAATACGATTATATGACAAGGCTGTCATATTTTATTCACACAATTCAATAACATAAGATGCTATTATAATTTTATAGAAACATTAATCTAATGCGTAAATTAGACTAATTAGAAAGTAAAATTATGAAAATTGAAATTTATACATGTGCTGTAATGTTGTGCTTTTTATCTTCAGCCGTTTTTGCTGAAAACCGTTCTGCCTTCGCAGCCGTTAATGGCGATTTAACCGTTCTAAATTCAAAGAATAACGGAACAGCAATCGCTTCGATTGGGTCAATTCATAAAGGAA
The DNA here is from genome assembly GCA_963837025.1 of uncultured Alphaproteobacteria bacterium. Classification (GTDB taxonomy): domain Bacteria; phylum Pseudomonadota; class Alphaproteobacteria; order Rickettsiales; family JALZUV01; genus JALZUV01. Next base: position 584,521 of record CAWILT010000001.1, read on the forward strand.
AGGGCTCAACCAACACGGTCATTAATGGCAATATATTTGTTGAAAATAAAGCGTCAAGAGGTGTAGCCGCTCTCTATGTGGGATCACTAGATTCTAATAAACGAGCTAATATAAAGGTTTCAGTTAATAGCAATATTCGGGTTGAAAATAACAGACGTGGTAAAGAAACATTAGTTAACATTGGAAGTGTACTTAATTAAAGTCGCAAAGATGGTGTTGCGTATAACTAGATTGTAAACGCCCCCCATAAATTTAACTTTTGATGTGCCTACCCTTTAGGTAATAAAGTGAAGCAGATTTTTGTGCCGCCGCCATCGTTTGCGTCACACCAAATATCACCATGATGCCTGTTTACAATTTTTTTGCAGGTGGTGAGTCCAAGGCCGGTGCCTTCATAATTTCGCGTGGTTTGTAAACGCTTAAAAGGCTCAAAAATCGCATCGAAATAGCGTGGCTCAATCCCAATGCCATTATCACATACACAAATTGCCCATTTATCGTCTTGCATCTTACAGGAAATGTTTATTTTAGGTGTAGAATTATCGTTATATTTTAACGCGTTCATAACAAGGTTTTGAAATAGTTGACTTAACAACACTGCATCACCATAAACTTTTGGCATGGGTTTATAAGTAACTGTTGCATTATTAGATTTAATTTCTGGCTCTAAAATTGCCAAAAGCTCATCCATAACTGTTTGTAAATTTACCTGCTCAAAATGCGTCTTGCCATCAACTTTGGTATATTCATATAAGGTGTCAATCATTGCATTCATTTTGCTGGTAGCTTGTTTAACATAGCTAAAATGGTCGGCTAAATTTTCATATTTTTTTTCCGCGATATCATCTTCAATGAAGTCAATAAATCCGGTTACATGCCGAATTGGAGCACGCAAATCATGCGCTAAGGTTGCCGCGAATGATTTTAATTCACTGCGTTGATCTTCGAGTCTTTTTTCTAAATTGCAGCGCTTGATGGCAGTGTGAATAACATTAACCACCACATCATGATCAATCATTTCTTTGGTAAGATAATTGGACGCACCATAACGTAAAGCATCGGTTGCAACCACTTCATTGCCCTGCCCTGTAAGCATGATTAGCGGTAGAAACGGCTGTTCCATTCGAATTTTTGTGATGCCTTGCAACCCATCAATACCCGGCATATTGTAATCCACAAAAACGCAGTCAAAATCATGCTTTTCAATTTGCGATAGACCTTCCGCAATCGTTTCTGATTCTATTGCGCTAAATGTTGTTTTAGATTGATTAAGACAACGCTTTAAAGCGTTTCGATCAAACGCATCATCGTCAATAATCAAAATAGATAGATTGGAATTTTCTGCCATGCTTTATCTAACCGGCAGTTCTATTAAGCGCCAGTAATGATCAATCAAGCCCACCAAATGCATAAAATCCTGCCCCACATTTTCTTTTACAATATATCCGGCGATATTTAAATCATACGCGGCGGCTTTATCTTCTTCCGCTTTGGATGTAGTTAGCACAAACGCCACGGAATCTTTAAGCATTTCATCATGGCGAAGCTCCTGAATAAATTCAATTCCATTCATGCGTGGCATATTTAAATCAACCAACAAAATATAAGGCTTATTAATTTTTTCTACACCATCGGTGCCTCGAAGCATTTGCAATGCTTCAATACCTGATTCGGCGCGCACAATTGGGTTAGAAATATGTGCTTTACGAAATGCCCGCTCAATGCCTTTGGCATCAATATCATCATCATCAACAACAATAATAGTAACATCTTTATTCATCGTCTTCATCAAATACCTCCTTTTACTTAATAATCTTCGGCCAGCTAAAACTGAATGTAGCGCCAGACTCTAATTTTGACTCAATGGAAATAGAACCACCCAGTTTATGCACAATTTTTTGTACCATCGCTAATCCCATGCCACTTCCTTCGACTTTATCACGCGATTGAAGCGTTTGAAACATTTCGAAAATTTTCGTATGAAACGCTGCATCAATTCCCGGGCCATTATCACTCACCGTAAAGTTAAAACGATTATTTTGTTCCGTAACATCAATTTTAACCCAGCTTTTTTTATTTTCTTTATCACGATGTTTAATCGCGTTAACCACTAAATTATAAATAACAATTTGCAACGGCATACGTTGCACTTTAATTTTCTTAAAAGCAGGACTAAATGTAACCTTGAATTCTTTGGAGGCAGACGCTAAATCAGTCACGGTTTCTGCTAGTTCGCTACCTGAAATTAATTCATGCGGAGCATTTTCAATATTGCGTGAAATACGTGAAAACTCGAGTAAATCATCCAGCAAACGCTCCATGCGTTTCACACGCAACCGCAGCATTTTCATGTTTTTTTTGCTCTCATCATTCATGCTTTCAAGCACATCTTCTTCAATCCATTGCGATAAATTGTCAATGGCACGAAGGGGAGCTTTTAAATCATGTGAAGCGACATAAGCAAAGCGTTCGAGTTCTTCATTCGACTCTCTCAAACTTTCAATCAATTTTTCACGCTCAGTCACATCTTGTGACACCCCCAGAATGAAGCGCTCGCCGGCGCTATTTTCAAACCGTCGCTTTACGGTATGAAACGTGCGGCGCTTTCCATTTGGCAACATTAAACTTTCAAACACATCCGACATACCCGAATCAAACGCATTTTTATCTTCAGCCAAAAAAGCGTCGCGCTCTTTTGGCTTGAATTTCTCAACGGTGGTGTGGCCAATAATACTGTCTCGTTGATTCGGTGGGTAAATATTTATAAATGCTTCATTAGCACTTACAATTTTATAGTTGATGTCTTTAACGAAAAGAATATTGGGCACATTTTGCATCACGAGATCTAAGAAATTCTTAGCTTCACTGGCCTGCAATGCTTCTTTCTTAAAGCGCATCGACATATCTTTAGCGATAAGCGTTGCACGCTTATTAGAACTAACTAAAAACAAAAAAAGTAAAAACAAAAATGCATCAATAATAAGCCCGCCCACCAATATAAATGTTGGCTGATAATTGGTGACAGCTTTTCGAAACTTTAACGTAGATTGAATATTAAACACCCATTCTCGGCCATAAATATTAACCGGATGAGCAGTTTGATATAATGGATTAGGATCATAATCCGCAAAATCAACCTCATTCTCATTATATAAATTTATATTTTGATCTGAAATTTGCAGGCTAACTAAACGCCCTTCTACACGTAACGTTCCTTCCATTAATCGGCTAACAATAAACGGCGCGTAGACTAAACCTTCGAAATGCTCTTGCCTTTGTTCAGCCGTTTCTAAGTTTTCCTGAGTGTAAAAGGGTGTGTAAAATAAAAATCCTGGAGTGTCTTGCTTATCCTGCACTAATTTAATAGGCGCTGTAATTTGTGTTGTCCCACTATCCATGGCGCGTTTTGCAGCAGTTAAACGATTGCTTTCATGCGCAATATCTAAACCCACGGCACTTTGATTGCGCATAACAGGCTCAACCATCGTTATGGGCCACAAAACTTTATTATCAAGTTGGGGGTGGATGGTGAAATTTGGCCTATCAACCCGTTGATTGCTTAAATAATCAGTTTGCTGCTCTTTGTTAATCCGATTAATTATACCAATACCGTTAATACCCGGATATTTTTTTGTGATGCTCAAAGCTTGGGCAAATCGCGCCCACTCAGCATAAGTCATGCCGTTTGATTGTGATTTGATAGCCGCTATGCCAGCATCTAAAGCATCTTCATATTTTTGCATGCGTTCAATAATAAGTTCAACAACCTGTTGCGATTGTTGATCAAAGCGAATCTTCGCTTTTTCTTCAACCTGCTGCTTAGTAATATACCACGCACCCAGAGTGAGAAGTAAAGAGCTAAAAATAATAAGCCAATGATACCATTTTAGAAAAGTATCATTTACGATGGGAGATTGATTATCTTGATTGTTTTGCAAAGTGGATTGCTAACTTTCTGAAAAATATTATCTAATTGCAAACAGAATCATTACAATAACTTCGTAATATTATCTCAAAATCGCTCTAAGCTCTATAAGAAATTACCCCTTAAAATGCTAATTAAACGAGTATTTAATTCGCATTAAAGTAGTGTAAACTTTAACTTTTTAGTATCGTAACGTGACCCATCTTACGCCCTGCTCGTGCTTCTTTTTTGCCATATAAATGTAGCTTAGCGTGCGGATTTTTAATATATTCTTTCCACTGCTCAATATCATCGCCAACCAAATTTATCATTTGCGCATCGCATAAGCGCTCGGTGCCGCCCAATGGCAAATTACACACCGCACGTATATGCTGTTCAAATTGCCCCGTAACACAAGCATCCATTGTCCAATGGCCTGAGTTATGCGGGCGCGGCGCCAGTTCGTTAATGAGAATTTCATTTTCTTTCGTCACAAACATCTCAACGGCTAACAACCCTTTTAAATCTGCTGCACGTGCTAACGTGAGGGCATATTTTTGTGCCCGCTTTAGCAAGCCCGCTTCTAGATTGGCAGGAGCATTGGTAATGTCTAAAATATGATTTTTATGCACATTATGCACAGGTGTATAACAAGCCTGCTGCCCATTAAGCCCACGCGCCACGATAACCGAAATCTCCATCGCAAAATCGACCATGGCCTCCAACACGCATTCCACTTGACCCAACGCGTGCCATGCGGCTTGCGCTTGATCTGCTTCTGTAATGCGCACCTGCCCTTTGCCATCATAACCCAGTTCGGTGGTTTTCAATATGGCCGGCAAGCCTATGCGCTCAACCGCGCGCTCTAATTCCTCTGCCGAATTCACACGATGATAATTAGTCGTGGGAATTTCATGCGCATTAATAAAATTCTTTTCACGCAATCGATTCTGCGAAATTTTCAGCAAATCTGGCGAGGGGTGAACCGGAGCCATTTTTTGCAGCAAGCTTAAGCTTTGATGGGGAATATTTTCAAATTCAAACGTTACTACGTCCACGCGTGAGGCAAAATCGGCTAGCGCCTCTTCATCGTCATAAGCGGCTACTGTTACTTCACCTGCCACATCAAATGCGGGCGAATCCTCATCCGGGCAATAAATATGCGTAACATACCCTAATTCTGCCGCAGCAGTGGTGAGCATACGACCTAATTGTCCACCACCTAAAATACCAATCACCCCACCGGGCTTTATCGCCACTTGCTCACTCATCTTTAGGCGCCTCGGCTACGCTCGCTGTTTGTTTAGCACGATAATCATCTACTGCGGTTGCTATATTCTCATCGTGAAGCGCCACAATGGAAGCCGCTAAATAAGCTGCATTTTTCGCGCCAGCAATGCCAATCGCTAATGTGCCAACCGGCACACCTCCGGGCATTTGCACAATAGACAATAAACTATCTAGTCCGCTAAGCGCCTTACTTTCTACCGGCACACCCAATACAGGAATAGGCGTCATGGCGGCTATCATTCCGGGTAGATGCGCCGCGCCGCCCGCACCAGCGATAATCACCTGCACACCATTTGCTTTAGCATTTTTGGCAAACTCAATCATTCTATCCGGCGTGCGATGCGCGCTAATAATTTTTGTTTCAACCGGCACGCCCAGCTGCTTTAAAATAGTTTCAGCATGCTTCATCGTGGGCCAGTCCGATTGGCTGCCCATAGCGATAACCACTAAATTGGATGATGACATGATAAAAGACCCTAACCCATTAAACGGCAAGTGTAGTTTTTCTTAGCCGATTGTCAAAAAGAGAAAAGCCACCAACCTTTTCAGTGCGGGGTTAACCGCTAGGCTAGTGGCATATTCTTCACATAAATTTGCAGATTAATCGTAACTCTTGCGGGCTACTTTGCGCGTACGGCGCACTGACTCTGCTTCTTTGCGAACCCGCACTTCGGAGGGTTTTTCATAGTGACGGCGCTTTTTCATTTCACGGAAAACACCTTCACGCTGCATCTTTTTCTTAAGCACGCGCATGGCCTGCTCAACATTATTGTCGCGAACGGAAACTTCAATCATTCTTCTTTACCCCCCTTCAAGGAGTAGATGTGTAACATAAATCTGCTCGCGGTGTAAGGGATTATGCTTGGCTTATCAAGAGATTTCTATTAGTTTTGCTGCCCACCAGTCAAAAAATACAGGAGAAGATTATGGTTAATGTAGGGGGAATCGCCGCCGATCAATTGCGCAGCATCATTGAGCGCATCGAGCGCTTGGAAGAAGATAAAGCAAATATAGCCGCCGATATTCGCGAAATTTATGCTGAAGCCAAGGGCAACGGCTATGATGCGAAAGCATTGCGCAAAATTGTTAGCTTGCGCAAACTCGAAGTTTCAGAGCGCCAAGAACAAGAATTGGTACTGGATACTTACATGCGAGCAATGGGTATGTTGCCCGAATTAGACGAAGCGGAAGCAGCGTAATAAAATTTTCATATTGGGGTGTTATACTAAAGTCGAATAATAACTTTAGGCACCCCTTATGACATCTAATTATCAAGATACGAATGACGAGATTACTAACCAAAATAATTTACTCGATGCGATAAAATTTTCGCTACAAGACTTGCCTTCCGGCCGCAAAGAATCAATAATAAAGCATTATTTTGAGCGCTCAAACGCTACCTATTTGGCGAGCGCGCCAGATGCAACTGATGCACCACAACCAAAACGCAATGGACGTCACGGCCAGCCCATTACCCATATTTATGTCGGTAAAGCGTTAGAGCAAATCCCAAAATCAGATAGTGGCGAGTATCTGTTACCCGATTATGCCCGCCATTTTGATGGCCTTACCCCACCCTATGATCTTGCCGATGAAATGCGAAAACCCTATGCTGAGATTTCTAAAAATTTAGTTGAGGCTCGCACACAGCGCGCTTGGACAGATTATGCAGTTAAACCAAACTCAAGTGATACACCCTCACGATAAAAAAATGACCAGTCTAAACTGGCCATTTTTGTGTCAATAACAGTTTTTTCTATGCGGCGCTAGATGCACGTAATTTAAGCTGTTCCTTAATACGTAATTTCTGACGTTTCATTTGTGTGATTTTACCGAAATCAGGCAATGGACGCCCTGCTTCTAAGTCTATTAAGCTATCTAATACCGCGTGTTTACGCTCCAAATTTTGATGGTGATTGGCAATACTCATTAGATTCTCTCCTGTTTAAATCGTGTTATATTACACTTAATGCAACCTGCTTGCTGCTATCTCTAATTAAACAAAACTTTGCACTATCGTCAATATTTTTCTACGGTCAATAAAAAATAAAACTTTTTATTCGCATCCAATCGCTTTATAGGCTTGAGCATCATGAAGTCACAAAAACGCATCATAATAGGCATTAGCGGCGCAAGCGGTGCAATTCTTGGCGTGCGTGCGCTGCAAATGCTGCAAGAGCACCCCATTGAAACGCATTTGATTATTTCCCCAGCCGCGGGCATCACCCTAGCCACCGAAACCGATTTCACGTTGGAGCAGGTTAAGCAACTGGCCGATACGGTGCATCCCTATAAAGATATTGCTGCCTGCATCTCCAGCGGCTCCTATCAAACTGCAGGCATGCTGATTGCCCCCTGCTCCATGCGCAGCTTGGCCGAGATTGCCACAGGCGTAACCAGCAGCTTGATGAGCCGCGCCGCTGATGTAATATTAAAAGAGCGCCGCCGATTGGTGCTTATGGCGCGTGAAACGCCGCTCACCTCCATTCATATTGAAAACATGGCGCGCGTGACGCAAGCAGGCGGCATTATTTATCCTCCGGTACCTGCTTTTTATCATAAGCCGCAAACCATTGATGATATCGTAAACCAAACCGTTAGCCGCGCATTAGAGCTATTTGATATTGATACCGGGCACGTCTCGCGATGGAAAAACGACGATTAATTGTGCTTTTGTAAACAGATAAGACTAGTCCCTGCAAAAGTTTTTTGTTATAGTCTTGCGCTATGATGCAAGAAGAAACCGTATCGCTTGAAAAAAAGCTGTTTAACCTGCGCGAAAAACATCGCGCACTTGATCAAACCATTGATCAATTAGGCGAAAGCCAATTTTCCGATCAATTACAAATTATGCGTCTAAAAAAAGAGAAACTCGCCCTACGCGACATGATTTCTTCCATTGAAGAACAACTCTACCCCGATATTATCGCTTAACAGACATAAGTTTCATATTATTATTAATATCGTCATCAAATTGCAACTTTAAGATGTTAAATTGATGAATGTCGATATTCTCACTTATTTTAAAAAACTATAAAAGCATCCTACTAGTTACAGGTCTGGGAGCAGCAGGCAATGCAGCTTTAGAAAAAACATATAATGAAGGCCGCAGCACCTTCTCACGTCATAACGAGAACTTAAACGTCGAATCACTAGCTAGGATTGATGCATCTAAGCTTACTGCGCGTGTTACAAAAGATACCACATTTTTAAACCCTTATAGCGAAGTCGCCGAAGCTCTAAACATTGAGGATGCACCGCCTTTAATTACCTTTAACGGATTATCTCTTCGTGCCGCTCATTCAGGAAGTGTTTCGTCGAAAAACTCCGACAGTATAAATGAATTTATTATTTTGGATGAAATGTTACCTGAAAATGTATCACGAAATCAACTTAAAGCGATTTTAGCACATGAATTAGGTCATGGTGAAATTGGAAGCATTTCTCGTCCAAATACAAATTCAAATTGCTATCATCCCTCAGAAACCGAATATGGACAATTTGCTGGTATAGGATATGATTCTGATAAATATAACAAACTTTCAGATAAAGAGCGCGAACAATATCATAAAGACGAAGACGAATATCACAATGATACCTATGATAAAGACATACTTTGCAATTACTATAAAGCCTTACAAAAAAATGAATATTTAGCAGATGGTTATGCTAAGAAAATCGGGCTGGGAGATGAAATAGCAACTGTTTTACCAATATTAGAAAACGCATCAATAGATTATAATCTTTCGAAAAAAGTTATGGCCGAAATGAGTTTACCTGAAAAAGTGTTTCTTTGTGTTGAAAGAATTAGACACTCAATGCCAAATATTATGAGCACACTTCAATCAAATTTTGGTGATGACGGAACTCATTCTCATATTAAAAGCCTTCCAATGCAGCAGAGTGAAGATGATTGCGATTACTCAGCACACCCACCCACTTCCAAAAGAATTGAGCAGCTTCAACGCTAATTAATAGTTAAAAAACCGATTTAATTGTCTAAGCAAATGTCTCTTTAATTGCTTTGGCTAGCGGCTTGCCGATGGTTGTGGCGAAGTTAACGCCGGCAGTTTCGGCTTTAATAAGATGCTCTACCATTTCGAGTGCAAATTCTTTGGATACCGGTTCAATATTTTTATTTAGCGTAGCTTTCATACCCTTAAAGGTGTGATACATCATGCCGTAAAGCGAAGGCGAGATGCCTGATTTATTCATCAACAACGAAAATTCAGCTTGGTTGACACGACAAAGCTCCTCCACGCGGCTGCGCGGTAAATGCGTATTTTGTGACATATAATTGATGAAGAAATGCTCATGCCCCAAACACATGGCCAGCAACATATATGCCGCAGAAATTTTATGTTCGCTTTCAAGCTTATCGACGACTTCAGCACATGCCTCCATCGAAGGTCGCTTTCCGAGTAGCATCAAGGTTAACACATCATCTTTTAACTCATCTTTTTCTAACGATGTGAATGATTTCATTTCATTGGGTTTGCGGTTTAGCTGCTCGCCTGATTGCTGCATTTTCACCATATGACTCACCGCGCTGGTGGGCATCGGCATACGCCGCATCATACGGTTTAACACATTTTGTGAGCGTGAATGTTTATAAGCAATTTGCAAAATCACTTCTTCATCAATAATGGCTGAATCATTATTTAGCAGCGCAACAACCACTTCTTCAATATTACGTTCTGCCAACATGGAGCTTACGGTAACTGACAAAAATTTGCGCTCCGCAACGGCTATAAGTCTGATATTTTGGATGATTGTAGGCAATAATCCCATCAAATCCGAATCATTAATAAGAGGTGAATTGCGCAGAATTGGCACAGCAACCTCGTCAGATCTATCCATACAAAGCTGCAAAATAAGCTGCTTAGGCGCCGCCTCTGAGTGTTTAACGCTTTCGGCTAATGCAATACGAATGGTAACTTCCTTGTCATTCTGCAATAAATACGCAATCTCACAGGCAATTTGATATTCAGAAGATTCATTACTAATGGAATCAAAATGGTTCCCTAGCTTACTTGCGACAATTAAACGTGCATGCGATTTTGAATCGGTTTTCAACTCGGTTAAATCAATAGATGACAAAAGATGTTCTTTACTCATCTTCTAAGCATATCGCCAATTGGTTAACAAATCTTTAAGGTTGCGAAAATTTATTAGCGATTGTTATTTATTTCTTTAAAGCGCGGCTTCCGGGCTTCTCGCCTTGGCTATGCTTTAAATGATCGGGCAGCTGGTCAGCTTTATATGTTTTAACATCCATTTCAAGTAACGCGACATAAGGCACGCCTAATGCAACCGCACCATTACTACGATCTACTAATGAAGTTTCAGCCACCACCAATCCGCCCGCTTCTTCAATCGCTTTAAATGCTTCGCGCGAGGATAAACCGGTAGTTACAACATCCTCTACTACCAACACCCGCGCTTGATGGCTAAAGTTAAATCCACGGCGAAATTGAAATGCACCCTCAACCCGCTCGCAAAATACGTAGGGTTTATCAAGCTGCCTAGCCACTTCATAACCCACAATAAGCCCGCCCATTGCCGGAGCCGCTACCATGTCGATGGTGTCTAAATCAACCGTTTGTGAAAGTTTTTCAATTAGCGCCTTAACCAGCTTTTCAGCACGTTTAGGCTGCACCAACACGCGCGCGCATTGAAGATATGTGTCCGAGTGCAAACCTGAAGATAAGATGAAATGCCCTTTGAGAATAGCTTGCGCCGCTTCAAATTCTGCTAAAACTTCATCTCTATTCATGGTCGCTTCTCGCCAAATATCGGTTGTCAATTAAGCGTGTTTTACCCAAAGTTGCGGCAACAAGCAACTGTGCCGAGCCATTACATTGCGTAAGCGGCTGTAGTGTAACACGATCAACCAAGGCTACATAATCCACACTATCAAACCCTGCCGCCAATAATGCACGCTCAGCTTCACGCAAACTTGTTGCTACATCACCATCAGCCTCATGGATATTTTGCGCCGTTTGGATGAGTTGCTGGTTTAATTGCGCAGCAATGTTGCGCTCTTTAGCATTTAAATACTGATTGCGTGAGGATAGCGCCAAACCATCAGGCTCACGCACAATTTTACCGCCGATAATCTCGCACGGTATGCTTAAATCTTTTACGAGCTGCTCAATGATGCGCAATTGCTGAAAATCTTTTTCGCCAAACACGGCAATATCTGCTGTGGTTTGTAAGAGTAATTTGGTGACGATAGTAGCAACCCCATCAAAAAAGCCCGGCCGAAATGCACCACATAAACTATTGGTCAAATGCTGCGATATATGCACATGGGCTGCAAAATCAGGCGGATAGATTTCCTCAACCTCTGGAATGTAAATAACATCTACTCCTTGTGCTTTGAGTTTAGCACTATCGACTTGATGCGAACGTGGATAGGTTTCAAAATCCTCATTAGGCCCAAACTGTTTAGGATTAACAAATATACTCGCCACCACATCATCACAATGATTTTTAGCGATATCAATCAGTGACAAATGCCCAGCATGCAATGCACCCATTGTGGGTACAAAACCAATTTTGCGGCCATTTGCCTTGCGCTTAGCAATTTCAGCGCGTAATGCTTTGGCAGTAGTAATAATCAATCCCATAGATATGGCTGATACGCAAAAACATCCCTTAACGCAAGCATATGAAACGCAAATTGCATTAAATCATTGGCATGATGATCAAACGCAGCGTGCTATTATTGATGCGTTTCAATCGCTTTATAATGAATTACTAAACGTTAAAGCTAAAAAACCCACACTCCTGTCTTTTTTTAAAACGAAATCATCTGGCGGCAATCATGTGAAAGGCATTTATCTCTGGGGCGATGTAGGACGTGGCAAATCGATGATTATGGATATGTTTTTTGATATCATAAGCCCAAATATTCAAGCAAAAAGGTTTCATTTCCACGCATTTATGACGCTCATTCATGAAGAGCTTTATCGTTATCAACAACAGTCACCCGATGGTGACCCTTTACCTAAAATCGCCAAAGATTTCGCGCAAAGCTGTAAGCTTTTGTGTTTAGATGAATTTCAAGTGCATGATATAGCCGATGCAATGATTCTTTCGCGGCTCTTTGCATCGCTACTAAACAATGGAATTGTAACCGTTACAACCAGTAACCGTCCACCCGAAGATTTATATAAAAATGGTTTACAGCGCGATTCATTCTTGCCTTTTATTACATTGATAAATCAACATTTTAATGTTTTGACATTAAATCATGAAACCGATTATCGATTGCAAAAATTAAGTGAAACGGATGTGTATTTTACACCCAAAAATAATGTTAAACCTTTAGAGAATTTATTTGCACAAATGCGGCAACATGAGCCGAAACCCACAACATTACGCATAAAAGGCCGCGATTTACTTTTACCTCAAACCGCCGATGGAATGGCTTTTTGCCATTTTGCAGACTTATGCGAATCGGCTTTAGGCGCAGAAGATTATAACAGCTTGGCGCGTGAATTTCATACCTTATTTTTAACGCACATCCCCATCCTCAAGCCCGAAAATCGCAATGAAGCCAAACGGTTTGTATTGTTAATTGATGCCTTATACGAACATAAAACGCGCCTTATTTGCGCCGCCGATGCCACTGCGCAAATGCTTTACCCAGCGGGCGATGGCAGCTTTGAATTTCAACGCACTGTATCACGCTTAATTGAAATGCGCTCCAATGCTTATCTTGGGGCTGGGCATTTAAGTTAAAGCGCACTACATTACGCCTATGAATCAATTAGCCCCCTTAACCGTTATTTTAGCCCAACCACGCGGCTTTTGCGCAGGCGTGGTACGTGCCATTGATATTGTGGAAGAAGCGCTCAAACTTTATGGGGCACCCATCTATGTGCGGCACGAAATTGTACATAATAAATGGGTAGTCGATGATCTGAAATCCAAAGGCGTTATCTTCGTAAAATCACTAGATGAAATTCCCGATAATGGCATTACGATTTTTAGCGCCCATGGCATCTCAACAAAAGTTGAATTGGAGGCTAAATCACGTAGCCTGCCTGCCATTGACGCAACCTGTCCACTCGTTACCAAAGTGCATAATCAAGCGAAACGATATGAAAAAGAAGGCCATACGCTGTTGCTCATAGGGCATGCAGGTCACCCTGAAGTGGTTGGTACTATGGGGCGGGTTAAAAACCCGATGCATCTGGTGGATTCGGTCGAAGCAGCAAACGCACTATCATTCCCACCATCCACCAAACTAGCGTTTGTAACGCAAACCACGTTAAGCGTTGATGACACTGCGGATATCGTTTCGGCGCTACGCCAGCGTTTTGCTCATATTGAAGGGCCGGACGTTGAAGATATTTGTTACGCCACCCAAAACCGTCAAAATTCAGTCAAAGATATGCAAGGTGAAATTGATCTCCTATTGGTTATCGGCGCTGAAAACAGTTCAAATTCCAATCGCTTGCGTGACTTAGGTGAAGAAGTTTCTATTCCTTCTTACCTAATTAACGATGCCACCGAACTGAAGCCACAATGGCTAGCAAATGTACAAACCTTAGGCATTACAGCCGGCGCATCCGCGCCCGAATTATTAATTGATGGCGTGATTGAAAAGCTTAGAAGCTTGCGTGATGTTACCCTCAAACTGCAAAATGGTGTGCAAGAAACCATCACCTTTAACTTGCCACAACAAGTACGCGCAAAGCATCCAGATTTTCCTGATAATCGTGAACTTATCTAGCTTTCATCAAGCGCTAGATAAGTGGTATCAAGCCAATGGCCGCCACCATTTGCCATGGCGACAAACGCATGATGCTTACACGATTTGGGTAAGTGAAGTAATGCTTCAACAAACTCAGGTTAAGACCGTGTTAGATAGATTTTATCATCCTTTTTTAACAAGCTTTCCCACGATAAATGATTTAGCAAAAGCTGATTTGCAGCATGTACTTCATCATTGGCAAGGATTAGGATATTACACCCGTGCACGCAATTTGCATGCAGCGGCACAAGGGCTGGCCAGTCAAAAAGTAAATACCTTACCTAGCAGCGAAGCCGAACTTATTGCTTTACCCGGCATCGGCAAAAACACCGCGCGCGCCATTATGGCCTTTGCATTCAATCAGCCCGTAGCCATTTTAGAGGCAAACGTCAAACGTGTTATAACGCGCATTTTCGCTCTAAAAAATCCTAATATGCCCCAATTATGGCAGCGCGCTGAAGAGCTGCTAAACACTAAAAACCCGTTCGACTATAATCAAGCGATGATGGATTTAGGATCGCAAATTTGCACACCAAAAGCGCCGTTATGCAGCCAATGTCCTGCTGCGGCTATATGTGAAGGCAAAACGAATCCTTTAGACTATCCACAGAAAAAGAAATCTATCGCGATACCCACTCGAAACCAGAATATTGTTTTATTTACCGATACAAAAAATCGCTATGCCATGCGACCGCGCGAAACGCGGCTTTTAAATGGTTTGTGGCAATTTGCAGAATATAATCAAACCGATAGAATTGTTTTTGAAGGTAAAGAATTTACACTCAAACATGCAATTAAGTTGGGTGAAATTTCACATCTTTACAGTCACTTCAAACTCGTTGCTAATGTATATAGCATTCCGTTTCAAACGCTCCCAAAACATTGGCAGATGAAATCAAATGAAAGCATAAAAGCATTGCCGTTATCACGTATAGAGAAAAAAATTCTTGGGTTTTTGGACAAGCATTGATTGCACATTGATATTGAAACGAATATATCCACAGCATTATGGAAGAATATAAGTTACCTGAAAATGATGAAGAGCAGCTAGCACATTATCGCGCGCAAATTGACGAAACCGACAAAAAGCTTATCGAATTGTTAAAACAGCGCATTGAAATCATCAGCAAAGTGGGTGAATTAAAACGCAAAACTGGTTTATTAAGTTGCTTTATCCGTTCAGGTCGCGAAGCGGATATGTTACGCGATATTTTCACCGAGTTTGAGGGAACTGATTTTAGCCCCCTAGCCGCCTGCACCATTTGGCGTCAAATTATTAGTGCGTCAACCCAACATGAATGCGCGATGAGCTTAGTGATTCATGAATCGGAATATGAAAACTTAAACCATCATGCCACGTATTATTTTGGAGAAACATTACCCAAAAAGCAGTTTTCAACTATTAAGGAACTTGCTGAAATCTTAAAAGAAGAGCCAGCCGCCCTTGTCATTTTACCCGAGCCTAACCATGCTAAAGAATTATGGACTGAGTTTGCGACATCAAAGCCTGAAACATTATGTGTTTTTGCGGCCATACCCTATGTTAGAACCTACAATGATCAACCCGCCATCTACGTAGCGGCAAATTTGGTACCCGAACCTAGCCGCCAAGACAGCAGCTTATTTGCCATTGAAGATGATTCAGGCTGGCATTTTCATACCATTGCAGGTTATCATAAGCAATGGCCCAAAGATGCCATCGCATCTGACGGTGAAGTTAAACAGAATAGATGGTTAGGCACATTCGCCACCCCCATTGAAGCAGGAGAAGATTGATGACGGCACCAGAACCTAAAGCATCCATTAAAAAGATTCGGCCTTATGTTGCAGGCAAGTCGGGTGCAGCAGGGCAGCGCGTTATAAAACTTTCATCAAACGAAAATCCTTTTGGGCCAAGTCCTAAAGCGATTGAGGCTTATAAAAGCCAAAGCGAAAATCTCTATCGTTACCCAACAAGCAGCCATGATGCACTTCGTAGTGCTATTTCAGAGGTTGAGGATATTCCACCGGCTAACATTATTTGCGGCGCAGGCTCCGATGAACTCATCGGCATGCTTATTCAAGCCTATACCAATGTGGGTGATGAAGTGCTTTACCCTGAGCATGGTTTTTTAATGTATAAAATTTACGCATTAAGCCAAGGCGCCATTCCACGCACTGCTGCTGAAAAGAACCTCACCACCGATGTTGATGCTTTGCTTGAAACGGTTACTGAAAAAACAAAAATCGTCTTTTTAGCAAACCCTAATAATCCTACAGGTACTTACATTAATAGCAGCGAATTATCCCGTTTGCGTAAGGGTTTGCGTGAGGATATCATCCTAGCCATAGATGGCGCCTATGCTGAATATATGGATGAAGATGATTACACCGACGGCAGCGACCTCGTCGCTGAAGGCGAAAACACCATTATGCTGCGCACCTTTTCCAAAATTTATGGCTTGCCCGCATTGCGCGTTGGCTGGGCCTATGCGCCAGAATCGATGATTGATGTGCTCAATCGCATTCGCGGGCCATTTAATGTAAATGCTGCTGCCTTAGCCGCTGCAAGCTCAGCGATTAAAGACCTCAGCTACACTCACGATATTAAAAATAAAAACAGCGAACAACGTGCGCGGTTAATCAAAGCAATAAATGAAAAATATAAAACGGTTCCGGCATTTGGAAATTTTATTTTAATTGATTTTGGTAGCCCCGCTACAGCAACAGCCGTTAATAATCATCTACTTGAATATGGTATCATCGTGCGCGAAGTTTCCGCCTATGGCCTGCCCAATTATTTACGCGTTTCGGTAGGAACGAAAGCTGAAAATGATGAATTTCTTGATGTTCTATCAAAGTTTCAATCCTGATTTATGACGACTCCTTTTACTAAAATTGGCATTATTGGGCTTGGCAATATTGGCGCCTCCATTGCGATGGCAGCTAAGGAAAATAAGGTTGCACAAACCGTTTATGGTTTTGATATTAATGAAAAAACATTACGTTACTGTCAGGCTCAACACATCATTGATGCGGTGATACCCTTAGAAAAAATGGCGCAAGATTGTTCGCTTATAATTTTAGCAGTGCCGCCCCATTGTATTGCTGAAGTAACCGAAAAACTAAAACCCCATCTTTCACCCGACACCATTTTAACGGATGTTGCCAGCGTAAAATTGCCTATTTTGCGGTATCTGGAACAAGCAGGAAACGAAACACTTCAATTTATACCTGGCCATCCTATAGCGGGAGGAACATTTGCAGGCCCCCAACATGCACGCGCCGATATGTTTGCGCGTAAGCTAGTTAACCTCACCCCACCCTTAGGTGTGGAAATTGATGATATTGGCTTGCAACGTGTGCAATCATTTTGGCAGCATCTTGATTGCATTATCGAATTAATGCCCGCCGATTTTCACGATTTGGTTTATGGTTATGTATCACATCTGCCGCATATTGTAGCCTATGCCGCCTCTGCCACGCTTGCGCCAGTCTCTATGATTGAACCTAATGATGAAGCACTCTTTCGGTTTACCCGTTTAGGCAATTCGCATCCGCCGCTTTGGGCCGACATTATATTAAACAATCAGCCTAATATTTTACAAGCATTGCGCAATTATATCGCCATGATTGGCCATATTCGCAACGAATTAGTTCAGGGCAATCAAGACCAAACGGATCTATCCGATGCACAAGATTGCGGCATTGCTGCACGCGTGTTATTTCCGCGTATTGCAGCCAGTTGTTTAATCGCTACTGTGTCCATGTTGGAACGTCAATCAGGTCAACGTTTGGTGCGTTATAGCGGCGCAGGATTTGCCGATGTAGCCTCACCCGCATCCGAAGCGCCCGAAGGCGATATGGAATTAATCAGTAAACATTTTAATGCGGTAAATGATTTACTGCTACGCTACGAAAAACATCTCGATATGATTGCGATTGCTATCGAAGGCAATCAGCCTAAACAGCTAACTGAAACGTTGCAGGAAATGCGCAATAGTCATTCAGATTTGCGTCAAAAACTACAGATAGCGGCGTAGCAGTTCCAGCAATTCCGCGTGATTTCTAACCTGCGCATCAATTGGGTGCGTCACCTGCCGCGCTTTGGCGTCTTCACCATAAAAAATAGCGGTAAAACCAGCATTTTTTGCAATTTCCATATCAACGGCGCTGTCGCCTACAAACCAAACGGATTTATCTTTTGCGCCTTCGTGCCCCATAAGCGCTAGATAGGCATGATCAGGGTGGGGTTTATCATTAGGTGCATCATCCGAACCGATAATCGCAAAAAAGTAATCCTCCCAATCAATATGTTCGGCTTCAATGCGTAAGGTGTCGCCCTTTTTATTGCTGACAATCGCTTGGTAAATTCCTGCTTCATCAATAGCGTTAAGCACCTCTAACGCACCCGCTAAGGCAGTAAGCCTATCTTTGTGTAATTGCTTATAACCTTCTAAATAATATTCTCCTGCTTGCTCCCATTTATCGCCAAATAATGTAGGGAAATAATCCCGCATAGAATGGGCAACTTCAGCTTTAACCTTTTCGATTGTCCAGCTTTCTTTGCCCATTTTATCCATGCAATAATTGAGCGCTTCGTGAATGACAGGCCATGTATCAACCAATGTATTATCCCAATCAAATAAAATAGCTTTGGGGGGTGTTAGCTCCATAATACATATCCGGTTTCTGCTTTAATATGCGCCATAAATCCTTCAAGCAGATCTAACGCCACTGCCCCAGGCTTTCCACTGCCAATGGGCGTATCATCCACATAGGTAACCGGCAAAATATTGGTGGTAGTACCCGTTAAAAACGCCTCATCGGCGCCAAACATATCCGCTTTGCTAAACGGTTGAAGTTTTACTTCATAGCTCTTATCGGCCGCGATTTTTAGTGTAACCTCACGTGCAATGCCACTTAAAATCTCATGATTAGAAGGGTGCGTATGAATAACCTTATCTTTCACAATGAAGAAATTTGAAACAGAAGCTTCAGAAACGTCGCCATTTTCTTTTATCAAAATCGCCTCACGCGCATCCGCTTCATGCGCAGCTTGTTTCGCCATCACATTGCCTAACAAGCCAGTCGTTTTAATATCGCAACGCTTCCAACGTAAATCAGGGTATGTGATTACTTTTGCGCCCATATAGGTTAGTTCTTTGCTGGGTGTTTTCTGGCCGAATACACTTAAACTTACATTTGGCTTTAAATTTGGTTGATAGATGTGATTACGCTCCTGCGTGCCACGCGAAACTTGCAAATAAATTCCGCCATGGTCAAACGCATTTTGTTGCATCAACTGATTAAAAATTTCTAACCATTCATCATGGCTATGCGGATTTGGAATCTTTAATTCTGCACAAGAATAATCCAACCTTTTGAGATGAGGGATAGCATCCAACAGCGTTCGATTAAAAAATGCGATTACCTCATAAACCCCATCTGCGAATTGATGCGCCCTATCTTCTAATGCAATCATGGCTGAATTAGCAGGCAAATAATCACCATTCACATAAGCAATTGCCATAAATTATACGCCTAAATCGCGTGAGCCCGCTTCTAAAAAACCGCGCGGTTTAAAAGCAAAATCACGACGCGTATCGGCCTCTACATAAACCATATCTTCATTCATGCGTCGCGCCATTTCTCCGTTAATATTACCGCCGAAGAACCACTTGCCTACATAATCCATGATGGATGGAAGCGCTTTTATTTTAATGGTGCGCGGGGTTTGACCCAACGCTAAAAAGATGCGTTCAACCATTACACGATAGGGCAAAACCTCACCGCCACCAATATTATAGCTCTTATTGTAGGTTTTATTGTTGCTCACCACTTTAATCGCCATTTGCGCTAAATCATCCGCGTGTACCGGCATACGGCGACCATCGGCAGGCGGGTAAAGCGGGAAGAAATGATAACGCTGCGCAAAATCAGAAATTTGGGTAACATTCTCATCCAACCCTAAACCATAAATCATGGTAGGCCGCAAAATAGTAAAATTAGCGCCCGCCTTTTGGCAACGCTCTGCTAAATGCAGCTCAGCTTCTTCGAGTGCTTTGACTGCATGCAACTCAGACTGATTATCCGAATAAATTTTTACAAAAACACTGGTTGAACTAAAGGCTATTACGCGTTTAATTTTAGCGTTCAACATTTCAGTCAGTGAGTTTTTAAGCATCCACATGGGCGCACAATGAATCACCGCTTCGGGAGCTAACTTTGCTAAATTTAACTTAGATTTTTCAAGGTCACCTTCTAGCCACGTTAAGTTTGGATGTTCAAAGAAAAGCTTGGTTTTATGCACCATAGCTATCACCGTTGCCCCGCCCGCGAGTAAATGCCCAATCGTGCAAATACCCACTTGTGAGGTGCTTCCGGTTACTAAAAACACCTTATCTTTTATCAACGCATTCGGTTTCGTTTCATTTTTTAAATGGCGATATAACCAGATAAAACGACGCGCACTTTGCACCTTAGATTTATTGTGCGGCAAAATGCGTTTGATTGCCGACCAAGCCGAACGCGCTGCAAAGTTTACGATTGCAAAAGCTGACATTAACGCCCACATCAACTTATTTTCAAACTTATCAAAATAGCGAATGAAGCCTTTGGCTTTATTCCATTCCATAAAAAAACTGCTCGCTTTGGTTCGCCCATCTATGCAAACAATATCAAGCGATGGTATTAAGGCCACTTCACCCCCTGCATCGCTAATACGGCGGCACAAATCCATATCTTCAACGTGCAGAAAGTAACCTTCATCAAACCCATTTAAACGTTCAAACTTATCGGCGCGAATAGCCATGCAAGCAGATGATATAGCCGGAACCGTTACAATGGATTCTGCTAGTGGATCATCCAGCATATTTAACCTATCCCACCCGAGTGCTACATCTAAGCGTAACTGTTCTGCAATAAGCGTATGGGGTGTTAATAATCGGCGACGAGCGCCCTTCTGTTCACTTCCATCAGGATTACGCAACAACCCACCCGCTGCCCATAATGCATCATTAGCATCAAGTGCTCCGGCCAATTGTTTCAAACTATCTTTAGGCAAGATACTATTGGGATTCATGAAAAATAGCACATCGCCCGATGCTTTTGCGGCACCTAAATTACATGCTGCAGCTAAGCCAATATTGCCCTGCCCCGTCACTAATGTGAATTTTTTTGAATCTTCTGCATAATTGCGCAACGTGCTTAAAATTGCTTCCGGATTACCATTATCAACGACAATAATTTCGGTTAGGTTTTTCTGTTCCAACACCGAATCAATTGCATATGTTAAAATTTCACCCGTTTGATAGCTGGGAATTATGACTGAAACTTTGGTAACCATTGAAAAGAAATCTCCTTGCAGATTCTAAATTTACGCATATTTCATGCATCGTGAAATTGCGGGTTTTTGGCCTCACAGTCAACGGGCAATGTGCATTAAAGCCATAATAACTGCTATATTTAGCAAATACTACAGCCCTACCAAATTGCGTGCGAAGTCTTGAGCTTGGAAGGGGCGCAAATCATCGGCCTGTTCACCAACGCCAATTGCATGAATAGGCAGCTTAAACTTATCGGCCAATGCAACCACTACACCTGCACGAGCTGAGCCATCTAATTTAGTTACAATCAAACCCGTAACATTCACTAACTCTTTGAACGCGGCTACTTGGCTAAGTGCGTTTTGCCCTGTTGTTGCATCAAGCACTAAAATCACATGGTGCGGCGTTGTATCATCAATTTTCTGCATTACTTTGACGATTTTTGCCAACTCGGCCATCAGGTTCTTCTTGTTTTGCAGACGGCCTGCCGTGTCAATCATCAGCACATCAACGCCACCTTGTTTGGCCGTTTCCAGCGCGTGATACGCCACCGATGCAGGATCCGTTTCGTTTGCGCCCGTCATCACGGGCACATCGGCGCGTTTGCCCCATTCTTGCAATTGTTCCACCGCTGCCGCGCGAAAAGTATCCGCCGCACATAGCATTACGCGCTCGCCCTCTTGCTTATAAAACTTGGCTAATTTACCAATGGTGGTGGTTTTGCCATTTCCATTCACGCCCACCATCATCAACACTTGCGGCGCTTCAACACCCAACTCAATCGGATAAGCATAAGGTTCTAAAATCTCAGCAATCTCATCGGCTAAAGCCAATTTAATTTCATGGTCTGACACTTCTTTATTGAGCCGCTTTTCGCCCAATCGTTGCGTAATTTTAGCAGCAGTTTCTAAGCCAATATCAGCCATGATGAGCAGCTCTTCCAGCTCATCTAATGCTGCCTTATCCAATTTGCGCTTCGTGAACACGCCGGTAATATTTTCGGTTAACTGAGTTGAACTTTTGGATAATCCGGTTTTCAGTTTATTGAGCCAACTCATGCTGCTACCAACCTTTCACCCTCTACGCTTTGAATAACCACTTCCACAATGCTGCCAATAGGATGTGATTCATTTACTTTAACCATGGCATAGTGTTCACAACGGCCACGACCTGCTTTTTCTACCAATACATGCGCTGGTTTGCCGATACGGCTTTGTAAAAATGATGCGAGTTGCTCAGCACCTTTCGCCCGCAAGCGCGCGCCACGCTCTTTTCGAACAGCAGCTTCTACCTGCGGCATGCGTGCGGCTGGTGTACCTTCGCGCTCCGAATACGGAAAAACATGCAAATAAGCTAATTGCATCTCGTCCACTATCTTCATCGAATTTTCAAACATGGCTTCGGTCTCAGTGGGAAAACCTGTGATAATATCAGCGCCAAAAACTACATCTGGCCGCACGGCGCGCACACGGCGCGCAAACTCAATAGCATTTTCACGGCTATGGCGGCGCTTCATCCGCTTCAAAATCATATTATCACCCGCCTGCAACGATAAATGCAAATGCGGCATAATGCGTGGTTGTTCGGCTAACAGTTGAAACAGCTCTTCGTCCATCTCCACCGCATCAATAGACGAAATACGCAAACGGGGCAGTTCGGGCACTTGGCTTAAAATGCGGCGCAGCATTTGGCTGAAACTAGGGCTGCCGGGCAAATCCTTGCCATAATCGCTAATATCCACACCCGTAAGCACCATTTCTTTATAGCCTTGCGCAACTAATATACGCATCTGCGCGACAATTTCACCCAGCGGAACCGAGCGGCTATTGCCCCGTCCAAACGGAATAATGCAAAAAGTGCAGCGATGGTTACACCCATTTTGCACTTGTATAAAGGCACGCACATGATCATCAAAACCACTCACTAAATGCGCGGCAGTTTCGGTAATATCCATAATGTTATTGACCGAGATTTTAGCCTCGCCTATCGCACCGTAACTTTCAGCTTTGAGTTTTTCTTCATTACCCATCACGCGCGAAACTTCGGGCATCGCAGCATATTTTTCAGGTGAAATTTGGGCGCCGCAACCACTCACGATAATTTCCGCTGTCGGGTTATTGCGCCGCGCTTTGCGTATCGATTGCCGCACCTGACGTTCCGCCTCTTTGGTCACTGCGCAACTATTGACAAGTATCGTATTTTGCATGCCTGCATCGAGCGCGTGATTCTTCATCACCTGCGCTTCAAAGGCGTTTAATCGGCATCCAAAATTTAAAACTTCAACACTCATGCTTTAAAATGTTCCACATCCAATTCGCTGCGGAAGGTAAGCGAAACCGCACCTTGCATCAAGAGCGAACTCGCGCCGCCCTGCCACTCAATTTGCAGGCTACCACCTGACATGGAAACTTTCACCATATTATCTGCTAAGCCACGCTTGATGGCCGCCGCTGCCGCTGCACAAGCGCCCGTGCCACAGGCTTGCGTAATTCCCGCGCCGCGCTCCCATACGCGCATAATGAGATGGCTACGGCTTTGCACCTGCACCACCTCCACATTTGTTCGGTTAGGGAAAGCGGCATGATGCTCTAAAGGCTTACCAAAAGCCTCCAAATCCAGCGACTCAATCTCATTTTTAAAAAACACTAAATGCGGGTTGCCAATTGAAACTTCCACAGGCTCGCCCTCAATCGGCAAAATGCGGTTGGCAAATTGTGGAACGCCCATATCCACTTGAACCTCATCACCGATAATGCGTGTTTTCAGTATGCCCGCCAGCGTTTCAATATGGCTGTGCGGTTTGCCTAAAAGCCAGCCTACACAGCGAGTTGCGTTACCACATGCCTCCACTTCGCTGCCATCCGCATTGATGATGCGCATGGTTACATCGGCTTTAGCAGAGGGCTGTAAAATGATAATTTGATCGCAGCCAATGCCGGCTTCTCTATCGGCAATTTTGGCAAAATTTAAAACAGGCATTTGAAAGCTACGCGCATCAAATATTACAAAATCATTGCCCAGCCCCGCCATTTTTATATAAGGGATTTTCATTTACTTAACGCTGCGGGGTTTGATCTTGTTGTTGCGCCACCGCTGGAGTTGAAGGCGCTCGCGAAACCACTTGCACCGTAGATTTAGCAAATTCTAAATCGGGTGAAGCGCCTGCTTTTAAAAGAGTTTGCCCCTGCATTTGTATTTGTTGTTGCAAATTAGGCTGCTGTGCAAAAAGCGTATTAATGCGCTCCATCGTATCTTTTGAAATGATGCCCGACATCATCCCCAACGAAAAGAGCTTTGAGGCTGCCTTGGCTGCCATGCCTTTTTCGCGCGTTTGTCGAGCCATTTCAACTTGCTGCATCTCGCGTTGAATAGCCGCTTGTTGCAACCGTGCACGAATTTGCTGCTTAATATGCTCAGGCATGGCAGCAAATTGGCCGCCGCTCAAAATCTGCTCCACGCCTTGGCCTGCAGCCATTAGCTGCATGGCAGCTTCAAATGCGGCTTCTGTTTCCTGTTCATCATTGGCTTGCGCCTCAGCTTCTTGAGAACGCAAATTTTCACCATCTTCAGCAGCATTTAGCTGCACGGGAACGGTTTTAGGGAAGCTGGGCTCAGGGCGCAAATCAGGCTTTTCCTCAAGCGCTTTAGGCTCATTTGGGGTAACTGCCCCTCCGTGAAATTCATCTATCATGCGGCCATTCTAACCCAAATTTAGTGCTTCGCCAAGCACCAGCGCATGAATAGCCAACCCTAATCCTACAATCACAACCAATGCCGAAGCGTAATGATGCAATTTGGCAATGAGCGTATCGGCCATATTGCCGCGCCAATGGCTTAAACTAAAGCTTAATAACACCCACATCGCTAAACTTCCTAAAAATATTCCGCCCACCATTGCCGCTAGTTCGCCGCTCGTTTCTACGCTGTAAAATGCAACCATCGCCGCAAATAGCGTTGTAAAGCCAATCACAGTTTGCGGATTAAATAAAGTTATCACGAACATGCTACTTATATCGCGCATAACAGCAATTGAACTGGTGTCAGCCGTATCAATGGAATTCGTAGGCCCTTTGCGAAACCCTTGCAAACCTACCAAAGTAATAACCACCGCCCCTACCAGTTGAATCAGTGCTGCATTATGCTGTAAAAACTCCGCCACCGATGAAATACCCGCTAGCGCGATTACCGCAAACAATAAATCGGCAAGTGCAATGCCTAACCCACTAGCCAAGCCAGCACTCATGCCGCGCGCCAAGGTGCGCTTAACCCCAATTACACCTGCGGGGCCAACCGGAATAGACATCGCTATCCCAATTAAAGCCCCGACAAGAATATTTTGGGTAATCACCTTCCCGAATTAACGAGAATAGAATTCGATTACAAGGTTAGGTTCCATGATAACCGCATAAGGAATTTCGTTCAAAGCTGGCGTGCGAATAAACTTCGCTTCAAACTTTGAATCATCCATTTGCACATAATCAGGCACATTGCGTTCGCCACTGGCCATCGCTTCCATCACCATCGGAATTTGACGTGATTTTTCTTTGATAGAAACCACATCGCCCACTTGCAAGCGATAGCTAGGAATGTTCACACGGCTGCCATTAACCAAAATATGGCCATGTCCTACAAATTGACGCGCCGAAAATACCGTTGGCACAATGCCCATACGGTAAATGAATGCATCAAGGCGCGACTCTAACAAGCCCACTAATTGCTCGCCCGTATCACCACGTAAACGCACGGCTTCTTTATAAATACGACGGAATTGTTTCTCAGTAATATTGCCGTAATAGCCTTTTAATTTTTGCTTAGCCTGCAATTGAATACCGTAATCTGAAAGTTTGCGACGACGCGCAGCTCCATGTTGGCCAGGGCCATATACACGACGGTTTACAGGGTCTTTCGCGCGTCCCCAAAGGCTTTCACCAATACGACGGCTGATCTTATATTTGGATGCGATACGTTTGCTCACAGTTATCTCCTTTAAAACCTTGCCAAAGCCGAAGCTGAAGCAAGTCCAATTAAACTTACATTAAGGAGAAGTACTATAAGCAGCTAAAACGCTGAGTCAATGTAAGATTTAGGCTATAATCCGTGCCTTAGCGAGTTTGCGCGTGCCCTTGCGCACCTTCAGCCATATAACGGTCTACATGCCCGGATTTAGCATTAGGGTTTTCAAAGCGATACACCGCTTCCTTAGCTTTCTGATACTCATCCAGCATCTGCGCACTTTGCGCGTTGATAGCATCAGCACGCTCTGATTTAACTTCAATTTCATGCGTTTTTTCTTTACGGCTAAAATAGCCTTTAATGCCTTTATATACAGCCACCGCAGCGGCAATCATTAATAATGGTTTTGTAACGGGGTTGCGTAAAGCACCTTCTGCAATGTTATTAGTTTTTTTAAGTACATTACCTGCTGCATTCCATGTTCCCTTAACCAGATTTCCACCTGCATCGCCTACTCCACCAACCATACGTAAGGGTTTTGTTACTATGTGTGCGCCGGTTACAATTGCCTCTTTACCTAAATCAAGCGCTGCAGATAAGGCCGTAAAACCTGTTTTATCAATGCCTTCTTTTACTTTATCAAATACTGAATCAGCCATTAGCGGCCTCCTACTTGTGCTGTTTCACGCTGCCCTTTTTGGTCTGCCAACGCACTGGTAAATTTATTCGGTGGATTATTGGCTGCTAAAGGATTTTCCGTTTGAAAACGTTTTGCTTTTTCGCGCTGCGCATCCGCAGCAATCGCTTCGCGAATCTCATGATTTTTATGTTGCGCTTCTGTAAGACTATAATCAACTTGTCCGCGAGCGGCTTCTAAATTCTGTTCTTTTGCATTAGCGCTCTGGCTAAGTTGGCGAACACCACCTGTTAAAACACCCCACGCACCGCCTACACCAGCACCAAGCGTGGTCGCACCCATAAATGTGCCCATAGTGGTAAACAACCCACCAATTAAACCTGCTGCTATGATTGCAGGCGCTGCAGCACTAAATAAAGCAAAGAGACCAGCTACAGCCAAACCGCCACCTAATCCTGCGACGAGTGAAGTACCAGCGCCAATTTTAGCGCCCTTCCATCCATCACCTAAGGTATTCTTTACCGTACCTAGTCCGAAATCTTTAATATTTTCACCTTTAGCCATAATCTTATCCTACTACTTTTTCTTTCGTAGTTTGTTGTGTTTGCGCAGTAACGTGAGGCGGCGATGTGTTGACAGCTACATCTTGATCCGCTTCAATTTTCGCACCTGCAATAGGCGCTACGCCATCAGCGCTTTGCTGCGCTTTAGCTACTGCATCTTTTTCTTTTTCCGGCTCTTTCGTTTTTTCAACACCTTTAGCTTTGCCCTCAAGCTGCACTTGCACCGCGGGTGCATCGGTATGCGCTTGCGCGGTCGATGCCTCTTTATCGCCCGTAAAATAGCTAGCAGCTTTATTGGTTGCCCATGCCGCTAATGCGCCAACAATGGCCCAACTAATAAAACCTCGTATTGCACCGAAAAAGTCTCCATCGGAAATTTTACTCATAAATCCGTAGCCGCCACCTAATATGGCACCCACCTTCATAGGGTTTTCGCGCACATAACTAAATGCTTCACTAAAGCTGCCTAATTTTAAATTATCAAACCAACTTGCGCCTTCTGCCTCTGTGCCTTGTGGCTGAGCATTCTGTGGTACGGTGTTTGATGTCATAACGATATTCCTTTTATTACACTTATCACCTTACTATTGTGAGGCTTGCACCTCAAGTTAAGGTTTTGTGACAGTTTTAAACGATATTTCGCGGGCAATGCTTTACCTAAACCTTTTCTTTACTATATCACATTATGGTAGATGTAGCGAGTGAGGATGAAATGAAACTATTAGTATGTGTAAAACGCGTGGTTGATTACAACGTAAAGGTGCGCGTTAAGGCCGATCAAAGCGGTGTAGAGCTGGCCAATGTTAAAATGAGCATGAACCCGTTTGATGAAATTGCTGTGGAAGAAGCCATTCGCCTAAAAGAAAAAGGCATTGCAACCGAGGTTATTGCGCTTTCAATTGGTGAAGATAAAGTGCAGGAAACCATCCGCACGGCCATCGCTCAAGGGGCTGATCGCGGCATTCATATCGCAACAACGGACAAAATAGAACCGTTAGTCGCCGCTAAAATTATCCAGAAAATAGCTGAGAAGGAAGATGTGCAGCTTGTTATTCTCGGCAAACAAGCCATTGATGATGATGCGAACCAAACTGGCCAAATGCTAGCCGCACTATTGGATTGGCCACAAGGCACTTTCGCCTCGAAGCTCGAAATTGCTGATGGCAAAGCTAAAGTCACCCGTGAGGTAGATGGCGGTTTAGCCGTGCATGAATTAACCCTGCCCGCCGTTATCACTACCGATTTGCGTCTAAACGAGCCGCGCTACGCCAAGCTGCCCGATATTATGAAGGCACGCAGCAAGCCACTCGATAAAATTGAGCTGGCCGATTTGGGTATTGATGCTACCCCCAAACTCAGCGTGAGCAAAGTAGAAGAACCCGCCAAGCGCAAAGGTGGCATCAAAGTCGCCTCCGTCGATGAATTGATTGATAAATTAAAGAACGAAGCAAAGGTAATCTAACAATGGCCATCCTCATTCTCGCCGAACATTCCGAAACGCAGCTTGAAGCCTCAACCTTTGCCACCATAGGCGCGGCAAAGCTCATTGGCGGCGAAATTGATTTGCTTTGCAGTGGCGCTGTTGCCGCACAAGCAGCTCAAGCGGCCACCACTGCCCAAGGTGTGCGCAACGTGCTTTATGCCGATGGCGCCGAATATAACGATGCATTAGCCGAGCCCATCGCTTGGCTCATCCACGCTTTGGCAGATAAATATGATTACATCCTTGCCCCCGCATCCACCTTTGGCAAAGATGTGATGCCGCGCGCCGCAGCCCTATGCGATGTGCAGCAAGTGTCTGACATTATTGCAATAGTAGATGCAACCACATTTAAGCGCCCCATCTATGCAGGCAACGCGATTGAAACCGTGCAAAGCAATCAAGCCAAGCATTTCATCACCATTCGCCCCACCGCTTTCGATAAAGTGTCAGCTGAAGGCGGCAATGCCACGCTTACAAAAGTGGAGAATAAAGGCGCTTATGACAAAACCACATTTATTGAGTTGCAAGCCACTAAGTCGGAAAGGCCAGAGCTTACTTCAGCCGCCATTGTAATATCAGGCGGGCGTGGTGTCGCTTCTGGCGATAATTTCCACAGCATTATTGAACCACTAGCCGATAAGCTAAACGCAGCCATTGGCGCATCGCGCGCTGCTGTTGATGCTGGCTATGTGCCTAACGATTATCAAGTAGGCCAAACCGGCAAAGTGGTCGCGCCTAATCTTTACATCGCTGTCGGCATCTCCGGCGCGATTCAACATCTGGCAGGCATGAAAGAAAGCAAAGTGATTGTCGCCATTAATAAAGACGAAAACGCCCCCATCTTCGAAATTGCAGACTATGGCCTCGTTGCCGATTTATTTGAAGCCGTACCCGAGCTTACGCAAAAATTATAGGAAAATTTTTAATGAAAAAATCTGGATTCACTTTATTAGAACTATCCATTGTACTTGTTATTATTGGCCTCATAATAGGTGGAGTGACTGCAGGTTCAGCGTTAATTGAATCATCTAAAATAAATAGTCAGCTTTCACAAATTGATAAGATAAATGCAGCGGCGTTAACTTTTCGTTTAAAATACAATAGTGTGCCAGGCGATTTTAATAAGGCTGTAGAATATGATATACAAGGGCCCGGTTTTTGCAATCGTGGTAATGGAAATGGAAATGGCTTTATAGCAGTATCTGATGACCCACATCCTAAAATTATACAAGGTGAACCACTAATGGCTCTTGCTCAATTATCCAAAAGCAAAATATTGGATATTCCCGTAGGAGATTGCACTGGACCAATGGGAACCGATTCTTATTTTATTAAAAGCAAAATTCGCGATGATTTAGGTATTGTATTGTTAAGTTCTTTGGGAAAAAACGGTATTTATTTAGGCTTTAATGGTGGCTGTGATGGCACTGTAAAGTACGGAACTGGCTGTAAACACATTTCACGTTACTTTGATGAAACCACAAGTGCCAGATTATATGCAATCCCAACAATTACAGCTTTTCGGTTAGATGATAAAATAGATGATGGGATGCCTGATAGAGGAAAAGTACGCTCTGCCGCTCTGACAGGTAGCGATCATAGCCTAAGAGTAGGGGCAGTAAGCAACCCATTATGTTATACAGCAGGAGCTACTAGCGCTCAGTCTGACAGAATTTATGATGTTACAAATAATAACGGCCGTTGTCATTTGTGGTTTGATGCTGACTTTTAAATACTCTATAGAGCTTTAATGCCCCAAATAACCCTCGCTCAGATCAACCCTACGGTTGGTGCAATACACGATAATTGCGCATTAATTTTGCGTGAATGGAAAAAAGCGGCTGATAAAGGCAGCGACCTAATTATTTTCCCCGAAATGTGTATTACCGCTTATCCGGTAGAAGATTTGGTATTACGCGAATCATTTGTTAAAGCCGCAATGCAAGCGGTTGAAACCTTATCAGAAAACTCGAAAGACATGGCTTGCGATGCCATAATAGGCGGCCTATGGCAGGTGGATGGCAAGCCCACCAACAGCCTGTTTCATTTAAGCCAA
The DNA here is from genome assembly GCA_963837025.1 of uncultured Alphaproteobacteria bacterium. Taxonomy (GTDB): domain Bacteria; phylum Pseudomonadota; class Alphaproteobacteria; order Rickettsiales; family JALZUV01; genus JALZUV01. Next base: position 615,481 of record CAWILT010000001.1, read on the forward strand.
GGTAAAATTCATTACCGACAAGATAAAGCCGCGCTGCCCAATTATGGTGTATTTGACGAAAAACGCCTTTTCCATGCTGGTGAGCCCGCATTCGTCGTAGAATGGCACCAATATCGCATCGGCCTATTTGTGTGTGAAGATATGTGGGATGCTGCCATTGCCAAACATATCGCATCACAAAAACCTGATATTTACATCAGTATAAACGGCAGTCCGTTCGAAACGAACAAAACCATTTTACGCACCAATGCCGCGCGCAATGTGCTGTCCCATCATGCGGCTCCGCTGCTCTATGTCAATCAGGTTTGCGGGCAAGATAATTTGGTTTTTGACGGCGGCAGCTTTGTATTGGACGCTACAGGCGAAAAAATTTCGCGTCTTGGTCGCTTTGTTGAAACCTCCAAACATTATAATCTGACGCGCGATGCGAAAGGCGATGCCATTATTGAGCTTTTCGCTGACGATATCATGCCTGAAACTTTGGGTGAAGAAAAAACGCTTTATGAAGCTGCCAAGTTAGGGCTTCGCGATTATGTGCGCAAATCGGGTTTTTCCGAAGTGCTTATTGCCCTTTCAGGCGGTATCGACTCCGCGCTCACCGCTGCTATTGCGGTGGATGCATTGGGCGCAGATAAGGTGCATTGCGTTTATATGCCTTCGCCCTACAGCTCCGATGACAGCACTCACGATGCCGCTTCATGCGCGCAAATGCTTGGTGTATCACTCGAAACACTTGATATTAATCCTGTTATGCAAGTAATGGAATCAACCCTGGCGCCCATGTTTAAAGGCAAGCTAGCGGATGTAACGGAAGAGAACATACAATCGCGTATTCGTGGCAACCTTATCATGGCCATTTCCAACAAAATGGGCTGGCTAGTTATCACCACTGGCAATAAATCGGAAGTGGCCGTGGGCTATTGCACTCTTTATGGCGATATGTGCGGAGCCTATAATCCACTAATCGATATCTATAAAACCATGGTATTTAAAATGGCAAGTTGGCGCAATACCATCAGCCCTGTGATGCCCGAAAGAATCATTACTAAGGCCCCCAGCGCCGAACTGCGCCACAATCAAATAGATGAAGATTCATTACCTCCTTACGAACAGCTCGATGCCATGCTGCAAATGCTGATTGAAAATGAGCTCTCACTAGCCGAAATTGTAGCCAAAGGGTTTGATGAAACGACGGTTAAAAAAGTGGCAAATCTGCTCTATGGTGCTGAATATAAGCGCCGTCAAGCCGCACCTGGCACAAAAGTTAGCAGCATGGCATTCGGCTCCGACCGCCGCTACCCCATCGTTAACCAATTTAGGGCATAGCATTTTATTTTTTAATACGTTAAAACCACGCTATGACTGTATCTGTACGTTTTGCCCCCTCGCCCACTGGTTTACTGCATGTAGGAAACCTGCGCACTGCGCTCATGAACTGGCTTTTTGCCCGTAAACATGGCGGCCAGTTTATTCTGCGTTTTGACGATACGGATATTGAGCGTTCGAAAACCGAATATGAAGTTGGAATCCGCGAAGATTTACAGTGGCTGGGCCTAAATTGGGATAGAGAATTTCGCCAGCAAGATCGTATGCAAAACTATAAAGCTGCCGCTGATAAACTCCGCGAATCAGGGCGGCTTTACCCGTGCTACGAAACCGCTGAAGAGCTTGAAATTAAGCGCAAAATGCTCGCTTCCCGTGGCAAGCCTCCCATTTACGATCGCACAGCACTTTCGCTCACCCGCGATCAAATTGCGGAATATGAGGCTGAAGGCCGCCAGCCGCATTGGCGTTTCAAGCTCAACGATGGCGACATCACATGGGATGATCTTATTCGTGGCCCACAAAAACTGCGCGCCACCCATATTTCTGATCCCGTGTTGGTACGTGAAGATGGTGTACCTTTATATACGTTATCCTCCACCGTAGATGATGGCGAAACAGGCACTACCCACATTTTACGCGGCGAAGATCATGTGACAAACACCGCAGTTCAAATTCAGATTTTTGAAGCATTGGGCTATGTTCCACCCCTCTTTTCGCATAATGCTTTACTACAAATGAAAGACGCCAAACTTTCAAAGCGCGTAGGCGAAGGTGGCACGATAGTCGGTCTGCGTAAAGATGGCTTTGAGGCGATGGCAGTCAATAGCTTACTCGCGCGCTTGGGCACATCTGACCCCATTGAACCATTCATTGATATTGAAAAGCTAGTGGATCAGTTTGATATCACTAAATTTGGTCGCGCTGCGGCCAATTATGATGAATCGGAAATGTTACGCCTGAATCAACTCATCTTATCAATGAGCCATTTCAACGATGTTAAAGATCGCATTTTTGATATGGGTTTAACCTCGATTGATGAAACTTTTTGGAACAGCACACGCGTAAATCTGGAAAAACTCAGCGAAATAAAAGACTGGTGGCAGATTTTAAAAGAGCCATTAAAACCGCTCATTGAAAGTGGCGACGAAGAATTTTGCGCACTGGCCGCTGAAAAAATTGAATCTGCCGAAAGCTTCAAAGACTGGACAGAGATGCTGAAATCCGAATCTGATCGTAAGGGCAAAACCTTGTTTATGCCATTGCGTCGCGCACTCACTGCACGTGAAGATGGACCCGAAATGGCACGCGTTTTTGAATTGTTGCCACGAAAAACGGCCATTGCCCGTTTGCAAGGCATGGCCGCTTAATATTCATCAGGCTTATCATTTAGCCCAGTTTTTTATTCTCGCCCATATTCGGAAAACTGTCGGTTAAATTCGCTTTGGCAATATGGAAAAGCTGCACGACTTTACTACTTGGCGAATCCCAATATTCTGCTTTTTCAACATGCACTTTCAACAAGGTTACCACTGGGCTATCTTTGCCTTCAGGAAACCATGCCGCTACAAATGAATTCCAATATTTATCGATTAACGCTTGATCGCGCGTTATCTCAGCAGTTCCCGTTAAAGAAACATGATTGTTTTTATCATGATCGACATAGGTTAAACCCACATGTGAGTTACGCTGTAATTCATCAACCTTCTCACTATTTAAACGGGTGAAATAATATAACACGCCATCAAATTCATCATTCACATGAGTCATTGGACGCGCATAGAGGTTTTCGCCATCATGGGTGGTAAACATGGCGGCTCGCACCGGTTCAATTAATTCCCACAAGGTGTCTTTATCTTTTTGAGTTAACATTTTTATTTCCTTTATTATTTAGCTTAAGCAGATTCTAATTCGGAGCCTAATTTCAAAACGGCATCGCCATTTTCTTGTTTAATATAATAAGCGGGGTTATCTTTTGACCCATCGCGCGTTACTTCATTGCCTTTAATCTTGCGCGTAACTTTCTTTTCAAATTTACTTTGTATAGTGCCCGTAGCCGTGCCACTGCCCCAATTCCATTTTACTTTTGAACCTTCAGAATAACTCATATAATCTCCTACTTCTAAGATACAAATAATGCGAGATTGCGCATAAATTTTCCATTACGAAGGCATTAGTCAATTGCGAATCGCTCGCAAGTTGTTTTATTTTCAAAGACTTATTGAATCTTTATCTTTGCAACCCTATCTTATCGTAGTTACAAATTACGGAGTATTATCATGACTTTCTCATTACCAGATTTACCTTACGCTAAAACGGCCTTAGAGCCGCACATATCAAGCAACACACTTGATTTTCACTATGGCAAGCATCATCAGGCTTATGTAAATAAGCTTAATGAACTTATTAGCGGAACGGATTTAGAAAAAAAGTCATTAGAAGATATTATTCTAGTAGCTGCAAAAGACGAGCCTAAATCAGGTCTTTTCAACAATGCAGCTCAAGTGTGGAATCACACTTTCTATTGGCATAGCATGACCCCCAATGGTGGCGGCAAGCCTTCTGGCGAATTAGCCGATAAAATTAACGAAGACTTCGGTTCGTTTGAAAAATTCGCTGAAGAATTCAAAGCCGCTGGCGGATCACGTTTCGGCTCAGGCTGGGCTTGGCTAGTGCTTGATAAATCGGGTAAACTTAAAGTAACCAAAACGTTAAATGCCGATCTGCCACTCGTGCATGGCCAAACTGCTTTGCTTACCATGGATGTTTGGGAACATGCTTATTATCTTGATTATCAAAATAAGCGTCCTGATTATATGGGTGCCTTTTTAGGCAATTTGGTTAATTGGAAATTTGCAGCTGAAAATTTTGCCAATGCAAAACAAGCTAAAGCAGCCTAACTCAAATCCATTAGACGCACAACGCAAGGCAGTCTTAAAGGCTGCCTTGCCGTTAGTGTTGTTCGATGGTTGGTCACAATCTACACTCAATCACGCTGCAAAACTGGCGCATATTGATCCTGCATTATTACCACTACTTTTCAGTAATGGAGTAATAGATGTAATTAGTTTTCATAGCGCGCAGGCAGACGCAGCTTTAATCACCCAATATGAAAGTGATGAAGACTTTCAAAAATTACCCGTGCCGATTAAAATTCGCACCGCTATCTTAAAGCGTCTGGAATTTGCACAAGATGATAAAGAAGCCGTGCGCAAAGGCCTCACTAAATTAGCTCTGCCCAATCATGTGAAAACAGGATTATATTTGCTCAGCCAAACGTGCGATACAATTTGGCGTTTAGCCGGCGACCGTGCGACCGATTTCAATTGGTATACCAAACGCATTACCCTAGCGGGAATTTACAGTGCCACCCTACTTTTTTGGTTAAATGACGATTCCCAAACTTTAGACGCAACAGCTGCTTTTCTTGATCGTCGTTTAGCAGGTGTAAAGGCATTCGGAAAATGGAAGTCTGAATTGCAAAATAATGTTAAATCTTACCTACCAAAACGCGCCTAAACAATGGATCCTTTAAGCCAAGCAGTGGCAGGCGCGGCACTAGCAGGAAGTTTCGCCAAAAGACCCAAATTGCGAGCTGCTCTGGTATTAGGCGCAATAGCTGGCATGGCACCTGATTTAGATGTGCTCATCCGCTCATCAACCGATCCGTTATTAGCATTAGAATATCACCGTCATTTTACCCATAGCTTAGCGTTTTCACCACTTGGAGGATTGCTAATAGCGCTAGCCTTTTGGGCTATACCCTACACAAGACGGTTTTTAAGTTTTAAAGAAACTTATCTATTTTGTTTTTTAGGGATGGTCACTCACGGCATACTTGATTCCTGCACGGGCTACGGCACGCATTTACTGTGGCCGTTTGTTCATAATCGCGAAAGCTGGAACTTTATTGGAATTATCGATCCGCTCTATACCCTACCTGCCTTATTTCTGCTTATCTTTGCAGCAGTTAAATCGCGCCCTAAATGGTCAATTTTAGCGCTTATATTACAAATAGCATATATAAGCCTAGGCGCAGTTCAGCATTATCGTGCCACCCACATGGCTGAAGATTACATTACGAATAATGATATAGAATCCTATCGCCTAACTTTACGCCCCACGATAGGCAATTTATGGCTCTGGCGAATGCTTTATCGTGATGAAGCAACAGGCAATTGGCAAACAAATGCACTCTATCTTCCTTATTGGAACAGTGATGCTAAAATAAAATTAGGCGAAGCAGCCGCCAACTTTAGCGATGCCGAACTCGCCCGCTATCCCGCTGATACGGTAACCGGAAAGGACATCCGTCGTTTCCAATTTTTTTCAGATGATTATTTAAGTAAACACACTCGCGCCGATGGCAGCTATTATATTGGCGATATTCGCTATGGTCTCATGCCCGATAGTGCACAACCGTTATGGGGTATCGAAACTACGGGTGATAATAGCCAACATGTTATCCGTCACAGCTCATTACGTGGCGAGTTAAATAGGTCAAAAACAATGAATATGTTAACTGGTAAGAACTTTACCGACTTGCAGCCATCACAAAATAATGACTGAAACACTGCAAACCACGCTAGAAAAACTTAAAGCATGTACATTTTGCGCTGAACATTTACCACTTGGTGCTAAACCGATTTTTCAAATAAATACCAAAGCAAAAATTCTTTTAGCAAGCCAAGCGCCAGGTCATTTAGCACATCAGGGTGGAAAACCTTTTTTCGATCCCAGTGGCGTGCGTTTGCGCCGATGGTTAGGAGTGAATGAAGTAGAATTTTACAATCCTGATAATTTTCTCATTATGCCAATTGGCTTTTGCTATCCGGGAACCAAAAATCGCTATGACCTCCCGCCAAGGCCTGAATGTGCGCCAATATGGAGAGATAAATTGCTGAATCTGCTGCCCAATATTGAGCTGATATTAGCAATCGGCTCCCACGCGCAACAATGGCATTTAAAAGAACACCGCTATAAAACTATGGCGCAAACCATTGAACATTGGCAAGAATATTGGCCTCATATTCTACCCATGCCACACCCAAGCCCCCGAAATAATATTTGGTTCAAACGCCACCCATTTTTTGAAAGTGAAGTAGTGCCTATATTGCAAAAACGCATAAGGCAGCTAATAGATTTGTCAATAAAACTACCTTAGGGTGCTACATATGAATCACTTGATCATACGCATCTAGAACACTTTCATGCATCATTTCCGATAAGGTGGGATGTGGGAAAATGGTATGCATCAAATCAGCCTCAGTTGCTTCCATTTGGCGGGCGAGCACGAACCCTTGAATCATTTCGGTAACTTCTGCACCTACCATATGCGCGCCTAAAAGCTCGCCGGTTTTGCTATCAAATATAGTTTTCACAAAACCCTCAGGTTCGCCCAACGCAATAGCTTTACCATTCGCCATAAATGGGAAGCGCCCCACTTTCACGCTATAGCCCATCTCTTTGGCCTTCGCTTCGGTATAGCCCACGCTGGCCACTTGTGGTGAGCAATAGGTGCAACCCGGAATATTATCCATGCGCATAGTATGGGGATTTTTGCCCGCAATTTTTTCAACTGCGGTGATGGCTTCATGGCTGGCTTTATGCGCCAACCAAGGTGCACCCGCTACATCACCAATCGCCCACACATTTGGCTCATCGGTTAGGCCATAGGCATCACGCAAAATCTGGTTGCGCTCTGCTTTCACCTGCGTACTTTCCAAGTTCAAGTTTTCAGTATTGCCCACAATACCGATTGCCATGATGATGGTATCAAATTCGTGCTTAGCTTCTTTACCTTCGGCATCTTTAAGCGTGCAAATGGCTTTACCCTTTTTCTTTTCCATCGCCACCATTTGCGATTTGGTGCGCACGTTCATGCCTTGCGCTTCAAAGCGTTTTTGCACAAATTTAGACACTTCTTCATCTTCAACGGGCAAAATTCTATCCATCATTTCGCACAATGTAACTTCCGCGCCCATGTTTAAATAGAAGCTCGCAAATTCTGATCCAATCGCGCCTGAGCCTACTACCAGTAATTTCTTCGGCATTTTATTGGGTAATAGCGCCTCTTTATAGGTCCACACCACATCGCCATCGGGCTCATAGCCTTCTAGTACGCGTGCACGCGCGCCAGTAGCAATAATAATATCTTTGGCTTTAACCGCGCCAGTTTTGTTGCCCTCTTTATCAAACAAATTCACCACACCTTTTTCGCCAAGTTTGCCGTGAGCGTCTTGCACATCAATTTTGTGCTTTTTCATTAAACCCGAAATGCCTTTGGTTAATTGCGCTGACACATCGCGCGAACGTGCCACCACCTTTTTAAAATCAAAAGAAGGGTCTTTCGCCGCTAAGCCAAAATCTTCTAAATGATGCAACAGCGAATAAATTTCAGATGAGCGTAACAATGCCTTGGTAGGAATACATCCCCAATTTAAACAAATGCCCCCCATATGCTCGCGCTCAATCACGGTTGCTTTCAATCCGACCTGCGCCGCACGAATCGCCGCCACATAGCCCCCAGGCCCACCACCAATTATCGCCACATCATATGTTTTATCTGTCATTTTTCTGTTCCTTAAGATTTAATAACTGTTCCAGCAACTCTTCAGATTGATAAAGCGCTTCTAATATTTTGTGAGTTAGTCTTATTGCAACACTAATTTCTTCTCTACCCATATTAATATAGTTTTTTGACTTAACATGGGCAGCATCGTTTCCAAGCAATTTTAATTCAAAAGCAGCGTTTAATAGGTTATTAGGAAGTATGATTTTATCTCTGAAGCTTTCTAAGCGCTCATGTAAATTTTTACCATCACATTTTTCAGTTTCGCAAACTTCCTCTAAAGTGCGACGAACCATTATTGCTGAAGCAATGTAACATTCTTCAGAAGCGCAAATCACAGCTTGCTCAAAATGTGATCTAACTTCAGCAGGAAAGTTACTGCAGTCATAGTTCATAATAATTTTCGGAAAAATACTCAAAATCTTATTATATGTACTATCGTAGACGAAGAATACTAATCCACTACACTCTATATTAGGGCATTGTCGAATACCACAAGCCCTATTCCTCTTTGGAATTACACTGTGCGATTTATATAAAAAATCGCTATGTTCCTTAAGAGGAAATTTTTGGAAAGTCCCTAATCCGCCACAGTGCGGGCAATCAAATTGGAAATTTGGACCGTCAAATGATGTTACTTCTAAAGCCCTTCTCAAAGCCATCTACCCAACCAACAATGCTGGGTTCTCAATGTATTTCTTGAAAATTTGCAACCATTCTGCACCTAATGCGCCATCTACGGAGCGATGATCAACCGATAGGGTTACGGTCATGATAGTAATTTCAGTAGGTTGGCCATTACGCAGCACTAATTTGCTCTCGCCTGCACCTACCGCTAAAATACAGCTTTGAGGTGGGTTGATAATAGCCGAGAAGGTTTTAATGCCATACATACCGAGATTAGAAACAGAGAATCCGCCGCCTTGATATTCTTCAGGCTGCAATTTGCCAGCGCGCGCTTTGCCCGCTAGCTCTTTCACTTCAGCCGAAATTTGCGCGAGCGATTTTTGATCGGCATTTTTAACGATAGGCGTCATCAAGCCACCATCGGTGGAAACGGCTACGCACACATCTACATCGTGATAATATACAATCGCATCATCATACCAGCTGGCATTGGCTTGCGGTTTATCGCGCAAAGCGAGCGCTGTCGCTTTCATCACAAAATCATTTACAGATAGTTTATAGTGCGGTTTACCATCTTCGCCTTTGGTGGCGGCATTATTAAGCTGCTCGCGCACATCCATCATTTTATCAATTTCACATTCGAGTGATAGATAAAAATGTGGGATAGTCTGCTTGGCTTCACTCAAGCGTTTGGCAATCACTTTACGCATACCATTATTTTCTTTTTTCGAAAATTCAGAATGTGAACGCGTAACATGCCCCGATTTTGAACCGTATTTCAAGAATTTCTCAATATCGTCTTTTACGATACGACCATGCGGACCAGTGCCTTTTACATTAGCTAAATTAATGCCCTGATCATCCGCCAAGCGTTTGGCCAATGGACTAGCTTTTGCTTCGCCGCTGGGTGCTGTTACGCCTGATTTCACTTCAGGCGACTTGGTTGGCTCAGCCGCCACCATACGTCCGCCATAGCCTTTTTGTTCCGGCGCGGCATCGGCTTTTGGTTTTGGCTCTGAACCAGAATCATCATCAGCCTTTTGCGCTTTGGGTTCCGCTTTGGGCTTCCAATCGGCAATCGCTTTTTTATCTTCGCCTTCTTCTAAAAGCAAAGCGATAACTGCATTCACGGCCACATTTTCCGAATTTTCAGGCACCACAATTTTGCCCAAAATCCCTTCATCCACCGCTTCCACTTCCATGGTAGCTTTGTCAGTTTCAATCTCGGCAATCACATCGCCCGGGCCAACTTTATCACCCTCTTTTTTCGTCCATTTAGCCAATGTGCCTTCGGTCATCGTAGGCGAAAGCGCGGGCATTAAAATTTCGATAGGCATAGGATTAAATCTTTCTATTCAATTTCAAACTGGGCTTGCACGTCTTGGCGAATCATTATTTCGCCCGCAGGAATGGGAGCAGATGCATCGCTCATCATCTCAACCGAAGATGCTTGCATCATCATTTTAGGGCTAACACGCATGGGCTGTGGCTGATAACCACCACCGCCTTGCACATTCACGCTATATACACGGCCAAGCTTTACTGCCACCGCACCCGCCACATCGCGCGCTTTGGTTTTGGCGTTACTTAGCGCCGATAACATCACTTCACGCTCAGCCGTATTACTATTGAGCAATCCAAAATTTACGCCATCAATCTGATCAATTTTTGCATTGGTAATATCGGTAATAAAATCGGCTAATTTAGGTAATTGCGTAAATTCAATTTGCACGCGGTGTGAGGCAACATAACCTGCCAAAATGCGCTTGCCCGATTTAGGATATTCATAACGCGGTTGAATAATATCCGATAGCGTTTCAATCTTTTTGCGGTCAATTTTATATTTATCGGTCACCGCATAAAGCGCTTTTAGCAATATTTCATGCTTAGCTTTGGCCGCTTTCAGCTCTTTAGCTTCGCCTTCTAAATTAAGGGTAATATCGGCCTTATCCGGATCAAAACTTTGCTCGGCCATTCCATTGACAGAGATAAGCCGTACAGCTTCGCCATCATGCGCCAGCACCGGTGCAGCAAAGGTAAGTGACAGCAATAATGGAATAAAAAATTTCATTTAAGCCACCTTTTTCGTGCGATAACACGCGCGTTTAGCTGCCGCGACAATATCATTAATTTGCGGTAGCGCGAGTTTCTCTAAATTAGCCGCATAAGGAAGCGGCACATCTTTACCATGCACACGTTCAACCGGAGCATCTAAATGATCAAAGCAATCCTCCATTGCAATAGCACACATTTCTGAGCCTAGCCCTGCAAATGGCCAGCCCTCTTCAACCGATACTAGACGGCTGGTTTTGCGAACTGAATCAATGATGGTTTGTTTATCTAATGGGCGAATCGTGCGCAAATCAATAACCTCAGCGCTAATGCCATCTTTTTCAAGCTGCTTAGCGGCTTCTAGCGCCATGCCAACTTGCAGCGAAAATGCGGTAATCGTTACATCGGTGCCTATACGCAATATGGCTGCTTTACCAATCGGCACCAGCACATCATCGCCTTCAGGCACATCAAATTTTTCGCCATAAACCATCTCATTTTCCAAGAAAATAACAGGGTTTGGATTGCGAATTGCCGATTTTAACAAGCCTTTAGCCGATGCTGCATCATAAGGGGCAATCACAATTAAACCCGGAATATGTGCATACCAGCTAGCATATTCTTGGCTATGCTGCGCGCCTACGCGACTGGCCGCGCCGTTGGGGCCACGAAACACCATTTGGCATTTTACTTGCCCACCCGACATGTAAAGTGTTTTGGCGGCTGAATTGATAATTTGGTCAATTGCCTGCATGGCAAAGTTCCATGTCATAAATTCCACAATCGGCTTCATGCCTGCCATGGCTGCACCCACGGCAATACCAGCGAATCCATGCTCAGTAATAGGTGTGTCAATCACACGCTTGGCACCAAATTCTTCCAGCAACCCTTCCGACACTTTGTAAGCGCCTTGATATTCAGCCACTTCTTCGCCCATCAAAAACACTTCATCATCACGGCGCATTTCTTCGGCCATTGCATCGCGTAATGCAACGCGAACGGTAGTAGAATTCATTTTATCGCTCATGCTACATCTCCTTGCAAAATATCGGTCCATAGCTCAGCTGCATCGGGCTCGGGGCTTTCTTTAGCAAACTCCTCAGCTTCACGCACGATGGCTTTAATATCAGTATCAATTGGCTTTAAATCAGCTTCCGAGATTACCCCCGCAGCTAGCGCACGGCTTTTTAAACTTTCAATCGGGTCGTGATTATTTTTGTAATCTTCCACTTCTTCCTTCGTGCGATATTTCGCAGGATCCGACATTGAGTGCCCGCGATAGCGATAGGTTTTCATCTCTAATATATAGGGCTTGCCTTGGCGCACATGCTCAATCGCAATTTTAGCTTTTTCAATCACATCAAGCACGTCCATACCATCAGCTTGCGCACCTTCAATGCCAAACGGCTCACCGCGGCGATATAATGCGGGGGTTGAGGTGGAACGCTTCACGCTGGTACCCATCGCATATTCGTTATTCTCAATAATATAAAGCACAGGCAATTCCCATAATGCTGCCATGTTAAACGCTTCATAAACTTGCCCTTGATTCGACGCACCATCGCCAAAATAACAACAATTGATGCCGCCATCGCCGCGGAATTTATGCGCAAATGCTAAGCCTGTGCCAAGTGGCACATTCGCACCCACAATACCATGACCACCCCAAAAATTATTCTCGGCTGAGAACATATGCATGGAACCACCCTTGCCTTTGGAATATCCACCTTCACGGCCTGTTAATTCGGCCATTACACCTTTAGGATCCATATCGCATGCCAACATGTGGCCATGGTCGCGATAGGTGGTGATGACAGAATCTTTGCGGGTTATGAGCGTTTCGATACCCGTAACAACGGCTTCTTGCCCAATATATAAATGACAGAAGCCACCAATTAATCCCATGCCATAAAGTTGGCCTGCTTTTTCCTCAAATCGGCGGATGAGAAGCATTTTACGGTAAAGCTCAAGCACCTTATCTTTATTCGGAAAAGGGGCGTTGTGTTTTTTGTCTGCAAGCGCAGCATTCGAGGATGATTTTGGCATAGCGTCCTTTAAATTTTTCAAGCTCGTTTTTAGCGGATTGAAGCGGGCGGTGCAACTCAATTCGGGCTAAAAAACATGGTGCAGCGCACCATAGTTTATTCAGATTCTTCAGGTAGCATATAAATGATTTCACTCGGATTGGTATAACCCAAAACACGCCGCGCTTGTTCATCCAGCAAATCTAAATCCAGCGTTTCGCTGCTTATCATATTCACACGATGCTCAAGCTTTTGGCGCTGCTCTGTAAGGCCGATTAAAATTTCAGAATTAGACGTAGCGCGCGATTGCTCTTTAAACAACGCATAAACCCCATGATTACCATTGAGTGCATGAAACACTAAATAAAGCATAATAAAACCAATCGCAAACGAGCCCATCAGGCTGCGAATATCAAAGGTGGTTTTTCTCGTTCTTGCGGTGGCAAACATTTAATGAGCGTAACCTTTGCAACTCCATCCTTCAAGGATGGATACGGCTTGTGGATAATTTACAGGCTTGCGAAATAAAAGCGGTGGCGCGAATAACACGAAAATAACACGAGATAATTTAAAGCCCGTATTCGCCCTGTTCGCCTAATTCTTCTTCAATGCGCAAAAGTTCGTTATATTTTGCTAGTCTATCAGAGCGCGAAAGCGAGCCTGTTTTAATTTGCCCGCAATTGGTAGCCACCGCCAAATGCGCAATAGTATTATCTTCCGTCTCGCCTGAGCGATGCGACATTACGCAGCGATAGCCACCGCGCTGCGCCATTTCGACTGCATCTAAGGTTTCGGTAAGCGTGCCAATTTGGTTCACTTTTACTAACAATGAATTCGCAAGATTTTTACGCATGCCCTCGGCTAAAATTTTGGGGTTGGTCACAAATAAATCATCACCCACCAGCTGCACTTTGCTGCCTAATTCTTGCGTCAACGCAGCCCAGCCATCCCAATCATTTTCGGCCATACCATCTTCGATGGAAAAGATAGGATAATTGGCGACGAGCTTGGCATATTCTTTCACCAGATCATCAGAGCTTAAAATGCGCCCCTCGCCTTTGAGGTTATATTTGCCGTCTTTGTAAAACTCGGATGATGCTACATCCAGCGCCAATTGCACTTGCGTGCCTGCAGTGTAGCCGGCCTTTTCAATCGCCTTTAATATAATATCCATTGCTTCATTGGTTGAGCTAATATCGGGTGCAAATCCACCTTCATCACCCACCGCAGTGCTTAAACCTTTAGCGGCAAGCAAACCCTTTAAGCTATGAAAAATTTCACAGCCCCAGCGAATAGCTTCCGATTCGCTGCTAGCACCCACCGGCATCACCATAAATTCCTGAAAATCAATCGGGTTATTCGCATGCTCGCCACCATTAATAATATTCATCATAGGCACCGGCAAACGCCGCGCTTGCGTGCCGCCTACATAACGGTAAAGCGGTAATGCCAACGCATCCGCTGCGGCTTTTGCCACGGCAAGCGAAACACCTAATGTTGCGTTGGCACCCAAACGGCTTTTATTTTCGGTGCCATCCAACTCGATTAAAATCTCATCAACTTGGCGCTGTTCGGTGGCGTCTAATCCAACTAATGCTTCCACTATTTCAGTGTTAATGCCTTCGATTGCCTTTAAAACGCCCTTGCCTAAATAGCGACTTTTATCGCCATCGCGTAGCTCAATGGCCTCGCGTGAACCGGTCGATGCACCTGATGGAACTGCCGCACGGCCAAAAGCACCCTCCTCAGTCAGCACATCCACCTCAACCGTGGGGTTGCCTCGTGAATCAATGATTTCGCGTGCGTGAATATCTAAAATTCGATTCATAACTTTAAGTCCTATGATTTAACGATTGCGTCAATTTCTTGTAAGCGTTTGAGAGTTTCTTCCATCTCATTCAGCTTCATCATGCATGGCCCGTCAGATGGCGCATTATCAGGGTCATCATGCGTTTCCATGAATAATGCAGCCACACCCACGGCCACTGCCGCACGCGATAATACCGGCACAAATTCACGCTGCCCGCCTGATGCGCCACCTAACCCTCCAGGCTGCTGCACGGAATGTGTGGCATCATACACCACCGGACATCCTGTTGAAGCCATAATGGGCAAACTACGCATATCCGAAACCAACGTGTTGTAGCCGAAGCTAACACCGCGTTCAGTTAATAAAATATTCTTATTGCCAAAATGATCGAGCTTATCGACAATATTTTTCGCATCCCACGGTGCTAAAAATTGCCCTTTTTTTACATTGATAATTTTGCCTGTTTCGGCAGCCGCTTTCAACAAATCAGTCTGACGACATAAAAATGCGGGAATTTGCAGAAAATCAATCACCTTGCCCATTTCTGTAGCCTGATGCGCATCATGCACATCAGTTAAAACAGGGCAATTAAACGTCTCTCTAATTTCTTCAAACACCGGTAGCGATCCATCAATGCCTATGCCGCGCTGCGCCGTGGCTGATGTGCGATTGGCTTTATCAAACGACGTTTTAAAAATAAGCCCAATTTTTAAACGGCCACAAATTTCGGCCAAATTTTCAGCAATCATCATCGCATGATCGCGTGATTCCATCTGGCATGGACCCGCAATTAAAGCGAAGGGCTTTTGATTACTAATAACAACATTGCGGGAGCGAATTTCGCGCTGGCTAACAGGATGATTCATGAGCGACAAGATGCGATTTTATCGGCTAAAATGCAAGGAAAACTTATCTAACAAATGCGTTAATTCTAAATAATAGCGCCCTTTTAAAATGATTTAAAAGGGCGCGAATAATAGTAAGTGTGAAGAAGGTTAAGCGGCTTTATCCTTTTTTTGCTTGGTAGGATCAATCCATGAAATATTACCGTCTTCACGACGATAAATTACATTTAGCTCGCCATTGGCCGCATTGGTAAATACCAAAACAGGAAGCTCGCCAATATCAAGGCGCATCACCGCTTCACTCACCGTGAGCGTATTGATATTCATTTTTGTTTCGGCAATCACCAAGCCAGTCGGCTCATGCGATTCAGCCTCATCTTCAGCTTCTTTATTGGTGTCGAGTGTAAATTGGCGCGCTGCAAATTCAATAATATCGGCATCAACCATTTTATGATGGTTGGTAATACGGCGCTTATAACGACGCAGTTGCTTTTCAGCTTTGTCCGCAGCAGCATCAAATGCCGCATAAATATCAGAGGATTGGCCAGTACTTTTAACTACAATTTGCGATGATGTGCCAGGATTCGCGTGAATTTTAACATCAAATAAATGCGCTTCTTTTGAAACAATGACATCAGCAGAAACGATTCTATCTAAATATTTACCCAAGCCTTCACGTAAACGTTCTTCAGCATGGGTTTGAAACGCTTCACCAATTTCAATGCCTTTGCCTGATACCGAAATTTCCATAAAAACTCTCCCTTATTGTTATATCCATATTATAGCAAAATCGGGCTGTTTTTAAACTGAAATAAGAAAATATTTTGGTTGACACGTTTTAATAGATTTACCGTCTAGCGTAACGGAATCCGCACACCAAGCGCGGCTTCTAACCTTGGCAATAACCCGTAATAAGCAATACGACGAATGCTGCGTGGCATTATTCCTGTCCATTTAAAATCGCCTAAAATATTACCATCTTTATCTTCGCCTGTGGCTTTAAAATTGAACAGGTCATTCATGGTAATCATCTCGCCTTCCATACCGATAATCTCCGATACATGAGTGATACGACGTCGCCCATCGCGCTGACGACTCACCTGCACAATCAACTGCAAAGCTGATGCAATTTGATAGCGCACGGCACCAATCGGAATATTCATATCCGCCATACCCACCATGTTTTCAATACGCGACAAGGCATCGCGCGGATGGTTGGCGTGAACAGTAGTGAGCGATCCTTCATGGCCGGTATTCATGGCTTGCATCATGTCAAAGGCCTCTTCGCCACGCACCTCGCCTACAATAATGCGGTCAGGCCGCATACGCAGAGCGTTTTTCACCAAATCGCGAATGGACACCTCACCATCTGAGCGTGCCTTGGTAGATGCTGGGCGCGTTTCTAGCCGCACCAAATCAGGATGATCTAATTTTAATTCCGCCGCATCCTCAATGGTAACCAAACGCTCGCCATGCGAAATATGCTGCGACATCGCATTAAGCAATGTCGTTTTACCTGAGCCCGTACCACCGGAAATTAGCACGTTCATGCGGCATGCACCCACAATTTTCAAAAGCTCACCCAATGAGGCTGACATATTTTGCTGGCGGATCATGTCATCAATCGTTATCAACCGTTTCGAAAATTTACGAATGGAAATGGATGTGCCATCCACAGCCAGCGGCGGGCAAATAATATTAACACGGCTACCATCGGCTAAACGCGCATCAAGCAAGGGTCGGAACGGATTAATCTCGCGGCCAATACCATCGGCAATACGATGTGCAATTTCTAAAACTTCATCTTCGCTCTTTAATTGAATATCGGTTTTTTCCAATTTGCCATAACGCTCAATAAACACATGGCGATGGCCGTTAATCAAAATATCATTGATGTTTTCATCTTCCATCAAGGGAGTAATTGCACCCAAATCAGCATTTTTATCTAAAAACTCACCCGTTAAAACGCCGCGCTCTTTTTTAATAATATCCAAATCGCTTTGCGATGAACGATACTGCATCTCTAATAGTTCAGTTTGTCGTTGCATTGCCTGTGCCATTTGCGTGAAAGCAGATTCGGCATCATTCATTTGATTCGCGTTTTGACTCATATCACTTTCCTTGTGCATGTTTGCACTATATTCAACCGGATGTGTGCCATTCACTGCCATTCCAGCATTGGTTTGATTGGGAACATGATCATGCTCCTTATAAATTGGACTTACTTCTACATCATTTTTTGCAAAAACGCTATATGGTGCTAATACATGGTTTTGTAAAATATCTTCGCCCACCATTTGCCCTGCAATTGCAGATCCGATTTTTTCGTCATTTTCAAATATCTCCACCTCACCCGATAGAATATGCCACGCAACCGAGATCTCTTCATGCTGTAAGATAAGAGGGTCACCATTAGCAAAGCGATATTTTTCTGATTCCATGCTTCATTATAGCTTTCATTGTTTAATAAATTACTAAAGCAATCGCTTAGAAAAATTTAACACATTTTTAATCTAATTACTCTAATACTCATATCTAGTTTGGAGTCGTGGATGAAACAAGGTTTTACGCTTTTAGAATTATCAATCGTGCTGGTTATCATCGGTTTAATCATCGGCGGTATCACCGCTGGTGCCGACTTAATCCGTGCTGCTGAGCTCAATTCAGTAGTATCCGAAGTGTCAAAATACAAAGTCGCCTTTAATACATTTAAATTAAAATATAACGCACTACCCGGTGATATGAAAAATGCGCAAAGCTATTGGGGCATTGCGGCAGCAGGCACAGCGTGCAAAAATACTGGCACCAATGATGGCAGAACCTGCAACGGCGATGGCGATGGCAATATCGAAGCCGATACTACCAATAGCCAAGAAATATTTCGCGCGTGGCAACATCTCGCCAGTTCTGAAATAATTTCAGGCAAATTCACAGGAAGTAAAAATTCATCTGGCTTATATTCCGTTAGTGCACCGGGAAACTCACCTGAAAATAGTTTGAAGCGAGGCGGCTGGGCTATTATTGCAGCAAGCGATGCCGCATCAATCGGCGGCTGGTATGGCGATATGTTCCCCGTCAAATCCTCCAAAAACTGGCTTCAGTTAGGCGAGCCACCTGCGGGTCAAAACGCTCTTTTTTATGATCCAATCGTAAACCCTACGGAAGCATCAACGATTGACCAGAAAATGGATGATGGCAAACCCGGCACAGGCTCAGTAACAACCTTCAACAATTCAGCAAACCGCAATTGCGTGAATAACGCAACGCCCTCAACAGCAACCTATACACTTAGCTTCGCAACCACGGCATGCACTTTATTTTTCGGTTTATAAGTAAACTTTAAAGCTGCTGTTTAAACGCACGTTTGCGCTGCGCGCTGGATGAAACATTCATAATATCACGATATTTAGCCACTGTGCGCCGCGCCACTTTAATACCCTGATTATCAAGCGCCTCAGCAATCGCTTCATCTGAATGTACGGTCTTAGCACTCGTTTCACTATCAATCAGTTTTTGAATCATGTGCTGCACCGCTTTGGATGAAATATCATCTCCCCCAAAGCTGCTACCAACCGACGAATTAAAGAAATATTTTAATTCAAAAACTGCGCCGCCATAGGATAAATATTTATTGCTGGTAATGCGGCTAATGGTACTTTCATGCATTTCAATCGCATCCGCCACTTCTTTAAGTGTAAGTGGCTTTAAATAGCGCACGCCATGCGTAAAAAATCGCGCTTGTTGTTTTACAATCTCGCGCGTGGCTTTTAACATCGTATGCGCACGCTGGTCGAGCGATTTCACTAACCAATTTGCATGGTTTAGTTGCTCCGAAATATAAGTTTTTTCTTCCTTATCGCGCGCTGAAGTATTTAAGCTTATATAATAATCGTTATTCACTAAAACCCTAGGAAGCGCCGCAGGGTTCATCTCAATTTCCCAATCTTGGCCTTGTCTGCGCACAAATAAATCGGGTTGAACGGCTTGAATTTCTTCAAAATCAAAAGCGAATCCAGGCTTTGGATTTAAATCCTTTAACAGCGCTACCATTTCTTGCAATTCATCGCGCGGCACGTCGCATGCTTTTTGCAATTTGTTAAATTCTGCTTTACCCAACAATTCCAAATTATCTACCAGCGCCACCATAGAGGTCGTTA
Source organism: uncultured Alphaproteobacteria bacterium (assembly GCA_963837025.1). Classification (GTDB taxonomy): domain Bacteria; phylum Pseudomonadota; class Alphaproteobacteria; order Rickettsiales; family JALZUV01; genus JALZUV01. Next base: position 634,890 of record CAWILT010000001.1, read on the forward strand.
ATTCGCCTCTATCGGCCAGCTGTAATGCCAAACATTCCGCCACATTACGTGCGCATAAACCGGCAGGTTCAATCTCTTGCAGCAATTCCACCACCGCTTCTAATTCACATTCACTACATTGCAAATTATCAGCCAACTCTTTGTAATGGGGCGATAAATATCCGCTCGGCTGCACCATATCAATTAAATGCAACCCTATAAATCGTTGTGCTATATCATGTGTTGAACAATGCAAATGCTCTAATAAATAATCGCGCAAACTTGGTTTTTCATGCGCCATTTTTTCGATCAGATTTTCACCATCAAACCCACCGCCCCCAGTTGATTGGGGTGCAGCATAATCGGATGATGCACGCTCAGCTCTATCCGAAAATTCTTCGGTTGCTTGCGGTGAGTCCGTTGCATCGACGCGGTCAAAGTCAATCTCATCAGCTTGCTTTTCATCTTGTTTTTCAAGTGTTACCTCTTCCGTTTTGCTATCCGATTCTTGCAATAACGGGTTTTTCTCCATTTCCTCCATCACAAAAGCTTCTAGATCAGCTGCGGATAATTGAAGTAATTTGATTGATTGCTGCAGTTGCTGCGTCATCACCAGCGATTGCTGTTGACGCTGCTGCAGACTTTGTGATGGCCCCGCCATTAGCGGCTAAATGTCTCGCCGAGATAAACCCGTCGCACATCGGAATTGCCCACAATTTCATCAGGCGTGCCTTCCATCAGCACCGCCCCATCGTGAATAATATACGCGCGATCAATAATTTGCAGCGTTTCGCGCACATTATGCTCAGTAATTAACACCCCTATACCACGATCTTTTAGATGCGATACTAGCTGGCGAATTTCCGCAACGGCGATCGGGTCAATCCCTGCTAGCGGCTCATCCAATAAAATAAAACTAGGCTTTGAAGCCAACGCCCGCGCGATCTCAACACGTCGACGCTCACCACCCGATAGCGCAATCGCAGGCGTAGTGCGCAAATGTGTAATTGAAAACTCAGCCAACAATTCTTCCAGCATGGTTTGGCGGTTTTCAGCAATTTTTTCGGTAACTTCCAACACCGCCATAATGTTTTGCTCAACTGTAAGCCCTCTAAAAATGGAGGCTTCTTGCGGCAAGTAGCCAATGCCAATACGCGCGCGATGATACATAGGCAATGGCGTAATATCAGTACCATCCAGCATTATTTTACCATAATTGGGGCGAATCAAACCGGTAATCATATAAAAACAGGTAGTTTTACCGGCACCATTTGGCCCCAGTAAGCCCACCGCCTCACCGCGCCTCACATGCAACGAAATATCGCGAACAACAGGCCGCTTCGCATAGCTTTTACCCAGATGTTGAATATCAAGACCTGAAGTTTTTTGTACTAACTGCGGTTTAAGCGAGGATGTTTCCATAATATTAAGATAGCACAAATCCGCACATTTCCAAGCGCTACCCGCTATTTTAACATTTTAGAGCATACATAACTAAAAATAGGCGATTATTGCTTTGGAACAAACACACCTTTAACGCGGCCAGATGATGGCGATACTTTACCATCCACTGATTTTTGCCCTGTGCCGGATGTTAATAAACTTTTTTGCGTTTTGAGATTATAGTCTAAGCGCCCACCTTTGAGTGTATTTTTATCGCGTGATAAAATCACGTTACCTACCAACGTAATCATTTGTTTATCCACATCATAAATACCCTTAGTGGCTTTGGCCGTTTCGGTGGGTGTTGTAAACATAACATCTCCAATCACCTCAATACGGCTGACTGCGCCGATATTTGCTGTAGTATTCTGTTGGTCTTGCTGGCGATAAAATACTTCCATGCGCTGCGCATTCATTTTAATATTGCCCTGCAAAGCCTCAACATTCCCGTTAAATACCGCCTTAGAAGTATCTTGCAATACCTCTAACGAATCAGCGGAAATTTCTATTGGTTGGTTTGAATCTAATTCAATTGGCCCTTGCGCCCATAAGGGGCTTACAAAAAAGATAACGAGGAATATAAATAATTTTTTCATGGATATAGCGTTAAGGTTACGTCCTTCTCAAATAACACACGTGACGTGTCAGACTCAATTAAAAATTCGTAAGCTTTAATATTGCCAATTGGCCCTTGGCCTGAAATACCTTCTGTACCCTTGGCCATACCGCGTTTCATATCTACAAAAGCACTGGGGGTGCGCAATTCATATCCATTGCTGGCAATAACCTGTACATCTTGCATCAGTTGCAGCTTTTGATCTTGGATATCCAGCTCACCTTTTTGTGCCGACAATGCCAACCATAACCCGCTATTTAGAGTTACATCAGCGCTAATATGATTAAGCACTATTTGTGTTTCGCTTTGCTGTACTGCATCTTTTGCGCGAATCGTGTAAGGCTGGTCTGACCCATCCACACTTGTAAAACGCGGGTTGCGCATAATGGGCTTTTCAGCAAGCTGTGTAGGTTCAACTTGAGTAAGCGCAATACGCATACCATCCTCGTCTGGTGTCAATAAGGGCACTAAAATAACCCACATAACAATAACCAATAGCGTGGCACCGATAGCCATTTTCCCCCAACTTGTCATACGAATGAACATGGGAATACGCTTGAGCTTCCGCTCAATTTCATCAGGCTCTAAATGGCTAAAAAATGATGAATCGCTCATAAATTAAGCAACACCTGCGCGCAAACAATCATGAATATGCAAAATACCTTCCGGCTTCTTATCCGCATCGCAAACAAATAACGTGGTAATTTTCCGCTCGTTCATAATATGCAACGCCTCACCCGCTAATGATTGGGCTTTAATATGTAATGGATTCGCCGTCATCACTTGTTTAGCTGATTTCTCCAGTAATTGGCTGCCCATATGGCGGCGCAAATCACCATCGGTAATAATCCCCAAAATACAACCTTTATCATCCAACACCCCCACACAGCCAAAACTTTTAGATGTAATAGCTAAAAGCACTTCCTGCATGGGCAAATCATGCGATACTAATGGCACTTCATCGCCAACATGCATCAGGTCTTTAACCTTCACAAACCGTTGCCCCAGCTTGCCCCCCGGATGATAGGTTTGAAAATCTTCAGCTGTGAATCCTTTGCGCTCCAACAACGCCATCGCAATCGCATCACCCAGCGCCATCATCATGGTTGTTGATGTGGTGGGCGCGCCTGTAGGTGACGCTTCGGGTGTTGCAGGCAACACGAGCGGCACATCCGCCGCCTCCACTAGCATGGAACTAGCGCGGCGCACCATCGCAATCATGGGAATTTTAAAGCGCGCGCCATAGGCTACCATATCGCGTAATTCTGATGTTTCGCCCGAATTTGAGAGTAACAGCATAGCATCATCGGGCGTAATCATGCCCAAATCGCCATGGCTGGCTTCCCCCGGATGCACAAAATAGGCCGGAGTACCCGTGCTAGCCATCGTCGCCGCAATTTTACGCGCCACATGGCCCGATTTGCCCATACCGCTAATAATCAGCCGGCCTTTAATGCCTGCAATTACTTCCACCGCTGCAGCAAAATGCTCATCCATTGCTGCCGAAAGCGCCTGCAATCCTTCAATTTCTACTGCAAGCAATTTGCGCCCAACGTCAATATCATTATGTTTTGTCATGCATTTAAACTAATGCCAATCAATGCATTTGTCAGCCTCAATTAACAGTTTCATCATAATTGCATGATAAGCTGCAAGCATGAGCAACCTAAGGCCTTCCAAAATCTACCCCCATCAAAGCAAACTCGCCGATAAGTTCAGCGGCAATTGGCGAAATTATATTGATATAAGTCATTCATATAATGAGACCGAGCAAGCATTTTTTGCAACTTACCTCAGCAAATTTGTAAATGACTCACCAGAATTTTGTGATCTTCTGCGCCGTTCACAAACTCTCTACAATACGCATAATTTGAGTGGGGAAGCCAAACGCAATAGAAGGCTCCTAATCCGCCCTCCAATTGAATCAGACTATCATGATTTTGGCAGCAATATTTTCACCAGAGAAATCATATTCGACTTGCAAAATAATGAGCAATCTTATTACTTGCTTGAAAATGGTGAAAAAAACCTCAACACATTTCAACGCAAAATTCTAGCGTTAGTCATGCAAACAGTTGATCCTGAATATCTACGTCTTAAACTTCACAGCCATATATTCGCTCCGAGTTTCAAAAAATTGCTTTCAACGAAATTTCCTCCATAAGTCAGCACTTAACCGAAGAACAAATTCAGGAAGAAGTGAGAAAACAAGCAAGTAAGTACATGAGAGAAATGGAAAAATTAATCGTTAGCGATTATGTGTTAGAGCACATTGACCATTCTCAAGAGCGAAATTACAATGAGCCGCGCAGAGAAGAAATTTCCAATGGTGGAAACAATGGGCCATTAATTGAAGAAGAAACTTTTTTTGATAAATTAGAATCAAACTTGCTAGGTCAATGGGTCGCTAAATTATTTCCACTAAAAGATATTCCGCCACGCATGCCAGTCAATATGGTTACAGCTCATGGCGAAAATTTTACACCCTTAAATGTGATCACTCGTCTAGACCCTGAACGCGAGCGTCTTGCCCAATTCTTTAATGACTATATCGAAACACGCATTGCTAATAAAGAAGGTGGAATTTCAACACCCGTAGTTGATTATAATTGGCAACAAGCACAGTGGCTTTGGGATAAGAATAACGGTTTAGATTGCATGCATTTTTGCTGCACCAATACCATTGAAGGCTTGAATGATGAAATTCCCACTGCGTTGCGCCAAGATTCTGAACATATTACACCGCTACGGCAGGCCTTTGAAAAAGCAGTGGGCTTCACCCCCAAAGAACCAGATATTTCAGCCGCAACTGCATTCGCTGAGAAACTAACTCAAGAGCGTCGTGAGCCGCCTAGCTCCGAAACACGTCCGCTCTAAATCGCTAATTCCTGTTAATCATTCCGTCATAATTAGATGGTATATTAGATTATGGTCGCACGTAGACAATCTGAAATTTACCCTCATCAAAGCCCCTTGGCCGATGAGTTTTCAGGCGATTGGCATGATTATATCCAAATAAGCGATAAATTCACCAAAGCTGAAAAAGCATTTCTAGAAGAAAATATTACTTTCTCAATTAAAGAAATGCCCGAGTTGCGTGAGCATCTAAGGCGCTCGCAAAACCTTTATTGCACGCACTATTTAACCGGTAAACCTAAGGCAAACCAAAAAGTTTTATTAGAACCGCCAAGCTTGCATGAACTACCTCGAAACAGCGCAAATAATAGCCAACGCATTATTACGCTTGATTTGCATGATATGCTAAAAGGTTACTACAAAGATTCTAAAACTAGAAAAAAGGTAAAGCATTCGTTTCAACGCATTTTATTGCACGAATTTGAACATATTAGCGATCCTGAAATCGTACGTAATGATATTAATTATAATCGCATGATGAACGCATTTATAACTGCTGCTAAAGCCGACATTATCTCAAATAATACATCCTTAACTGGTGAGATGTTAAATAATGCTGAAAAAATTGCTTTATTCGAATATCAAAAGTTACAACATACAATTTTTGAAGAATATACCGTTCATCGTAATGATCATGCACATGAAAGACATTTTGGCGAACCTAGACGAGAGCAATATGAGAATGGACACGTTCATTTAAATCATGTTTTAAGCAATAGGCTACTACCTGAAGATATTATAAAATACACACAATCTTCAAAAAAAATCCATCAAATTCAGAGTTTATTGGGTATAAAACCTAAATTGCACAAACATACCCAAACAGATCATGATAAAAGCTTTATTGCCCTACCCGTAATTGATGTAATTGACCCTGAACGTGAACGTTTAGCGGTACTTTTCAACTCCTATATTGAATCGATTATTCAAATGCATAAATCTGATTTTGAGCAAACCAGAGAAAGTAACAAAACTTCAAAAAACCAGCAGTTTGATTTAGCCGAATACACCCAAAATTTTCATGACTTTCAACAATTTATGAGAGTAGAGATGTTGAATGATGAAATTCCAACTGCTTTAAAACAAGATACTCCGGCCATTAATCGCATGCGCCAAATTTATGAGGAAGCTATTGATTATCACTCGCGAACAAATCAGTTGCCTGAATCTCAACTACAAAGCTTCGTCGCAAAACTCAACGAAGAGCGGGCGCAAAACCCCAATGCTCCGCAAACTCAGCGTTAATGCGCGAAAATATCCATATCTTGCCAGCCACCTAAATCGAGCATCGCGCGGGCTGGCAAAAATCCCATGGCGGCATCGGCTAGCTCTTTACGGCCTTCACGGATGAGCATAGCATTTAACTTCTCACGTAAATTGTGAAGGTGTCGCACATCGGTGGCGGCATATTCTTGCTGCGCTGGCGTTAATTCGAGCGAGCCCCAATCGGATGATTGCTGATATTTAGATACATCAACATCTAAAAGCTCGCGACAAATTTCTTTATAGCCATGGCGGTCAGTATAGGTGCGCGCCAATTTGGAAGCAATTTTAGTGCAATAAATTGGCTGCACCAACACATTTAAATACGCACGAATAATGGCCACATCAAATCGTGCAAAGTGGAATAGTTTTACGCGGTTTGGGTCAGCCAGCAACGCTTTTAAATTAGGCGCATCATATTTGCCGCGTTCAAATGTCACCAAATGCTCATCGCCCTTACCATCAGAAAGCTGAATCACACACAGCCTATCGCGGTTATTGAGCAACCCCATAGCTTCGGTATCAATGGCGATATCCCCATCAAAGGTTAAATCGGCGGGAATATCTCCCTTATAAAGATGAACGGCGATAACATCACTCCTTGGCTTACATTTTCAAACAGTGTAATACAGCCAACATGGATAATAAACTACAATCTGTGACTTTACCCCTAGCAGGCTCTATGAAATTAAACACACTACGCCATGATTGGCAACGCGATGAAATTACCGCTCTATTAGAGATGCCCTTAATGGATTTATTGCATCAGGCCGCCACCATCCACCGCGAGAATTTTAATGCGAATGAGGTGCAAATTAGCACGTTATTATCTATCAAAACTGGCGGCTGCCCTGAAGATTGCAGCTATTGCCCACAAAGCGCGCATTTTCAAACCGAAGTTGATGCCAGCAAGCTCATGCAGCCCGAAGCTATTTTAGCTGAGGCAAAAAAAGCCAAAGCCGCAGGCGCATCGCGCTTTTGTATGGGTGCTGCATGGCGCGAGCTAAAAGACCGCGATGTGCCAAAAATTGAAGAAACCATCCGCCTCGTTAAAGCCCAAGGCTTAGAAACCTGCATGACCTTAGGCATGTTAAAAGGTGAACAAGCGGCCAAACTTAAAGCGGCCGGCCTTGACTATTACAACCACAACCTTGATACCGCGCCGGAGCTTTATGGCGAGATCATCACCACCCGCACCTATCAAGATCGTAAAGACACCCTCGCCCATGTGCGCGAATCGGGCATGAAAACCTGTTGCGGTGGTATTGTAGGCATGGGCGAAAGCCGCGATGGGCGCGCAGGCTTGCTGCAAGAATTGGCCAATCTACCCCAACACCCTGAATCGGTGCCTATCAATATGCTGGTGCAGGTTGAAGGCACGCCCATGGCCAATGAAACCGCGCTTGAACCACTTGAATTTATTCGCACTATTGCCGTTGCCCGTATCATTATGCCGCAATCTTTTGTGCGCCTTTCCGCAGGCCGCGAAGAAATGTCAGAAGAACTACAAGCCATGTGTTTTTACGCCGGTGCTAACTCCATCTTTTATGGTGAAAAATTACTCACCACTGCCAACCCGCGTGAGAATGAAGATATGGCGCTTTTTGCCAAACTCGGCATTTCGCCATTAGAACTTCAGTCGCAAGCGCAATGTGCAAGCTAATATTTTAGCGCGAATAGCCGTTGCTGGAGCTTACTTGATAACCCCGCCCAAGCGCTAAACTTTGAAAATCGCGGCATTTACCCTGCTCATCAATCTTAAAATGATAGGCCGGCCCTTGACTAAATAAGGTGGATGGACCGGTGAAAATAAAGCGAACATTTTCATGCTCTAATACAGGCGCACCCGCCGGATGATAGTGCCCTAGAACAATATTTTCCACTCCATCTAGCAATTCTGGCTGCTGTGTGGCAATCGTATTATAAATGGCTTCAGTCACTTTATTAAGCGGCATGGTGCGCGAAGAGATTGTTGTATCAAACATATTTTTCACGTGTGTAATGTGGCTGCCTACACGGGCGCCAAACCCTTGCTTTGATACAATATTTTTCCACCGTGAGTCTTTTATGCTAATTTCATTTGGAAAATCAGATGTTAAACGAGCCACATCATCACGGCGCATCGCACCCATTTTAGTTTCAATATTGCCACTAAAAGCGGCCTTTAACATTTCGCGCTTAGATTTATAAGGATAATCGGTTTGCAAATCGCCATGCAAATGCACCGTATTTTGCGTTTTGTAATGGGATTCATGATAATCAAAATGTGGCGCAAATCGTTCAACTCGCTCCTCAAGCTTCACCACCATTTCATTAAAATTATCGTGGTTGCCAAAAATATAATGCAATTTAACATGTGGATTGGCCGCTATAGCACTTTCAATAAATCCATCTAACTTTGTGAGCGAATCATTCATTTGTTTAATGATCGTTTGCCTACAGCCTTTTAAATCATGCACCTCAACAATATCACCGTTTAAAAATATTTCATCAGGTTGGTGTTTTTGCACATAATCAGTCAACTGCTTAAGGTGTCTATGCCCCACTGATCCAGCTTGCCCTAAATGCAAATCAGAGATGCTTAAACCTGTTTTTTGTCGTTCCACCTTTGCCTTCTATGCCTCATATCTTTTGATTTCCGTATTAATCTATCATAAGAGTGTTAAGCTTTTATGAAACACAACCCACATTGGCAAACGCAAGGCGCGCAGCATATTTGGCTGCCTTACACGCAAATGCAAACTGCCGCCCCTGCATTGCCAGTGGTCGATGCGCAAGGCTGCACGTTAACGCTCGCCGATGGCCGAACATTGGTTGATGGTTTATCCAGTTGGTGGTGCATGGTGCATGGCTATAAACATCCGCATATGGTGCAAACCATGCAGCAGCAGCTTGCCACACTGCCCCATATTATGTTTGGCGGCATCGTGCATGAGCCTGCCTTCACCCTCGCCCAGCGCTTAGTTGAAATTACACCCAAAGGATTAGAGCGCGTATTCTTCTGCGATTCAGGCTCTATTGCGGTTGAAGTAGCCATGAAAATGGCCATCCAATATTGGCGCAATCACGATAAGCCTAATAAGGGGGCATTTGTTTGCTTCAACCATGGCTATCATGGCGATACATTAGGCGCCATGTCCGTGTCCGATGCCACGCAAAATTATCATCAGGCTTTTTCTCACGCTATCCAACATCAATTCGCGGTGGATTTACCACGTGATGAATATCAACTCGCTGAGTTTGAAAGCATGCTAGCCGATAATCACAAACATATTGCTGGCTGCATTATTGAGCCATTAGTGCAAGGCGCAGGCGGTATGCGTTTCCACTCACCCGATTTACTGGCTGAAATCTACCGCATTTGCAAACGGCACGAAATTTTATTCATTGCCGATGAAATTGCCGTTGGCTTTGGCCGCACCGGCTATCTTTTCGCATGTGAAGAAGCAGGCATCACACCCGATATTATGACGCTTGGCAAGGCACTTACCGGCGGCATGATATCCATGGCGGCTACACTCGCCACCGCGCATATATTTGACGCTTTTTTGGGCAATGATTTTGATAAAGCCTTTATGCATGGCCCCACTTATATGGCAAACCCGCTGGCATGCAGCGCCGCTCATGCCTCGCTTGATTTATTTGCATCTGAGCCGCGCTTGGCGCAGGTAGAAGCAATTGAAATACAGCTCCGCCGCGAGCTTGCACCCTGCCGAACTGTCAAAGGTGTGGTTGATGTGCGCGTTAAAGGCGCTATCGGAGTAGTGCAGCTAGATGCCGCGCGAATTGATATTGCATGGCTACGCAAACGCTTGGTTGAACTTGGCGTTTGGGTGCGCCCCATTATTGATGTTATCTACATTATGCCGCCCTTTATTATTTCTGAATCCGAACTCACACAACTTACATCTGCCATCGTGACAACAACAAAAGAATGGTCTAAAGAGGCGTTATGATATCCGAACTTTTAACCCAAATTGCCGCTATTCCCCAACTGCATATGTGGGTGGTGTTTGGCTTTGTCATAGTAGCGGTAGGGCTATTTGCCAGCAGTCGCATTAGTCTCCAATTATCGTCTATTATCATATTGAGCTTTTTAATGCTGTTTTTTGAGCTTATGCCCATGCCTGCGCAAAATGGCAATCCCGCCATTGATTCAGGCCAGCTTTTAGCAGGGTTTTCCAACACAGCGCTAGTCGCAGTAATGGCATTATTAGTATTGGGACAAGCGGTTATCCGCACTGGCTCGCTCAGTGGGTTGGCAAACTTTTTTACCTCTATTAAATTTGGTGGACGCTTCTTGCCTATCTTTCTCATCATTGTAGCCGTGGCCATGTTGAGTGGATTTCTGAACGATACACCCGCCTGCGTTATTTTTATTCCTGTAATGATGGCAGTGGCCAAACATCTTAATGTCAGCGCCAGTAAGGTAATGATTCCACTTTCCTACGCCGCCATTTTAGGGGGCGTTACTACACTGGTGGGTAGCTCAACCAACCTGTTAGTTTCAGGCGCGTTGGTTGATCTAGGCCAAGCACCGCTCGGGTTTTTTGACTTTACCCTACCCGGCCTTTGTATTGCGGGCGTGGGTTTAACCTATATCATTTTCATCTTGCCCAAAATTCTGCCTAATCGCACCGATATGGCCAATGAAATGATGGTGAGCGGCAACCGCAGTTTTGTTGCACAACTTGAACTTTCCTCTAAATCGCAAGCCGTGGGCAAAACCATCAGCGAATCGGCAATGTTTGAGGAAAAAGATCTCTCCCTAAAATTTATTCAACGCGGCGAGCATGCATTTTTGCCGCCATTTGATGAGAATTTTATTCTCAAAATTGGCGATTTACTTATCTTAAACACCACGCGCGAAGCATTATCGAATCTATTTTCCAACCATCCCAAAGAGGCATTTCGCCGCATTCATCAGCTTAGCATGAAAGCCGAAGATAAAGAGGGCGATACCCAAATGACTGAGCTACTCATCGCGCCTGCATCGCGCATGATTGGGCGCAACATACAGCAAATTGGTTTCCATCACAATTTAGGTTGCATCGTGTTGGGTATTCAACGCCGCTCGCGTATTATCACTACCCGCATGACCGATATGCGCCTAGCCGCAGGCGACGTGCTGCTCATCATGGGCGGCCAAAAGGAAATTGCAAAATTACGTTCGAATAAAGATGTCATTCTAATGGAATGGACAACCCAAGATATGCCATCCAAAAAGCTGGCATGGCGGGTGAATCTTATTTTCGGGCTTGCAGTAGGACTAGCCGCATTTAGTATTCTTCCTATTCATATTTCGGCCTTTATCGGCGCAGGTGCGGCCGTTATTTCAGGCTGCTTAAATATTCATCAAGCTTTGCGTGCGCTCGATTCATCTATCATTTTCCTAGTAGCAGCCGGTATCGCACTCAGTGTGGCACTCGAAAAAACAGGTGGAGCCGCATTTTTAGCTACCAATTTGGTTGAATCTATGGCGGGTTTTCCACCCGTTGCCATCATGTCGGCCATGTTTGTGTTAATGGCAATTCTCACCAATATCTTGAGCAATAATGCTACTGCACTGCTCTTCACCCCCATCGCAGTAAGCACCGCCACGGCGCTGAATGTACCTATTGAGATGTTCGTTTATGCCGTTATTTTCGCCAGCAATTGCTGCTCCTTCGCCTCACCTATAGGCTATCAAACCAACTTGCTGGTAATGGCACCCGGCCATTACCAATTTAGCGATTATGTAAAGGCTGGTGTACCGCTGATGGTTCTGGTTTGGGCAACCTACACCACCTATGCTTACTTATTTATGATATAAACAAACCCGCTCAAAACGAATCGAAGCGGGTTTAGTTTTTTATATGGTAATGCTTAGATTGCCGCGGGTAAACCAAGCGTTAGCTTACCATCATTCGTATCATCTTCAGTATCGGCAGCTTGCGCTTGCGGCTTTTTAGCGCGTGGTTTGCGGGCGGGCTTAGGTTTATCTTCGCTTTGCGCTTGCGACTCACGCTTAGGCGCGCGCGGCTTTTTCGTTTCTTTCTTCACGCTGTCTTTAACAACCTTATTATCATTATCATCGTCATTATCATCGCGATCAAACTCAGCACGTTTGCGATTACTTGATGGTTGGCGGTTACGATTAGAATGGTTGCTGTTATTGCTAGAATCACTCTCATCCGAATCATCATCTTTTTCTTCTGAATGATGGCGCTTACGCTGCGGTTGTTGATTTTGGTTCGAGCGATTTTGCGAATTAGAGGATGAATCATCTTCATCATCATCTTCATCATTGTCATAATCATCATCGTCATTGCCATTAAGCGCGCGCTTAGCTTCCATCTCAGCTTCATGAGCATTTAACAAACGCTGATAATGCTCAGCATGCTGCATGTAATATTCAGCCTTCACCCGATCATTATGACGGTTTTCATTATATAAATTAATATAATTATCGCGCTTATTCTCTACCTGTTTGGCATTAAAGCGCTTATTGCCGCCGCTGCGGCCACGGTTATTGTTATTCCGATTATTATTGTTGTTATTGTTATTATTACGGCGTCCATAGGGGCGATTTCGTCGTTGCTGCATACTCATCCTTTAATGCAATTTACCTTTTACGCAATACTACAGCGCGCGCAATGCCGCCATAATCTTTGCGAATTTTGTGCAATTCAAACCCATTTTGTTGCCCCATCGTTGCAACATCTTGTGCTTGCCCCTGTCCTACTTCTAAAATTAACCATCCATGATTGCCTAAAATATTGGGCGCCTGATGTATAATTTCTCTGTAAAACTGTAACCCATCTTCACCTCCAATTAAGGCACCTATAGGCTCAAAATTCCGCACTTCAGGCATTAAATGGTCTAAATCTGCTTGTGGAATATAAGGTGGATTGCTTATGACAAGGTCAAACGCTTCTGTCAAGCCCTCAGCCCAATTTGCTTGCAAAAACTCCACACGGTTTTGCACGCGCACTATGCTCGCATTACGTTTAGCAACCTCTAGCGCATCGGCAGATATATCCACGCCCACACCGCTTGCCGCTTTAAATTCATGCAACAAAGTCAGCAGCAAACATCCGCTGCCTGTGCCTAAATCGCAAAATCGATAGGCGGCAGATTTATCAGGCAGGCATTTCAACGCTTCTTCAATCAACACCTCGCTATCAGGGCGGGGTGTAAGCACGTGTGGGGTGCAAATAAAATCATGCTCCCAAAATCCGCGTGTGCCTAAAATATGCGACATCGGCTCCCGCGCACAGCGGCGTTGCACGCTCAATTCTAAAAGCTGCGCGTCGCCAGCAGCAAATTCAATCAACATCTGCGCTTCACGCATGGGCGAATCACACCCCGCCTGAGCAAGCCTATTACTAATTATTCTTTGCATTAATAAAGTTGCCAATACATTTTAAAAACAGGCGGCTATTCGCCTAAATCATCGGCGATGTTTGCTAGACGCTCGGCTTCATCCACTTGGCGCAGCTCATCAATATAATCATCAAGACCCGTGCCATTCATTACTTCATCAATATTATAACCGGTTTTGTTAATGCGATGATCGGTCACACGGCCTTGCGGAAAATTATAGGTGCGAATACGCTCTGATCGATCGCCACTGCCCACCTGACCTTTGCGCGCGGCGGAGCGTTCATCATCCACCTTTTGGCGTTCAGCATCATAAATGCGCGCGCGCAATACTTTCATCGCTTTTTCGCGGTTTTTATGTTGCGATTTTTGATCCTGCTGGCTCACCACAATTCCGGTGGGAATATGCGTTAAACGCACAGCCGAATCGGTCGTATTAACCGATTGCCCACCCGGGCCAGATGCGCGAAACACATCAAAGCGAATATCGGATTCTTTCAAATCAATATCTACCTCTTCCGCCTCAGGCAATACCGCCACCGTTGCAGCCGACGTATGTACCCGCCCACCCGATTCGGTCACCGGCACACGCTGCACTCGATGCACCCCCGATTCAAACTTTAACCGCGCAAACACGCCTTTACCCGCAATACTGGCTGTGGCTTCCTTATAACCGCCCACACCTGTTTCGGAAATATCCATCGATTCAAATTTCCAACCACTAAGCTCGGCATAACGCTGATACATGCGGAAAAGTTCAGCTGCAAACAAACCGGCCTCATCGCCACCCGTGCCCGCGCGCACTTCTAAAATCGCGTTTTTCTCATCGGCTTTATCTTTGGGCAAAAGCGCCACTTGAATTTGCTTTTCAAGTTTGGGCAGCAATTTATTCAAACTTTCAAGCTCGTCTTGCGCTATCTCTTTCATTTCGGGGTCGGCCAACATTTCAGCCAGTCCGGCCTTTTCGTCTATCGCGGTTTGATATTGTAAATACAGCTCAACAATCGGCCCCAAATCGGAATATTCCTTTGAAGTTACCGCGTAATCCTCAATCTCTTCCGGATTAGCCATTTGCTTGCCCAAATCATCATAGCGATTGCTAATGGACTTTAATTTATCAATAAAACCTTTTTGCATGCGGCTGTTATAAGCAATGCCCAACCCATGAGCAAGCGACGTTTAAAGATAAACACAACTCAGTAATCATTTCGTAACAAATTTGAGTTATATTAAGTTTAACCAAAAAATTAAGGAATGTTATGGGGCCATTAGTACATTATTTATTTAGTAAAAATGATTTAACTCAATCTGCTGTCAAAATTGCAAATATTACTCACTCATTTATTGATGATATTCAAGTGCAAGTCGAAAATAATCCTGATCTAAACGCCTCTGATAAAAAAACATTAAATAATGTTACGACTGATTTAATTCAATTTACCGGTTACGCAACAGGCATTGCCCAAGGTTTGCGTTCTCAAGGCGAACCCCGATTATCTAAATTATTATCAAATATACTCAATAATCTATCCAATATTGCAGAAGATTCTCCTGCTTTAAAAGTAGCATCCCTAACATTGAGAACCAATAACAATGAAGAGCGTGAAGACAGAAAAGAGAAAATATATATAAAAGAGGTTCTTAACGATATTCTCTATACAATATGTTTAAATGGGCTGGACTCCCTTCAAACAAAGATTCGAGATGAATCTAAAGACCGTATTCCAATCGGCTTTAGCGAAAAAATTAAATCTAAATCTGATGTGATTGAAATTGATCCCTTACATGCAGGCTCAAGCTCTTATTCACGATAGTTATTTCGCGCTAAATAGCTTCACTGATTCACTCAGCAGCGTTTCGCCTAATTTATCTACTTCATCCAACATAATGGCGTGGGCGTAATAACGGCTTACATCATGTCCAATGCCAATCGCCATCAGCTCAATAGGTGAGCGTTTTTCGATTTTAGTAATTACCTCACGCAGATGCACATCTAAATATTCGCCACTATTGAGCGATAAGGTTGAATCATCAACCGGTGCGCCATCGGAAATCACCATCAAAATTTTGCGTTGTTCGGGGCGCGCCAATAATCGCTCATGTGCCCAAAGTAGCGCTTCGCCATCAATATTTTCTTTTAAAAGCCCCTCTTTCAACATCAACGCCAAATGATGGCGCGTGCGCGATAAGGGCTGCTCGGCTGATTTATAAATGATATGCCTTAAATCATTCAAACGCCCGGGCTGCTCAGGCCTATCTTGGCTCATCCACATTTTGCGTGCCTCACCGCCACGCCATTCCTTGGTGGTGAACCCTAAAATCTCTACTTTCACGCCGCAGCGCTCTAAAGTACGCGCCAACAATTCAGCACTTAAAGCGGTGATAGTAATGGGCCGCCCACGCATAGAGCCTGAATTATCCAGCAATAATGAAACCACCGTTTCTTTATCTTTGCTCTGCCGTTCTTGCTTGTAAAGATAAGGATATCCGGGCGCGATAATGGCTTGCGGCAGGCTGGCATTATTAACCAATCCCTCCTCTAACTCAAACTCCCAATAACGTTCGGTTCTGGCTAGCAATAAGCGCTGCAATTTATTGGCCAACCGGCGCGTCACTTGCGCCATTTGCGGCATCTTCTTATCTAATTGTTGGCTGAGGTTTTTAAGCTCTTCATAGGTGGCCAGCTTGCTAGCCGGCACAATCTCATCAAATTCACGCGTAAAAATACGATAAGGATCAGCAACGGTATGCTCCGCCCCATGCTCATTATGCCCGCTAGATTCGGCCTCGTGTAGCATCTCCTCACTATTTGCCAGCTCGTCCGACATCTCGGTTTTTGCGAAATTATCTTCCGCACTTTCCGACTCGCCAGCACCTGCTTCAGCTACTTCCTGCTCGCTGGCTTGGGCATCAGGCTGGTCATCATCTGCGTTAGCAGGCTCATCACCCGCCGCTTCGCTGGGCTGGTCGGCAGGCTCAGTTTGCTCCACCGCATCCATAGTGCCTTCGGCCAGCCATTGCTGCATCAGCGCATGAAATTTAGCTTGGTTATCAAGATGCGGTAAAATTTTATCCACCGCAAATTGCGGTAAAGACTGCGCCAGTAATTTCGCCTCAACCGACAGCATATCAGGCACTTTCAACCCGCTTAACTTTTGGCGAATAAAATAACCCATCGCTTGGGCATTGCGCTGATCTTCGCTCAATGGCTCATGCGCTAAGCGTTGTTCGTCCCACGCGTGCAAGTTGGTGGCCATGCCGGCAAACTGGCTGGCAGCAAGGCTATCTAGCCGTGTCCACTCCATCGCCTCGCCCATTTCGGCCTGCTGCCATTGCGGCAGATCCTGCGCATGGTGCCAGCGCCGCGCCACCGCCGCCCGATCAATCTCGCCACGGCTAGCGGCGAGCGATTTTCCCCCCAATAACAAAAGCAAATCGCTTTGCAACAAAGGCGATTCAGCATGATTGCCACCTTCGCGCAAGGCAAGCTCCTTATTGCCAGCAATCGCCCGCGCGGTGGCTGCTAATGTTTCATGCTCTGGCTTAATACTCATCATTCATATACTTTTAAAAAAAGTCACTTCCGCTTATAATAATTTGCGTTACACTTTAAATATAGGCTCACAAAATTGTGAGGTTATGCTAACTCTTTATCAAACACGCGTTGATAAAATTCGGCAATAACGGGTTTTTCATCTTCATCGCATTTATTTAAAAAGGTGAGTTTAAATGCATCTTCGCGGTTACCAAAAATCTCGATATTCTCCGCCCACAAAATTACCGTACGCGGCGACATTACGGTTGAAATGTCACCATTTTTAAATCCTTCACGCGTGAGCGCCGCAAGCGACACCATCTTCTTCGCTTCGGCCTCACTCAATTTATGGGCTTTGGCCAGCACAATGCGCACCTCATCTTCATGCGGTAAATAATTAAGCTGGGTGACGATATTCCACCTATCCATTTGCCCTTGATTTAGCGCTTGCGTGCCATGATATAAGCCACTCGCATCACCCAAACCCACTGTATTAGTGGTCGCAAAAATGCGAAAGTAGGGATGCGGCGTTATCACGCGGTTTTGGTCGAGCAAGGTTAGCTTGCCTTGGCTTTCTAATACGCGTTGAATCACAAACATCACATCAGGGCGTGCCGCATCATATTCATCAAACACAAGCGCTACGGGGCGTTGCAATGCCCACGGTAATATACCTTCTCTAAATTCCGTTACTTGCTGGCCATCTTTTATCACAATCGCATCACGCCCTACTAAGTCAATACGGCTGATGTGACTATCCATATTCACCCGCACACACGGATAATTCAAACGCGCGGCAATTTGTTCAATATGCGTTGATTTACCCGTGCCATGATAACCCTGAATCAACACACGGCGGTTATAGGCAAAACCTGCCAATACAGCGCGTGTTGTTGCGCTATCAAATTGATATTGTGGGTCAATTTCGGGCACATGTTCAGAAGCATTTTTAAATGCGGGAATGCTCCAATCGCAATCTATATTAAAAACGGTTGATGCTTTAATTTCAGTATCAGGTGTATTACTCATGTTCTCTATGTATGCAGTAATCAAGAATAGTTCAACCGCATTCAGGATTAATTTCTCTTAATGTAAAATTTATGAACTCCCATATTTTAACAACTATGATTCTTATATTGAACGGCATATTCTACTATTATGAGAAATGCTCAGGGGAATCAAAAATGAAATATACATCAAAATCAAATTTGCTCGGCTCACTCGCAGTTACTTCATTGTTGCTCGTTACTGCAACCAACGCCGAGTCTGGCAATAAAGATTACAGCGCAACCGCGCAACCGCTCGTAGCTATTGAAGGTATGATCACGAAAATTGATACTAACACGCTAAATATCCAATATGATGTGAATGGCGTTACAAAAGATTTAATCACCGCTAAAGCCGACAATGCAGCCTATGATATGGAAAAATATCCGTTAATCGTAGGTGAATATGTAACTGCTTATGGTTATGAAACCGCTCAAAATAATAATGTGATGACCATTAATGGTGTGTATTCGCATGATGATAACGCCTATTATGCAGCTACCAATGCAATGAATATTTCAATGAACGAAAATACCCGTTTACCGCAAATGAATATGGCTAAAACGGATGACAGCCAAATGAAATTAAGTGGTGTTGTTACGCACGTCTCAGGCAATGAAATGGCTGTAAAAGTTGGTGGCAAAAAGCTCGATATTGGATTGGATAACTTAGCATATAATCCTGTTAATGGTGTTAATGTAACCGGCGTAAATGTAGGTGATATCGTTTATGCTTCAGGCAAATATGAAAATAATTTCTTAGCACCAGATAGTGTGGCAGCAAACGAATTAGTTACCCTTACTAAAAACACGCTTTAATTATTTTAAAGCATCCATAATAATTGCATAGCTCTCGGTTATGCGCTTGAAGCGATCCTCAGCGGTCGCTTCTTTGTTTACATCAGGGTGATATTGTTTCACCAACACTTTAAATTGCTTTTTTACACTGTCTTTCGTAACCGGCCAACGCAATTGCATGGCTTGCAGTGCTAGCGCTACTTTACGTGACGGCGCGGGTATTTGCGCAGCCATCTCTTCAACCGTAGCTCTTCTTCCACCAAAAACATCGCCAAACTTGCTGGTGAAACTATCATAAAGACCAGCAGTAGTGAATTTTGCATTTGGTTCGCGCTGCCAAGTTGGACGGTTGCCTTTATCCACATCTTGCCAATAAATTTCAATCTCCATATCCGACATGCCTTCAAAATAATTCCACTGCTTATTATATTCGGCAGCATGGGTTTGGCAAAAACGGTAATGGTCTTTATTTATTGGGCTATAGCGCGATTTAGGAGCACGATGATTGCCAGGCTTATCGCAATCGGGCATATCACACGGAATATCATCCGGCTTTTCGGGCTCAACCCAACGAGGAGAATAGACAGAAGGTGGCATAGAGGGTTAATATGGGATGCAATATCGTTTTAAACAAGTAGGAAACCGCAATGAATAGCCGAATTGAACGTATTACTCATGTGCTGCAAGCGCTCAAACCCACCCACCTTATCATTCACGATGATTCTGATAAGCATGCAGGACACGCCGCAATGAAAGGAATTACAGGCGCCGAAACGCATTTGCGAATTGAAATTGCGGCAGAAAGTTTAAATGGCCTATCGCGCATTGAACAGCATCGCAAAGTTCAGGCGCTCTGCCAAAGCGAAATGGATAAAGGCCTGCATGCGTTGCAAATAAAAATACTCGCTTAAATGTCGCTTATTTTACGCACGGGGTTAGGTGAAATTTCTTGCACCAGTTGAGTTAAATCTACAATGGGCTTGTCGGTTTTTAAATCATTATAAAGCACTATGTTATGCAGCTTTACCAACACATCACATTCAGCAACCAGCGCCTCAAGTGCCTTCATTTCTAAATCACCGCCATTACGATAAGTGGGCAATTTAATCCCCGCCTCATAACACACATCATGCGCAAAAACCGTTTTGCCCGCATCGCGCAACTTAGGGACTACATAAAGCGATGGCGCTTCGCGCAAATCATCCACATGCTCTTTAAACGCCACACCTAACAAACCAATCTTTTGGCCGCTTATAGCCAACACCGCTTTCACCCCTTGGTCAATTTGTTCTTCATTACTGCTCATAATGGATTTTACAATTGGCAAATCAACACCGTGTAACTCTGAAAACCAGCTTAATCCACGCACATCTTTAGGCAAACACGACCCCCCAAATGCAAAACCCGGACGCAAATAATGTGAGGATATATTAAGCTGCTTATCGGCTAAGAAAATTTTAATTGTATCATCCACATTTCCGCCAAAAGCTTTTACCGTGCGGCCAATTTCATTACCAAAAGCAACTTTTAAAGCATGCCACGTATTATCAACATATTTCGCAAATTCGCCGGTCTCTACAGTAGTGCGAATACGCTCACCATTTACATCCTTATATAATTCTTCAATCGCATTGGCGGCAAATTCTTCCTCTGCCCCTATAACAATACGCCCCGTATCAAAAAAATCTTTAATCGCCATGCCTTCACGTAAAAATTCAGGATTCGATGCTATATAGAAATCTTTACCTGCTATCAAACCCGATTCACGCTCAATCACAGGCGCCAAGCGGTTGCGCATCGTTCCGGGTGGCACAGTAGAGCGTAACACAACTACGGTACCTTTTTCTTTCATAGATTTAAACGCTTTGCCTAATGATAATGCCACCGCATCTAAATAGGATAAATCAGGCGAACCTGACTCAGGCGTGGGCGTGCCCACCGCAATCATCACTACACGGCTATTGGTTACGGCCATATCAAAATCAGTCGTCGCGCGAAACGTACCATTATCGATAATTTCTTCAATCAGCGCGTTAACGCCAGGCTCAACAAAAGGCGCCGTTTTGGAGTTGAACGCATCAACGCGCTTGGCATCAATATCCACGCCAATAACCTGAAAACCTTGCTTGGCAATGCAGGCGCCTGATACTGTTCCAACAGGGCCAAGGCCAATCATGGCAACATCAAATTTTTTACTCATTAAAACTCCGGATACTTAAATC
Organism: uncultured Alphaproteobacteria bacterium; assembly: GCA_963837025.1. Taxonomy (GTDB): domain Bacteria; phylum Pseudomonadota; class Alphaproteobacteria; order Rickettsiales; family JALZUV01; genus JALZUV01. The sequence goes on from CAWILT010000001.1 coordinate 656,070, forward strand.
TTTCAAGCACAGCATAAATCAGATTCGTAACTAAAAAGTTAAGTATTTATGCTTTATCTTGCTTTTTCTCTGCCTTTTCAGCTTTCGCTTTAGCATTTGCAGCATCATCTTCATGCACCAAGGATATGAGCGTAAACTCATCCATATCCTTAAATTTCGTTTTCTTCTCAATTTGGCGCATAGCACCGTTTTTAGTATTAATTAAAAACAGCGGAATATTCTTACCCTCAGCACCTTGATCATGCTGTGCCACGGAATATTCATCGGTAATGTTAACTGCCTTAGTACGCCAGCCCCGCATGGCCTTGCCAATTAAATCGGTTAAAATATAACCACCCGCTATTACAGGGCCTTTTAATTCATGGCTAAATTGTTTTTTCGATGATGCTTCGCTTTCAAGCTCCACATCCACATGATAAATGCGATGACGGCCAAATAAATGCGCAAAGTTCGCACCCACTAACGAATTGTAAGCCACATTAGGTGTAGCCAAAACTAAATAACTATATTGCTCTAAATCCAATTCATAATAGGCGTCATCCGATAAAACTTCGCCATAATGCACCGGAATATCAGCCATGCGTGGCTGCTTTAATTGATGCCAGTTCGTATCAGCGATAAGCACAGGCATTTTCAATTGCTGAAACACCTTTGCCAATGCAAGCGAGAAGCTATTACTACCCACAATTAGCACACCATGCTCATGCTGCGATAAGCCCGAACGCTTAGCCAGCCACCCCATCGAAAACCCATGCAACGTTACGGTCGCAAAAATGACAAGGAACGTTACGGGCAGAATATTTTCAGCCCCAACATAACCGGCTTCCATTAATTTAGGCGTGACTAAACCCGCAGTAACCGCACATACAATTCCGCGCGGCGCAATCCAGCCGATAAAGATACGTTCAGCCACACTCATATTACTGCCAATCGTCGCTATAAATACTGAAAGCGGACGCGTGATAAATATGATGACAAATACAAATAGCACCGCACCCCAGCCAAGCCCTGTCATCATTTCAAACTTCAATGTGGACGAAATAAGGATGAAAATTACCCCAACCAATAAAATCGCGATATATTCTTTAAAGCGCTTCGTATCGTGATAGCTGGCAAATTTCATATTCGCCAGCGCAATTCCAAAGGCGGTAACGGCAATCAGGCCGCCCTCTTTTTGAATTTCGTCACTAATAGCAAATAATACAATAACCAGTGTTAAGATAATAGGCTGCTTTAAATATTCAGGCACCATACCACGCGTGAAGGCCACCTTCATGGCATAAGCCGCACCGACACTAATTGCCGCAATACCTGCTACAATAATGAGGAAGTTTAGGCTTACAAAAACCGCATCCGCCGTTGTATCTGCACTGGAATAAACCAGATATTCATAAGCAAATACCGCCAGCAATGCTCCTACAGGATCATTCACAATGGCTTCCCATTTCAACATAGACCCTACTTTGGGTTTTACTTTATTTTGCTGTAATAAGGGCATCACTACTGTAGGCCCCGTAATCACCAATAAGCCCGCAATCACGCAGGCTAATCCAACCGAAAATCCGGCTATATAATGTGCCGCGGCCAAGTTTAATCCATAATTTATGGGGGTAGAAATTAAAAGCATTCGTAAAGTTCCAGCCTTACTTTCGCGTAACCCCTTGAAACTTAAATGCAACCCGCCTTCAAATAAAATAATGGCCACGCACAAAGCAATCAGCCCAAAATAATAGGTGCCTAACGTTTCTTCAGGGTTCAAAACGCCAAAAACTTCGCCTAAAATGATGCCCACAATGGCATAAAGTACAATCGCTGGAAAAGTATAGCGCCATGATACATATAAACACACAAGGCAAATTAACAATAACGTCGATACATAAAGAAGCATGAAAAACTCAGACTAGTTGGCTTAAGCAACAGCTATAGATAGTTACTCGTTTAAGGGCAAGTAAACATGAAAGCTACTACCCTCACCCACCACCGATTCTACCTTTAACACAGCGCGGTGACGTTGCAAAATATGCTTCACAATTGCCAAACCTAAGCCTGTGCCTCCCACTTTGCGCGTGCGCGCGCTGTCAACCCGATAAAAACGTTCGGTCAAACGCGGTAGATGCTCTTTAGGAATACCTTCACCCTCATCGCGCACGGTTATCTGCATAGCACGCTTGGTTTTAACAAAGTTCGGATCACGTGGTAAATCGGAAGTTACACGCGCGCTCACCAACACTTCGCTATCCGGATTGCCATATTTTATGGCGTTTCCAATCAGATTATGCATCACTTGCTTTAACTCATTCTCTTCGCCACGCACTTTGCTAAGCCCATCGGCCACTTCAATATTTAAGGTAATATTTTTCTGTTTGGCTGCCCATTCAAAATGGTCTTTTTCTTGGCGAATCACCCGCTGTATATCCACCGAATTGGTAGGCACACTATGAGCATTCATTTCAATTTTCGATAGGCTTAGCAAATCGGTAATCAAATTTTTCATGCGCTCGGCTTGCTCGGCCATCATACCTAAAAATTTGGTGTGTGCCTCTTTATCATCTTTTGCAGGGCCTTGCAGCAGCTCCACAAGCCCCGCGATAGATGTAAGCGGCGTACGGATTTCGTGGCTTGCATTTGCCACAAAGTCAGCGCGCATCTTTTGAATGCGTTTAAGCTGAGTAATATCGTTTAACGTGATAATAACCGCCATCCCCCCTTTGGATGCAATCGGGAAACGCTCAATAATCGCATGAATATCTTTAGGCTCAGGCTCAGCGATATGAAAATCAACCTCGCGGCCTTTTAAACTTTCCACCACCGTAATGACGGCATTTAGCAACACATCGCTCTCAAAAATCTCGTTTAATGCGCGACCCGATAAATTTTGCCCAAACATCAAACGGGCGGAGCGATTCGTGCGCACAATGCGCAACTCTTCATCCGTCATAATCAGCATGTCGGGCAGTGTGTCGACCAGAATCTCGCGTTCGGTAATCACCGCTTCCATCTGCTGTTTCTTTTCTTGCCAGTTACGCTGTAGCAGCACCAAAGCACTCGATAAATCACCGGCAATATTTAAAATGCCCAAATTAGGCGCGGAAGTTTTTTTATCTTGGCTTAAATCACGTACGTAATCGGTTAAAGCCGCCAAATTGCTCAATACTGGCTGCACCATGATAGCCGATAAAAGCAATACAAAACCATAACCTAATAAAAAGTGCACCAGACCAATTTCGTCATTCAATAGCAATACTAAAAACACAACCAATACGGGTATGGATAAAATAATAAGCGTGCGTAAAAGCGTTTTTAAACTAATTGATGGGCGGCCATTCATAATATCATGATAATAGTCTGGCAGCGCTTGTCTAGCGATGGTTAAAGCAAGTGTGTATTAGCGGCTGCTTAAAAAGCAGTGCCGTTTCGGTTAGCGGCAAACCCACCACATTGCTATAACTGCCATTTATCCACGGAATAAATGCCTCCGCCCTGCCTTGTATAGCATAGCCACCTGCTTTACCCTGCCATTCGCCGCTAGTAATGTAGGCATTTATCTCTGCTTCGGTTAAGCGCTTGAACTTCACTGCCGTCATCACTAATTTTACACGGCCATCAATACATACCGCACTGTAAACACGATGACGCCTTCCCGATAATAATGTGAGAAATTGGCGGGCTTGTGCTTCATCTTTTGGCTTACCTAACACGCGGCGCCCCAAAGCTACAATGGTATCAGCCGCAATAATACGCGCACCATCTTGCTGGATAGCCGCATATTTTTCACGCGCCATGCGTTGCACATAAACAGGCGGTTGCTCATTTTTTAGCATTGATTCATCAATCTCAGCCGGAATCACCGCATCAGGCACAATACCAATCTGCGCGAGCAATTCTAATCTGCGAGGAGATGCCGATGCTAATATCAGCATTTTTTTTACTTATGACGGAAGGTAATGCGACCCTTAGATAAATCGTAAGGTGTCATTTCCACCGTTACTTTATCGCCCGCAAGCACGCGAATGCGGTTTTTGCGCATTTTGCCCGAGCTATGCGCTAACACTTCATGGTCATTTTCCAATACCACACGAAACATTGTATTAGGCAACACTTCTTCAACGGTGCCTTCAAATTCGAGTAGTTCTTCTTTAGCCATAAATCTCTCTAATGTGGTTAACGTGGTGGCTATTTAGCCTATTTTATCTAACTTAGCCAGTAGGAAATTAACGCTTAATTTAAGTGCAAAATACAAATTAACGTAAATAACCGACGCGCGGTGTTAAAATCTATCTCAGCATCCGTTGCTAGCATCTTAATCAACAACTCCGCGCCTTCATTATGAATGGCACGCCGCCCCATATCTAACGCCTGTAATTTTTCAGGTGTGTGTGTGCGAATGCCTGCGCTATAAGCCTCCCACATCATGAAGTAATCTTTAATCAATTTACGAAAACTGCGCATTGAAAGGATGATTGTTTGAGCAGAGTCACTGTGTTCAACACATTGTACGCTCATAAATAGCTTCTGATCCACAGCCGATAGATGCAACGCATAAGGCCCCTTGCCCGCTAAAGTCGCGGGAATAAAATGATTCTGATACAGCAAATCGGTTATCGCCATTTCACGCTCATGCTTAATTTCAGGATTACGATAACGAATCGTCGCCTCGTCCAGCGTGACTTGAATGATATTATTATTTGCTGTCATGTTTATTTAACCGTGCAGATAATGATAACGCGTGCGCATCTAGGCCTTCTGCTAATGCTAAAACATGCCCTGCTTTGCCCGCTTTTTGAATGCCAGTAGCATTTGCTTCAATCAATGAATGGCGATTGAGAAAATCATAAACAGACAAGCCGGATGAAAATCTTGCCGTGCCACCAGTGGGCAATACATGGCTTGGCCCAGCTACATAATCGCCAAAGGCTTCAGGCGTATGACGGCCTAAAAAGATAGCGCTAGCATGGCTTAATTGATTGGCCATTTCCCGCGGATTGTCAATAGCCAGCTCTAAATGCTCAGGGGCGATGGCATCAATAATGGCAACCGCTTCATCTTCAATGGAATCAAGCAAAATAATAGCACCGTAATCATTCCAGCTTTGACGAGCAATATCACCACGCGGCAAATCGGCCAAAATGGCCTCCACCGCGATGGCTACATTTTGAGCAAAATCAGCATTATTGGTTAGTAATATAGATTGCGATTCCGCACCATGTTCAGCTTGGCTTAATAAATCTGCCGCAATCCAATGTGGATTATTTTGCGCATCGGCTACTACGCAAATTTCAGATGGGCCTGCCACGCTATCAATGCCTACCGTACCAAAAAGCTGGCGCTTAGCTTCCGCTACGAAAGCATTACCGGGGCCGACAATCTTATTAACGGGCACAATAGTATCCGTGCCATAGGCTAAAGCGGCTATAGCTTGCGCGCCGCCAATTTTATAAATTTCCTGCACACCCGCCACATGCGCTGCGGCCAGCAATACGGGGTTCAAATATCCGTTGGCAGCAGGCACCACCGTCACTAACCGCTCCACGCCGGCAGTACGAGCAGGCACCGCCGTCATCAAAACCGAGCTGGGATAGGCCGCGCGCCCGCCGGGAACATATAGCCCTGCCGATTGCAGCGGCTTCCATTGCCAGCCTAGCATATTACCATCACCATCATCAAACAGGGCATCTTCAGGCATTTGACGCGCATGATAACGCGCAATGCGTTCCGCCGCTAGTTCCAGTGCATTCATTAACTCAGCGTCGCAATCAGCAACCGCTTGTTCAATTTCATGCGGCGTTACACGCAATAGGCTTGCATCAGTCACCTGCAACCCATCCCATTTGGCGGTATATTCCAGCAAAGCCTCATCGCCATTCAATTTTACTGCCTTTAATATTTCAGCAACGGTTTGCGAAACCGGCGCAAAATCGCTGGCACGCGAAGCAATGAATGTGGCTAAATCGCTTATAAAACTTTCATCCGCACTGGCAAAACGTTTAACCATCAATGGCCTCAGCAATATTATCCACTAGATGACGAATACGCGCCCCATCGGTTTTGTAGGCGGTGCGGTTCACAATTAAGCGGCTAGAAATATCCATAATTTTCTCCACCTCCACCAAGCCATTAGCTTTAAGGGTGCTGCCCGTTTCCACCAAATCAACAATACGCTTAGAAAGCCCCAAACTTGGAGCCAATTCCATCGCGCCATTTAATTTAATACATTCGGCCTGAATGCCTCGCTCAGCAAAAAACTTCCGCGTAATTTGCGGATACTTTGTGCCTACACGAACATGGCTTAAACTATGCAAAGGTTCTGGCTCATCCGCAACGCTTTGCAACATCGCAACCGACATGCGACAATGCCCCAATTTCATATCCAGCGGTGTATAGAGATCAGGATAATCAAACTCAGCCAGCACATCGCTGCCCGCTACCCCTAATTGCGCGCCCCCATAGGCGACAAAACTAGGCACATCAAAACTTCGCACGCGAATAATATCTAAATAATCAAAATTTGTTGCAAATTGCAGGCTTCTATCCGCCTTATCAAAAAACTTGGACTCAGGCTCAATGCCTGCGCGCTTCATCACGGGCAAAAGCTGCTCTAATATGCGCCCCTTGGGAATAGCGAGAATGAGTTTCGGTTCAGCCATACGTTACGCCACCCGCTTGATGTTAGCACCAACATTAGACAATTTTTCTTCTAGCTTCTCATAGCCGCGATCAAGGTGATAGACACGATCAATCGTCGTTGTGCCCTTTGCAACCAATGCGCAAATCACCAGTGAGAGTGAAGCCCGCAAATCGGTCGCCATCACCTCAGCACCAAATAAGCTGTCCACACCGCGAATGATTGCTGAACGCCCTTGCACACTCACATTCGCGCCCATTCGCACCAATTCAGGCACGTGCATAAAGCGGTTTTCAAAAATATTCTCGGTAATCATTGATGCGCCATGCGCGCGCGATAACAGCGCCATCATTTGCGCCTGCATATCAGTGGGGAACCCCGGGTAAGGCTGCGTCATAATATCAACGCCTTTAAGTTCGCCCGCTTGCACTGTAATGCTATCCGCATCGGTTTCAATATTCACGCCCGCTTCGACAAATTTTTCTAATACTGAACCTAAAATGCGTGGCTCAATACCTGTGAGTTTCACTTTACCACCGGTCATCGCAGCAGCGGCAATAAAGCTACCCGCTTCAATGCGGTCAGCGACCACTTTATGCGTAGCGCCTTGTAATTTTTTTACCCCTGTAATTTCTAGGGTTGAGCTTCCAATGCCTTCAATCTGTGCGCCCATAGCAACTAAACACTCCGCCAAATCGGTAATTTCTGGCTCGCGGGCGGCATTGCGCAAACGCGTTTTGCCATCAGCCAGCACAGCGGCCATCAACGCATTTTCTGTCGCGCCGACTGATACCGTATCAAATGCTATTTCAGCACCTTTCAAGCCCTTAGGTGCGGATGCAATTACATAGCCACCTTCGAGTTCAATCTTCGCCCCTAATGCTTCCATCGCTTTTAGATGTAAATCTACTGGCCGCGATCCAATGGCGCAACCGCCGGGAAGCGATACTTTGGCTTGCCCAAAACGTGCCAATAAAGGCCCCAACACTAATATGCTAGCGCGCATGGTTTTTACCAACTCATAAGGCGCGGTGTAATTGGTTACCCTATCAGATTGGAATGTAAGTGTGCTTTTGCTCCAGTCTTCTTCAACCAATGTGCCATGTTGGCGCAATAAAGTAACAATAGTTTCAACATCTTTCAGACGCGGCACATTGGTAAGGGTGAGCCTACCCGCCGTCAAAAGCCCTGCACATACCAACGGTAACGCGGCATTCTTTGCACCCGAAATCGCAATTTCGCCATTGAGCGGGTTTCCGCCAATAATTTGTATTTTATCCACTTTAACACAATCTTAAGGTTAGGGTTTTATGATAAGGTAGCACATATATGGAAAGTTTTGAGCAGATGCAAACTAAACAAGGGTTTACCTTAATTGAATTGAGTATTGTTTTAGTCATTATTGGATTAATTATCGGGGGCGTTTTCGCCGGCCAAAGCATGATTTATAATGCAAAAATCAATTCAGTAATTTCCGAAGCCGATAAATACAAAACGGCACTATTAACCTTTAAAATGAAATATAGTAAATATCCTGGTGATTTGCCTAACGCTTCAAGCTATTGGCCAGATTGCGATCCAACCCCTAGCAAATGCAATGGAAATGGAAATGATAGAATTGAGATGATAAATGCATGGGCTCCCCCTAAAATGGAAAGTTTAAGAGCATGGCAACAATTAGGTGCCGCAGGAATGATTAATGGCACTTATACAGGATCTGGCGGACGCGGCTACCCTAATTATCAATATGCAGAAGTTGGTGTAAATTTACCCCCATCTGAAGTTGAAACTGGAGCATTTGCTTTAGGTTATTCAAGCCAATATATGCATAAGAAAAGAAATATAAATTATCTTCAATTTGGCTCTTTATATGGCACATTCTATTCGATAGACAATGGTGGAGGTATCTTAAATCCTCGTGAAAGTTTTGCTATTGATAATAAAATAGATGATGGCTCGGCGGATTCGGGTAATTTCATGGCATTTAATAAACGTGATGGTGGTGGCACCTCAACAAGTCCTTTTGTCGCTGATTCGTGCGTTAGAGGTTATGCTAGTCAACCTAATGCTCCCTATAATTTTGATACGGAAGCACGAAATTGTTCTCTTTCTTTTGTAATCTATAATTGAATTAGCTGATCTTGGCTTTTTCAATTCGCGGCAGTGTTACACCCGTTTGCCCTTGATATTTTCCTTTGCGATCTTTGTATGACAATTCACACTCGCTGGTTCCTTTTAAAAACAAAAATTGGCACGCGCCTTCATTGGCGTAGATCTTAGCGGGTAGCGGTGTGGTGTTCGAAAATTCAAGCGTCACATGCCCTTCCCATTCAGGTTCCAGCGGAGTAACGTTAACAATAATGCCGCAGCGCGCATAAGTCGATTTACCTAAGCAAATCACCATCGTATCACGCGGAATGCGAAAATATTCTACCGTACGCGCTAACGCAAAACTGTTAGGCGGAATAATGCAACAATCGGTTTTGCGGTCAACAAACCCTGCATCGGAAAAGTTTTTAGGGTCAACCACGGCTGAATCAATATTGTGGAAAATCTTAAATTCATCCGCCACACGCGCATCATAGCCGTAGGATGATAAGCCATAGGAAATCACACCTTCACGTTTGAGTGTTTCCACAAATGGCTCAATCATGCCATCTTTTTGCGCGCGCTCGCGTATCCAATGATCAGGCTGTATGGCCATTATGCTACCTTCTGCTGATTGATAAAGTGGCGCAACGCCTCACTAAAGCGATTTAACCCTTCAGCTAGCTCCGCCTCAGTGATATTTAAGGGGGGTAACAGACGGCACACATTAGGGCCAGCAACCAGCGTCATCACACCATGTAAGCGCGATTCTTCCATAATATCAGCCGCTTTGCCATGATATTCAGGGATAAGCTCAGCCCCAATCATCAGCCCAAGGCCGCGCACTTCGGTAAAAATACCCAGCTCATCTTTAAGTTTATTGAGATAATCAAACGCTTGTTTACTGCGTGCAGCCACATTGGCTTCAGTCTCATCACTACTGATAATTTCTAGCGCGTGTCGTGCAACCGTGGTCGCCATTGGATTGCCGCCAAAGGTTGAACCATGCGACCCGAGGGTTAGCGTTTCAGCCGCTTTTTCGCCCACTAATAATGCGCCTATCGGAAAACCACAGCCTAAAGCTTTAGCCAGCGATACCGTATCAGGAATAACGCCTTCTTCATGCCAGTGGCTAAATAATTTGCCGGTGCGACCCATGCCACATTGCACCTGGTCAAACATCAGCAACGCGCCCACTTCATCACATTTTTTACGCAAGAAATTGAGGAAACCTTTTTTAAACGGCACGATGCCGCCTTCGCCCTGCACTGGCTCCACCATAATGGCGCAGGTTTTTTCCGTCACGACCGCTTCAACGGCTTCTTCGCTATTGAATGCTGATGCATAGACAAAACCACCCGGCATCGGTTCGAAACCTTCATGATATTTGGGTTGAGCCGTTGCGGTTACTGCACCCATCGTGCGACCATGAAATGAGCCATGAAACGTAACAATCTCGCGATGTGAGGGTGGACGGCCTTGACCAGCCGCATATTTACGCGCTAGTTTAATGGCCGCCTCATTCGTTTCCGAACCCGAATTGGTAAATAAAACACGTTTCGCAAAATTTGATTTTTCTACCAGCAATTTCGCCAGCTCAACCGTTGGCTCAGTAAAATAGACATTTGACGTATGCCATAATTTATCCACCTGCTCATGCAATGCTTTAACCAAAACAGGGTGACTATGCCCCAACGCATTCACCGCAATGCCACCGCCCAAATCAATATATTCATTGCCGTCTTTATCCCACAATTTAGCACCCTTGCCATGATCAAGAATCATGCGTCGGGGTTTATAATTAGGCACAAAATATTCGTAACCCTGTTCAACCAACGCCTGCGATGTGTCCGTAATCTGATTATGTTGTGGATCAACCATGTGATTTTCCCTTAATTTTATTTTTATATGCCTATGCTAACAGAGCTTTTGGTGCAAATCTAGTCCCGATGATAAGGGTGGCCAACGCTAATGCTATAGGCACGATAAAGCTGCTCAGCCAGCATCACGCGCACCATTTGGTGCGGCCACACCATTGCGCCAAAACTTAATATAAAATCACATTGATTGCGTAAACTTTTATCAATGCCATCAGCCCCACCAATCATAAATGCAATATCGGTTTGGCCTGCTTCTTGCCATTGTATGAGGTGCTGTGCAAATTGTGGGCTAGTCATATTTTTGCCGCGCTCATCTAGCGCAATTAACACCTGCGCACCTTGCGCCGCTTGAGATAATAAACTCGCTTCTTCAGCCATGCGTTGCAACGTGGGCGCATTGGGCTTTTTAGGCTCGCGCTCCAATAGTTCTAGTTGCCAAGGTAATTGCTTTTGATATCGCGCAAAAGCCGCTGCAAATTCGTGCCGTCTATCTTTGCCAATGGCACAAATGCGCAGCTTCACACTAGCCCCAAAGCCACATCGCGCAATGCTGCTGGATAAATAAGATGTTCTTTTTTTAACACTCGCGCGGCCAATTTTTCAACCGTATCACCTGCTAAAATGGGCACTTTTTCTTGCGCGATAATGGGGCCTGCATCAAGCTCGGGCACTACCCAATGCACGGTGCAGCCTGCGTGACCGTCGCCTGCCTCAAGCGCGCGTAAATGTGTGTGAAGTCCCCGATATTTTGGCAAAAGCGATGGGTGAATATTGAGTATTTTACCTTCCCACTGGCGCACAAAACCATCACTCAATATGCGCATAAATCCTGCCAAACAAACCAACTCAATTTCTTTTTCCACCAGCAAATGATGCATCACCTGTTCAAATTGCTCGCGTGTATCGTAGTTTTTATGGTTGATGACAACATGGGCAATACCCGCATCTTCCGCGCGCTTCAAACCGCCTGCGCGCTCAACATTCGAAATAACGAGACAAATCTGCGCAGGATATTCATCCACCAATGCGGCGTTGATGAGCGATTGCAAATTACTGCCCCCACCCGATATTAACACCGCTACGTTCTTTTTGCGCACGTGCGTTAGCTCGCTGCTTTTTCGTTGAGATAGCGCACGCCCCCTTGCGCACCCAATACCATCTGGCCAATGATCGATACTTCCTCGCCGGCTATTTCTAGCAGGCGCTTAATTTCCTGCACATCATCGGCAGCAACAATTAGCACCATACCAATGCCCGCATTAAAGGTTTTCATCATCTCCGATTGCGGCAATGCAGCGGCCTCTTCTAGCCAGTTAAACACTTCAGGACGTGTCCAGCTAGCGGGGTCAATTTCCGCAACAATTCCTTTGGGTAAAATACGCGGTATATTTTCCGTTATCCCCCCACCAGTAATATGTGCCAGCGCTTTTACTTTGCCCGTTTTAATAGCACGCAAGCAGCTTTGAACATAGATTTTAGTAGGCTCTAACAAGGCTTCAGCTAATGTTTGCGTGGTCGCAAAAGGTGCTTTGTCGGCGTAATTTAAGCCCGAACGCTCCATCACTTTTCGCACAAGGGAGAAGCCGTTTGAATGCACACCCGATGATGCCAAGCCTAAAATTACATCGCCCTGACTAATATTTTCCTGTGGCAAAATTTGCGAGCGTTCTACCGCGCCAACGGCAAACCCAGCCAAATCATATTCGCCTTTGCCATACATACCGGGCATTTCAGCCGTTTCACCACCTAATAAAGCACAATTTGCCAATTTGCAGCCTTGGGCGATGCCGCTTATGACTTGCTCAGCCTCATCAACCGACAGCTCACCCGTAGCAAAATAATCAAGAAAGAACAGAGGCTCAGCGCCTTGCACAATTAAATCATTGACACACATAGCCACTAAATCAATGCCAATCGTATCATGCTTATTCGCCGCTTGTGCGATTTTGAGTTTCGTACCCACCCCATCGGTTGCTGAAACGATAACCGGATCGACATAGCCCGCCTCTTTCAAATCAAATAACCCACCAAATCCGCCAATGGCCCCCATGGTTCCTGCGCGGTGTGTAGCTTTGGCTAAAGGTTTAATGCGGTCAACCAAGCGGTTTCCGGCATCAATATCAACGCCGGCATCGGCATAGGTTAAAGGCTTATTCGACATTATTTTCTAACGTGGTTATTGTATGACAGCACGCATTATGGCAAGGTTAGGCTATGATGCAAGCACGACCCGTATTCTTTTTTGTAATTTTAGCGTTTTTTACTGCCTTTTCTGCCTCAGCGATTGAAGTTGAAGTAAAAGTGTTTGAGAAATCTGTTAATGCCGTTGAGGCTAGAGCCAAAGCGCTTAAATCAGCAGAGATTCGCGGGTTTGAAGCTTTGATAAAACAAAAGGCACCTGCTAAATCTGACCAAATTTTGCGCGATTATAAAAGCACAGATATCAGTCGTTACGTGTTGGGCTATCAAGCAAAAAACGAAATTGTTACCGATACATCTTACCGTGCCACCCTCATTTTAAATTACGATGATCGGTTTATTTATAATTTAACCGGTAATGCCCCACCAGTAGATGATAGCAACTCGCCTTCAAACACCCAATTAACACCACAGGGCAACGCAATTCTTCTGATTCCTGTTTTACGCAATGCAAGCGGCATTATGTTATGGGAAAGCCAAAATGTTTGGCGCAGTGCGGTGAACGAAACGGTGTTACAAAGCGGCAATGGTGAGTTTGTTGTTCCCTTTGGCGATCCAACCGATAAATTATCTTTAAATGCCAGCACCATTTTATCTACTAACTACCCCCGACTTGTACCATCATTAAATCGTTATGGCGCCAACCGCGCCTTACTCGCAATTTTGCATGATAGGGGCACAAGCGGATATGGTCTAACCTTACGCGAAATATCACCGAATGCATCAGGCCAAAAAATAAGTTCAGCATCTTATAAACCCAATCAAACATCCGGTGAGTTAATGCTTGAAACCGCTGAAACGCTAATTGGCAACTTCATGCAAAAACAGCAAGAGCTTGCAAACCCTGCTAAATTAGTTGATGAAACGATTCACCAAGTAAACGCTTATATAAATTTAAATAATGCGCGCGATTGGAACGTGCTTCGCCAACGCCTAAACGCCGTGCCATCAATCCAATCGGCAGAAGTTACAGGCGCGGATGCAACCAGCATGACATTACAAATTACGTTTAAAGGATCTCCGGCAAATTTCGGGTCTGATTTAGTGAGCCATCAAGTTAGTGCTACACAGAGTAATAACAAATTATGGTTGGCATTACGGTAAAAACGATGGTTACACGCAAAAAAACTCCTGAAAATACGGCAATTCTAACTCGTCGACTGCTGTTTTGGATGTTTATCATCATTAGCTTTTTTGCATTTCTTTATATGATCAAAGCCATTTTGCTACCGTTCGTTTTAGGAATTTTAATCGCTTACTTTCTTGATCCTGCTGCGGATAAGCTGGAAAGATGGGGATTGTCGAGAGGTGCAGCTTCGGGGCTAATCATTTTAGGCTTTTTCGCAATATTGCTTGTGCTGCTGTTAGGTTTTGCCCCTACAGTAGCCAAACAAATAACAGGACTCATCAGCGATCTTCCCAGCTATGTAAGCCGCTTGCAAACCATTATAGCCGATCAATTTGGAAAATTATCACTACCCGTCAATTTAAATCAAACGCTGGCTCCAAAAGCACTTTTACAAAATTTTGTAGGCGAAGGCACTGATATTGCCAGCGGGCTATTACAATCTGGTTTTGCCATTTTAAATTTACTTTCGTTGCTGGTATTGACGCCCGTCGTTGCGTTTTATCTCTTACGCGACTGGGATATTTTTGTTGCCAAAATTGACGAGCTTTTTCCACGCAGTCACGCATCAACCATTCGCGAGCAGATTGACAAAGTCGATGAAACATTAGCAGGTTTTATCCGCGGACAAATCAATGTCATGCTGATATTAGGCGTATTTTATGCGGTTGCATTGTTGGCTGCAGGGTTAAAATATGCCATCATTATTGGTTTGATATGTGGCTTTTTAATTATTGTGCCCTACATCGGCGCTGCTATCGGCGGGTTATTAGCAACGGGCATTGCACTTGTGCAATTTGATAGCTGGGAACGGGTAGCCATCATCGGTGCCATCTTCGTAGCAGGACAAATGCTGGAAGGCTATGCATTAACTCCAAAATTAGTAGGCGATAAGGTTGGCCTTCACCCCGTATGGATTATTTTTGGTATGTTAGCAGGAGCCACCTTATTCGGATTTGTCGGCATTTTAATTGCAGTGCCGGTTACAGCTGTAATTGGCGTGATGATGCGCTTTGCCGTTGACCAATACGAACATAGTGCATTCTACACCGGCAAATGAATCAACTCGCATTTGATATAACCCTTCCTCCTAATTATACGGAAGAAGATTTTTTGGTTGCCAAGTCCAACCACTCAGCATGGGCAGCCTTGCAACAATGGGATAATCAGCGCGAGTCGATTGCACTCATTCGCGGCCCAAAATCGTGCGGTAAAACGCATCTCGCCCATATTTGGGCAAACCGAAATAATGGCCGAATTATTGACGGTGAATCACTTAAAGCTGAAATATCACCTGAAGCTTTTTTCCAACATACGGCGGCAATTGTCATTGATGATTGCGAAAACATGGTAAATGAATCCATGCTGTTTCACCTTTTAAATTTTACTAAAAATCATCCGCATTTTCGCGTATTATTAACTGCTAAACAAAGTGCCTGTTGGGACGGATTCACCCTACCCGATTTACGATCGCGCATGCAGGCCTTAGCACAAACACAGATTAATGAACCTGACGACACCCTTTTAACTGCACTTATGGTAAAATCTTTCCAAGACAAACAAATTGAAATATCATTATCTAGCCTTGGCTATCTTTTACCACGAATCGAACGTAGTTTTGATGGACTAAAGCGAATAATTGACGCGCTAGATAAGCACGCCATTGCAAAAAAGAAGCCTATTACACGAAGCTTGATACAGGAAGTATTGACGCAAACCTAAGTTTCTGAAAAGTTAAACATTACAAAATTATTGAGGTTATATATGGCTGAAATTGCCAGCTATTTAAAACATATTGATGTGCTCATTGCTGATCCTGATGAGCATATGCGCAATTTGGTTCGCACGATTTTGCAATCATCTGGATTCACGAACATTACCATCGTTAATAATGGGCAAGAAGCTCTCAGCATTATTCGCAAACAAAATGTTGACCTACTCATTACCGATTGGCGCATGTCACCGGTGAATGGCATTCAGCTTATCAATTATTTACGAACCGATAAAGACTCGCCCAACCCCTATCTACCTATCATTATGTTAACGGGCAAAGCAGAAATGAAAGATGTTTCTGTCGCTCGCGATACAGGTGTGACTGAGTTTTTAGTCAAACCCTTTTCAGCTAAAACACTGCATGAAAGATTGGTATTGGTTATTGAAAATCCGCGTAGTTTTATTATTGCCAATCATTATAGTGGACCGGATAGACGACGCCGCACGGATATTCCCCCGGGCGGCAGCGATAAAAGAGAAACGCCACCCGTTAGTGAGAATTAAACAATGAATGATAAACCCATATCGCGCCTTATACGTCCTCCCAATAAAATCAAACAGAAAATAGGCCCAGCGGCAAATATTCGAGAGCTTTTAATGCCGGAAAATATTGCCAAAAGCCAAAAAGTGATTGACGATCAAGCCGACCAGTTTTTATCCTGGGCTCTAAAAGATATTCAGCGTTTAAATGAAACATTAAAACATTTGCGTAATCACCCTATGACCAAAGCTGAGCTTGAGGTTATTGTAGTCTGCGCAGAACATTTACGTGATCGTGGGGGCACATTTAATTACTCGCTTGTCTCATCCATTGCAAAATCGCTATATAATTATGCTGTTACAATCAAAGCGCCAGCAGAAGAACATTTGATTGTAATTGAGAAACATATTGAAGGCCTTATTGTGGTGGTGCATGAGCGCATCACCAGCGATGGCGGAAATTTAGGGCGCGAATTATTGAGCAGTCTAAATCAACTCGTGGCGCGCTATACCAAATAGATGCTGCAAATACAATTTTATCATTTATTAAACAGTACAGCTATTCGGGCTTTGCCGCCATTGTTGCAAAAGGC
The DNA here is from genome assembly GCA_963837025.1 of uncultured Alphaproteobacteria bacterium. Taxonomy (GTDB): domain Bacteria; phylum Pseudomonadota; class Alphaproteobacteria; order Rickettsiales; family JALZUV01; genus JALZUV01. The sequence goes on from CAWILT010000001.1 coordinate 672,831, forward strand.
ATTTAAGGCTAATTACCGCACGCATATTCTACTTGATACAAAAGATGCGCTAAAAGAACTGGATGATTGGTTATGGGCTTATGATGCCGATAGCTTTTTGCCGCATGGTGCGGCAGGTAAAGAGCATCATAAACAACAGCCTATTTGTCTGTCCACTGAATTAATTCTCGAAAATAATGCAAACTTACTGGTTATAACCAATGGGCATCTTTATGAATCAGCTCAAAATACAAAAACTATTACACGTATTGTGGATTTGTTTAATGGTAACGATGAAACGTCAGTAATCAAAGCTCGGGAGCGCTGGAAACATTATAAACAATCAGAATCAACCGAACTAACCTATTGGCAGCAACAACATCAAGGCGGTTGGAAAAAAGCCGCTTAGCAACTCTATTGAATAAGCATTATTTGCCGTAAAAAATTTTCTCTAATGCGTTGGGTGATTGCTTAGCTTTATCATCAATCGAAAAATCATCATCCATTTCAACAGGAGCATTAATTTGCGCATCAATATCTACCGATGAGCTTGGCTGCGTAAGCAACAAATCCTCACCATCGCTATCCTTAGCTGAGGGTTCATCACTTTGAGTTTGCTTAACCGGAGCGTAATCCATCTTAATAACAGATCGGTAGAGCGTGCGATGTTTTGATTTTTGTTCGTCGGTTAAACGGTCATACGCTTTTTGCATCGCATTTTTAGCTTCTACAAAATGATATTTTTTACCGCTTTGTTCAAAATATTTTGCAACATTACTAAACCAAAAAAACCGCTCAAAATCATCCATGCCCAACGGTAGTGTTAATGTGCCATCATCGCGATTTTCCTCATACGGGGCAAAGGTTAGCTCACTCATTGCAAATAGCGCTTTTTTACGAATCGTATCTTCGTTTATCATACGTAATTGATTTAACAGCTGAAATATTTGATTGCGATCAGCCATTTCAAATCGTTTGACATAGCGCCCAATCTCGCTTGCATAGCGATCTTTAGCCATATTTGGCAATAATTTAGCGTCTAATGATTTTTGGATTAAATCTTGTGCAAGCGTTTTATCTTCTGTTTCGGCTTGTAACTCTAAAACCGATATTACCGCTGATAAACTCCGCCAAGTTGGCTTTATTTTCAATGCGGCTTGCATGGCCTTTTCAAATTGTTCATCTGAGCGCTCTTTGCTACCTAATTTATAAAAAGCTTCCCCTAAAAAACGGCCATTATTGATGCGTTCTAACGGATCCGAACTATAATTAGCGCGTCTCTCGGCTTCATCTAAAATTAATTTTGCGGCATATGGTTTGCCGTCCTCAATCATTTCTAGCGCATCTTGCCGCCAATTATCGCTATATTGCTGCGCATATCCAGCTGCTGGCAATACCAAAAATATATATAATAATAAGAAACGCATGGGTGAAAGGATAGCCTATCAATTTCCAAATTGCAGCATTTAACTTTCGCTCATCCGAGCAGCAGTAACATGTTTTTCGCGGATCATATCTACGCGCACCCGACGCGTATCTTCACGCAGTTTCGATATTTCATCTTGTAGCTCTTTATGACGGGTTTTTAGCAACTGCATATAGCCTTCAGCCGTAAAGCTTTTAGCTTCGATATGCTGTCTAAATTGCATTAGTCCATCAAAATCGGCATTTGCATAGAGTGATCTGGCGCGCGCTTTCCACAACTTACCCAAACTATGGTTCACCTCAATATCACAATAATTGAGGCACTGGCGGTAGATAAGCTTTTGTTTTTGGTGCTTAATGACATTCCATGATTCCGTTTCAGATTCTCCCTTTAATCGGGCTGATTCCTTCTCATAAACCATAGCAAAATGCCACAAATAAGCATGGCTGCGCTCAACCAACTCTTCTAACAGCCCAATTTCTACCAATTGCGGTGTTTTCTCCATGACGTATCCTTCTGCAGTTGCAGCAAAACACGGACGAGCGCTTCGGTAAAATTCAATAGCGTTATTTAATGCGATTGAACACTTTATAAGATGAGCCCGTTGCCCTCATGCAGCTAAAGCGTTCAATTCCGGGCGTTGGCGATAGGCTAAAGCCTCACGTAAATGAGCCACCAAAATAGCATCACTACTTTCTAAATCCGCGATAGTTTGCGCCACGCGTAGCGTTCGCGTTATACCACGCATTGAAAGATTAAATTGACTCGCTGCCTTTTCGAGCAAGGTTTTGTTTTCGGGTAATTCCACCGTTTTGTTGAATAGCAACTCTCCGCCAAATCGTGCATTAATGATGCCACTCCGATTCATTTGAATCGCACGTGCTTTGGCTACACGCGCTGCAACCATAGTAGAACTCTCCGCTTTTTGTGTTTCAAAAGCGGCTAATGGCGGAACTGCAGTAACATCAATATGCAGATTAATACGATCGAGTAATGGCCCGGATAGCTTTGACTGATAATCCGATCCGCAGCGTGGTGCTTTATTGCAAGCACGTGCGGCATCAGCCAAATAACCACAACGGCATGGGTTCATTGCTGCAATAAGTTGAAATTGTGCGGGATAGGTAATGTGCGCTTGCGCACGGGCAACGGATACGGTTCCGGTTTCTAGCGGTTGCCTCAACGCTTCGAGCACCCCACGCGGAAATTCTGGTAACTCATCTAGAAACAATACTCCATGGTGCGATAACGAAATTTCACCCGGCAATGCTTTGCGCCCTCCACCCACCATAGCCGCCATCGAACTCGAATGATGCGGATCGCGAAATGGCCGTTGCTGCTGCAATCTGCCCTGTTTTAAGTGCCCAGTGATGCTTTGAATCATACTGGTTTGCAGCATTTCTTCAGCATTCATGGGCGGCAAAATGCCAGGCAAGCAAGCCGCCAGCATTGACTTTCCTGCTCCCGGCGGGCCGCACATTAACAAATTATGCCCTCCGGCTGCAGCAATTTCTAAAACCCGCTTGGCCGACTCTTGTCCTTTAACTTCGCTTAGATCTGTGCTGATAGTGCTTAAAGGCAATTGTTTGGCAATGGGCGGCGATAATACCTGCGTGCCCTTAAAGTGATTGATAATTTGCAGCAAATGTTGCGGAGCCAACACCCCACTATCACCCGACCGCTGCTTCAACGCCATTATCATAGGGGCAAATCAAACCAAAATCACGCTCACTTGCTCCCATAGCCACAGGTAATACACCATTGACCGCTTGAATATGCCCATCAAGCGCCAACTCACCCAACACATAATAATTTTCCAATGCGTCAGATGGTATCACTTTCATGGCCGATAAAAGCGCTAATGCAATGGGCAAATCAAAATGACTGCCCTCTTTGGCTAAATCGGCTGGAGCCAAATTGATGGTAATGCGCTTGGCAGGCAGGCTAAGGCCTAGCGCCTGAATAGCAGCACGAACCCGCTCGCGCGATTCGGCAACCGCTTTATCGGGCAACCCTACAATCGTAAAAGCCGGTAAACCCGCGCTTATCTGCGTTTGCACCTCAACCGGAACCGTGTTAACTCCATTAAAAGCAATCGTATAGCAGCGTGAAACCATAAAGTAAGAGTTAAGGGATAACCGCAGTTTTGCCTAGCTAAAAACGATGTACAGCTTGCATTATTGCCACAAGACGTTAAATAGTAACCAAACTTTAACAATTTAATTCTGGTTCGTTAACTATTTTGACATCTTACACGCGTAATCTAACGTTATGAGCGCACTACCACGCATTCCTAGAGTACGAAATCTGATTCTTTTCAGCACCATTATCATGCTGTTATTTTGCGGGGTTATTGCTTATCAAGCCAAGCAGAGCTTTGATAACGCAATTTCAGAGAGCGAAAATTATGCGCAAAAATTATCGCATATTTTATCTGATCATATTGAATTAACTTTTGTAGCCGCGGATTTAACCTTACGCCGCGTGGTCGAACGTAACTACTTTAATGATTTATTCGGCGGGAATATACCCGAAGATTTGATGCAAAATATCCGCAAATGGGTGGATGAAACTCCGCAAATTGCGGCAATGCTCGTTATTGACGAAGAAGGTAACGGCCTGTTAGGCGCTCATAAAGCGGGTTATGAAAATTGGGTTAACTATAAAAACCTCGATTTTGAAAATGTGGGTTTTTTCCAACAAATGCGCGTGCTCAATGATCGCTATTTTTGGATAAGCAAACTAAAGCCACGCGATAAATCTGCAAAAGAATTAGTCATTGTAAGCCGCCGTATTAGTAAAATTAATGGTGAATTTGGCGGATTAGTGGTTGCAGCCATTGATCCTGAATATTTTACCCAATTTTTTGAATCTATTCAAAATTACAAATTGAGCCAAATGCAAATCTTATTGGGCGATGGCACGGTATTAGTGGAAGGCCCTTTAAACGATAATCCACAATTTCCCAAAATATCTCAAAATGCAGAACGGTTGGCTAAATCTACCTCTAATTTAATTGAAATTGATGGTCAAAAGCATGTCTATGCGCGCAATCGCTTGCGCAATTTGCCCTTGACTGTCACCGTAATGCTCAATGAGAGCGATTTTCTAGCCAGCTGGTGGAGCTCGCGCAGTAAAGATTTTAGCTTCTTAGCAATCTTCTTAGTATTTGGCTCTATCCTTTCCTATTTCGCGATTGCAATGGCGCGCCAAATAAACCGCGTAGAAAAATCGGAAGCGGCGGCAGTCTTAGCCAGCCAAGCAAAATCTGAATTCTTGGCAAATATGAGTCATGAATTGCGCACCCCGCTAAACGCTATTATTGGTTTCTCGGAGATGTTAAATTCCGGATATTTCGGACCTCTAAACCCCAAGCAAAAAGAGCGAATCCACGATATTAATTTATGTGGCAGCCATTTATTGCAGCTTATCTCAGACATTTTAGAATTTTCAAAGGGTGAAGCGGGCAAGCTTGATTTGAATGAAGAGAAAATTGATCTTGGCGAAACAGTCAATGAAACGCTGCGCATGATGAACGAGAAAATTCGCAGCAAAAGCATTAATGTAGGTGTTGAGATTGAAAAAGACTTACCACGCGTTTGGGGCGATAAACGCAAAATTCGTCAAATATTACTCAACTTACTTTCCAATGCCGTTAAATTTACACCTGAAAGCGGCAATGTAAAAGTCGCTCTACGACTCGACAGTCAACGCAATATGACTCTAATCGTAGCCGATACAGGTGTCGGCATTCCCATTGATAAGATTGCCACAGCGCTTTCAGTATTTGGCCAGGTGCATCGTGAAAAAAGCCATGAAGGCACTGGCCTAGGCTTGCCTCTTTGTAAAATGTTTGCCGAGCTACATGGCGGCCGCCTTGCTATTGGCAGTAAAGAGGGTGAAGGCACAACCATTCGCATCACGCTACCACGCCAGCGCGTTATTTTTGACGAAACTTCGGCAGATAGCTTTATCGCCCCCAAAAGCGATGCGATGATTGACAGCAAAACACCTGCTTTATTTACGAAGCGCGCCAAAAACCGAAAAGTGCTTTCAGACTAGTTTTTCTCTTTATTTAACATTAGTTATCCACAACTAACCACTTGCTTAAAAATGTTAGTCAGGCCACATTGGCACCATGAAATTTCTTGATATTGCAAAAATATTCGTCAAAGCAGGCAATGGCGGCAAAGGTTCCGTCAGCTTTCGCCGTGAAAAATTTATTCCTTTCGGCGGCCCTGATGGGGGTAATGGTGGTCGTGGCGGCGATATTATTGTCGAATGTATTGGTGGATTAAACACCCTTATTGATTATCGCTATCAACAACATTTTAAAGCCAAAAATGGCACCGGGGGCATGGGTAAAAACCGTCACGGTTCTGCATCCCCAAACCTTATTTTAAAAGTGCCCCCGGGAACGGAAATTTTAAGTGAAGACAAAGAAGAAGTGTTGGCTGACTTAACCGAAGTGGGCCAAACACTAACTCTACTTGAAGGTGGGCGTGGTGGGCGCGGAAATGCCAGTTTTAAAAGCTCAGTCAATCAAGCGCCCCGCATGTCAACTCCCGGCGGCGTTGGACACGAAATGTGGATTTGGCTTCATTTAAAATTGATTGCCGATTGCGGCTTGGTTGGTTTGCCCAATGCGGGTAAATCAACGTTGCTTTCTCGCGTGTCGCGAGCGCGTCCAAAAATCGCTGACTATCCTTTCACCACGTTAAAACCTCAGTTAGGCGTTGTACGAAAAGAAGATCGTGAATTTGTAGTGGCAGACATTCCCGGCCTGATTGAAGGCGCTTCGGATGGCGTTGGTCTAGGCCATAAATTTTTAGCCCATGTTGAACGTTGCGGCGTATTATTGCATATTGTAGATGGCACATTGGGTGAAGATATTTCTAAGACTTATCACACTATCCGCACCGAACTTGCCTCCTACAGTCCAATTTTGGCTCAAAAACAGGAAATTGTAGTGCTCAATAAAATTGATGCTTTAGATGAAGACACACTAAAAGCCGCAACCAAAGCCCTTAAAAAAGCCAGCGGCCAAACTCCTTTAGCCATTTCAGGCGTATCAGGCGCTGGGCTAGATTCGTTGATTGATACCGTATTTAAAACACTCAAAACACAGCAAGATGAAGCGCTTTAAATCGTATAAGCGGATTGTTATTAAAATCGGTTCATCCCTATTGGTGGATGATTCGCGGCAATTGCGCGCAAACTGGCTCAATTATCTCGCGTTAGATATTGCGCAGTTAAGTCAAAATACGGAAATTATTGTTGTATCATCGGGTGCAGTAGCGTTAGGCAAACCTTTATTAAATGAAGATTCAAATCAACCCAATATCAAGCAAGCAGCTGCAGCCTGTGGGCAACCTTTGCTTATGCATGCTTGGCAAGCAGCATTACAAAATGCCAATAAAACAGCAGCGCAAATCTTAGTTACTTTAAATGATACTGAAAGCCGCTCAGCCTATTTAAACGCGCGCAACACTATCCGCACTTTGCTAAATCATCATATTATTCCCATTATAAACGAAAATGACAGCGTGACGACTCACGGCATTCTTTATGGCGATAACGACAGATTAGCAGCTCGCATCGCCACCATGTGCGATGCTGATTGCTTAATTTTATTATCCGATATTGATGGGCTTTATGATTCAAACCCACACATGAACTCATCAGTAAAACATATAGATTATGTCGATGATATAACTCCCGAGATTGAAGCCATGGCCGGCGATGCAGGCGCAATCGGTTCTGGCGGAATGCGCACTAAAATTGCCGCAGCAAAAATTGCGATACGAGCCGGATGTGATACCTTTATCGGCAATGGTAAGCACAATCACCCAATTCAAAACTGGCAACGCGGCACTTTATTCAAAGCGCATGAAAAGACGCTGAATGCCCGCCGCCGTTGGATTGGCGGCTCTATTGAGCCAAGCGGAACCGTGCATGTTGATGCGGGTGCGGCTGAAGCCTTAAAATCAGGCAAAAGCTTATTACATATTGGCATAACCCAAATTCAAGGTCAGTTTGCTCAAGGCGATACGTTAGCTATTGCAGACGAAAATGGCCGAATTATCGCAAAAGGCCTAAGCAATCTTGATGCGCAAACGGCTCTGCTTATGGCTGGAAAACACAGTTCCTATGCTTTAGAAAAATTAGGATATGAGTTAGCCGAAGAATTAATTCATCGCGACCATTTGGTACTAATAAACCCTATTTAATATCCAGGTGCTAGACCAATACCCGCTCGATTTGAGTTCTCAGGGCCGCCATAAATGGAGGAATCATCACTATAAGGCGATGGCGTGCCATATCCTCGTATAGCGTAGGGTGAATAACCCTGCTGAGGTTGAAATTGCGGTAAGGTGGATGCTGGCTGCGAATAATCATGGTCAATGTAGGGCTGCAACCGTTGTTCATTATAGCTAGGCTGCGCTGATGGTTGCCCATAGTACCCGTTCGCTTCATTACCATAATTAGGGGCTTGCTGCTGTAGTGGTTGCTGAAGCGGATAAGATTGGGTTTGACCATATCCCTGCTGCTGGCCGTAAGGATCACTTTGTCCATAAGCAGGCTGGCCATAAGATTGTTGCGGTTGCCCATTAGCTTGGGTTTGACCATAGGGGTTAGATTGACCATACGCTTGGGTTTGACCATATGGCTGTTGCTGACTATATGGCTGATTTTGCCCGTAAGGGCTTTGCTGGCCATAGGTTTGCTGTTGGCCATAAGCATCCGCAGGATAAGGCGAGTAACCATCGTTAAAGGGTTGCGCTTGCTGCGATTGAGGCGGTTGCCCATAGGGCTGTTGTTGCGCTGGATAGGGATCGTATCCGCGCTGTGCTTGAATCGATTGCGCTTGTTGGCTTGATTGAGCCGCCGCACCATAGGGTGAAGGATCCCACGGGTTACCCGATAAATTCGAATTATCATTAGGGCCACCGGCAACTACGGTAGTCTTTTTAGGTGATGTTACCCCCCACCCTTTATCTTTCATGCATTTTGCAAATGCGAATAATAATTCTGAATTATATTGTTTTGAATCCCCACGCTTAGGCACTACATCTTGCGCTAAATTTTGGCAATCATCACGGGCAATCACATAATCTGCCTGAATTTCCGTTTCGTTATGGCAAAAGATAATACATTGCGTGCTTGTGCAACCGCTCAAAATAAGCGCGGCACTTAAAGCCCAAAATTGCTGCCATTTCATAAACGTATTATACGCTCAAAATCACCTAACGGCAATCGCGTCACTCAAATGTAACATACACCTTATTTATGCGGCGTTAGACTTTTCGTTTTTAAAAAATAAACCTAAATCACTCGCGCTTACATTCACGATATCACCATCAATAATCTCACCTTTTAATAGTTTTTCAGCGAGTGGATTTTGTAATTTACGTTGAATCACCCGTTTAAGTGGCCGTGCACCATAAATGGGGTCATAACCTTCATCACCTAACCATTTTTTCGCTTTAATATCTAATTTCAGCGAAATGTCGCGCTCTACTAAACGTTTTTGCAAGCTTTCTAGCTGAATATCAACAATGGCGGTCATATTTTGGCGACTTAAACGCGTAAACATTAAAACTTCGTCTAAACGGTTTAAAAACTCAGGGCGGAAAGCATCACGCACAGCCTGCATCACACGCTCACGCACCGTTTCCGAAATCGTATCATCAACAGCTTCAGCCAAATGTTCAGCCCCTAGATTTGACGTTAGAATAATCATCGCATTTTTAAAATCAACGGTACGACCCTGACCATCAGTTAAACGACCATCATCCAACACTTGTAGCAATATATTAAATACATCGGGATGCGCTTTTTCCACCTCATCAAATAAAATTACCTGATACGGACGGCGGCGTACAGCTTCAGTCAGCACGCCTCCTTCATCATAACCCACATAACCCGGAGGCGCGCCAACTAACCGCGCTACCGCATGCTTTTCCATAAATTCTGACATATCAATACGCAGCAACGCATGTTCATCATCAAAAATAAATTCGGCCAAAGCTTTAGTCAATTCGGTTTTACCCACGCCTGTAGGGCCTAAAAATAAAAATGATCCAATAGGGCGATTCGGATCCTGCAAACCAGATCGTGAACGGCGCACTGCGTTAGCTACTGCTTTAATCGCTTCATCTTGGCCAATGACGCGTTTATGCAATAAATCTTCCATTTGCAGCAATTTTTCGCGCTCGCCTTCCAGCATTTTATCGACAGGTACACCCGTCCAACGCGATACCACAGCGGCAATATCGTTAGAGGTAACCGCTTCGGCTATCACACTTCCGCTATGTTCGGTCTCAGCTTCTTTAAGTTGTTTTTCCAGCGCTGGAATTAAACTATAATGAATTTCGCTGGCTTTTTCTAACTCACCTTTTTGTTGCAACATAAGAAAATCGAGTCGGGCGCGCTCTAGTTGTTCTTTCAAATCTTTGCCTGAATCAAGGCGCGATTTTTCGGATTGCCATTTTTCGCTGATCGCATCGGACTCATCTTGTAAAACCTCAATTTCATCTTTCAACTTCAACAATCGCTTTTGTGAGGCATCATCTTTTTCTTTCTTTAAGGCTTCTGATTCAATTTTCATTTGAATCAGCTTACGGTCAACTTCGTCAAGCGCCTCTGGTTTTGAATCCACCTCCATACGCAGGCGGCTAGCGGCCTCATCCATTAAATCAATCGCCTTATCAGGCAAAAATCGGTTGGTAATATAACGGTTTGATAACGTAGCTGCCGATACTAAAGCCGAATCGGCGATGCGTACCCCATGGTGCATTTCATATTTTTCTTTCAATCCGCGCAAAATTGAAATGGTGTCTTCCACCGTTGGCTCGCTCACAAACACCGATTGAAACCGCCTTGCTAAGGCAGCATCTTTTTCAATATATTTACGATACTCGTCTAATGTGGTTGCACCAATACAATGCAATTCGCCACGCGCCAAGGCGGGCTTTAAAAGGTTCGAAGCATCCATACTGCCCTCACCTGCGCCTGCGCCCACCAGCGTATGCACTTCATCAATAAATAAAATTACTTCGCCTTCCGCATGGGTTACCTCTTGTAACAAAGCTTTTAAGCGCTCTTCAAATTCTCCACGATATTTTGCCCCTGCAACCAAAGCGCCTAAATCGACCACCAATAGCCGCTTTTCTTTCAACGTATCCGGCACATCGCCGCCAATAATTCGTTGTGCGAGTCCTTCAATAATAGCGGTTTTACCCACCCCGGGTTCGCCTATTAAAACTGGGTTATTCTTGGTACGGCGTGATAAAACCTGCATTGTACGACGAATTTCCTCATCACGGCCAATCACGGGGTCAAGCTTGCCATTTCGCGCAGCTTCCGTTAAATCGCGCGTATATTTTTTCAAAGCTTCAAAGTTATCTTCCGCATTAGCTGAATTCGCTTTGCGGCCTTTGCGTTGCGCTTTAATTGCTTTTTCAAGTTTTTGCGGTGTCACGCCTGACCCAGCTAATATTTTACCCGATGGCGAATCGGCGCTTAAGCTAATTGCTTGTAGTAAGCGTTCTGTTGTCACAAATTCATCACCCGCTTTATCTGCCAATTCTTGGGCAACCGCAATGACGCGCGCTGTTGCAGGCTCTAAATGCAATGACCCCGAACCGCTGCCTTCTACTTTAGGCAGTTTTTTGAGTGCCAATTCAATATCAGTTTGCAAATTAGCGGTATCACCACCAGCGGCTTCAATTAATTTAAACGCAGCACCTTGCTTATCATCTAATAATGCCTTGGTGATATGCTCAGTCGTAAAACGCTGATGATTTTCGCGAAGTGCGATGGTTTGGGCAGCCTGAATAAAACCACGGCTTCTATCGGTAAATTTTTCAAAGTCCATTACAAATCCTTCATGTTCATTGCTGAGCGGGGTTTACGCATTTACAGCTTTTGTGTTTCATGTTATATAAATGGGCATGAAGCACCCCTATTTCAAGTCTTTGATTGTAATATTTTGTTGTTTACTGGCGCAACCTGTATGGGCTGAAAATTTTCAATTTGAGGGAGATTATGTTTTTTCGTGGAGCGGTTTGCGTATCGGCAAAATGAATTTAAAAATGCAACAAGATGCATCAGACTATTCAGTTAGCTCACAAATTAAAACATCGGGTGTGGTTTCGGTTTTTAGCGATCATACCAGTCGTTCGCAAGCTAAAGGCAAAACATCAAGCTTAAATTATAACCCCTTAACGTATCGCAGCGATTATAATAGTGGCAATAAAGATAAGGTGATTGATCTAACTTATAATGGCCAAGGCAAATTATTATCAGAAGTGGTTTTACCATCGCGTGGCGCGCGCCCAGAAGTGGATGAGAGCTTAAAACAAAATACGATGGATGTTCTATCAGCCTTTTTTGCCATGCGCGATCATGTGAAAGAATCGCTACTGAGTAATCATAAGGGTGACATTATTGTACCAATTTTTGATGGTATTCGCCGCTTTGATCTTGTTGCCACCATTACGGATGCCAATACGAGTATTTCGAATGAGGGGCAAAACATTCCGGCAGTTAAATTGAATGTGAAGCGCAAGCCTTTTGGTGGATTTAAAGATAAAGAGCTAAAGCGCATCGCTAAAGGCGAACCCAATATTGAGCTTTTTATTGAAAAGAAGAATTTTACCGTGCTAGGTGTTCAAATGTCGGTTTATGGCGGTCAAGCAACGGCATGGGTTAAAGACTCATGCGTAAATAATTTGTGCAAAAAAACTGAGCAAGTCGCTTTAAAATAAACGTGCCTTCCACTAAAGTGGGCAAATGAACTGGCCGCTATGCTCTGAATTTAAAACTTTTTATGCGTCGCATCTTGGCCAAGTATGCAGCTATCATCTACGCAAAAAAATACTCGAAATTTGGCCACATGCGAAAAATGAAACCATTCTTTTTTTAGGATATGGCTTGCCCATTATGCGGCCCTATCTTAAATCAGCCGATGTGTTAGGTGCCATAATTCCCCACGCCATGGGGTATATGGCATGGCCAAACGACGATACCCTAAATTATGCGATTAGCAGCGATGAGAATATGCTCCCTTTCCTATCGGGCACTGTTAACCGCATAGTCTTAATGCATAGCCTAGAATATGCCCAGCCTGTTGCTACAATGCTTGCTGAAGCACAGCGTTGCCTAACCCCTTCTGGCCGATTGCTGGTGATGGTCCCCAATCGCTTGAGCTTTTGGGCACGAGCCGAACACACTCCATTCGCGCACGGGCAACCTTACAGCCTGAATCAGCTTAAAAAATTATTTGATGATGATGCTTTTAGGTTAGTTAGCACCCACCAATGTCTATTTTTCCCGCCCACGAAAAAGCGCGCTTTTTTGAAATTTTCACGTATTTATGAACGATTAGGAAAACGCTTTTTCCCTCATTTTGGGGGTATGTTAGTGATGGAATATTCAAAATCGGTGCTTGAACCTTTGAAAGAAAACACGGTGAAAGCCACGCTCACTGAGGCACAACCAGTGCGCGCAAATATTCGCAAATCATTCTAACTAATTTTTAACCTTTACCCTGCATAGTAAGAGTTCACACATTTGTGAAACTAACATTACAGGTAAGGATACCTCCGATCATGGCACAGAAAAAGAAATATGCCTCATTAAAAAATCCTACGATTGAAGCAATCGTGGGTGAACATTTTCGTTTTGCTAATCCTGAACAGGCGATGGAAAGGCTTGAAGCGCTGAATGATAGTTTTATCACTTCACGACTTCCTGAAAATTTGGATCCCAATCCAAAGGAAATTAAATTGTGGATTCGCGGCTATGGCCTTTCAGCGGCGATGCTTGAAAAAGGCTATATTGGCAATTATGCGCGATTTGAAGTTAAACGCGTGGAAAAAAATAAATGGACGATTGCGCCTGTTTTACTTTCGATTGATAAAAAATACCATCCACAGCGCCGCCAACCTACGCGCCGCCATCCTAATTGGGGGCACCCCATTATGCGCGATATTAAAAAAACGCGCGTTCATAAAACGGTAGATACAGCACAGAATGAGCTCGTGCGTTTGCATGAACTATTCCCTGAAGTGTCAATTCCGCTTACCAATAAAATGTACATCATGGTTTATCAAAAAACCGAAGATGATCAGCCACCAATTCGCAAATGGGTGTTAGAAATTAAGGCCACTGACGATGGTGCAGGCTTTTATATTGATAATTATCCGAATGAATATCAAAATGAAGTGCGTGAAAAAATTGCGCAATCGAGCGAATCGCAAGTGGCTCCGATTAAGAAAGAAGCGGTGGGTAAATTCACCTCTGCGGCACTGTTAAAGAAAAGCCGCAAAAAAGCACCGCCAGTCAAGAGACCTGAAACAACGGAATAAAATTAGTAACTTTACTCTTTAAAAATACCGCCTTATTGGGCGGTATTTTTATTGGTGTCATGATATTTTTTAATTTCCTCGGCAATTAGAAAAGCCAATTCCAAGCTTTGCGAGGCATTCAAACGCGGATCGCAATGCGTATGATAACGGCTGCCCAAATCAATTTCAGAGATAGCTTGGGCACCGCCTAAACATTCGGTTACATCTTGACCCGTCATTTCAAAATGTACGCCTCCTGCATAGGTGCCTTCCGCTTGATGCACCGCAAAAAACTCGCGCACCTCGCTCAAAATATCAATAAATTTTCGTGTTTTATAACCGTTAGGCGATTTAATCGTATTGCCATGCATCGGGTCGCATGACCAAATTACATTTGCACCTTCTTCTTTTAAAATGCGAATGAATTTAGGCAGGTGATCGCTCACATTACCTGCTCCCATGCGCACAATATAAGTCAATCGTCCGGCTTCATTTTCCGGATTAAGTGTTTGGGTCAATCGCAACAAATCATCCTTTGTCATTGAAGGGCCCAGTTTACAGGCGATTGGATTACTTATGCCGCGCATATATTCAACATGAGCATGATCGGGCTGGCGGGTTCTATCGCCAATCCACAACATATGGGCTGAACATGCATAATGCTTACCATCCACTCGATGCTGGCGTGTTAGCGATTCTTCATAGCCAAGCAACAATGCTTCGTGCGAGGTATAAAAACGCGCCTCATTTAGCTCTTCCATATTATTCATATCAAGGCCACAAGCTTCGATGAAGCGAACACATTCAGCAATTCTATCCACCAATTTTTCAAAACGGCGACCTTGGGCTGATCCGTCAATGAAATCCATATTCCATTGCGAAATTTGCTGCAAGGATGCAAACCCACCCGAACCCAAAGCGCGCAAAAAATTAAGCGTCGCGGTAGATTGGTTATAAACTTTCAGTAGCCGCTCAGGATCAGGCGCGCGGCCAGTGGTTTCAAACTCCATCGCATTCACCGCATCACCGCGATAGCTGGGCAATTCTACACCTTCTTGCGTTTCAGTTCCGCCTGAGCGTGGCTTGGCAAACTGCCCTGCAATACGCCCCACCTTCACCACGGGGCAACCTGCCCCATACATTAACGCCACCGTCATTTGCAATAAAACCCGGAAAAAACTGCGTAAGTTATCTTGGCTAAATTCAGCAAAACTTTCCGCACAATCGCCACCTTGCAATAAAAAGGCACGGCCATGACACACTTCGGCCAAATCACGCTTCAATTGAATTGCTTCTCCTGCTGAAGTTAAAGGCGGATAAGATTGCAGTTGCGATTCAACATATTTTAATTTTGCATCATCTAAATATTCGGGCTGTTGTTGAATCGGAAAATCGCGCCAGCTTTGCGGTGTCCATAGCGAGGGTGTATGAGGTTTTGAGTGTGTTTTCATAAGATGTAAGATGTAAGCGACCCATTCATAGGATGCAAGTACTCAAATGCGTTCATTAAAATAGTTTTAATAGCTATCGCGCAAACGTCGCAAATGTGCAAATTCCTCAAGCGTCTTAGCGGTTAGAAAGAGGTTTGTTTCCAGTTCCACTTCCAAGCGCTCCGGTACAGTAGGTTTGCCTTGTCGGTGCTTATTTAAAATTTCATTATATCGAGCCTGCAATTTAATGTTATGTGGGGCTTGTTTCAAAGAAAATTCAGCATTTTTAAGCGTGTATTCATGCGCGCAATAAATGAGAGTTTCAGGAGGTAGTTGTTTTATCTGCTGTAAACTATCAAACATTTGCGCAGGCGTGCCCTCAAACAACCGTCCGCAACCCATTAAAAACAGCACATCGCCGCTAAATAACGCGTTTAGTGATTCACAGTAATAGGTAATGTGCCCCAAAGTATGGCCGGGCAAAAACATCACCTTAAAATCCAAATTCTCCCATCTCACCTGCTGACCAACAATCACCCGCTCATCCAAAGCAGGTAATCGATAGGCATCATCCGCAAATCCCGTAACTTTTGCGTGAGTTTGCCGCACTAAATCCGCCACCCCATCTGTATGGTCAGCATGATGGTGCGTTAGTAAAATATGCGATAATATAAGTTGATGTTGATTTAAATAGCTTAGTATGGGTCCACTCATACCCGGGTCAATCACAAGAGCTGTTTTTGTACTTTTATTTGTGATGATGGGAACATAGTTATCCTGTAAAATAGGTATCATTTGCACAGAATAATTTTTATTTAATTTCATAAGGCCCTGTAATAACGTAAAATATATAGATTGTTTTTTAGATAAGTTTAAAACTATGTTAATGTTTTACACGTATATTAGTTAATATTGATAAACAACTGAAGTGATTTCATCATGTCTGAATTAAAACTATTACATACCAATGCCCTTTCCGCCACTCAAATTGCTGTTGATTGCAGTGCGATGCAAGGCATGTGTAATTTACCCTTAGGTAACGAAATGCTGGATGCCACTTTTACGAAAGAAGGACACGATCTTTTAGTGCAGACTCAAGCACGATTAGTAATTGCTGAAAATTATTTCACACATCAAACGGCACCCGTTTTATTATCCGAAACAGGCAAAAAAATAAATGGCGTTACTGTCGAAAACTTTATCAAATCGGAAACGTATAACGAATATGCTGGGCCCATATCAGCTGAGCCTTCCATCGGA
The DNA here is from genome assembly GCA_963837025.1 of uncultured Alphaproteobacteria bacterium. Classification (GTDB taxonomy): domain Bacteria; phylum Pseudomonadota; class Alphaproteobacteria; order Rickettsiales; family JALZUV01; genus JALZUV01. The sequence continues at coordinate 689,279 of CAWILT010000001.1, forward strand.
ATTGTAGAAAAAATAGCCGGCAGTGTGCATGTTAAACGTGCAGGTGCCGATATTGAATTAAAGCAGGGCGATGCGGTTTTCCAGAATGATGTTATTGAAACGAATGGCGAAGGAAAAATTAGCCTTACCTTTAACGATAATTCCGTTTTTACATTAGGCAATAATGCCCGCATGACGCTTGATAGTTTTGTCTATGATGCTGAAACAGGCGATGGCTCATCATCCGTCAATGTTATCAAAGGTATGTTTAAGTTTGTGAGTGGCGAAATTGCGGCGAATAACCCTGGTGAAATGCAAGTTGAAACACCCGTTGCCACCATCGGTATTCGCGGCACCACCGGTGGTGGATCGGTGCAAGGCGAAGGCTTAGATAATGATTTTTATCTTGAGCCTAATGCTGATGGAACCGTTGGTTGGTTTGATGTAATAACCCAAGCAGGCACTACATCGGTTAATCAGCCTAATACGGTGGTTGAAGTCACTAGCTTTACCCAAGCTCCATCTGCCCCGGAATTTGTTGCACATGAACAAATTGAAATTGATTTTAATCAGGTGATTGATTTTTCAACCGGCGGAAAATATGAAACGCGTGAGCAATCTGACGCAATAGATACAGGCGAACAATTGCAGCAAGATGAAGCATTTGAGCAAGTGCTTGAAAATGTTGAAGCCAGCGATGAAACAATTCAAACGGAAGATGCACTCACTAACGAAGTTACCGAAGGTGAGAGTGAAGCTGAGGCAGAAACTTTAGAACAAATTGCCACTACATTAAGCGGTGAAGAAACCGATATCTCAGAATCCGATAAAGTGAATCTCACGCTTGAAAGCAAGCAAGATGGCTTAAAGAACGATAGCGCAAAAATTGAAAAAATATTTAATAACAAACTGGATATTGAAAAAGCACAAGCCAACGAGCTTAATCATAATGCAGATAAAGCTTTTGAAAAACCTGTGCAGTCGGTAGAGAATTTTGTAACCGAAACCCGCGTGGACTTAGTCAGCAAAATCTTAAATAGCCAAAATTCAAATCCCGGTAATGGGAACGCTAATAGCGGAAACGGAAATAGCGGTGGAAATGGTAATAGCGGTGGTAACGGCAATACGAGCGTGCCTACCAACAATACCCAAATCATTCTCGAAGATAAATCAGCTCTACAAACATTTGAAAATTACGCCAGCTCGGAATTTAAAGCTAATTTAAATTATAAGAATCAGCTTAATTTTGAGCTTAAAAACTCTGCGGGTGTTAATGCGACAGATATCAGCGCAAAAGAAGGAATAAACGCAACTTTCAACAATGTAACCGATTTATCATTTGAAAATAAAGTCACGAACACCGTTGACGTTGTAACGATTAAAGGGAATAGCACTGGCATTCTTACATCAGGCGGCAATGATATATTCCGAATTGGCGATGGCACAAACGCAGTTAACACCGGCACTGACACCAAAGGTCTTACAATTAAAACTGAAGCCGGTGACACCATCATTCTAGAGAATAACAGCTTAGATTCCAACATAGGCGATTCAGTAAAGCTTAACCTTATACATGATGGAACCGGTACAAGCATCATACAAACATCGTATAAATTCTCTGATTTTGATTTAACAAAAAATGGCAATCTAAATCTTAATTATCTAGGCAACAACATTGAGATTTCGGGTAAATATGAATATCATGAAACTACTACATTTGACTTCAATCAAATCGGAATTTCCAAAATAGCAGACATTCGTGATTTAAGTAAAACTGATTATGAAACACCTGAATATTTAATGACAACAAATAATGTATCCGTTTTTGACGATACCTATACAATTACTCGAGGACAAATCAATACTCTTGATGGTAATGACACTATAACCTTAAAAGCACTTGCTATCGGCAATGAGGATGCCACCGTAAATGCAGGTGGTGGTCATGATCGTATTATAATTGAAAACGGTGCTGTTGATAACGCCAAAATTCATGGCGGCAGTGGTTTCGATATTATTGATTTTTCTAGCATCACAACAGGTGTAACATTGGATTTAAATGCTACGAATGGCGTTGCAAAAAATATTGGAGGAACAAATAATGATACTATCGTTTCTACTTTATCCGGTATTGAAGCCTTTGTTTTCGGGAGTGGTGCTGACACCATAAATACCGTTAATAATAAAAGTGAATATATCAATGGTGGCGGTGGTGGCGATACTATTACGGGTGATGCTCTAGATTTTGTATCTTACGCAACCTCTACAGCCGTTAACATTGATTTAAGTAAGCAAACCCAAGAAAGTGGTGGTGATGCCAACGGTGACCAATTATCTGGTATTAACAACATTATTGGCTCGGCTCAAAATGATATTTTAATCGGTAATAATGCTGATAACATTTTAATTGGTGGCGGCGGTGATAATATCTTAGATGGTGGCATTGGTACCGATACGATTGATTATTCCAATCATTCAACTGGGATTGAGTTAAACTTAATCAATTCAACAGTAAGACATCATAAAACAGCAGTCGATACTTCCAATAATATAGATATTTTTAATAATATAGATAATTTTAATAGTATTGAAAAAGCAATCGGAACAGATTTCTTTGATAAAATGATTATTGATGCCCAAAATGATGTAATCGAATTTGATGCGGGCAATGGCTATGATATTTTACAGATAAGAAATGAAGCCTCAGGCTCTATTGACGATATTCTGCATAATAACCTTGATAAGCTTAAGAACTTCGAAATGATTGATCTTCGCGATGGAAATAACTCTAACCTCTCATTAACCAGTGCCCAAGTTAAGTTATTAACTGATGGCAACAATATCTTACACATAGACGGTAATAAAAGTATTGATGGCAGCACTGGTGATACCTTTACCTTTGATAGAGATGATAATTATGAAAATACTGGCGAAGTTTTAAATCTTTTCAATGATGGAAAAATGTTTTCAACCTACACAAACGGTGAAACAACCATCATGATATCGAACGATATTACAATTAATACCAGCCCTTAAACGGTAATATTTATCCCGTGATGGTTCATCAACCATTGCTGATCGGGCGTGCGCTTGGGGCCGCAAGGGCTGGTTTCTAAACCTACGCAAGGGCTGGTCATCTCAGGCGGATTATCCAAATCATCAATAAAATTACCAATAGGCGTGCAAGATGCCAGCATTACAGCAGCAAACAGTGCGCTAAAAATAAAATTCATCCGTTTCATACAGTTATAAATACAAGTTATAAGACCCTTAGGTCAAGCCTCATCCTACTATAGTCCTTTATTTATAAAACCAATCGAATTACTCGCCATTTGTTCAGGCGTAAAGCCCCGCGATTTAAAGTATTGCTTCATCGACTCACCGCCGCTTGATAAGTTAATACCGCTTGCTGAAAGCTCGTTAGCGATACGAGGAACATATAACTGATATTGCGCAGCCACATAGGAAGCTAATACAAAGAATAACACATCTTGAATATCAAGCGGGAATTGGTTGCTTTGGTTCAATCCATTTGCTGAATCCCTAAAACCCCATAATGTATAAAGGCCTTGTTTTAAACTAACCGTATCACCATTGGCGGCTTGCATGCTCATGGGCTGCCAAAAGAAAATTTCTGATGCGCCGCCACCTTCTGTACCTTTCATTGCCTCCCAACACCACTCTACCGTCATTAATTGGCCTAAAGATACCGTAACAATGGTGATGAAAAATGCTAAAAAGGCAAATAACAAAATGGGTTCCAGCGTAAACCCTACTACCATATTAATCCAGCCATCAAACAGCCCACGGGTTCGGCTGAATAATAGGCACACGAAAAAGATAGGCGCTAAGGCAAATAAGAACCACAAACCAACAATCGATTTAATGTAGGTAACCAGCGCCCCCAGCAAAGTCATAACAATATTAAACGCCCCTATAATAAGTAATATCCCCACAATGATGCCAAAGTTAGGAATGGCAAACACGCCGATTATGGTAATAAAAAACTGCGTTGAAACAATTTGCGCCATAGGATAATTAAAAACCACTAACGGGGCGCTTAAGTTTTTTGGTAATTCAACACTTTCTATATAGCTCCCCGTTAAACTTATGGCTGCCTGACCAGAGAAAACATTAACCAGCTCTACCATTGTATTAAAAAAGAAGTCACCAATAATTGAGTTGAAAAACTCCCAACCAGTGGGGCTTGTCATCGCAATGATAAACCCAATTTTAAAAATTAAACTAATAATCACACCAGGTTTAAAATCTTGTAATTTAAATAATATCATTACCCCATAGATCGTCACTGCCAGTAAAATCGCTGCATCACGAATTTGAATAAAAACCGACCCTGGTTTAATAATTTCAGTATAGAGTGTTTTACTTGTTTGCTGTAACAACCCAACAATAGTTTCCACTATGGATGTTACAATACGCTCACCTGCTCCACCCGCAGGCCCGTTAAATTGACCAACACAGTCAGGGGTTTGAATTTGTTGCGCAAATGCAAATTCTGGCAATAGAAGCACCCCAATCCCAGCCAATAAAAAAATAGTTAGTTTTAAATAATTTATTGAATATGCCATCATCTTATCTCGACCTACTATTATTTCTAAACATTCCACTAATTCGTTCCATTGGGCCTAAATTCGGATCAACCGAAGCCTTAGTCCAATTATTATCCATTTGTATTAATCCTGATTTGATGGTGTTCATTAATCCGCCACCCTCACCCGATGCACTTTCCATAACCGACCCGCTTAAGCCTATATAACCCGTAATGGTTTGCGCAATCGATTCAATTTTATTCATAATTCCATAAAGCATGCTCGCGAGCACAAATAAGGCAAATGAAGCAATAATTAACTGAGTTACAACCCTCTCTTGTGCATCTTCTGGCGACTCTCCAGGCTCTGCTAATTCAGTAAAATCAACAAAATAGAAAGTTGGAATATAAGAGTTAACTTTGTTTTCCAAATAATCATTAAAAAAATCAATATCAATAAATGAATTTGCGGCACCACAAGCAATCCTAACCATTTTATTATATTGAGGATCATCTGGCCCTCGCCTTAGAACTTCTTTGGCTTCATCAGCAAGTGATGGCGTAACATAACCTACAGCAACCTCTACTCCATCTTTTGCCAGTTCAAAACCTGCTTCTATAAAATTACGAAAAAATCCCTTATCACCACAATATATTCTAAATTGATTGGCAACCATGCCTTCACCGCGTAAAGAAAATTTAAAAAATTCGCTGGGTTCCGCTTGCTTTATAAATTTATTCACATGAGCAATTTGTTGCGGCATAAACCAAGTTTTATCAAGCTCAATAATATCATGTATTGGCCTGATTACTTGGTCATTTACAACGGCGTTATATTGCACCCGATGTGTGCTGCCCTGATAAATAAGGGTGTTAAGAGCCGTTAAAGCAAAAAATGTAAATCCTATTGTTATCGCAGGGGCAAGTACAGTGGCGGTTACCTTGCCCAACCAGCGTCTGAAAAAATATTGTTCGGTTGCTTTGAAAAAACTGCCTAACAAAACAATAGGCAGCATCATCATCATTAGCGATAAAGCCCCATATGCCATGACTAACATAGTTGTTACGCGTAACATAAATAATAATATTGCGGTAAATGTAGTGATAATCAGCATGCTTAAATGCACACCCATGGTGCCCGAAAATGCTGTGGATGATATGAGAGCAAGCATGCCTGCGCGTACATCATCAATTTGGGTTAAACCGTATAATTTGCCAAATAAGCAATCCATCCAATCCAAAATGGCAATCCATTTATAATCTCCAAACTGATCGAAATCCAAAGTATCATCAGTTTTGAATAAATTTTCGCACATTGTGCTGACAGCCCCCGTTTTTGAGAACCCAACCGATGCTGCCTTGGCGACTAAAAAGATTAATTCATCCGTAACATCATATAAAAAACTAGCTATTGCAGGTAAGTTTTCATAAGCCAGCATCACTGCACCTAACCTTACAACAAAAATCATAACCTCAACTTTAACGTTGCGGAACATGCCGCCCACCGCTTTCATGCCCATCATTATCGTCGCTAACAATGCAACGGCGTAAAATGCGGTGTCTAAATAATTTTCTACCGCTAACAACAGTGTTTTTGTTGCTTCTTCCAACATAATGCGCATGCAATAGGTAAATCGAGCTGAGTATTTATCCTTCCAAGTATGCCCATTTAATTGCATGAATGTTGGAGCAAATTTTAAACATCTATTGGTATCAAAACCAAAAGTATTGGGACTAACTGTACTCATATATGTTACAGCCGGATCATTGGCATTTTGCGCTAAAGCGTCAGTGCTGCCAAAGGGCATAAAAATGAATGAAGCATAAATGCTGATGAAACATAAAAAAAGGTGCTTATATTTCATCGCGTAGCACTTTTCGCTAATTCGCTCATTGTTTGCTTAATGGCGTCATCATACATCCCTGTTTCAGACCCTCTGCGAGCTGCTTCTTTGCTGCCCTCCAAGCCTTTGCGAATAAAGCTTTCGCCAATCATGGTTTGTGCCGTTACACCACCAAATGCACGCATTCGCTGGGTAACCAAATCTTCCGTCATTTGCGGTATAGCATGCATGATATTATATAAAATAAACAATAAGATACAGCTTGAAACAATTTGCAGTAAAATATTTGTTATCCAATGATCTTCAGCACTTACTGATATTTTGTTTTGATCACCATTTTCATCTAAAACCGGTTTATTATTGCTATCAACTTCCAAAACAACACCTTCTTTAAGATTAAAACTATCTTTCGCTTTGGAAATATCCATTTTACTAACGAGTAATCCTTTATCATAAGATGTGTTATCCCTAACCACTTCTTTAACGGTAATGCCACCTATTCCCGTGGTTCCATCACCAATGTTAATGGCGTCACTTTCATTCTGATTTGGGGTATATGTCCCTGGGTCTGTAGTTGCACTCATATCCAAAATAGGCTTTTTAACAATTGCCTGCGTCCAATCATTCGTGCCGCTGAAAGCACTATTGACGCGCGTTCTTACTGCATCACCAAATGACATCGGTGTGCTAATGGTTCTACCTGCAATTGCTGAATATAAAGATGTAGGCCCTACAAATATGGCAAAATTAATGGCTATCAACATGATAATGGAGAATAAAACCAGCAGCATAGGTTGCAGCATGTAAGCAATTAAAAGCTGGAACCACACAATAAAGCGCTTTGTTGTTTGCCCAAAAAATATCATGGGAATGAAGATGGGAGCTAAAAGATAAATAAATGATATGCCGATGACAGCCATTAAATAACTATATACCAACCGCATGCATAACAATAAAATGGTGACCACAATATAGCCAATACCAAAAAAGATTGCTGTGCCCACACCAAATACAAAAAGCCAGCTTGTCATAAAGCCAATTATGCCGGCAATTAAAAAACCGCCTACAAGACCTACCGAGCCACCCGACCCAGATTTAAGGCTTATAAAGCCAGTCAGCTTGCTAAACATACAATCCCATTGTGCCCAAATATTAGCGCTCACACCACTGCCACACATATCAATTAAACCATCACTAACACCCATCATTAGGTTTACAAGATCACCTAACGATTTGATTACCTCTAAGTATATTAACTGAAAATTGCCAAACACCAGTGACACAGCGCCAATTTTGATAAGTAACAAAAAGGCTTCCTTAGGAAGACTATAAAAAGTTCCCATGATTAAATTAACGCCAAATAGGACAAGTGCAGCTAAGATAGAACCATATAAAAGCGCATTATAAAACTTACCATAAGGAGTACTTGGCTCCATTAAAGTCGCAATAGCCTTTGGAATAAGGCCATGACTCTCAGAGGTAAAACATTGTATAATACGTTCAATCCAAGCGCCTTCGGCACAAGGACAAACAGATCCGCCACCATAGGCAATTTCATCTAAAAATCCTGGCTTTTCAGGGCTACTCATTAATGCCCTGCAACCTGCCTCATCCGCTACTCTATTATACTTAATATCATTAGGATGTATACGTTGAGCCAAACTATCATCTGCGCCTGCAAAGAGCATGAAGCAAGATAATAAAAACACCCAAGCAAATTTCATTATTTAAACGACACTTTTTTGAGCCTGCGTTGAAATTCAGGTAAGAATATTTCGGGATCATCGCCGACATCTTCACGCACCTTATCCAATATACGCACCGTATCGGCGCGAGCAGATAGCACATTTATTTCTTCATCCATTCCGCCCAAATCAATACGTGCAATAACCACGTCCTTGCCCTGCTTTAAAAGGAAATAACGGCTGGATGGATCCGTCGATTTTAGTAAGTTAAACTCCCTGTCACTTAACATAAACGCCTTTTGATAAGCATCGGTTGCTTTAGGGTTAGGCAAGAATATTTGGGTGGCAGTTTGTTGAATTAATGTGTCCGAAATTGCGCTTTTGGTTGCATCTTCAACACTTTGCGTTGCAAATACCACCATCGCATTCAGCTTACGCATGGTTTTAAGCCAATCTTTAATTTTGCCTGCAAAAATCGGATTATCAATTAAAGCCCATGCTTCATCCAACACTACGATGGTCGGCGTGCCATCGAGTGATAAATTTATTTTATGGAATAAATAAAGCAACACAGGCGCCAATGATGCTTTATCAGATAGCACCTCACCCATTTCAAAACCAAAGGTTGTATGAGTTGAAAAATCGAGTGAATCATAGGGGTTATCAAATAAGCGTGCATAGCGGCCATCGCCATACCATGGCTTCAAACGCGAGGCAATAGAGCCTGCTTTTTCAACCCCTAAAAATGCCGATAGATTGCGCAGCATACGATCTTTTTTTGCTAATTTAAAATTACCATTTACCGCTTCATTAATCTGCTCCACCTCTTCCGGCTCAAGCGATCGATCTTGTGGTTGCACAAGTGCTGTCAGCCACTCAGCGATAAAGTTGCGATTTTCATTTGTGTCAGCCAAATGCAGCGGATTAAATCCACAACGCTCCGATGGCTCAATTATACTATACGATCCACCGATTGCGCGCACAAAAATTTCCGCGCCCCTATCTTTATCGAACATAAATAAGCGGCAATTAAACTTTTGCGCTTGAGCACATAAAAAATTCATGAGCACCGTTTTACCCGCACCCGTGGGCCCTATAATGGTGGTATGCCCCACATCACGCGAATGAAAATTAAAGAAATAGGGCGTGCCCGATGTGGTATCAAACACTGTCACCGCATCGCCCCAATGGTTATTTTTAATTTTACCAATGGGGTAATTATGCAGCGAAACAAAGCCAGCCAAATTCATGGTACTAATCTTTGAAGCACGGCCAATAAAACTGAAATTCGCGGGCAGTTGCGCCCAATAGGCTTGCTCTAAAATCAATTTTTCTCGTGTTGGGCTAATGCCAATATTGACCATTTCACTAATTGCCAGCGCCAATGAATCTTCTAAAGCGGTTAGATTTTCGTCAATCACCATTACACTGCATTGATGATCGCCAAACGCTACATGTCCACTCATCGCCATGTCTAGCGCGGCATTAATTTCATGCACTTGGCTCTTCGCTGCATCTTCGGCTGAGGCCATACGGTTTTGCTGCGTTCGCATTTTACCAATCGCCACGGTGCGATTGATAAACGAAAATGACTGGCTAATAATAAATTCAAACGGTAGCTGCAAATACGCATCGAGCATCCCTGCTGAGGTTGCCGGCGCATATTCTTTGACACTAATAATACCTGCATAACGCGTTTTTGATAGCCCGCGCATTTCAATTGCACGACTGCCAAAATACATGCGTTGCGTTGATAAATAATGCGAAATGTCGATGGTTGGCACCAACATTTGCTGGCGTTGCCCACCATTAACCAACATACCCAAAAATTGTAACGGCTGCGAAAGCACACCATGTTGCGTATTAACGCAAGTCAATAAACGCGGATTATAATCGCGCAAACTCGCCATTAACCGATGGATAACTTCTTTTAATTCTTTATGAGCCTCACGCTTTTTTTCACGACGCTGATTTTCATCTACAGAGGTTGAAAGCGTGTTGAGAAAATAGGAAAGTTTGCTCCACCCCTCGGTATCTTCACGATGCACTACCGTAATATAAAGCTCATTAACGAATGATTCATGCTTGCCGTGCTTTTGTCGCCAACCTTCATTCAATTTATCAGCAAAATCATTTACAAATTCACCACCAGGGTAAGCACTTTTTTTGCGCCTAACCGTATGAAACCACACCGCAAAATTACCATTCGACAAACTTTTTAATAACGAATTGCGAACATTCTTTTTCATGTCCACATCTTCATCATCAGCCGTTTCAAACGACCAACCATCTAAACAGATAGTTTGCAAAAACTCACCGTCTTTGGTGATAATCGTCTCTTTATCGAAATGATGCTCATATGGAATAAATTCAGCAACTGAAACTTCGCGCTTAGAATAGCCCGCATTTGTCACCTTACGGCGACTAAAATGCATATATTCATCAAACGCTTTCATATTTTATCTACCTTAAAACACATCATAAGAATTGGTATTTTTATGAAATCCGCGATTGACGCAACGCGTGCCTTTTGACATGCGTAAAATAAACAACTCTACCGCCCGCGGTTCATTCATGCAGAGCATAAAACCGATACCATGAATAATGGGCGCTGCCACAAGCAATACGACAAAGTTACTTGTCCAAATAAACGCTAATAAGCAAAATGATGCATTTACTACAAAATACATATAACTTACCCCCGCAACCATAGGCGGTCTTGCCAATCCTTGGAAAAGTGCATCGGTGCGCAATCTGCCGTTATTTTCAGCCATTTTCTACCCTCGCTTTTCTTTTTGTTAGAATACAGAATAACAGATGTTTATTGCAGTTTTTTGACGTAAGACGAAGAAATTACGTTTCTTTTGAGTTGCATGAGTGTGATGCAGCAACGATTAAGTCCAATTCATCGCAAATACAGCGGTTTAAGCTACTTTTGATAATGCGTAATCTAGCTTCTGTTCAATCAATTCTGCCTGTTGCAGCGACATTTCATAGCGCTTAGGTAATGTAATATCCACCCGCACCCCCTCTTCAAGCCGAACGACTAAGCCTATAGTATCACCTTCTTGCGATTCAAATTCAGCTAATAAATCCTTTACCATCTCAACCGAATCAATATGCGAAATTTCGAATGTGCGAATAATGCGCTTCACTCCAACTTTAGGAGCCTTTAAAGCCTCCTCCAATGACGTGATTGATTTAGCGATAAGTCGAGGGCCCGATTCATCTTGTTTACCTTCAGCGACAATCACAATTAAATTGCCCGATTGCAGCAAATCGCGCTTTTCATCAAGTAACTTCTCATCAAAAATAGATACTTCAAACGTGGCAGTTTCATCCGATAATCCAACAAATGCAAACCGGCCTTTTTGCGAGCGTTTATATTTCGTATCCCCAATAATTCCGGCAACTTTAACTACCGAATAATCAGAACCTAATCGCCCTGCCAAATTAGCAGCAGTCGTTCGTTTTAGGCTGGCCATAGCTTTAACATAGCCACTCATGGGATGACCCGATAAGAAAAATCCATTAGCCGCAAATTCTTGATTTAAGCGCTCAGTTTTTGTCCAATCGGGAGTGTCGGCTAAAGCAGGCTTAGGCATTTCCATTTCTTCAGGTGCCGCTGCGAATAAACTATCTTGACCACTAGCCGAATCATCCGCCGCTGCTGATGCAAAACCCAATATTTTTTCGAGCGAATCAAACAACTGTTTCCGGTTGGGGTTGAGCGAATCAAACGCCCCTGCGCGAGTCAAATTTTCCATTTGGCGTTTATTCAAGACCTTACTATCACAGCGCGTCACTACATCAAAAATATCGCTAAACTTGCCGCCCTCTTCGCGCGCTTTCACTAACGATTCCATCGCCTCTTTACCCACATTTTTTAATGCCCCTAACGCATAGCGCACCGCCTTTTTAGCATCATGCTTTTCAGTACGAAAATCGGCGAATGAATAATTTACATCGGGGGGCAACACGTCAATTTCACGATGCTTTGCATCCTCAACAAATATGGCCAGCTTTTCCGTATTATGCATATCATATGTCATCGAAGCAGCAATAAATTCAGCAGGATAATTCGCTTTTAAATAAGCAGTTTGATAGGCAATCAGCGCATAAGCCGCTGCGTGTGATTTGTTAAATCCGTAAGAAGCAAACTTCGCCATTAAATCAAAAATATCTTTGGCCGTGCCCTCTTTGACTCCATTCGCAATAGCACGTTCGGTAAATAACGCGCGTTGCGCCTCCATTTCAGATGCAATTTTCTTACCCATTGCGCGGCGTAATAGGTCGGCTTCACCCAAGCTATAGCTGGCTAAATCTTGCGCAATTTGCATGACCTGCTCTTGATAAATCATCACGCCAAATGTCTCTTGTAAATATTTCTCAAGCGATGGGTGCAAGTAGGTTGGTTTTTCGCGGCCATGTTTGCGCGCAATATACGTAGGAATATTATCCATCGGCCCCGGGCGATAAAGCGACACAAGTGCAATAATATCTTCCAAACTATCAGGCTTTAATTTACGTAGCGTATCGCGCATGCCTGATGATTCCAGCTGGAAAACACCCGTTGCATCGCCCTCGCCCAGCATTTTGTAGGTTGCTTCGTCGCCTTCAGGTAGCATCAATAAATCAAGCTCTACCCCCTCATTCTGCGCAATAAACTGACGCGCCTTTTCCAATACGGTAAGCGTTTTTAAACCCAAAAAATCGAACTTCACTAAGCCCGCCATTTCGGCATATTTCATCGAATATTGCACCACCAACATATCCGAGCGCGAATCGCAATAGAGCGGCAGCAGCTCCACCAGCGGCCTATCGCCAATCACCACGCCCGCCGCATGGGTTGACGCATGGCGATACAACCCTTCAAGCTGAAGTGCGATGGTTACCATTTGCTCCACTTCTTCTTCCGCTCTAATGGCTTCACGCAAGGCGGGTTCTTGGTCAATCGCTTCTTGCAAGGTGCAGGGTGCAGCTGGATTATTCGGCACAAGTTTGCAAATGCGATCAACTTGCCCATAAGGCAATTGCAACACGCGCCCCACATCACGCAATACGGCGCGCGCTTGCAATTTTCCGAAAGTGATAATTTGCGCCACTTGCGCCGCACCATAACGCTGCTGCACATAATGAATCACTTCATCGCGACGCTCCTGACAAAAATCAATATCAAAATCGGGCATGGACACCCGTTCAGGATTTAAAAATCGTTCAAACAGCAACCCATAGCGCAGCGGATCCAAATCGGTAATACGCAGCGCCCATGCCACAACGGATCCCGCACCCGAGCCACGCCCTGGCCCAACAGGGATATCATTATTCTTCGTCCATTGAATAAAATCTGATACGATGAGAAAATAGCCGGGGAATCCCATGGCATTAATCACACCCAGTTCATAATCCAGTCGCTCGCTATAGATTTTGTTTTTCTCAGCACGCGTGGCCTCATCCATAGTTTCGGTAAACACATGGTTTTTTAAGCGCTTGGCTAGCCCTGCTTCGGCTTGCGCTTTCAACTGGCTTTTTTCCTCTTCTATATCGCCAAAACGTGGCAAAATGGGGTCACGCGCAGGCGACGCAAATGCACAGCGTTTAGCAATCAGTTCCGTATTTTCAATTGCCTCAGGCAAATCCGCAAATAAAGCCGTCATCTCTTGCGCGCTTTTAAAATAATGCTCAGCCGTAACCCGCCGCCTATCGGTTTGTGACACATAAGTACCGGTGGCAATGCACATTAAAGCATCATGCGCTTTATGCATTTTTTGGGTCGCAAAATACACATCATTAGTGGCAACGATAGGTAGGTTCAGCAATAGCGCCAGCTTTAATAATTCAGGCTCAGATTGCTTTTGTTCATCCATTCCATGCCGCTGAATTTCAATATATAAACGCTCCGGAAATAGCTGCTGCATGCGCTCTAGCCACGCCTGCGCTTCACCCTCGCGGCCTTTTAAAATACGCTGAATAAGCGGCCCTTCTACGCTTCCAGTTAATGCTATAATGCCCTCGGTTTTCCCTTCAAGCTGAGTAAGATTCACACGCGGCGCATGATCATCGGCAGGGGTTAAATAAGCGGCTGATGCTATCGCTAACAGGTTTTGATAGCCTGCCTCATCTTGCGCCAAAAACACCATCGGCTCAGGTTTCGGAATAATGTGATGCGTGCGCATACCTTGGGTTTCCATCGGCACAAAATCAAGCTGGCAACCAATAATAGGCTGCACACCTGCGGCGCTCAAACCTTGCGATAACTCAAGCGAGCCGAATAGGTTATTAACATCTGTCACCGCCACAGCAGGCATTTTATGTTGCTTGCAAAGCTTAATTAAATCTTTGGGTTTAATCGCCCCTTCCAGAAGCGAGAAAGCCGTGCGACAATGTAAATGTATAAAGGAGGTCATGTCTATTAAACCAATACTCCTTTATCCAGCACCACGGAACGCCCCATGCGTAATGCCAATTCTTTATTATGTGTCGCAATCAGTGCTGCCATATTACGCTCATTAACCGCTTGCATCAGCAACTGAAAAACACTTTCCGATGTGGCATCATCAAGGTTGCCCGTTGGTTCATCAGCTAGCAACAACGCAGGGTCATTTGCTAGCGCCCGCGCAATCGCCACACGTTGCATCTCACCGCCCGATAATTGCGATGGGCGATGGGTTTCGCGCGAAGCCAAACCGAACTCTTTAAGCAAATTGGCAGCCTTATCGCGCGCCATATCTGCATTAACTCCAACCACTAATTGTGGCAAAATAACATTTTCAATCGCGCTAAATTCGGGCAGCAAATGATGAAATTGATACACAAAACCAAGCGCGTTTGCGCGTAATTGAGTCATTTGTTTTTCATTCAAATGCGCGACAGACTGGCCGCGCAACTCAACTTCACCCGAAGTTGCGTTGGCTAACATGCCCGCTATTTGCAATAAAGTTGTTTTACCACTACCCGATTTACCAACCAGCGCCACCACTTCACCGGCTTTGATTTGCAAATTAACCGATTTCAAAATCTCTAACTCGCCCTGACCTTGCGCAAAAGACTTTGATACATTGGAAAGCGTAAGTAAATTACTCATATCGCAATGCCTCCGCAGGGTTCAATGCCGCCGCTCGCTTCGCCGGATATAGCGTTGCTAAAAACGATAATACTAATGCCATACCCACAATAGCGGCAATTTCTACCCAATTAACTTTGGCAGGCAAAGTCGAAAGAAAATACAAATTACCGCCCAATAATGTTTGCCCTGTAGTTTGCTCAAACCAATTGCGGAAATTCTCGGCGTTTGTGGCAATGATGATACCCGCCACCACACCAAATAATGTTGCTAACACACCAATGCGCAAACCCATATACACAAATACTTTCATGATGGACCCGCGCGTAACGCCAAAGGCGCGCATCACCGCAATGTCGCGCTGTTTGTCTTTAACAAGCATTACCAAGCTGGCGATAATGTTAAAGGCCGCCACCAGTAAAATCATCATCAGAATTAAAAACATTACCGTACGTTGCACATTCAACGCTTCAAATACAGCGCCGTTCGTTTGCTGCCAGCTTAACACGCGATAGCCATTGCCCAATTGCTCCTGCAATTTTTGGGTAAACGCTATCGTATCATCCAATGATTTAAGGGTTATCTCAACTGCCCCTGCGCTATTGCCTTCAGGCAGTTTAAAATATTTTTGTGCTTCGGCAAATGGCATTAAAATTAAATTGGCATCAATCATATTCATGCCAAACGTAAACTGCCCGCTAATAGGATAAGCCTTCATGCGCGGCACTAACCCAACAACGGTTTGCTGACCATCCGGCGAAATGAGCGTGATACGTTTTTGGCCATTTAAACTTTGCGCTAATTGACTTCCAACCAGCAACGATTGCGCATCCATACGGCCACCACTTAGATGCGATTCTAAATAAGCAGCATCATCTTTAGTGCGAATATCATAGGCCTTTACTTGCGCCCCGCGCGCTAGACCCTTGGCCGTAATCATCACTTGCCCATCAATAACACCCACCGCGCGCTGCACTTCAGGCATCTTGTTCAGCGCATCAATTAAGCTGTGCGAATCGCTGACCGCGCCGCTGCTCTGATACACATGCACATGACCTGATAATCCAATAAAATGCTTTAGCATCTCATCGCGCACCCCATTCATTACGGATGTAACAACTACCAGTGTCATCACCCCCAACGCAATACCGATAATGGCGAACCAAATGATAACACCAATAAAACTTTCATCTTTACGCGCACTTAAATAGCGCGAAGCGATAAGTTTTTCATGAGCATTAAGCAGCATGTGCAATCATCTCCAATGCCTGTTCTGCTGGCAGCTCTTGCTTTTGCCCTGTAAGGCGATTCTTAAGTTCGACTACACCACCTTTAATGCCGCGCGGGCCGATAGCAATTTGCCACGGCAAACCAATTAAATCCATCTTGGCAAATTTTTGCCCTGCACCATCGACTGTATCATCATAAAGTACGTCAATTTGTTTCGCGTTAAGTTGCGCATATAGGGTTTCACAAGCTTGCACACACGCATCATCATTTTGACGTAAATTTATTAAACCCACTTTAAACGGTGCAACCGACATTGGCCATTTAATGCCTGAATCATCATGATTAGCCTCAATTATCGCGCCAATCAAACGCGATACCCCGATGCCATACGACCCGCATTCAGGATAAAATTCTTTGCCATCAGCGCCTTGCACCTTAGCACCCATCGCTTTGGTATATTTTGTACCAAAATTAAAAATATGCCCTACTTCAATGCCGCGAGCTTCGCGCAAATTGGCAGGCTCTACGGGGCAATTTTCGGGCACATGTTGCTCATCTGCTGCCGCATAAAGCCCGCGCATTTCATCGGCTGAAAGGCTGAGCTTACCTTCGCGAATATCATCAAGGCGCTTATCGTAATAGAGCGCCGATTCACCCTCGTCAGCAATTACACAAAATTCATGGCTTAAATCGCCGCCAATAGCACCCGTATCCGCACGCAATGGAATGGCCACTAATTGCAATCGTGCAAAAATCTTTAAATAAAGTTGATAATAAAGGTTATATGTTTCCACCGCTTTTTCATGGCTTACATCAAAACTATAAGCATCTTTCATCAAAAATTCACGGCCACGCATCACGCCAAATCGCGGGCGAATCTCATCGCGGAATTTCCACTGAATGTGATATAAATTGATGGGTAGCTCTTTATAGCTCACCACATTTTTGCGGATAATATCGGTTATCACCTCTTCGTTGGTGGGGCCATAAATCATATCACGGCCATGACGGTCTTTCACTTGCAGCGTCTCTGATCCATAATCGCCACGCCCTGATTCCTGCCATAATTCGGCTGGCTGCATGGTGGGCATCAACATCTCGGCGATGCCTGCTTTTTGATGTTCCTCGCGAATGATGTTTTCAATCTTTCGCAGCACGGCCAAACCCAAAGGCAACCAACTGTAAATGCCTGCAGAAAGCTGGCGAATCATACCAGCACGTAACATTAACCGATGCGATACAATATGCGCCTCTGATGGATTTTCTTTAAGCAAAGGTAAAAAATACTGGGAACATCTCATAATGGTTACGCTGCCTTGTGTGATTGTGTAACAGTTTTACACCATGCCTGATTATCAAGATACCATTGAATGGTTTGTTCTAAACCCTGCTCAAAACTAAACTGGTTTTCATAACCCAACTCCGCGCGGGCAAAACGATCATCCATCGCATAACGCCGATCATGCCCTGCCCTATCTTTTACAAACCGAATTAACGACATATAATTATCTGACATACGGCGAGGCGAGAGTTTATCAAGTGTGCTGCAAATCATGCGCACTACGGCTAAATTATTCACCTCTGCATTACCACCAAAACAATAGCGCTGACCAGGCTTGCCCTGCTCTAATGCCGCAAAAATTCCGCGACAATGATCATCTACATGAATCCAATCACGCACATTTTTACCATCACCATAAAGCGGCAAGGGCTGCTCGCTTAATGCACACTGAACCATATGCGGGATAAGCTTTTCAGGATGCTGCCGTGGCCCATAATTGTTGGTACAGTTAGTTATAATCACAGGCAGTTTATATGTGTGAAACCATGCATTAGCCAAGTGATCGCCCGCCGCCTTTGACGCTGAGTAAGGTGAACTAGGAACAATAGGCGAATGTTCTGAAAATTTATCATCCGAACCTAGCGCAAGCGATCCAAATATTTCATCGGTTGAAACTTGTAGGTATCGAAAGGCACGGGCTTCATAATCCGGCAATTCGCTCCAATAGCGGCGGGCAGATTCAAGCAGTTGATAGGTGCCTTTAATATTTGTTTCAATAAACTCTGATGGACTATGGATAGAATTATCCACATGGCTCTCTGCCGCGAAATTTACAATCGCCTGCGGGCGGTGATTCATCAACAAATCATCCACTAATGGCGCATCGCAAATATCGCCATGATATAACTCCCATTCGCCCGCACCCGTAATCCACTCTAAATTGACAGGGTTGCCAGCGTAAGTCAGTGCATCTAACACAATAACTTTTAAGCCCTTATCCACGCAAAGTTTAACAAATGCGCTTCCAATAAATCCCGCGCCACCGGTTACAAGTATAGTTTTCATCATAATATTTTAGGGAATAAAGTTGATAGGAATAATAAATTCAAGAAAGCGACTTGAATCAGGAAAGTTTGCAGGCACGGCAGGCAGAGGATTAGCCGCATCAATCATTTGCGTAATGGCTCGATCAATTGCAGCGGAACCACTTGATTGCTGCAAATCAAACCGTACAATTCGACCTTGGCGATTAATGCGAATCCGCAATTCAACCTTGCCACCTTCACCGCGTGCACGGGCATCTTCAGGATAAACCTTATGCCGATCAATCCACAAAGAAATCGTTTGTGTATAACGTTTCTGCACTTCTGCAGCTTGATTGCTTGAATTGCCAAAAGCAATGCCATCATTATTGTTACTATTTTGACGATTATCTATTCCGCTTAATTGTGCAGTTAACTGATTTTCACGCATAAAACGTTTTAATTGTGGTGCGGGCGATTCAACCACCTGCTGTTGCATTCCGCTTTTAAAAAAAGCTTCTGCATCGGGTGTTACGACATTACTGGTTTTTTGCGCATTTTTCACATTTGGTTCAACTGGTTTGGGTGCTTCGAATGGCTCATCCGGTATAAATTTATCGAGCGCGCCTTGCGCAGTGGGTTCAGCCTCACTTACAGGTTCACTAGCCAATTTTGCCTTTGGCGTTTCTACAGGCTTGGCCGCTTTTTTAACTTCCGGTTTATCAACGATAGACCTTTTTTCAACAGTTGGCTCTAACTGTTTTTTCGGCTCAATTTTTGGTTCAGGCGCATCTATTACAACAGGTTTCTTTTTGGCCAAACGTCGTTGCGCAAATAAACGATTCACATCGGTGGAAGTTATCGCCGATGCCCCAGCATCGCCGCCTAATTTTACATTCAAAATGCGCACAGGAATTTCTTTGATCGTATCATTCGGCAAAAGCGCATAAATGCCCATAGCCGCAAAATGCAATAATATAGCAATACAAAATACTGTCGCAAAATGCGATCCGCTTAAATAGCGCCCAAACCGAGCATATTGGCTATTTTCAATAGGATGATAAGCGAATAAAATACTAAACTCCCTTACTGCAGCGATTGTGTAATGATTGAAAGATTTGATCCGCCAGCTAAGCGCAAAACATCCATCACCGCTACTAGCTTGCTTGCTTCAATTCGCGAATCTGCTTTTAAAGAGATGACTTTACGTGGGTTATCACGCAGTAATTGCGTGATGGTAGCTTGCAAATTTTTAGCACCAATCAGCTCATCATTCACCAGAATTTCATTATATTGGCCTAATACAATTACAATATGCCCCTCATCCAATACTTTTCCATTATCAGCAACGGGAATATCAACCGCAATAATATCAAATTTTTCAATGGTGCCGGCCACTAAAAAGAAAATAAGCAGCAAAAACACCAAATTGATAAGCGGTATCATACTAATTTCGCGCGTCATACGTTTGGAGCGATTAATTTCCATCATCAGCCCCCACCGCTTTGTCATTTTTCATATCTTGTGCTTGAGCCTCAACCTTATCAGGCTCCCAAGCGGCAACAGAAAGATTTGTACTTCCCGCTAGATAGATATGATCCATCACACCCACCAATTGCTGCACCGAAACCCTAGGGCCACTCAATAATAATATGCCTGAATCAGGATATAATTTGAAGGTATTACTTAAGCGCTTCACCAATTCGGTTTCATTAACTTTTTCTCGTCCTAAAAATATTGATCCGTCTTGTGAGACATAAACTTGTAGCAATTGCCCTTCACTTGCTACCTGCCCGCTACTCGCCTTAGGCAACATTAATTCAAGCGATTCGGTGCGGGTAAAGGTGCTGGATAGCATAAAGAACACTAGCAATAAAAACACCACATCAATCAGTGGCGTTAGTGGCACCTGTTTTACTTTTCGCGCTTCACGTTCAATGTGCATTGAGCCAATCCGCCTTTATTTAAAAATCATTATGGCGTTTATTTAGCAAATTTAAATTAGAACTGCTTTTGGGCGTAGTACGAATATCAGCAGCTGTTTGCTTCATGCGCGTGGCTTCATCGGTTTGACGTTGTTCAGCCAGCTCGCGCTCACCCTCTTCACGCTCACGAATACGCGCCTGTGCTTTTCGACGGCGCAAATCACGCTCTGAACGTTGAAATTCATCTTCAAGCATCATAATTTGTACCGATGCATCTTTCATCGTGCCACGCACACGCTCAATGATGCCATCAAAGATATAATATGCAGCCACGGCAGGAATAGCCACCACAAGCCCACCTACTGTGGTCAACAATGCTTCCCAAATACCGCCGGCTAACAATGACGGATCAACACGGCTACCTGCGCTCTCTAAATTAGAAAATGCCGTAACCATGCCAATCACAGTACCTAGCAAACCTAATAAAGGTGAAATATTGGACACCATTTCCAACCCACGCATATGCGATTCTAAATAGCGGATATCGGTTGAGCCAACGCGCGAAATCTCAGCCTCACGGCTCGATTGCAACATATCGCGATCCGATACACAATTAAGCGCAACCTGCATAATTCGGGCAATTGGCCCTTTTGAGCGGCCTAATATTTCATGCGAACGCGAAAGCTCACCATTGCGAATAGCACCAATTGCAGGCTCAACAAAGCCTGTGTTAAATACGCCAGCCGTTGCAAATTGATAAAGTTTGAACAAAATAATTGCGATGGTGTAGACCGATAAAAATGCGAGGATAACCATAACCACCCCGCCTTTTTCAAAAATTTCGAAACCCATATAAACCTCAATCACTGGCTGATTTTTTCAGCACTTTTTCTTCATGTAGCATTAATATAGTTAAACGCTCAGGTGCTGGCAACTGGTAATACTTGTTTTCATCGAGAAAACTGTTATGTCTGCGCCATGGCAAAACCAACGCAAAAACAAGCAGAAGCCGCCGTTAAAACACTCATTGAATGGGCGGGCGACGACCCCACGCGTGAAGGATTGGTTGATACTCCTGCGCGCGTACTTCGTGCATATAATGAGTTTTTCAGCGGCTATGAAGTTAATGCTCACGATATCTTAAACCGCACCTTTTCCGACGTTGAAAATTATGATGAAATGATTGTATTACGCGATATTGAATTTGTGTCGCATTGCGAACATCACATGGTTCCCTTCACAGGAAAAGCCCATGTAGCCTACCTTCCCAACGATAAGGTAGTGGGTTTGAGCAAACTCGCTCGTCTCGTAGATGCCTATGCCCGCCGCCTGCAAATTCAAGAAAAAATGACCGCCCAAATCGCCAATGCATTAAGCGAAATTTTGCAGCCAAAAGGGGTAGCGGTAGTAATTGAAGCTACGCATCAATGCATGACAGCGCGTGGCGTGCGCAAACAAGGCGCTACCATGCAAACCAGCCGAATGATTGGATTATTCCGCAGCGACCCTCGCACGCGGCAAGAATTTTTCGATCTCATTCGCCGTTAGCGGTTAGATTTAGCACTATGTTCAGCTTACGCCCCATATTACTATTTAACGGCATTCTACTGCTAATCCTATCAGCCACCATGATTATTCCGATGGTAGTAGATGCAATATATGGCGATCATCACTCAAAGTCCTTTATGATTTCGAGTTTTATCTGCGCTTTTATAGGTGGCACACTTTATCTTTCTAATCATGGCTATAAAGGCCAAATTACTTTGCGACAAACGTTTCTCCTAACAGCTTCAACATGGGTCGTAATTCCTTTTTTTGGTTGCTTGCCCTTTTATATATCAGGAGTGACACCGCTTTTTGTAGATGCATTTTTTGAAGCTGTGTCAGCCCTAACCACAACTGGTTCAACTGTAATTACAGGTCTTGATTATTTACCACACGGCATTTTGCTTTGGCGTTGTATTCTACAGGCTTTAGGTGCAGTAGGGGTAATTGTTTTAGCAATGGCCATCTTACCTACTCTTCGCATTGGAGGAATGCAACTTTTTCGCACTGAATCATCCGACATTAATGATAAAATTATTCCGCGTGCAGGTCAGTTAGCCAAGCTTATTGGTTTAACATTTGTTACCCTCGTACTCATTTGGACATTTGCTTATTGGCTAGCAGGCATGCATGGTTTTGATGCGATTTGCCATGCTATGACCACACTCGGTACTGGCGGTTTCTCAAATTATGATAACTCAATCGCACATTTCGATAGCGCCGCGATTGAGATGATAGCTGTTATTGGCATGATATTCGGTGGCATCCCAATGGTACTATATTACCAAATGGTGCATGGAAAACCATTTGCGCTTTTCACGGATGTTCAGGTGCGATGGTTTTTAACAATAATTGCTTTTGTTACCCTCTTAATCAGCTTCAGTCTAATCTATGAAAAGGGTTTTAGCTTTTGGCAAGCCATTCGCTACGCGCTATTTACTGTAACTTCAATCATTACTACTACAGGCTACGCTTCTACTGATTATAATTTATGGAGCACAAACACAACTTTGATATTATTTATGTTACTAGTAGTAGGAGGGTGCACAGGCTCTACCTCTGGCGGTATTAAGATATTTCGTTTTAAAGTGCTTTATGAAACGGCTAAAGTTCAACTTTATCAGCTTATTCAGCCGCATGGAGTTTTTATTGCCCGCTACGATCGCAAACCTATTTCAGAAAATGTGAGTGCTTCGGTTCTGGGCTTTTTCACGCTTTTTGCTTTTAGTTTTATGATATTAGCCGCTGGCTTATCTGCATTTGGGCTTGATTTTACCACCTCTATGAGCGCCTCTGCACAAGCACTCGCCAATGTAGGGCCTGGTTTTGGCGATATTATCGGCCCAGCAGGCAACTACGCAACCCTACCCGATGGCGCAAAATGGCTTATTTGCATAGGTATGATAGCAGGCCGACTCGAATTATTTACAATATTAGTATTGCTCACCACCCGTTTCTGGCGCGATTAATATCGCTTTTTGTCATCAGTTCGTCACATAGTTTTAGTATAGTATAGATACAGAAACGAAAGGACACATCATGGCAGATATGGAAGGTGGCGGCGGTCCATCCATTATGGATAGAATGAACCAAGGCCAAATGGGCGGAGCTCCAGCTGGCGGTGGTGGTGGTGGTGAGGGCATGGATGGCCCCGGATCTATGATTGATGCGTTATTACGCAAATTAGGGTTTAATGCCCATTCAACCAATGGTCTTGATTCCGTTATAAATATTCAAGGTATTTGGAGTAATTTGAAAATGGAAGCCTCAGGTTTCTTTTCAGCGTTTGAAGTACGAGGCGGCATTTTAGCGAGCATTCTATCGTTATTCACGCGGGATATTCAAAGCCATGTTGATGATATTCAAGGTAACCCAGTCGATACTTCAGGTTCTGCTGGCGGGGGCGATAGTCAGCAGGTCTCAGCAGCAACCATTGCATTACCAAATTTCGATAATTTAGCAGGCATTACCGCAAGTCACGCCGATCAAATTACAGCACCCCCTGCTCGCAGCGAGGGTACTGGCTCCTTCATGGCAATGTAATTATTTGATAAAAAACCAAATGCTCATAAGTAGTCCGGTTAAAACCACTCCGCGTTTCACGCTCTCTTTTGAAATTTTCTGCGCATAATGTGCGCCAAAATAACCACCAAATATGGCGGCTAATACCATAATGCTGGCTGCTGGCCAATTCACCACACCACTCAACACAAATATAATTACCGCAATGCCATTGATAGCACTGCCTAAAATCGCTTTTAACGCATTCATTTTATGAATATCATTCAAGCCAAGTAGCGTTAAAAGTGCCAGCATTAAAATACCAATCCCCGCACCGAAATATCCCCCGTAAATGGCAATGGCAAACTGCAATATAATTGACTTTGAAGAAGTAAAATTCGCGTTTTGCGCTTTTGCAAGCTCGCGCCTCAATTTATGGCCAAAAGCAAAAAGTAACGTTGCGCCCAGCATAAGCCAAGGAATGAGCGCCTCAAACGTTTGTACGGGCGTTAGCAATAAAATCGCGGCGCCCAATCCTCCACCCACAAAACTTGTAAAAGCCAGCGCATAGAGCTCGCGGCGTTCAATATGTAGCTGCTTGCGATAAGCAAACGCACTCGCTAATGCCCCTGGCCACACTGCAATAGTACTGGTTGCATTCGCTGCAATGGGTGACACACCTGCGAAGATAAGCGCAGGGAAAGTGAAAAATGTTCCCCCACCTGCAACCGAATTGATAACCCCCGCTAAAAATCCGCTACCAACCAATAAAGCAATTTGCACCCAATCCATTTTACGCGCGCTCTAAAAAACAAGCATCGCCATAGGAAAAGAACCGATAATCTTGGGCAATGGCATGCGCATAAACCTGTTTGATGCGATCATATCCACAAAACGCACTCACCAACATCATCAAGGTTGATTTTGGTAGGTGAAAATTCGTAATCAGAGCATCCACTATCTTAAATTGATATCCCGGTGTAATGAAAATATCCGTCTCTCGATGGGCGGCGTTCAAATTTCCGTTATCGTCACACGCCGATTCTAAACAACGCAACGCCGTGGTGCCAACGCTGACAATGCGCCGACCCTCTGCCCGCGCTTGATTGAGTCTTTCAGCTGTTTCAGCATCAATTTCCATCCATTCGGAATGCATTTGATGCTGCGATAAATCTTCCACGCGCACTGGCAAAAAAGTGCCGCCTCCTACATGCAGCGTTACCTGTTCAACCTGCACGCCTTTAGCCGCGATTGCATCCATCAATTTCTCACTAAAATGCAGTCCTGCAGTAGGAGCCGCCACCGCACCGGATTTTTTCGCATGGAGCGTTTGATAATTGATGAAATCCGCATCATCTTTTGCATCGCGTGTAATGTAGGGTGGTAAAGGCATTTGGCCTATTTGCTGTAAAGCAGCAAAAAAATCTTCGGCTTGTTTATCAAATTCGAGCATCACCGTGCCCTGCTCAGTTTTACCCATCACACGCGCTTGCATAACATTCGAAAATTGAATGGTGTCATTCACCTGCAATTTACGCGCGGGTTTGGCAAAAGCTTCCCATTGGCTAGCATGGCCTTGTTTTAATAACGTGATGCCAATTTTAGCATCGCCTTTCGTGGCAAATAACTGGGCGGGAATGACTTTGGTATTATTAAACACCAACACATCACCTGCCCTGAAAAAATCGGGCAGCTGCGAAATAAAACTATCGCGCAACTCCCCCAAAGCAGAAACGGCCAGCAACCGAGAACTATCTCGAGGGCTGGCCGGCTTCTGCGCGATTAACGCTTCAGGAAGCGTATAATCGAAATCGCTTAAGCGCATTTACTTTTCTTTAACATCCGCTGCAACACGAACTGTAATCATTTTATCGGGGTTACTCACTTCGCCATTGCGTGCAGAATCACCTTTTTTAATACGATCAACATATTCCATGCCTTCAATCACTTTACCCCAAGCCGTATATTGGCCATCAAGGAAGCTCGCATCATCAAATACGATGAAAAACTGGCTATCCGCACTATCGGGGCTAGCAGCACGCGCCATTGAAACCACGCCACGCGTGTGTTTAATGTCGTTAAACTCAGCTTTAAGATTCTTACCCGAACCACCTGTGCCCGTGCTTTTTGGGTCGCCCGTTTGCGCCATAAAACCATCAATCACACGGTGAAAAACGATACCGTCATAAAAACCTTCACGTGCAAGTTCTTTGATGCGCGCCACATGTGCTGGGGCTTTATCTGGATACATTTCAACCACAACACGGCCATCTTTCAATTCAATAAAAAGTGTATCTTCAGGGGTAGCGGCGTTAGCGGCGGTAGTCATAAATAATAATCCTAGAGTAGTTAAAATGCTTAAAAATAGTTTCACGAAAAATCTCCCGTTTAAAGTTGCTGGTATATTTAGAATAGAGTGTAGCCGATTGCAAACCCTAAGGCGTGTTACAAAAGTTTCATTAATGCATCGCGCACATTATCTGAAACAAAATGCGATACATCACCCTCCAATTTTGCTATTTGTTTCACAAAGCGCGATGAAATAAAATGCGTTGATTCAGATGCTGTTAAGAACACGGTTTCAAGTTCGGGCGCAAGTTTGTGATTAATGTTAGCCATTTGAAATTCATATTCATAATCCGATACAGCTCGCAAGCCACGAATCAGCAAACTTGCCTGTTGCTCCTGTGCAAATTTAACCAGCAAACCTGAAAAACCCAGCACTTCTACGCGATCTTCTAGGTTAAGGCGTTTAATTTCTGCTTGTGCTAATTCCACCCTTTGCTGACGGCTAAATGCCGGCGACTTTCCTGTATCTTCCGC
This sequence comes from uncultured Alphaproteobacteria bacterium, assembly GCA_963837025.1. GTDB lineage: Bacteria > Pseudomonadota > Alphaproteobacteria > Rickettsiales > JALZUV01 > JALZUV01. The sequence continues at coordinate 716,227 of CAWILT010000001.1, forward strand.
TACGCCTAAAATCAGCTTATCGACCACCCGCAGCGCGCGCAAAATAATATCTTCATGACCTTTCGTAATGGGATCAAATGTGCCCGGATATACACCAATTCTCATAGTATGTTATGCCTTTAATTTATTGTTTATACGCGTGATATTAAACGCTTGAGCGGCCATTGAAGCGGCCGAATAAGTCGCCAAATCTTTTTCAGGCATGCGCACGAATGTAATGCCTTTAATGTGATTTTGGGCAAGCTCAGTTTCAGCATGTCCAATAAGCACATCGCCTGTTACATTCCGACCTACCCCACCTCCGAGTAAATAAACCGAGCTTTTAGCCGCCTGCGTTTTAAATTCGGTTGACCAACCATTTTTGGGTTCAATATCATCATTCACACCTTTGTAAATTGTGGCAATGATACGCCCTAAATATTTTCCCATTAATGCATAAGCTTGTTGATGCGTCATATTATTTTCAAAATCAAGTTCTTCATGCGAGTCAATTTCGCATAATTTTGCCATTAGTGGTGCGCGGCATAAATCTTCAGCGCGCACGCGCCCGTCTGCCGATTTAAACAGTTCTTTCTTACCCGTATCAGCCTCTAATTTGTCAGCGGCCATCTGATAGATTTTCAAATCCGGTGCATCTACATCAATCAGCAATTTGCTGGCATGCCCGTCGGTAACAAATTGATAACCCTGTCCATCATTTGCAACCTTAGCAATGGAATGCCCAAGCCCTGTACCAATCCCAAATAGCGCCACCGTTTTGCCATGCAATTGTTTCCACGTGATGGCGGCAGCCGTTTTGCTTTGCCGAATAACGTCAAGCATTCCAGCCAACATAGCATCGCCATCATTACGCACTAAAACGGGAATTTCATCGCCCAAAGCTGCGTCATAATTTTGCTGCAAATTCACACCATCAAAATCATGATTTTCCAATTCGAGATTCGAAGCCGATCCGGGTCGAATATGGCCTTTACTATCAAATCTACCAGGCGACCCGATACCAAAGGCAACTACCGCAATTTCGTGCAGAGCAGCTACACGTTTAGCCGCTTCAACAACAGATTTAATTTGCTCGGTATTGGCTGAAACCCCGCGTTGAGTTGGTTCGTCATGGCTCCAAAAAGCGTTTGATTTAAGCAATTTCGTGCATTCAAATAAAGCGGCTTTAACGCTGGTGCCCCCAACATCAATACCTAAAATTGCTTGTCGTAATTCATTCATTTGCAAAACCTAAATCAAGATGCTTATAAGCGCTTTAAGACACAGCATTTTAAAATGTAATTAACAGCGGCCTTTTTTTGCTTGGCCGGGTGGGCAGAAGCGCGAATTATCTTTGTGATAACCGTCATGGCTATCAGATTTCACTTCAACATCATAACCTGGCCCATCAACGCGCGCACTGTAACAGGCGGTTAAGCTAAATAGAGTTAATACAATTATAATTGCAATTTTCATGATTCATCTCCATTGGATACATTATTTTCAACTAAAACAACCGATTCAGCTGCTTCACTTAACTCAACTTCTTCCACTTCTTCTTCCGTCAAATTCAAACGAATTGCCGAAACGACCTTTTCATCTTTTGCGGTTTTAAAGATGGTTACGCCTTGCGTGTTGCGGCCTGCAACGCGAATGTTATTCACCGGACAGCGAATCAGTTTTCCACCATCCGTCATTAACATAATTTGGCCTGTTTCTTCAATCGGCATGGCTGAAATAACGCCGCCATTGCGCTCTGACGTTACAATATTTGTAATGCCTGAACCACCACGGTTTGTGGTGCGATATTCATAAGCGGAGGTGCGCTTGCCATAACCATTTTCAGTCATGGTGAGAATAAACTGCTCTTGAGCGGCAAGTTCGGCCACCCTATCGTCACTAATATCAACGGCTGCGCGATCAAATTCTTCATCCTCTTCGCGATTTTTCCATGGCGCAACTTTGAGATAATGGGTGCGTTCTTCCATATCAATTTCGACTCCATCAAGGATAGACATTGACACAACACTATCATCTTTAGCTAACCGAATACCGCGCACCCCAGTCGATTTACGACTTTTAAATACGCGAATCGCCGATACAGGGAAGCGAATACATTTACCTGAATGAGCAGAGAGCAATACATGTTGATTATCGGCGCACACGCGGACATTTACCAATGTTTCTCCCGCTTCGGCATCCAAATCAATGGCAATCTTACCATTGCTGCGAATGTTCTGGAAGTCGGATAAATCGTTACGACGAACCGACCCTTTTGAGGTGGCGAACATAATATTCATATCCGCCCACGAAGCTTCATCTTCCGGCATCGGCATAAAGCTTTGAATGGTTTCGCCCTGATCTAATGGGAAGATGTTCACCAGCGCTTTACCTTTAGATTGCGCAGTCGCAAGCGGCAAACGATAGGTTTTTAACGTGTATACTTTACCATTTGATGAGAAGAATAAAACGGGTGTATGGGTGTTAGCCATAAATACTTCTGTCGGAATATCTTCTTCACGGGTTGAAAGGGCTGAACGGCCTTTTCCACCGCGGCGTTGCGCACGGAATGTATCAAGTGGCACGCGCTTGATATAGCCATTTTGTGTTACCGTAACCACCATATCTTCGCGTTCGATTAAATCTTCAATATCATGTTCGAACTCATTTTCTTCAATACGCGTCATGCGTGGCGTGGCAAATTCTTCTTTGATGGCAGCAAATTCAGCTAGCATCAACGCCAGCAACTCATCGCGATTACCTAAAAGCGATAAATATTTTTTAATATCAACCGCTAACTCTTGCAGCTCGCTATTAATTTTATCTTGCTCAAGCCCTGTTAAACGCTGCAAACGCAATTCTAAAATAGCGCGGGCTTGCGTTTCCGTAAACTTGATACGGCCATTATTGTAGAGGTTGCCTCTATCTTGCACCAAATCAATCAGCGCGCGTACCGATTCCGCTTCCCAGTCGCGGCGCATTAGCTCTTCGCGCGCTTCTACAGGGTCTTTTGCGGCGCGAATGACTTTAATCACTTCATCAATATTGGCCACTGCAATGGCTAAACCAATTAAATTATGCGCGCGATCGCGTACCTTATTAAGCAAATATTGCGTGCGGCGAACAATCACCTCTTCACGGAATTTGAGGAAGCACTCTAGCACATCTTTCAAATCCATTTGGCGCGGTTTGCCATGATCCAGCGCGAGCATATTCACACCAAAACTGGTTTGTAGCGGCGTAAAACGGAACAGATTATTCAATACCACTTCCGGAATAGAATCTTTTTTGGTTTCAATCACCAAGCGCACGCCCTGCTTATCCGATTCGTCGCGCATGTCGGCAATGCCTTCAAGCTTTTTATCGCGCACCAGCTCGGCAATACGTTCTTGTAGTTTGGCTTTATTCACTTGATAAGGCAGCTCATGCACAATAATCGCGGTGCGGCCATTATCCATCACTTCCATATCGATTTTAGCACGCATGATGACCGATCCACGGCCAGTCGTCAGCGCTGAAACACTACCTGAGCGACCTAGAATAACACCGCCCGTAGGAAAATCCGGTGCGGGCACATATTCGAGTAATTCGGTTGCAGTTAAATCAGGGTTAGCCACCAGCGCTTCACACGCATCGAGTAACTCGCCTAAATTATGAGGAGGGATATTGGTAGCCATACCCACCGCAATACCGCTAGTGCCATTGGCTAAAAGATTAGGAAATTCAGCAGGTAGAACCGTTGGCTCTTTTTCATTACCATCGTAATTCTCTTGATATTCAACCGTATCTTTATCTAAATCTTCAAGCAAACGATGCGACACTTTAGCCAAGCGCGATTCGGTGTAACGCATTGCCGCTGGCGGATCGCCATCCATAGAACCAAAGTTACCTTGCCCATCAACCAAAGGTAGGCGCATTGAAAAATGCTGCGCCATACGCACGAGCGAATCATAAATGGCGGAATCACCATGCGGGTGATACTTACCCATCACATCACCCACTATACGGGCGGATTTTTTATAAGGTTTGTTCCAGTCAGAACCAATTTCCATCATGCCGAACAGAATACGGCGATGCACCGGCTTTAAGCCATCACGCACATCGGGAATAGCGCGGCTCACAATCACGCTCATCGCGTAATCGAGGTAGCTTTTCTTCATTTCATCAACAATGGAAATTTGCGGTGAAACCGCTAAAACTGAATCATCGGCCATAGCCAAACACCCTTTAAATTCTTATTTTTATTTTGTGAGATTAGAATTAGCCTATCGCGCAGCCGATTGCAACGATTAGTGCAGGTTTTTAACCGCGGGCTTGTTCTCTATCGCGCTGGATACTGGGAATGCCAAGTGTGGGTGATTGTGCAGAAGGCGATGCATCTAATGCAAGAATATCTTCAACATGACGGCTTAATGTAGAACCTAATTCTTCAGCCGCGCTAATTGCGCCAAACGCTGCAGCAGGCAACAATGCTGACGGGCCGGCTAGATATTTGCTGTTCGAACCAAAAAGGCTGGAAAATGAAAATGTTGGCCCCTTATCTTCATCTGGCTCTTGTCCAAAAGAAGATAAACCAGCGCCGCCTAATAACGCGCTAGAAATTTTTGCTGCTTCTTCTGCTTTGCGCTGGTCAGCTTCCGCTTGCGTTTCAGGCACATTGCCATGTTTTACTTTTTCACGATCAATCAAATTATCTAATTCACCTGCCATTGAGGGAAACTGTGATGAAATAATGCTACGCGCCATTTGGACAGAATTACCATCGGTAAAAATACCGCTAATCATATTACGAGCAGCAGTGCGCTGATCGTGCATTTCTTCTTTGGATAGTTGCTGCGTGGCGTGTGAACGCTCGTTCATTTCTGCTGCATCTAAATCATTTTGCGTGGCCAAACTGTAGGGGTCACCGCTAACGGTGGACATCTCATCTTTATTTACTTCTTCGACCATGAATTTATATTACAGCACTATTGTGACAATTGCATGTCAAAACCTTAAAATTGCCCCATGCGTTTGCGGGTTTTTAAGCGTAAAGCGGTTAATTTGATAAATCCTTCCGCATCGGCTTGGTTATAAACAGAATCTTCTTCGAATGTGGCGATTTGCTCATCAAATAATGAATATTTTGATTTGCGTCCATTGATGCGCACATTACCTTTATACAGCAACACCCGCACGGTTCCGGTTACAAATTCTTGGGTTTTATCAATGGCGGCCTGCAGCATTTCACGTTCGGGGCTAAACCAAAATCCGTTATAAACAAGTTTAGCATAGCGCGGTGCCATTTCGTCTTTCAAATGCTGCACTTCACGGTCAAGCGTTAGGCTCTCTAACCCGCGGCGCGCATGATGCAAAATAGTACCGCCCGGCGTTTCATATACGCCACGCACTTTCATGCCTACATAACGGTTTTCAACCATATCTAGTATGCCCACACCATTAGCTGCACCTAACGCGTTGAGTTTCGCCAATAGGTTAGCTGGTGATTGCGTTTCGCCATTTATGGCTACTGGATTGCCTTTTTCAAAATCGATTAAAATTTCCGTTGGCTCATCGGGTGCATCTTGCAGGCTTTTCACCCATTTACACATGCCTTCGGGCGGCGCTTGCCACGGGTCTTCCAGCGATTTGCCCTCATACGAAATATGCAGCAAATTACCATCGGTAGAATAAGGCGGCTCGTTGACTTTATCGCTTGGCACATCGATGCCATTTTCACGAGCATAAGCCAGCAACTTGGTGCGAGAATTTAAACTCCACTCGCGCCAAGGGGCAATCACTTTAATATCAGGATTAAGTGCGTAATAACCTAGTTCAAATCGCACTTGGTCAGTGCCCTTTCCCGTTGCACCATGGCTAACTGCATCGGCACCGGTTTCGGCGGCAATCTCCACTTGGCGCTTGGCAATCAGTGGGCGCGCGATAGATGTGCCCAACAGATAATACCCCTCATAAAGCGGGTTAGCACGAAACATAGGAAACACAAAATCGCGTACAAATTCTTCACGCAAATCTTCGATGAAAATATCTTTCACACCCATCTTCTCAGCTTTAATGCGTGCAGGTTCTAGCTCCTCACCTTGGCCTAAATCAGCGGTGAAGGTCACCACCTCGCACTGATATTCATCTTGCAACCATTTCAGGATAACCGATGTATCTAAGCCGCCAGAATAGGCTAAAACTATTTTACGAATCTTTGACATTTTGTGCCCCTTGCTTGTTTGTGCTTGTCTTTCTATTGCGCAAAAAGCTACAATGCAAGCTATGCGTAATTTTCTTCTTTTTAGTGCATCTGGCTTTTTTCTTTATGCTTTATTTGTATTTTTCAGCCCTAATAATGCGCGTTATTTTAGCGTGTCTGATGCGCAAGCTGCCCTGCCCGCTGGCATTCAAACCATTAATTTAGCTGAGATTAAAAGCTACGTTGCTGCTGATGAGCCTCGAGTGGTTTTTCTCTATGCCTCGTGGTGTCCTTATTGCAAAAAACAAATGGCGGGGTTTGAGCATTTTAAAAAGGAATATCCGCTAGAGAATATGATTGCTATCTCAACCGATAGTAAATTAGAAAATTTGGTAAAATATATCACCACAAACCCCAGTAGCCGTACGCCTTATATTTATGAGGGTGGGCCTGAGATTGTTGAATATTTAGAGGAACAAGGCGGAAGTTTCAGCGGCGGAATCCCCTATTTTGCTGTATTTAAAGGTGGCAAATTTCAAACCGAGTTTGTGGGCTTAACCCATCCAGAACTTATTGCTAAAGCCAGCCAAAACTAACGTTTTATAAAGTCATTCGCCTTAAATAACTGTGGGCAACCACAAGGAATGGTTTGCCCGCAAGTAAGAATCCACTATATCTAACGCATGCGTATAGCCTTCATTATTCTTCTTACATATTTATTCACCTCACCTGCTTTTGCCGATAATTATCGGCAGGCTTTTGATGCGGCAGATAGCAAAGATTGGGTGCAGGCCTACCGTGCGGCGCAAGCAACAGGCAAAAATTACATGCGCGATTATGTGGAATGGCGCAAACTACGCAGCTCCAATCAACGCGATAGAGCAAATGAAATACTTAGCTTTATGGAAAACCATCAAGATTGGCCCGAGATGGACAAGCTGGCACTGCGCGCCGCCGAATCTCTATTGCTTGAAGGATATAACCGCCAACAAGAAGAGCTATGGCGAAAGGTTAGCGGCATTCGCCAAGAATTATTTGGTTATGGGTGGGTTGAAGGTAGCTTTGATACCAGCGAACAAGATTATATTATTCAAGCTTATGGCCGACGACTCAATCAGGAAATGTTTGAAGCGCGCGCCGATAGGCTGCTATGGGATAATTCCGTTAGCCGCGCCACTCCACTTTTACCCTTTACTAGCCGTAACTTCCAAGCCACTTCCGGTGCGCGCGCTGCCTATATTACGCAATCAACCAGTGCTGATCGCGAATTTCGCAATTTATCACCTGCTTTACAGCGCGATGATGGATTGCTATTTGCCAAAGTGAATTATCACAAGAACAAACAGCAGCATGAAAGCGCTGAACAAACCTTAAAATCGCTACCCGCTATGGTCGATAATGGCGAAGAGTGGTGGAGCTTATGGCGGTATTATGCACGCGAAGCACTGGGCGAAGGGCGCTACCGAGATGCGCTAGCCGTTTTAGCCCCTATTCGCGAGGCCGAACATGGCGGCCAAGCACAGCTTTTTTGGTTACGCGGTTGGATTCAATTGCAGTTTTTAAACAACCCTGCCGAGGCCTATAAAGATTTCTATCTTTTTTATAATCATGTCGGCACCCCTATTAGCAAATCACGCGGCGCATTTTGGGCGGGTTTAGCGGCAGGTAAAAATGGCAATGCCGATATCGCGCGCAATTGGTATGTGGAAGGCGCCACCATGCCAACTAGCTTTTATGGCCAATTATCGGCGTTGCAACTGTCGCCATCCGTTGATTTGCGCCTTGGCACAAATACGATGTCATCCAGCAGTTTTAGCGCATTGCGTAGTCAAAAAGATTTGATTTTAAAACTTGCCGAATATCGTCAAAATTATTCGGTAGAGGCATTTTTATTTAATTTAGCCGACAAATATAATCATGAATCTGAGGTTGAAGCGGTGGCGAATCTGGCCATATCTATGGGCTACCCTCATCTAGCAGTACGCATCGGCAAAGACCATTTTGGTAAAGAAAACGAATGGCTGCAAGCCGTTAGCCACCCTACTCCCCAAATTCCATCTAACTTAGCGATTGAGCCTGCATTAGCATTAGCCATCGCGCGCCAAGAAAGCGAATTTAACCCCATGGCCAATAGCAGTGCTGATGCACGCGGGCTAATGCAGCTTTTGCCATCGACGGCGAGTTTAGTGGCGCGCCAACAATCCATTTCGCACGATAGCTCCATGCTCTATCAGCCTGAACATAACATGCGTTTAGGAAGCTTCTACTTAGCAAGCTTAATTGAAAAATTTAATGGTAGCTACCCCTTAGCAATTGCAGCTTATAATGCAGGCCCTGGTCGCGTGGTGCAGTGGCAGCAGCGTTTTGGTCCCTTCCCCGATGATTTGGAAGGCCAGCTAAAATGGCTTGAGCAAATTCCCTTCACCGAAACCCGCAACTACGTACAACGCGTGCTAGAAAATTTACACGTTTATCGCGATCTACTAAACGACAAAAACCCGCTCACCAAAACGCGAATGGTCGGTTATTACTAAAATTTTATAGTGATTAGGAAATAGGGGAAGGCTTATAGATATAAAAACATTATTTGAAATTATTTTCAACTTTATAATAGGTGCATCACTATTCTTAGTGATAATAGTATTTTGCAATCTATTGATCAAAAAGAAGATTGTAATAAAGTACTATTTAATTTTTGGAATACTTTTTATTCCTTTCTCAATACTTATTGCCACAATTTTATTTAAAAGCAGTCCTAACATTTATGAGTATTTCATTTTTGCGATATTTATTTGTGGAGCTATCTTTATGTATGGAACGCAGTTTAAAAAAGATTTAAACCAACGTGTATATGCGCTCCCTATGTTTAAACGCTCAGTTTCAAAGTTAATTAAGGATTTGGAAAGTCACGGATTTGAGCGATCTGATACAACATCACGTAAGGTAACTATATTAAATCATCCAGAAATTAACGGACATATAGAGATAGAAACTCAATGGAAATTGGGCAGATTATATCCTGCTCTAAAATTCAATTCCGAGAACACAAAACTTCAAAAGTTAAAAAACCACATAATAATGATTCTCTAAAGACAAACTAACGTCAGTTAACCGACCATTCGAATAATTTAACCATAACTAAAAGCGTTTAGCGTTTGGCTTCGGGCTTCCACTCGCGGGCTGTTGGGCCTGTGTAGAGTTGGCGCGGGCGACCAATGCGCTGGTTTGGCTCTTCAATCATTTCACGCCATTGTGCTACCCAACCCACGGTGCGGGCGATGGCAAACATAGCGGTGAACATTTTAGTGGGAATACCAATCGCGCGATAGATGATACCCGAATAAAAATCGACATTCGGATAGAGTTTGCGCGATACGAAATAATCATCCTCTAATGCAATTTTTTCTAATTCCATCGCAATATTTAAGAGCGGTTCATTCGTGATGCCCAATTCTTCTAACACTTCATGACAAGCCTCGCGCAGCACTTTGGCGCGTGGATCAAAATTCTTATACACGCGATGACCAAAGCCCATTAAACGGAACGGATCATTCTTATTTTTCGCTTTTGCAATAAATTCAGGAATGCGATCGGTTGAGCCGATTTCTTTCAGCATATCAATCACCGCTTCATTTGCGCCGCCATGTGCGGGGCCCCAAAGCGAAGCAATACCCGCTGACAAACATGCAAACGGGTTGGCTCCCGATGAACCTGCCAAACGCACGGTTGAAGTCGAAGCATTCTGCTCATGATCAGCGTGTAAAATAAATAGTTTATCAATCGCGCGTTCCAGTGTTGGGCTTACTTTATAAGGCTCACATGGGTTAGCAAACATCATATGTAAAAAATTACCGGCAAAGCTCAGCTCATTTTTAGGATACATATAAGGCTGACCAATTGAGTATTTATACGATAACGCTGCTAACGTAGGCATTTTGGCAATCATGCGATGCACCGCTAAATCGCGATCGTTGTCATTCAAAATATCAATCGAATCATGATAAAAGGCCGAGAGTGATCCTGTCGCACCCACTAAAATCGCCATGGGGTGCGCATTGCGTGGGAAGCCGCGAAACATCATTTCAAGCTGTTCATGCACCATGGTGTGCATGGTGATATCATTGTTAAATTTCTTGGCTTGTTCAGCATTAGGTAAATCACCTTCTAAAAGCAAATAAGCCGTTTCTAAAAAGGTGCTATGTTCGGCTAAATCGGCAATATCATAACCGCGATAGCGTAAAATACCTTCATCACCATCAATAAATGTAATTTGCGATTCGCACGATGCGGTTGCGAGAAAGCCTGGATCAAAAGTAAAATAGCCAGTTTCTTTATAGAGTGTGCTGATGTCAATAACATCGGGGCCACTTTTGCCGCTTAAAATAGGCAACTCAACTGATGGGCCGCCTTCGATGGTGAGTGTCGCTTTTTTAGCCATAATATTAACAGTGCCTCCCTTGGCGCTTTAAGTGATAATGACTCTATTTAACGTAAATCTGTTAAGAAATCCTAAAAACGTGATAGTTTTTATGTTTTACAGACAACATTCTGTGCCTATAGTAACAAAAAAGGGGGCGCCTATGCGCTACATTTTGATTTTTCTATGTGTATTCACCGTTTTTGGGTGTCGTCAAAAAGGTTATGATAAAGTATGGAGCACGTATGACTGGCTGCCAGCCGGTGCAGAATCTTCCAACGCTTATTCCATTCCAAACAACGCCTATCGCGGCTATGGCGGGGGTTATAGCACCCAACCCGTTTATGATAATGATAGCGATTATATGCAACCACGTGGGTTTGGCATTTGCAATAGCGGCAATTATCTGGCTTGCGAATAAGGTTTATCAGCGTTAAAGATGGGGTATGAACCCCATTATCTACCTACTCACTAACATCATCGCAATCGTTAACCTATTGCTATTTATTTATATTATTATTAGCGTTTTGATTTCGTTTAATATTTTAAACCGTAATCAAATGTTAGTTTCCAAAGTATATGACGCTTTAGGCCGCCTGTTTGAGCCTATCTTGGCTCCTATCCGCAAGATGTTACCGGATATGAACGGCATCGATTTTTCGCCGATTATCCTCATCATTGGCCTTAATTTTCTGGAATATGCTTTGGCTTATTATTTCGCATGAGCAACCCTGATCGCCCTTATTTTGAGCATCATGTTTTTGTGTGCGAGAATAAGCGCGGCAAAAGCGACAAACGCGGATCCTGCGGGCGCGAAAATGCTGAAAAGCTTCGAGGCTATTTAAAAGACAGGCTAAAAGCATTGAAAATTCACGGCAAAGGGCAGCATCGCGTGAATGCCGCAGGCTGTTTAGATAGATGCGAACTGGCACCCGTTTTCGTTATCTACCCTGAAGGCATTTGGTATAGCCCAAAAACCAAAGATGATGTGGAAGAAATTTTGCAAAGCCATATAATTGGCGGAAAAGTGGTTGAGCGGTTAAAGCTTCAACGCAATCAACTAATTACTTAAACACCACCGTTTTACTACCATTTAGCAACACACGATGTTCCACATGATATTTAATCGCTTTGGCTAATACCAGACATTCAATATCGCGGCCAGCAGCAGTCAGCTCAGCGGGCTTAAAGCTATGGTCAACACGAGTTACTTCCTGTTCAATAATGGGGCCTTCATCTAAATCCGACGTTACATAATGCGCGGTGGCACCGATAATTTTAACACCCCGTTCAAAAGCCTGATGATAGGGTCTTGCACCTTTAAAACTCGGCAGAAATGAATGGTGAATATTAATGGCTTTACCTTCAAGTTTTTGACATAAATCTTTTGAAAGAATTTGCATATAGCGCGCCAACACCACCAAATTAATATTTTCTTTAGCGATAATTTCGAGCAGCTTGGCTTCTTGCGCAGGCTTATCACCGTTCAAAGGCAAATGATAAAACGGAATTTTGTACCATTCGGCAATCTCACGCAAATCTTCGTGGTTGGATACAATGGCAGGCACCTGCACCGCTAGCGATCCAGTATGCATGCGATGCAATAAATCATACATGCAATGGCCAAATTTTGATACCATCAGCAACATACGCGGCTTAACATCGGTGGCATACAAATTCCACTGCATGGCATATTCAGCCGCCACATCTTGCGCAAAATTTGCTTTAAGCGTTTCAAGTGAAACCTCGCCCTCATCATCAAATTCCATCCGAAGAAAAAACTGATTCGTTGAAGCATCGCCAAATTGTGCCGAGTCAATAATATTGCCCTGATGCTGCATGATAAAATTGGAGGTTTTAGCCACAATGCCGCGTTTATCTTCGCATGAAAGGTTGAGGATAAATCGCGATGGCGCGCTGCTAGTGTTTAATGTCATGCTGGGCTTCGTGGGTTGGAAGGGGGATAATAATATCATCTTCAGGTTGGCGACGGGGCAATACACAGGTGAAAGTAGTGCCTTTGCCTTGGGTTGACTCTAATATCAGATGTCCGCCATGTAATTCAACAAAACTTTTCACCATGGCAAGCCCAAGCCCTGTGCCCGCTGAACTGCGCCGCGCGGCCGCACCGGTGCGATAAAATTTATCAAAAATCGCTTCATGTTCATTTTCCGGTATGCCAATGCCATTATCTTTAACCGTTACATGAATTAATTCTTCGCCTTTGCGTTTCACGGCCTTGGCTGAAAATTCAACTAACCCACCCTCATCGGTATATTTGATGGCGTTGCTTAATAAATTGAAAATAGCTTGTTTAATGCGGCTGGCATCGCCATCCATCTCCCCTAAATCTATCGGGCAGTTGAATTTCAACTCAATGCCTGCTTTTTCCGCTTTGTCACGCACCATCATCTGCACAGCGGTTAATGTAGCAAGCACATCAATCTTCGTAATTTCCAACTGCAAATAACCCGCTTCAATACTGGCAATATCCAAAATATCATCAATCAAATTCATTAAATGCTGCGATGCGGTGCCGATACTTTCCACATATTCGGATTGTTTCTGCGTGAGGCTCCCCACATAGGCTTGATTCAACATTTCATAAAAGCCGCGAATAGAGGTCAGCGGCGAGCGTAATTCATACGAAACATTCGCTAAAAATTCGCTCTTTAAGCGATCGGCTTCTTCTAGCGCTTCGTTCTTTTCACGCAAACTGCGCTCTACCAACATACTGTCGGTTAGATTAACATAATTGAGTAGCGTCTGGCCATCGGGCAGCGGAATAGAGAGCACATCAAACACCTTACCATCACGACGATCAATGCGCGTGCGTGATGGTTTACGCGAGCTCATCATGGTGGTAAAACGCCCCAAAAATTCATCCCAATCATCAAAATAATATAGCTGGCGCTGCTTTTTCAACAAATCATTTAAATGCGGCTCCGCTGCGGCAATTTTTTCACTCACATTCCACATTTCGCGATAAACGGGGTTATGCAATTTTAAACGCCCATCTTGGCCAAATACCGCTACACCCTCCGTTAAATTATCAAGCGTTTCAGTTTGCACCGCAATGAGTGTATTATAGGAACGCTCCAGTGCTAACCTATCGGTCACATCTTCATCCGCAAATAAAATACCGCCGGATGAATCGGGAATGGCGAGCTGGCGCACGGTGCGCCCATCAGGCAAATAATAAAATTCTTCGCTCGGTTCTAATAAATCGGTAAAAAGTTTTAACCGGCGTTGTTTAAATGCAGGAAAGTTAGCTTGCTCAGGCAACACTCTATTTTCACGCATTTTTTCTAACACATCGCCGTAAGTTGGCTTGGAAGCCAGCCAATGCTCATCCAATTTCCACATGCGAACGGTGGCTTGATTGAAATATTTCAATCGCTGATCGGCACCGAAAATGGAGATGCCACTGGTAATGGTTTCCAGCAAATTGCTTTGGGTTGAAAGCATATCGCTGAGCTTTGCATTCAGCTCTTCCATATCGCCTTTATCCACCGCGATGCCAGTAGCATTTTTGCGATCTTCCCATGGCAGTTCAATAAAATCGAACAATTTACGCTCACCACCCAGCACTACATGGCGGCGCTCGGTAATAGCTTTACCTTGCTTAAGCGCCTTTGCAGCGAGCGCAGTTGCTTGACTGTAAATTTCTAGCGATTCAGCACCATGCTCATCTTGGGTTTCTTCAGCTACTTCTAAATAGGCTAAATTACAGTAACGAATTTTTAAATCTTCGCTACGCTGCCAAATGGGAAAAGGCAAAGCATTGACCATATTACTTAATTGGCGAAGTTCTAATTTCGTACGCTCGTTTTCATGGCGTAATCGTTTAGTTTCTTGGCTGCGATTAGTGATATCTTGCCACCACAAAACCAAATGTTTTTCATCTTGCACTTCAATGATAATGCCATAACATTCTAAAAAACGCTGTTTGGCATTATCTTCACATTCAATCATAAAATACGAAATTTCATCGGATATAAGCTGCGTAATTTTTGCATCCAAATCAGCCAATAATGCCTCAGGTAATTGCGCCAACAACTGAGCATATTTCGCATGATGCGGCAATTCAAATAGCTCGCGTAATTTACGCGAGAACCATTCACGATCTGTTGTTAAATTGCGATAATAAAAACTACTGCGCGAAGAGGATAATAACGCGGCTATATGCGCATCATTACCATCACCTTTAACCGAATTTTGGGTCCAATAATGGTATAAAACGCAAACGCCGCACCCGGCCAAAAAGGCAAATAATAATGGCAAAAAAGGTGCGGCAATTTCTAGCATTTTTAGTAGCGATATGCATCCGGTTTATAGGGGCCATCAACACCAACGCCAATATAATCGGCTTGCTCTTTACTAAGCTTGGTAAGCTTCACACCTAATTGCTCAAGATGTAAACTAGCTACTTTTTCATCGAGATGTTTAGGCAATACATATACTTTATTTTCATATTTACCATGATTTTCCCAAAGCTCAATTTGCGCCATTACTTGGTTGGTAAAGCTGGCTGACATCACAAAACTAGGGTGGCCTGTGGCACAACCTAAATTCACTAAGCGACCCTTAGCTAACAGAATAATGCGCTTTCCATCCGGAAATTCCACCTCATCCACTTGTGGCTTAATCTCTGTCCATTTCATGTTACTAAGCGATTCCACTTGAATTTCATTGTCAAAATGGCCGATGTTACACACAATAGCACGGTCTTTCATTGCGCGCATATGTTCTAACGTGATAATATCTTTATTGCCGGTGGTGGTTACAAAAATATCAGCCGTTTTCATGACGTCTTCCATGGTGAGCACTTCGTAGCCTTCCATACTCGCTTGCAACGCGCAAATAGGATCCACTTCAGTTACCGTCACGCGGGCGCCATGGCCTTTAAGTGCATCGGCACAGCCTTTGCCCACATCGCCATAACCCGCAACCACTACACGCTTGCCTGCAAGCATCACATCGGTAGCGCGCTTTAACCCATCGGGCAGACTTTCGCGGCAACCATAGAGGTTATCGAACTTTGATTTGGTAACCGAGTCGTTCACATTGATAGCAGGCATTTTTAATGTGCCTTTTTTTGCCATTTCATGCAGACGTAAAACACCCGTCGTTGTTTCTTCGGAAGTGCCACGAATATCTGCTAAAAGATGCGGATATTTCTCATGAATCATTTTGGTTAAATCGCCACCATCATCCAAAATCATATTGGGTTTCCAGTTGGCATCGCCTTCGATGGTTTGGCGAATGCACCACTCGTACTCTTCCTCAGTTTCACCCTTCCACGCAAAAACGGGAATGCCTTCAGCGGCTACAGCCGCAGCTGCTTGATCTTGTGTTGAAAAAATATTGCATGATGACCACCGCACGGTAGCGCCTAAATCGGTTAGCGTTTCAATTAATACCGCGGTTTGAATGGTCATGTGTAAACAGCCCACAATACGCGCACCTTTTAGTGGCGACTTACCTTTATATTCTTCACGCAATGCCATTAAACCTGGCATCTCTGATTCGGCAATAGATATTTCCTTACGGCCCCATTGTGCCAGCGATATATCAGCAACTTTATAATCGGTTTCAGTCATTTTAGGTGCAGGTGTATTCATGTTGGATATTCCTCTTTGTTAATTGGCTTCGGGCATTGTCATTTCAATGCTCATTAATGTTTTGGGTGTAACTTGTTTCAACACTTCCAATAAATTAGGTTTGGTCAAACCTACACAACCTTGCGTTGGCGAAAAGTCAGGCGCGGCAACATGGAAAAATATAGCGCTGCCTTTACCGGGTTTAAACGGATTATCATTATAGCCTAGAGTGACGATAATATCATATTTATCATCATCACGCCAAAGCTCTTCATGACTTGGCGCGAACGGCAATTTAACGGGGCGATTATAGAACTCGCTGGTCACATCATCACACCATCCATCATTTTTTTGAATAATGCGTAAGGGCAAAGCCGTATCAGGCGCTTGCATTTTATCCGCGCGATACCAGCATTCTTTGAGTGGGAAGCTTCCCACGGGGGTTTTCATATCGCCTTCGCGCTTATCGCCCGTTAATCCTGCGCCACCAAGGGTGCAGCGATAACGCTGTCCTTCATACTGTAAGCTGCCCACGCCAAGGGTCGCACTGGCGCTAACCACGATGTTTGCGTACATGCGATTCTCCTATCAATGTTAGATGGTGATTGATCGTGCGTACTATGCCTTGTGCATCAAGTCCAGCTTCGGCAAGCATTTCTTGTGGACTGGCATGCTGCTGAAAATAATCAGGCAATGTTAGAGGCACTATTCGACCAAACCCATCGGCACCCAACCAACCTTGTATGGCTGTAAATTCTAATATATGGCTGCCAAATCCACCGCGCGCGCCTTCTTCAATCGTTATCACCAATTCATGCTCGCGTAACAATGTTTCCACCAATGCCTCATCAATAGGTTTAGCAAAACGCGCATCGGCAATGGTAATACTCAAGCCTTGTTTTGCCAACTCATCGGCTGCTTGTTTTGACGCTGCAAGCCGCGAACCAAGCGATAAAATCGCAACCTTTTTACCCTGTTGAACGATGCGGCCTTTTCCAATCTCCAACGTCTCAACCTGCGTAGGAAGCTCCACCCCCACACCCTCGCCACGCGGAAAGCGAAAGGCGATTGGCCCCGTATCATGAGCAGCAGCCGTATGCACCATATGCATCAATTCCGCCTCATCACTCGGCGCCATCAACACCATATTGGGCAATGCCGATAGATATCCAATATCAAACGCACCGGCATGTGTAGGGCCATCGCCACCCACTAATCCTGCCCTATCAATTGCAAATCGCACGGGTAGATTTTGAATGCACACATCATGCACCACTTGATCATAGGCGCGCTGCAAGAAGGTGGAATAGATAGCGCAAAATGGCTTCATACCTTCTAGCGCTAAACCAGCTGCAAAGGTCACTGCATGTTGCTCGGCAATACCTACATCAAAGGTACGATTAGGGTAAACTTCGCCAAAAATATCCAACCCCGTGCCTGATGGCATAGCGGCGGATAGAGCAACCACTTTTTCATCAGCAGCTGCTTCAGCCATTAATTGCTTAGCAAAAATACTGGTATAGCTTGGCGCGGATGGTGCCGACTTTGCTTGCACCTTTGTTTCCAAATCAAACTTTTTAACTGCATGGTATTTTTCAGCGCTGGCTTCGGGTGATTCAAACCCTTTGCCTTTTTGTGTCACCACATGCAACAACACTGGCCCCGAATCTTTTTGATTTTTGATATTTTTGAGCACCGGTAGCAAATGATCTAAATTATGCCCATCAACTGGGCCAACATAATAAAAGCCAAGCTCTTCAAACAAATTGCCGCCATTAACAAAACCACGGGCATATTGCTCGGCTTTTTTGGCAAAACGTGCCATGGGTTCTGGAAATTTACGCGTTACAAACTTACCCATATCGCGAATATTATGATAAGGCTGTGATGATACCATACGCGACAAATAGGCACTCAGCGCCCCTGTAGGCGGTGCGATAGACATATCATTATCATTTAACACCACAATTAAGCGGCTGCCTAAATGGCCTGCATTATTCATGGCTTCATAGGCCATTCCCGCACTTAAAGCACCATCGCCTATCACGGCAATTACATCGTTGCTGCCACCCTTAAAATCTCGCGCCACTGCCATGCCAAGCCCTGCCGATATGGATGTAGAGCTATGCCCAGCACCAAAGGCATCATAGTCACTCTCGCTAATTTTACAAAATCCGCTTAAACCATCTTTTTGACGCAAACTATACATTTCGTGCCGGCGTTCCGTTAAAATTTTATGCGGATAGCATTGATGCCCTACATCCCAAATTAATTTATCTTCGGGCGTGTTAAACACATAATGCAATGCTACGGTCAGCTCTACAACACCAAGGCCAGCGCCCAAATGTCCACCCGTATGCGATACGGTGCGGATCGTTTCTTGCCGCAGCTCATCGGCAATTTGGCGCAATTGCGATTCATCATGCTTGCGCAAGGCAATAGGGTTAGCTATGTCATCTAATAACATGACTGATAAAGTAAGGATTTTAGCCGCCAACGCAATGTTTATTGCCGCAATTTTTGTGGTAAATTTTACGTTCTATCATTCAGCAGAAGCCAGAAATGATCCCTTTGCTTATTTGCG
This sequence comes from uncultured Alphaproteobacteria bacterium, assembly GCA_963837025.1. GTDB lineage: Bacteria > Pseudomonadota > Alphaproteobacteria > Rickettsiales > JALZUV01 > JALZUV01. The sequence continues at coordinate 734,991 of CAWILT010000001.1, forward strand.
TGATTGGGGTCATACGCAATGCACTTTACTGCAACGAGCGCCATTAAAACCACCTGCGAAATTGCAGTTGGCGCCCATTGCATTATCGGAAGAGGGCTTACAACCCAATTATGTTACCCAATATGCCTATGCTCCAGATTTTGGCTTTTTACTGCCCAACCATTGGGCTGCTATGAGCTTGACGCAGCGCAGTCAGTTTAATCACAACATGTCTGCTTTGGTGAAAAATCAATTTGGTTTAACGCAAAAAGCTCCCAGCTCTATGCAATGCGAATCACAAATTCGTATTCGCCTCATTCAATCAACAGAAACAAAAACACAAAACGGCTATGAAGCCATTAGTTTAGTTACCATTCAGAGTCAAAAAACCATAGTTCCCATTGCATATTATTTCACGCAAGATGAAACCCAAAGCTGGAAGCTGAATGACATATTAATTCAAAACACGTCGCTTACCCAACTTTACACGCATCGTTTAGAACGGATTATCCGCATCAGCGGCGTGACCAAACTTCAAAGCATTTTACAGGATTGGTTAAATCAATTTTGAAACCGCGCTTAAATAGCATAATCTAATTTCATGGCATCAAATTTACATGAGCTAAACGAGATTGGCATTGCCTTATCGGCTGAGCATAATATTGAACGCCTGCTTGAAATGATTTTACAAATTGCCAAGCAAATTTCCCATGCAGATGCGGGCATTTTATTTACCAAGCATGAAATTGAAGAAGCTTTCGTGCAGCGCGTTCGCCACTGCGATAGCCTCAATATTCGTTTAGGTGGCACCACCAAAGAACCCACATATGGCCCACCTGTAGTTCTAGAAAAGCCAAATGGCGCAGATAATAACAGCTCTATTACAGCATCCTGCGCCCTGCAGCGTAAAAGTATAAATATCGCTGATATTAGCCAAGTGCCCGAATTTGATTTTTCCGAGACCCGAAAGTTTGATGAGCGGCGGGGTTATCAGACTAAATCGGTTTTAGCCGTGCCGATGATTACCAAGCGTCGCGAGGTGATTGGCGTTATTCGATTATCCAACGCACAAGATGAAACAGGGAAACCCATCAGCTTTTCACCCGAAATTCAACATATGGTGGAATCCCTTGCTTCACAAGCCGCCGTTACCCTCGATAATGATTTACTTATTACCGGTTTAGAAGACTTGTTGGAAGCATTCATTCAATTGGTTGCCAAAGCAATTGATCAAAAATCGTCGCACACGGGAAATCACTTACAACGCATTCCCGTAATCGTGCAAATGTTAGCCGAGGCCGCCAATGACTCACAGCTACCAGCATTTAAAGATTTTCATTTAAATGATGAAGAAATGTATGAGCTGCGCATTGCCGCATGGCTACATGATTGCGGCAAACTTTCCACGCCTGATTACATCCTCGAAAAAGGCACTAAACTCGCTACATTTTACGATCGCATCCAACTCATTGGCACACGGTTAGAACTGCTTTTGCGCGATTTAGAAATAGCAGAACTAAAAGGCGAAATATCAAATGCACAGCACAACAAACAATCGATACAAATTCGAAAAGATTGGGAATTTCTGCAGCAATTAAATTTTGGGCGCGAGTGGGTTCCCGATGCCGAAATTGACGAGCTAAAGCGCATCGCAAATTACAGTTGGAAACCACAATTAGAAAATCAAACCAACAGCGCACCCCAACCATTTTTCTCCGACGATGAATTAGAGAATCTGAGCGTGCAACGTGGCACTTTAACGGCTAGCAATCGTAAAATTATTCAGGATCATATTCTGCACTCTATCAGTATGTTAGAGCGTATGCCATTCCCGAAGCAATTACGCCGCGTGCCTGAATATGCAGGCGCGCATCACGAGCGCATGGATGGCAAAGGCTATCCAAATGGTTTAAAGGGCGATGAGATGTCTATCCCTGCCCGCATGATGGCCGTGGCCGATGTGTTTGAAGCCCTTACCAGCAATGACCGCCCCTATAAAACGCCCAAAACCCTCGCCGAAACGCGCGAGATTATGCAAAAAATGTCAGATAATGGCGGGATTGACCCTAACCTATTCGACTTAATGTGGAATAATAGTGAGCTAGTGGAGCGCTACTCAAATAAATATTTACATCAAAGCCAGCTTTAAGCCGAATCACGCTATTGCTTTAATTGCGCAAGCGTAAATTCTTCATTGGTATTACAAAACTGGCAATTTACATTCAACTTTCCATCATCCATCATGGCTTCAAGCTCCGCATCGGGGAATTGCTCAAGTGTTTCTTTCACCCGCGCGCGTGAGCAGTTACATTCAGCGCGCAAATCTTCGGCATCATACACCCAAACGCCATCTTCATTATACAATCTAAATAGCAATGCTTGGGGCGATAAATAAATATCCAGCAACTCATCTTCTTTGACAGTAGCGCCTAAAATGCGGTTGCGATTCCAAACTTCTAGCCCATTTTCTTCTAGATTATCTTTGGTATTATAATTTTTAAAATCAGGTTCTTCCTGCTCGCGTTTTTTTCCGCCTTCGTTTGGCATATGTTGCAGCATGAGCCCTGCCGAAATCCACATTTTTTCGCCATTTATTTCGCGCTGTGCACAGGCGGTTTTTACATAGACCAAACTCTGCTCAGAATGGGTAAAATAATGCTGCATAGATTCGCTTAAATTATCACCCGATAGCTCGACAATACCTTGATAAGGCTTGTCGCCCTTTTGCAATGTAATAGCCAAATATCCTTTGCCCATTAGCTGGGTAAGTGTGGCATTATCATTTTTAAAACTCGCACCTTCTTTTAATTCAGCATAACCGCGCATGGCACCTTTTGCTGTAATATCAGCTACCATAAATGCCACATCACCTTCACCACGCAATTGCATGGTTAGCTTGCCGCGCCCTTTTAAATTGGTGGAAAGCATGGCAGCCAACAAGCAAAGTTCAGCCAATAATTTCGACACACTGGGCGGATAATCATGCTGATTTAAAATCGCATCTACCACGCCACCAATACGCACCACACGCCCGCGAATATCTGAATCGTGGATTAAAAAGGGCTGAATAAGATTATCGTAAGCAGCAAGTTCTAGGGCGTTCGTCATAAGCGATTAAGTCTAATTGAATAAAATTTAAATTTGTTTAAAGCACCATAATAAAATGGCTTTTTGAATATGCAGACGATTTTCAGCCTCGTCAAACACTACCGATTGGGGGCCATCAATTACCTGCGCGGTTACTTCCTCTTCACGGTGGGCTGGCAAGCAATGCAAAAATAATGCATCGGGTTTTGCGAGTTCCATACGTGCCTGCGTTACTTGATAAGGTGCTAAAAGTTTATGGCGTTTTTCTGCATTTTTATCACCCATAGAAACCCAACAATCGGTAAAAATAGCATCCGAATTTTTAACCGCTTCATCAGGCGATTCAAATAATTTCACCTTGCCTCCACGTTCCTCAGCCCATGCCATAACTTCACGGTTTGGCGTTAGTTCTTTAGGCGTTGAAATATGTAAGGTAAAATCAAATAATACCGCGGCTTCAATTAAGCTGGTGGTTACATTATTGCCATCGCCTAACCACGTAAATTGCTTGCCTTTAACATCCCCACGATGCTCTTCATAGGTTAGAATATCAGCCATAATTTGGCACGGGTGGCTGCGGTCAGTTAAGCCGTTGATAATCGGCACATGGCCATGTTCAGCTAAGCCAACAGCACTTTCATGTTTATGCGCACGAATCATAATCACATCTACATAGCGCGACATTACCTTGGCCGTATCAGAAATGGTTTCGCCTCGGCCAATTTGGATTTGATCTTCGTTCATGGTAATCGAATAGCCGCCTAAATCACGCATACCCACCTCAAACGAAATGCGCGTGCGGGTAGAAGGCTTCTCAAAAATCATACCTAAAATTTTTCCAGGCAAAGGCGAATATTCATACCCTTTTTTGAAGCCATCTTTCACTTTCTTGGCCTCTTCAATAATAATGCGCAGATCTTGCGATGTAAAATCGCGCAAGTCTAAAAAATGCCGAATCGGATATTGTGTTTCTAAAAAATTAGCCATCCATCGCCTCTAACTGTTGGTTAAAAATATCCATCGCTTGGGCAATGTGGCTTTCATTGATAATGAGTGGCGGCACCACGCGCAGTACATTATCGCCAGCCGGTGCTAGTAATAATCCTGCATCGCGCAACTTTTCGTTTAAGCCATAAGCCGAAACTTTCGTTTCCAGCCCCAACATTAAGCCAATCCCGCGCGCCTCAACCAATTTTGTTGGATGGTTCTTTACTAATTGCTGCAAATTGGATTTCAATAATGCGCCCATGCGTTGTGACATGCCAAGCACGTTATTATGCGTTAATTCTTCTAACACTACGGTTCCCACCGCCATCGCCAACGGGTTACTGCCATAGGTTGAGCCATGACAGCCCGGCGTCATCACATCTGAAATGGCTTGCGTAACTAAACAAGCCGCAACGGGAAAGCCGCTGCCAATGCCCTTGCCAATGGTCACTACATCAGGCACTACGCCATAATGTTCATACGCGAATAAAGTGCCCAACCGGCCTGTGCCACATTGAACCTCATCAAAAAACAAAATTAGCCCATGTTCATCAGCTAACTCGCGAGCGCGCTGCAAATAGGCTTTGCTGTGCGGGCGCACGCCCCCCTCGCCTTGCACAGGCTCCAGCATAATGGCAGCTGTGTCATCATTAACTGCTGCTTCCAACGCTGCAATATCATCAAAATCTACCGTCTGAAACCCTGTGAGTAGCGGATGATAGGATTCCTGCACGCGCGAATTACTGCCTGCCGAAAGAGCACCCAATGTGCGGCCATGAAAGCCGCCGGCTGCCACGATAATGGTATGGCGATTCGTCTCATTCACATGGTGATATCGCCGAATAAACTTGATGGCCGATTCCACCGCTTCCGCACCGGATGAACAACAAAAAATGGCATCGGCAAAGCTTAAACTCACCAGTTTTTCAGAAAATTCTTTTAAGCCAGCATTTTGAAATAAGTTAGAGCAATGCCATAATTCACCCGCCTGCTTTTGCAACGCCGCCACCAACCGTGGATGACTGTGGCCGAGCGCATTCACCGCAATGCCCGCCGCAAAATCAAGGTAGCGCTTGCCGGCATCATCAAACAAATACACCCCTTCGCCGCGCACCATGGTAATATCGGCGCGACGATAAACAGGCATAATAGCTGATGAACTTACGATTTTAGCCTCCAGCCTTTAACAAAAGTAAAACGCACCACTAACCAGCTTATAAAAGTAAGCACTAACAGCACGATAGCGCCTAATTCAATATTGCCATCATGGTGGCCAGTCATGGCATAACGAAAGCCATCAATCATATAGAAAAACGGATCAATATGGCTTATTTTTTGCCAAAATGAGGGCAAGCTATCAATTGAATAAAAGGTGCCTGACAAGAAAGCTAGAGGCGTGATCACATAGTTGGTAATTGCCGCCATCTGGTCAAAGCTCTGCGCGATAATGCCTGCTAGGCAACCCAATAACGATAAAAACATGCTTGATATAACGATAAAATAAATGGCATAGCCAATATGATGAATATTAAATGGTACGAATATATAGATGGCGATACCACAACTTAGCGCCACAACTACACCGCGCGTCACCCCGCCCATGGCGAGTGCAAATGCCAGCTCGCCACCTTTGAATGGCGGCATCAATAAATCAATAATCACACCTTGAATTTTTGATAACATTAATGAGGATGAAGCATTGGCAAAAGCATTCTGCACAACTGCCATCATAATTAATCCAGGTGCTATAAACTCCTCATAGGGCAAATCACCCACAATACGCTTAGACCCGCCCAAGGCTAAATTTAAAATCGCTAAAAATAATAGCGTGGTGATACAGGGCGCTAATAGGGTTTGGTTCCACACTTTCATAAAGCGCCACACTTCGCGCTTATAGAGCGTCCACACACTTAAAAACGGGCTGTAATCTGAGATACTAAAAGTGGTCATAATTTGTGCGCTACCAATAAAAATTCAACATTGCCTTTCGGGCCGGTAATGGGGCTTTGGGTAATACCTTGCACGTGCCAGCCATTGCCTGAAACCCACTCGGCTATATCATCGCAAATGGCCTGATGCAAGGCGGGGTCACGCACCACACCCCCTTTTGCTAAATTCTCTTTGCCTGCTTCAAATTGCGGTTTGATTAAAACCGCCATCCACCCTTTTGGTTTAATGAATGCCATGGTTGCAGGTAGCACCGTTTTAAGACTAATAAAACTAGCATCGCATACTAAACCATCAAGTGTGTCTTCAAAAACTTCTGCTGTGACGTAGCGTGCATTGGTTTTTTCGATGTTTATCACGCGCGCATCTTGGCGTAATTTCTCATGCAACTGGCCATAACCCACGTCTATAGCATACACTTTTATAGCACCTAGGGTTAGCAGCACATCGGTAAAACCGCCTGTTGATGCACCAATATCAACCAACACTTGACCCGTCACATCTATCGCATATTCTTGTAATGCTTTGGCTAATTTCATACCCCCGCGTGATACCCACGGATGATCTTTTTCCTTTAACACTACCACCATATCATCGCGCACTTGCATACCCGCTTTAGTGAGTAATTGATGGTTCTCATCCATTACCTTTTGAGCCAAAATCAAGGCTTGCGCACGCGTTTTGCTTTCGGCCAAATTGCAATTAACCAGTAGTTGATCCAGCCGAATTTTAGCCATTCGTCTCTAAAGTAGCGGGCGCTTGGTTAGCGTCAGGCAATTCAGCAGGCGCGGGAACGGGCTCAGCGGCGGCAGGAGGTGTAGTTACAACCGGTTCTGGCTTAGCTGCCACAGGTGCTGCAATCGGATCTGGCTCCACCTTTGCCGCTGGTGCATCTGCTGCAGGTTCAGGTGCAACCGTTGGTGAAATGGGCTCATTTGCTGTGGCGGGTGCTGGGGATTTTGGTTTTTGCAACTCAATATCCGGAATGGCATTAATCGCATCACCAAATGGATTCAATCCATTTTTATCAAGTTCTTGCAACATACCTTTTAACGCAGCAGGATTTTTATTTTCTTTAAAATCTTTAAATTGCTCTTTAATAATATCTTTGCTTGGCTCAAACGCATCTTCAATCGCTTTACCTTGCATTTTTAGCCCTTCCAAATCTTGCGGATTTTTAAGCGCCTCGTTTAGCAAATTACCCAAAGTGCGCGTATAATCCGGTTTCAAAGTGACATTACTAAAGGGCCCTTTAATGATGATGGGCACCATCAAACCTGCATATTGTTTGCTGGTTCCATCTTCTTGTATCACGGCATTAGGTATTGTTTGAGGTGTAAGCACTAAATCAAGTGACTTGGCACCTAAATTTATCGTTCCCGTTGTACCCGCTTTTAAACTGGGTGCGCGTAAACTACCCTCGCGCAAGCGCATCACGCCACCATCCATCGAAAAATCTAACGTAATATTATCAAACGGGGTTTTAACCCCATCATTCGATTCTACCACACCTAGAGCCGTGCCCGTTTTAGCAAATAATGTGGGTAGCGAGTAACCTGAAACTACGCCATTATTGATAATCATATCACCACCGCCCGATAGACGATTAACATAATCATAAACCGAATTTCCATTACTTTTAAGGGAGATATTTAAATTGGTATTTCCAGTAACAGCCACTTTATCAGTGAATTGTTTCGCTAGATTTTGAAACGGCATATCGGTTATTTTGGCACGCAAATTCCATGTGCCGCGCGAATCAGCCGCGCCACTACCTGCTAGATTACCACCCAATAAACCGGTCGAAAAATTTGGAATAGTTAAATTGCCATTTCGCAACGCCAATGTTGTTTTAAAATTACTGAAAACATAGCCTGAAGTAATAAGGTCATTAACCGTTACATTTGCATCCGCATTGAGCATATTTAAAGCGGAAAAATCAATCGGCGCGCGGCTCCAACCCTCATCAGCATAGGCATTGGAAACCAAAGGTAACACGAAATTGCTGGCTGATTTATTGCCGCCCGTTAAGGCATCCAAATTTAAACTTGGAATCGTAAGCGTGGTGTTCACCAGCGGTTTAGAACCGCTATAATCTACCTTTAACGATCCAGATGCTGAAATATCTTTTTGCGTCGTAATAGTAAGCATTTCTAGATTTGCCTGCTTTTGATTAGCGCTAAATTTACGGCTGTTGACTTGGCCAATGCCCGTAATGGTAGCTTGTAATTCACCTGCAACGGACGGATCAAACACACCGCTTGAAACATTTAAACCATTCAACACCCCATTCAAATTCGCTTTTACCAGCGACGATTTTACACTGCCGCTTAATGGGGTTGCTGCATCGCTGAATAAGCTCATCGTATTATCGGTTTGCACATCAATTTGATAATTAGCACCGGCAAAATTAAGCAGCACATTAAGCTTTGAGCGATTATTGCTGTAATCCAGATTCAGCTTTTCACTTGTAAATTTTTGACCCGGCTTCAGGTAAGAAATTCGCGTATTCACCACATTAATGGCATCTACATTTAATGCAAATTGTGGCGCATTAGATTGACTGGCTCCAGCAGCAGTTTTGGTCATTTCCATCACGGTAAATTCCCAGTTTTTCTTGCCACCAATAGCTTCTTCTAAATAAAAATCGCCTTCATTTATGGTCAGCTCATGCACTTCCACTTTTTTCTCAAATAACGGCCAAAGCGCTATATTCAAATCAAGCGTACCAATTTTTGCTAAATGCGGCGATATAAATCCTTCAGGATTTTTAACCGTAACGTCATTGAGTTGAAGCTTAACTTCGGGCAATAATTTCAACTCAAGCGGGCCATTAATCGTAACCTCACGTCCTGTTTTTTGCTCAACAAAACGCAGCACATCATCGCGATAGCTATCCAACGGCACTAAAAATGGAAGCGCAATTATCGTGGCCAATAATATAAGAATAAGGCTACCTAACCATGTGAAAAATCTAAGCATTATAATTCCTTTTTTATTTTATACGCGCATGATGAAGTAACATAAAGTCAGCCAAAACGCACGCCATCATTGCTTCACCAACCGGCACAGCGCGAATACCCACACAAGGATCATGACGGCCTTTGGTTTGTATGGTCGTTGGCTGCAATTCGCGCGTTAGCGCAGGCTGCTCAATCAATAATGAACTGGTAGGCTTAACGGCAAAACGCACTACCAGTGGTTGCCCGCTTGAAATACCACCCAAAACACCACCCGCATGGTTTGACGTAAACCCAACCTTGCCATTATCGTTAATCAAAATATCGCTATTATCTTCACCTCGCAGGGCTGCGCTCGCAAATCCATCGCCTATTTCAACGCCCTTAACCGCGTTGATTGACATCATCGCGGCAGCCAATGCGGTATCTAGTTTTTGATAAATTGGCTCGCCCCAACCTGCTGGCACACCATGCGCTTGCACTTCAATAACCGCCCCAATAGAGCTGCCTTGCTTGCGAATAGCCAGCAATTGAGTTTCCCATTCATGAGCAATAGCCGCATGCGGGCAGAAAAAATTATTATGCGGCACTTGCGCCCAATCGTAATTTTCAGCATCAATTTTGTGGCTTCCCATCTGCACCATCGCCGCGCGGATAGTGATGGATTTACCCATAATTTTTCGCGCGATAGCGCCAGCGGCCACGCGCATGGCTGTTTCACGCGCTGAGGAGCGCCCGCCGCCGCGATAGTCGCGAAAGCCATATTTGGCATCATACGTATAATCAGCATGGCCGGGGCGATATTTATCTTTAATATCGCTATAATCTTTCGATTTTTGATCATGGTTATGGATAATTAGGCTGATGGGTGTGCCCGTGGTTTTGCCTTCAAACACGCCTGATAAAATTTCCACCTCATCGGCCTCTTGGCGCTGGGTCGTGACATGTGACTGTCCCGGGCGGCGGTGGTCTAAATAGGGCTGAATATCTGCTTCGCAAAGTGCAATCCCTGCTGGGCAACCATCCACAACACAGCCAATAGCCTTGCCATGGCTTTCCCCCCATGTGGTGAAAGTAAACAGGTTGCCGAAGCGGTTAAACATAAAGCTTAAAGCGCGCCGATATCGGGCGCATCAGTACGTTTCATTCCTACGACGTGATAGCCGCTATCAACGTGCAAATTCTCACCCGTTGTGCCCGCACCCAAATCGGACAGTAAATACAGCGCAGCACCGCCCACATCAGGCAAGGTTGTATTGCGTCCGAGAGGCGAGTTATACTCGTTCCATTTCAAAATATAACGGAAATCGCCAATGCCAGATGCAGCCAAGGTTTTTACGGGACCCGCAGAAATTGAATTAACGCGAATGTTAAATTTACCTAAATCCATCGCCAAGTAGCGAATGGATGCTTCAAGCGCCGCTTTAGCAACGCCCATCACATTATAATGGGGCACCACACGTTCAGCGCCTAAGTAGCTTAAACTCACCATGCTGCCACCCTTTTTCATCAGTGGATAAGCACGCTTGGCCACCGCGGTGAATGAATAGCAAGAAATATCCATCGAACGCAAAAAGTTGCTCTGTGAGGTATCCACATACATGCCTTTGAGTTCTTCTTTATCAGAAAATGCAATGGCATGCACAACAAAATCAAGTTCGCCCCACTCTTTTTCGAGCGTGTTAAACACCGCATCAATACTGGCTTCATCGGTCACGTCACATGGCAACACTTTATTGCTGCCCAGCGATTCTGCTAAAGGCTGCACGCGCTTTTGCAATGCCTCGCCTTGATAGGTAAAGGCAATTTCAGCGCCTTGCGCACTTAATTGCTGCGCAATGCCCCATGCAAGCGATTTATCATTGGCAACACCCATGATAACACCACGCTTACCGCGCATAATTTCGCCTTTAACATATGTTTGTTCTGACATGCTGCTACTTTCTAACTTTCAATCTTCCACGTGCCATTTGATTGACGACATGCCACACCTTGACCTTGCTCAGCGCGGCCATCAATGATGATGGTTTGTTCATATTTACGGCAATATTGACCGTTAGCATTTTGATAATAAGTAGAAGGGGTTACCGTTCCACTGATAGATGAGGCTGGGCTTTGCCACGGAAAAACCTGACCCGGCTGGCCAACTTCAAGCGCACGCTGCGATGATTTATCATAATAATTCACATCAGCGGTATTCATGTTTTGTGCGACAGAGCTTCCTAAGGCTGAACCTAATAGAGTACCCGCCACGATAGCAATAACATTGCCTGTGCCACCACCAATTTGTGAACCAACAGCAGCGCCAGCAACGCCACCAGCGATGGATCCCACTTGGCTGTTGCTTACACCAACACCATTACCACTTTGCTGACATGCCACCAATAAGCAGATAGCAGCCGTACAACTAAGAATTTTTTTCACGGTTAACCTCAATCAATTTTTATATTTATGGGGAGTGTATAGGTTAAGTTTGCCCTTAAATCAATAATTAAGCACAAGAACCCTACCAACAATTTGGGTTGGTTAAGGTTGGCTCTAGCGATGAAATAGGCTGCTGATTAAATAAAACTTCACCGGTCTGTGTGTTGGTATCCACCTGACCAGGAATCAACTCCATTGCATTTGAATTAAACGATCCATTGCTTACATCAGCATAATCACTCAACGGAATTGCTAATGGCAAAGCAACTTGATTCACATTATCAGCCGTCAATGCAGGGGGCGTTGCGTCGGCTGGAGCAACCGCAAATCCATTCGCATCAACACCTGCTTGATAAGCAACATCATCGGCTGGTTGCGCATTAACCGCAACAGGACATTTTGTGCCAGCGGTATAATCTGCCGCATAAGCTGATAGCGCCGTTAATATAATGATGAGTGAAAAAACCGTTCTCATTATGCAGCCTTACTGACTTGTCCACGATGCGCCATCGCCGCTTTAACGAAGTGCGAAAATAAAGGATGCGGCGCAAAAGGTCGCGACTTGAATTCAGGGTGGAATTGTACCCCTACAAACCATGGATGATTAGGCAACTCAATAATTTCAGGCAATTGGCCACTAGGTGACATGCCGCTAAATAACGCACCTGCTTTTTGCAGATCGTCCATATATTGGTTATTCACTTCATAACGATGACGGTGACGCTCAGAAATTGTTTTTTCGCCATACGCTTCAAACGCTTTAGATCCTTCCGTTAATTCACAATCATAGGCACCTAAACGCATCGTGCCGCCTAAATCACTTTCGTGGCTGCGACGCTCTTTAATGGCACCGCGCACCCATTCCATCATTAGGCCAACTAACGGTCCGCGATCATCGCTGGCTTCAAAATCGCTAAATTCGCTTGAACCTGAGCGTTCTAATCCTGCTAAATGGCGCGCAATTTCAATGGTTGCTAATTGCATCCCCAAACAAATCCCAAAATAAGGAATTAAATTTTCACGGGCATAACGAATGGCCGCAATTTTACCGTTAATACCTCTATCGCCAAAACCACCGGGCACTAAAATCGCATCCATTTTACCGAGCGTTTTGCTTAAATCATTTTTCTCAAAACCTTTAGCATCCATATAATGGATATTAATTTTGGCACGATGCAACATGCCGGCATGATCCAACGCTTCACCGATTGATTTATAGGCGTCGCCAATGCCTGTATATTTGCCGATGATTGCAATATTTACTTCATTTTTCGGGTTTTGATTTCTATCCGATAAATCATCCCATTTGCTTAAATCTGGTGAGCTATCATAAGCGAGGTTAAAATGCTCCAATATGCGCGCATCAAGCCCTTCCTCGTGGTAGCGCAACGGCACTTCATAAATGGAAGGCACATCGCGTGCCTCAATTACATTCTTTTCAGGTAAGTTACAAAATAGCGCGATTTTACGTTTTTCAGATGCGGGTACTTCGCGATCGGCACGACAAAGCAAAATGTCAGGCGTAATACCAATTGAGCGTAACTCTTTAACCGAATGTTGTGTAGGCTTAGTTTTTAATTCGCCCGCCGCAGCAATATAAGGGATGAGTGTTAAATGCATAAATAAGCATTTATCGCGCCCCATTTCATAGCCTAATTGACGGATGGCCTCAAAAAACGGCAAACCTTCAATATCACCCACCGTGCCACCAATTTCGCATAAAACAAAATCTTCATCCACCGTGTCGTTCAATACAAAGTTTTTGATAAGGTCAGTCACATGCGGAATCACTTGCACAGTACCGCCTAAATAATCACCGCGCCGCTCCTTAGATAGCAGCGTTGAATAAATTCGTCCCGTCGTCACATTATCGCTTTTACGTGCATCAACACCCGTGAAGCGCTCATAATGGCCCAAATCCAAATCCGTTTCAGCACCATCATCGGTTACAAACACTTCACCATGCTGAATAGGGCTCATCGTACCTGGATCCACATTCAAGTAAGGATCAAGTTTGCGCAGACGCACTTTATAGCCACGTGCTTGCAACAGCGCACCTAAACTCGCCGATGCTAATCCCTTACCTAACGAAGACACTACTCCGCCGGTAATAAAAATAAAACGTGTGTGTTTCGTGGTCATTCAGGCTGTGGAATGGTTGGTGCGTTTACCGGTTCAATATCTGCCGGCGTCACGGTTGAATCTTCCGGCAACACACCCGACTCTAATGTTTTTGGCGTGGGAGCATTTAACGGTAACGGATCATCAATTCCTTCTTCGCTGGGCAGAGGAACCGATTGCGAACTGCCTTCATTCTCCATCATGCGCTCCACCACCGATTGTGATCGTACATCGCGCTGCGTCAGCCAACTTAAAGCCAAGCTATTTAAAATGAAAATCGTCGCTAAAATAGCGGTTGTGCGGGTGAGCAAATTGGCTTGGGCGCGGCCCGTCATAAAACCACCACCGCCGCCACTACCGCCACCTAATCCGCCCATACCATCGGAATCACTGCGCTGAATAAGAATTATTATGATAAGCGCAAGCGTCACAATAATATGAAGAACCAATAAAACTAAATGCATAATTATACTTTCTCTGCTGCCGTTATTATGGCGTTAAAACTTTCACAATTCAAGCTAGCACCGCCGACCAAAACACCATCTACATGATTAATGCTCATAATCTCTTGCGCATTATCCGGTTTAACCGAGCCACCATAGAGAATTTTTGCGCCTTTAGGCAATTGCTCTGCCAACATAGAGTGGGTAGCGCTAATGGTATCGGCATCCGCTACTTTACCGGTGCCAATAGCCCATACAGGCTCATAGGCCAACACATAATCGGTCACACTAAAACTAACGGGGATAGACTCCTTCACCTGTGACGAAAGCACCTGAACAAAGTCACCACTTTCACGTTGTTCCAATGTTTCGCCAATGCAAATTACGGGCAGTAAACCCGCAGCTTTAGCCGCTTCCGCTTTAGCCGCAATCAGCTTATCATGCTCTTGATGTTGTGCACGGCGTTCAGAATGGCCTAGAATTACATATTCTGCGCCTGCTTCAACTGCCATTAATGCACTGTTATTTCCGGTATGTGCGCCCTGCTCTTTATCATGGCAATCTTGCACACCCACACTCACCGACGAACCAGCCACATTGCGCACCACTTCGCTAACATGTAAAGCTGGAGGACAAATAACAACTTTAGTCTGCATTAAACCTTTGGCAGAAACATAATTCGAGATTTTAGATGCCAACTCAGTCGCGCTTTTTAACGTGCCATGCATTTTCCAATTGCCAATTACTAATTGATGCATCTTTATGCCCTCGTCTATTTGTTTGGCGGCTTCTAACATATCACTTCGATGAGTTCTAGCGTAATTTGCTCTTTTCATCCGTCATCCCATCCACTACAACCCATAGCGAAACATTAAATTAAATTCTCACCCTTAGGAGATTCCATTATGATGCGAGCCATCCAGAACAGCTCCGGTAGCATAATCATGAAAATTGTTCTCGGCGCGATTGCGGTTAGCTTCGCGCTTTGGGGCGTGGGCGATATGTTTCGCGGCGGTATGGCAAGCGGTTATGCGATAAAAGCTGGCGATAAAACCGTTACTATTCAGGAATATCAAGATGAGCTTAACATCCGCTATGGCGCATTGCGTCAAGTGATGGGAGCGAGTTTAACCCCAGAAATGGCCGAGCGGTTGGGTTTGAAACAACAAGTGCTAAACGATCTTCAAACCGGATTATTACTACAATTAGAAGCCAAATCATTAGGGCTAAAAATTCCTGAATCTGAGGTGATGAAGCTTTTGCGCGAAACACCCGCCTTTCAATCGGAAGGCGCATTTAACAAAGACAGCTTCGATCAAGCCTTACGCCAAGCCGGTTTAAATGAAGAACGCTTTTTAAATTCGCTAAATAAAGAGCTTTTGAGCAAGTTGATTTTACAAAACTTTAGCACCTATTTACCCGATGTTACCAACGCCGCTAGCTTGCTCTATCGCACGCGAAACGAAACACGTGATGTAACCTTTTATCGTTTTACGCCAAATGTAAATAACAGCGAAATTGCTGAGCCTGATGAGGCAGCACTAAAAGATTATTACAAAGCCTATGGCGAGCAATTCCGCGAGCCTGAATATCGCCAAATTCAATGGGTAACGATTGATAAACAAGCTATCGGAAAAGACTTCACACCTGATGATGAAACGCTTCTGGCGCTTTATGATGAACGTATTGATAGCTATACCATCCCCCAACAACGCGAAGTAAGCCAGTTACTCTACGAAACGCAGGCCGAAGCAGAAAAAGCGTTATCGATGCTTAATGATGGCAGCAGTTTTGCCCAAGTGGTGAGCGAAGTAAAACCCACTAACGAGATGCTCTCGCTTGGTATTATTACAGGCGATGCGCTGCCATCTCAAGCGCGTGACGATGTTATGGCATTGCAAGCGGGTGAAGTGAGCAAGCCTATTAAAACCGATTTTGGCTGGCACCTCTTCCGTGTTGAAAGCATTAAACCGCAATCCATAACGCCTTTTGCACAAGCGCGCGAAAAACTGGCAACCGATTGGCGCTCCGCTAAAATTGAAGATGCCGCTTATGAAATTACGGTTGATATTGAAGATGGTTTGGCCGGAGGCTTAACCTTAGATGAAGTAGCCAAAGAGCATAATTTAAAAGTTAGCTCCGCACCCGTCATGAATATGTCTGCATTAAATAAATCGGGTAAACCTATCGATATTTCCGCATATCCTGCGGGCTTAATTGAATCTGGCTTTAAACTGCAAGATGAAACTGACAGCCATTTGCTGGATGCGGGCAACGGCAATTATCAACTTATTGCGTTGGGTAAACGTGAAGAATCTTATATTCCAAAAATTAGCGATATTAACGATAAACTCGTTGCGGCATGGCGCACCAAACAAACCCGCGATGCAATACGCAATAAATCCATCACGTTAGCCCAAGCAATTGCAAAAGATGGCAGTAAGCTCAACAGCGATATATTTCGCCCAATTCGCGTTTCTGGTTTTCAAACCGCTGGTGATGTCCCTAGCCAATTAGGGAATGTGACCGAATTACCCCCTGGTTTACGTGATGAAATTTTTCAAAAATCACAAGGTGAAACCACCGATGCTTATATTATAAACTTAGAGAATGATGAATATATGCTAGCCAAAGTTGATACCATAAATCGCATTAGTAAGAGCACAGCAAACGGCGAGAAAGCGCAAGCTGAAATTGAGAAGATTGTTGCAGAGCTTCAACAACAGTTCGGGCAAGATATTACCTCACTTTATATGAAACATTTAGTGGCAAAATATCCCATTACAGTGAACGAACAAGCGATGGCGCAGTTAAACCGCTAAATGCTTAGTCCGCATCAACGTTTAACTCAAGGCCAGCCTGTGTTGATCACACGCACGTTAGTGGTTGATGGTTTATCGCCTGTTAGTTTATTTCACCCCTTTGCCCAAGCGCATGAATATGCTTTTTTGCTTGAGTCCGTCACAGGAGGCGATACGCGAGGGCGCTACAGTGTTATCGCACTTAACCCCGATATTATCTGGCAATGCAAAGATGGCAAAGCCACCCTCACACAAAATGGCCAAACAACACCCATTTCTGCCCCTCCATTAGAATCGCTTCAAACGTTAATTAACCAAAATCAAATGCAAATTGATGAATCGCTGCCTCCTATGGTGGCGGGTTTAATCGGTATGATGGGATATGAGATGATCCGCGAGGTGGAGCACCTACCGTCTGATAAAGAAGGGCCTTCCAATTTGCCCGATGGATGTTTTATGCGCCCGCAAATGTCGCTGGTGCATGATAATGTGAGCGATGCGCTTACTCTTGCCACTCCCATCTGGACAAAGGACGAAAAATTCTCCGCTACACAAGCCGATGAAGCCATTGCCAGCGCCACTGAACGACTAAATGAAATGCAAAAATTGCTTATTAAAACCCGCAGTTTACCGCCCGTCAATGTCAGCACCGATAAAGCGCTAAATAGCCTTAGTTTTACCGGCAATATGACCGCTGATAATTTCAAAGCAATCGTGACTCGCGCTAAAGAATATATTCTAAGTGGCGAGATTTTTCAAATTGTGCCATCCATGCGGTTTACAGCGCGTTTTACCGCGCAACCAATGGCATTTTATCGTGCATTACGCCACCTCAATCCATCACCCTATATGTTCTATCTAAAATTAAATGCTGCCACCATTATTGGCGCCAGTCCTGAAATTTTAGTGCGCGTGCGCGATGGCGAAGTAACCATTCGCCCCCTTGCCGGCACGCGCAAACGAGGCGCTACGTTTGCGGAAGATAACGCTCTCGAACAGGATTTGCTCGCCGATACTAAAGAAATTGCCGAACATTTAATGCTGCTCGATTTAGGCCGTAATGATGTGGGGCGCGTAACGCAAAGCGGCACCGTTAAGGTAACGGAACAGATGAAAATTGAACGCTACAGCCACGTTATGCATATTGTTTCCAATGTGGTTGGCAAAATTAAACAAGGCACTAGCAGCTTAACCGCACTGATGGCAGGATTCCCTGCGGGCACCGTAACAGGCGCGCCCAAAATCCGCGCGATGGAAATTTTGGACGAGCTTGAACCGCAACGTAGAGGCTTTTACGGTGGTTGCGTGGGCTATTTTTCCACTCAAGGCGAGATGGATAGCTGCATTACGTTGCGAACAGCACTCATCAAAGAAGGCCAACTACATTTGCAAGCAGGTGCGGGTGTTGTAGCGGATTCTATCCCGCAAAATGAATATGAAGAAGTTTGCAACAAAGCCAAAGCCCTTATGCGCGCAGCCGAAATTACATCGCAATTTGAGGTACATGATGCCTAAATTAATCCTCATCGATAATTACGACAGTTTTACCTACAATTTACTGCATTATTTTGCTGAATTGGGTGCTGAGGTGGAGGTTTTGCGCAACAACGCACTCAGCGCAACCGAATTACTAGCGCTGCCTATGGATGGGCTGGTTATTTCCCCCGGCCCAAGCTCACCCGATAATGCGGGCATATGCCTTGAGGCGATTGCCCTCAACGCTAAAGCCTCCAACCCCGTTCCCACCTTTGGCGTCTGCTTAGGTCATCAAGCCATTGGGCAAGCATTTGGCGGCACGATTATTCGCACCCATCCAATGCATGGCAAAGTGAGTGCAATTATTCATCAGCAGCATGGCATATTCGCGGCACTCAACACTCCGCTTGAAGTCACGCGTTATCACTCGTTGGTGGTTGAACGCGCCACCCTGCCCAATTGCTTAGAAGTAACAGCCGAAACAAGCGATGGCATTATTATGGGGCTTCAGCATCAAACGCTGCCTTTTCATGGCGTACAATTTCACCCTGAAAGTATTGCCTCGCAGCAAGGGCATGCCCTACTAGCCAACTTCCTCAAAATTTGCTAACACCTTCGCCATGGTCGCACTTCCTTTTCAAACTTTCATCGAACAAGCCGTAAATGGTGAAGATTTAACGCGCGAACAAACCCAGCGCGCCTTCCAAATTATGATGAGTGGCGGCGCTACCCCTGCTCAAATGGCCGCCTTTATTGTTGCCCTTCGCATCAAAGGCGAAACGGTGGAGGAAATTACCGGCGCCGCGCTTACCATGCGTCACAAAGCATTGGCCTTTACCGCGCCTGCTCATGCGATTGATACATGCGGAACAGGCGGCGATGCTTCGGGCACCTACAATATCTCCACCGCTACAGCAATCGTCACTGCTGCATGTGGGGTGCCGGTTGTCAAACATGGCAACCGCTCGGTTTCATCTAAATCAGGCTCGGCTGATGTGATGTCGCAACTCGGCGTTAATTTATCCGCTTCGCCCCAGCTGATGCAACGCGCACTAAATGAGTGTAATTTATGCTTTCTAATGGCTCCCGCATACCACCGCGCTATGCGCCATGTGGCACCGGTGCGTCAAGAATTAGGTTTACGCACCTTGTTCAATTTACTCGGCCCTCTATCAAATCCCGCAGGAGTAAAACGACAGCTATTAGGAGTTTACAGCCCCGATCTACTGTTACCCATGGCAGAAACACTGCGCGAAATTGGAGTGGAACATGCGTGGATTGTGCATGGTGCGGATGGGTTAGACGAAATAAGCCTAACGGGCGATACCCATGTGGTAGAGCTAAAACATAACGAGATAAAATCCTTCATCATCACCCCACAATCAGCAGAACTTGAACCCTGTAAGATGACCGATTTAAAAGGGGGCGATGCCAAGAAAAACGCTCAGGCGCTTGAACAACTTCTAGCAGGTCGCGCGAGCGCCTATCGTGATATTGTATGCCTCAATAGCGCTGCCGCACTTATCATTGCAGGTAAATGCAATACCCTTACGCACGGCGTTAAACTCGCACAAAATGCCATAGATACAGGTGATGCACGTCATGTTCTCAATCAACTTATCGCCATCACCGGCGAGGAAGCGTTAGCCCATGACTAACCCTACTATTTTAGATAAAATCTGTGAAACCAAGCGTGCACATGTTGCCGCGCAGAAAGCGAAACATTCCCAAAAAAAGCTTGAAAAAGCGATTGAAAACCTGCCACCCACACGCGACTTTTTAGGCGCGATTCAATCGCGCATTGCTAAAAATCAAACGGCACTCATTGCCGAAATTAAAAAAGCCTCGCCCAGCAAAGGCATCATTCGCGATGATTTTGATGTACCAGAACTCGCGCTTGCTTATGAAAATGGTGGCGCCACATGCCTTTCCATCCTCACCGATAGTGCGTATTTTCAAGGTGACGATGCCTTCTTAATGGCTGCTAAAACTGTCAGCAACCTACCTATTTTGCGCAAGGATTTTATCATTGATGCCTATCAAATTTATGAAAGCCGCGCGTTAGGCGCCGATGCGATATTGCTTATTAAATCCATTCTTAGCACGCAAGAAATTAACGAATTTGCAGCCATTGCTCGTAGCTTAGGCCTTGGAATCTTGCTCGAAATTCATGATGAAGTTGAGGCAAACGCTGCACTCCAAACCGATATCACGCTCGTCGGCATAAACAATCGCGATTTAAAAACCTTTGATGTTTCACTGGATACCACCCTCACCCTAGCCCCGATTTTGGCAGATGCCAACCGAACGCTAGTGTGCGAAAGCGGAATATTTACCCATGCCGATATCAAGCATATCCAATCCAATAGCCAAGCACGCTGCTTTTTAGTCGGTGAGGCACTCATGCGCCAAACTAACGTGCAAGCTGCCACTCAAATGCTACTCGGCACATAAATAAAATTGAGTGTAAGCGCCCGATTGGTTATAAGAACTTATGCAACATTTCATTACACAGCGCCCTGCTCAAAAAACCGATATCACCATTATTCCGCTCACCGAAAAGAGCTTGCCAAAATGGCTAAAAACTCGCAGCGAACGCGAACAAAATCAGCTCAAAACCATTGAGTTTGAAGCTATTCCAAGCAAGTTTGCACGCCTAACCCACGAAAACGGCACATTAAAAACCGTAATTTTAGCGATTGAAAATGCGGCTGATATTTGGAGTTGGGCTGCTTTATCATCAGAACTAAGCCACTTGAATCA
Organism: uncultured Alphaproteobacteria bacterium; assembly: GCA_963837025.1. GTDB lineage: Bacteria > Pseudomonadota > Alphaproteobacteria > Rickettsiales > JALZUV01 > JALZUV01. The sequence continues at coordinate 755,979 of CAWILT010000001.1, forward strand.
TTATACCATTGATGATGCTTACGAAAATATTGATACCACTGCCGCAGCTCTAGGATGGCAATTAGGATGCTATCGCTTCGCCCGCTATGTTAAGAAAAAATCAGATTTTCCTATATTGGTTTTAGACCCTAAATTTAATTTAAAACTTGCCCAAAAATTGAGCGAATCGATTTACCTCACGCGTGATTTAATTAATACCCCCACCAACGATATGGGGCCAAGCGAACTCAGCGCCGAAATTCAAAAAATAGCCAAGAAATTTAAGGCATCTTGCGTTGAAATTGCTGGTGATGATTTGCTTGAGCAAAATTATCCCACCATTCATGCCGTTGGCCGCGCATGTGATGATGCACCGCGTTTGCTTGATTTGCGCTGGGGCGAAGCTTCACATCCCAAACTTACTTTGGTAGGCAAAGGGGTATGTTTTGACACAGGTGGCCTCAACATCAAAACTGGCAGTAGCATGGGCATGATGAAAAAAGATATGGGCGGCGCCGCATTTATGCTCGGTCTAGCGCAGCTTATCATGGCCATGCAATTAAAAGTGAATTTGCGACTGCTCATTCCTGCGGTTGAAAACAGCATCAGCGGCAATGCCTTCCGCCCGCAAGACGTTATTAAAACCCGCAAAGGCATTACCGTTGAAATCAGTAATACCGATGCAGAAGGTCGTTTAATTCTATGCGATGCATTAGCCGAAGCTGACACCGAAACGCCTGATTTGTTAATTGATGCTGCCACCCTCACCGGCGCCGCGCGCGTTGCCACGGGAACTGACATTCCTGCTTTTTTCACCAATAACAAAAAGCTGGCTCGGTTGGTTGAACAATATGTTGAAAAAACAGGTGAGATGTTATGGCAATTGCCGTTACATCACGGTTATCGCTATATGCTGGATAGCGAAGTGGCCGATATTGATCACAGTTCAAAAGGCGGTTATGCGGGTGCGATTACCGCAGCGCTATTCCTAAACGAATTTGTAGAAAAATCGCTTGAATGGTTGCATATCGATATGATGGCGTGGAACACGCGCAACCAACCTGGCCGACCACTTGGTGGCGAATCACAAGGGTTGCGCGTTCTTTATTCATTACTCGAATCGCGGTATGGCAAAGCATAAATAATGGGCTTTTACATCAAATATCAAACGCATCAAGATGGCCCTTATGATTTGGTTACCATGATACGCAAAATCCGCAAAGGCCTTATTCCACCCGAAACATTGGTGATGGAAGCCAATGATCCACAAGCCCAATCTGCCCGTATGCATCCCCAATTGCACGGCTTTTTCGCCGAGCTTGAAACAGGTTTTGTGAGCGATACGGCGACAAATGTCGTTGAGCATCTTCGTTTCAAAGACATTATGAAATATGGATGGAGTCATTTCATGCATAACATGATGTCCGGCTTAATTGCCGCATTCATCCTATTTGCCATTCTTATGTGGACGATTACCGTATTTATTATCAGCCAAGGCGCCATATTACCCGCCATTCTGATTTCAGCGAGCGGTGCCGTATTTTTCTTATGTGGATTTATTTTTTCACTACAACGCCAGCAAAGATTGTTGCCATTTTCGCTAAATGCGCTTGCGAAATACTATGCAGCTAATGCCTCAAATATCATTCTATTTTGCCTCGCATTTGCGCTTATTCATATTGCAGGATTTTTGTTCTTTATTATTCCCGGCTTCATAGTGCTTAGTTATCTTGCGTTTGCGCCGTTATTGATCGTGGATAGAAACTTCCATTTTTGGCACGCAATTGAATCGAGCTATCGAACCGTACGCCAACATCAAAGTAATTTATTTTTTACGCTTTTAGCCCTGATTGGCATCAATGCTTTAGCCACAATTTTCATTTTTCCGTTGGTTATAACCCTGCCCATCACATTCATTGGCGTGATTGAACTTTACAATCAATTAGAGTTTGATTAGGCCGCTAAAATATCCGAAAGCTCATGACGGATATCGGCTAATTCCACCCTATCATGATGCAGCATTTTGCTTTCCAATAACGAGAATGCATGATCCGATCGACGATAGGCTTCTTCACTCATCGAAGGTGCACCTTGTGCAACCTGCTGCATCTCGTCCATTTTTCCGTTGCAATGCAGCACTAAATCGCAGCCCGCTTGCAATGATTTTTCAGCACGTTCACTAAAACTTCCACCCATTGCTTTCATCGAAAGGTCATCCGTCATGAGCAGACCATCAAATCCAATTTCATTTCGAATGAATGCGATGATCTTAGCACTTTGAGTGGCAATATTTTCGCTATCAAGCGCGCTATATAAAATATGCGCTGTCATACCTAATGGAATATCTGCCAACGCTTTAAAGGGCTTAAAATCGGTCGCTTCTAAATCTGCGAGGGTTGCTTCCACCACAGGCAAATCCTCGTGGCTATCAGCAGTCGCGCGGCCATGCCCGGGTATATGTTTCAAAATAGGCAATATGCCTCCAGCTAACAAGCCTTCAGCCTGTTGACGTGCTAGGCGAATCACTTGCTGTGCCTCTTTACCAAAGGCTCTATCGCCAATAATATCATGACTATTGGGCGCTGGAATATCAGCTAAGGGCGCACAATTAACGCTGATACCCATTTGGCTAAGTTGCGCCGCTATCACGCGCGCTTGCAAATATACGGCTCGTTCTGCTACTTTTAAGTCGCGTTCATGCGCTAGCGATTCAAAAACAGCAGCAGCCGGAATTTTCTCCCAATGCGGTGCTCCCAAACGAGCAACACGGCCACCTTCCTGATCAATCAATATCGGAACATTGGATCGACCCGATATTTGCCGAAGCGAGTCAGTCAGAGCAATAAGTTGTTCGGGTGTATCGCAATTACGTTTAAAGAGAATATAACCCCACGGGTTTGCCTCTTTAAAAAACGCGCGCTCGTTTGTGTTAAGCGAAAGCCCTTCTAACCCATAAATTGCGGCTTGCATTGCACCAGCTACCGATGCTTAGCGCTGAACCGAAAAGCACGCTTGGTCACGCGCTTTAAGCATCACGCATAATGCATCCGCTGCCGATTTACTGGCAAAAGGATAAGCCTGCACCCGAAAATAGGTTTTGCCATTCACATCAGCCGATTCAACATGCGCGCGCTTATCGGTCAATAACGAGCCGCTAGCACTTTGAATATTGCCCCAATTTTTCAACGCTTCAGATCGGCTGCCAAACGCGCCTAATTGCAAACGATTGCTGGTTAAACCACCTGTAGCAGGCGCAGCAACATCTTGTTCAAACGCAGAGGCAGGTTCAGCCTTTGGCTGCACTGGCTCTGATTTAGTAACAACGGGCGTAGGAGCAGGCTTTGGCTCAACTTTCTTTTCAACTACAGCAGGTTCGGGGGCAACGGGTGCTACGGCAACTTCTGCAACGGGTGCTGGTTCAGCTTTAACTTCTTCAGCGGGTGCTTGCGTGACAATAGGCTCAACCACTTTGTCATCTTGCGATGCAACCATCATTTCAGGTGTTTCCTGCACATTGGCATTGGCAATTTCTTCCATCTTGCGGCGCTCAGCATCGGTTAGCCCAATAGTATCATCACTCGCCGTTTTATCTTCTTTCATCCATCCTTCGGTTTGCGCGGTTTCAGGTTGAACACGTGGATCGGGGCGGGTTGGCTGAGGCAAAATTTGCTCAACTGTCATATCTTCCACATCGCCAGAACCTAAATTATAAACCTGACGCTCCGTATCGGGAAACTGCCATCCACTTTCACCTTCAGGTGCTGTGCGCACTTCGCCTTCGCTGGCATAAATAGTTTCTAATTCATCAGTACCATTACTGCTATCATCTTGATAGGCATACCATGCCAATGCAATAAATGCCGCCACTGCTAGAAATGCGACAGTAATTGAAATAAGGCTTAAAAAGCTCCCGCCAGCCTCTTCATCAAAATAATCCGTTTCAAGATCGTCGTAAGATGATTTTTTTACCATTATCGCATTTCCTCTTTTGCTTCTACACCCAGCACATTTAAGCCGCTGGAAATCACATTTGCTACGGCTGCAACCATCACTAATCGCGCCGCTGACAGTTTTTCATCCTCTACCAGAAAACGCAAGCCTTCATTTTCATTTCCCAAATTCCAAAAACCATGAAATTCAGCAGCTAATTCTTGCAGAAAAAACGCAATTCTATGCGGCTCTGAGGCAATGGCCGCCTGCTCAACCAACACGGGCCAATAGGCCATTTTGCGCAATAACGATAATTCGGCGCTGTGCGAAAGATGCGACAGGTGCGTTGGCGACATAGCATCGGCCAATGCCACCGCTTGCGGGTTCTGATCAGCGGCCATACGCAGCACCGATTTGCACCGCGCATGAGCATATTGCACATAAAAAACAGGGTTATCGCGGCTTTGTTCCACCGCTTTATTCATGTCAAAGTCCAACATCGCATCGTTTTTGCGCGTTAGCATAATAAAGCGCAGCGCATCTTTGCCCACTTCATCTACCACTTCGCGCACCGTAACAAAGCTGCCCGAGCGCTTGGACATTTTAACCGGTTCGCCACCTTTAATAAATTTCACCATTTGGCATAGCTTCACCTCAATGGTAGAACGCCCATCCGATAAAGCATCAACGGCAGCCGAAATGCGTTTTACATAGCCGCCATGATCGGCACCAAAAATATCAATCAGAATATCATGCCCGCGCTGAATTTTATCATAGTGATAGGCAATATCGGGAGCAAAATACGTCCAACTGCCGTCAGATTTCTTCAACGCTCTATCTACATCATCGCCAAATTTGGTAGATTTAAATAAGGTCTGTGGGCGTGGCTCCCAATCTTCGGGTTCTTTTCCTTTAGGCGCTTCTAAAACACCCACATAAATAAGGCCTTCTGCTTCTAATTTATGTAACACTTCTTCCACTTTACCCGCATCACGCAATTGCTGTTCCGAGGCAAAAACATCATGTTCTATGCCTAATTGAGCAAGGTCAGCACGAATCATTTCCAGCATTAATTCAACCGAAATGCGCTTTACCTTTGGCAACCATTTTGCCTCTGGCTCATGCAATAAAGCATCACCAAACCGCGCTGCTAAATCATGCCCCACAGGCACTAAATAATCACCCGGATATAACCCATCTGGTATCGCCCCAATTTCTTGCCCGAGCGCTTCGCGATAACGCAGGAAAGCCGAATGAGCCAGCGTGTTAATTTGGCTGCCCGCATCATTCACATAATATTCGCGCGTCACTTCAAAGCCAGCTTTTTCGAGCAATCCGGCCAGTGCATCGCCCACCACTGCTCCGCGCGCATGGCCAATATGCATGGGGCCAGTCGGGTTGGCCGAAACATATTCAATATCAACTTTTTTGCCAACGCCCAACGCGCTATCGCCATAATCCGCGCCTTGGCTGATAATGGCGGGTAATAGCTGATGCCAAAATTCAGGCTTAAAGCGCAAATTGATAAAGCCAGGGCCGGCAATTTCAACCGATTCACATCCTTCAAATTGCTCAAATTTAGCGCGCAATAATGCTGCAATATCGCGCGGGTTTTTGCCTACGGGTTTGGCCAATACCATGGCCGCATTAGTGGCTACATCGCCATGGTCAGCGTTACGTGGCAGCTCAACCGTAATCGCATCCATCGGCAAGCCTGCCGGCCATAATTGTTCTACTGCAAGAAAGCTCACAGCTTCCTTAACCTGAATGGATAATTGTTGGAATAAATTCATGACTGCGGTGTAAGCGAAAATGCATTTAGATGCAACAGGCGAGCAGCACGCTTTAAATGAGCGAAGCGTGCGAGCTTAAATCAAATAACCTTGCATGCTCTTGCATAGCAAAGCGATCAGTCATACCGCTAATATAATCCGCAATAATAGTCATTTGATCGGCCTCGGTCTTAGCTTCTTGCATTTGTTGAAACCATTCTGTTGGCAGGCATTCAGGCTCTTTAATCAAAATTTCGCAAAGCTGGCTAATAACGCGGCGAGCCTTACTGGTCATACGGTTCACGCGATAATGTTTATACATATTGGCATGTAAAAATTTACGTAATTGGTAATGCACGGAATCCATCTCCGCAGAAAAGCTCACCACCGCGCTTGAATGCTGACGAATATCTTGCACCGATTGTGCATTAAGCGACGCTAAATTGCGTTTGGTCTGCTCCAGCAAATCCAGCACCATAGCATTGATAATGCGGCGTACACCCTCATGCGCTAAACGCACGCGTGATAAAAGCGGATATTGCTTGATTACATCACGAAAAATTTGGCCAACCATCGGCAATGGCAACAAATCTTCAACTTCAAATAATCCAGCGCGCAACCCATCATCCACATCATGATTATTATAGGCAATATCATCGGCAAGCGCCGCCACTTGCGCCTCGGCTGAGGCAAAGGTTTCTAGCTCTAAATCAACTAAGGTGTTACATTGCAGCAAAGTGGGGTGTGGATTTTTCACAGGGCCATTATGCTTGGCTATTCCCTCAAGCGTTTCCCAGGTTAAATTTAATCCATCAAATTCAGCATAGCGCTGCTCTAGCACCATCATCAGCCGTAGAGTTTGTGCATTATGGTCAAACCCATTCGCATGGCTTAGCGCCTCTTGTAATGCGTCTTCGCCAGCATGGCCGAATGGTGGATGCCCCATATCATGCGCCAGCGCACATGCCTCAGCTAAATCCTCATTCAAGCTGAGCGACCGCGCAATGGATCGCGCCAGCTGCGCCACTTCCAAACTATGCGTCAGGCGTGTGCGATAATGATCGCCTTCATGATTAACAAATACTTGCGTTTTATATTCCAAACGACGAAATGCCATGGAATGAATAATCCGATCGCGATCGCGCTGATACGCCGTGCGGTTGATACTTTCAGCCTCATTCACGGCGCGACCACGCGTATCGTGGGGGTGCGTCGCATAGGCAGCTATCGGCGCGCTGCTGGGTTGTATCCATTCTTTCATATTTTAACCATAAGCGCAGGCTTGTAACTGACAAGCAAATCATTATATTTAGCCTATGATTACGACCCCAAATATCAGCATGAGTGACTCTGCCGCCAAACGCATCGCCTATTTATTGAGTGATGAACCTACCGGAACCTACTTCCGCATTGCAGTGGAAGGAGGTGGATGCTCTGGCTTTCAGTATCGTTTTGATTTTGATGCTGCTGCTATGGCAACCGATGATTTAGCCATTGAAAAACAAGGTGCTAAAGTGGTGATTGATACCACCTCGTTGCAACTTGTTGAAGGCGCCGAGCTTGATTTTAAAACCGAATTAGTAGGTTCTGCCTTTGCACTTATCAACCCACAAGCTACCAGCGGCTGCGGCTGTGGCAATAGTTTCGCGCTTTAAGTTATGGTTAAAATCGCCACGTGGAATGTAAATTCTTTACGCCAACGCTTAAGCCACCTGCTGCAATGGTGCGATGATGCCTCGCCCGATATTATTCTGCTGCAAGAAACCAAAGTAACTGACGATCAATTTCCTACCATGGAGCTGGAAGAAAAAGGCTATAACCTCGCCTTTGCAGGGCAAAAAACTTTCAACGGTGTAGCCATCCTCTCTAAATTTCCAATTGAAGATATTATTACTCAATTACCCGGTGATGAAGCGGATGACCATAAACGCTACATCGAAGCGGTCATCTCCACCGACAAAGGCGTAGTACGCGTAGCCAGCGTGTATGTTCCTAACGGCCAAGCGCCCGATTCCGACAAATTTCACTATAAAATGAAGTTTTTTGATCGCTTGTATGCTCACACTCAAACCCTTCTTAAACATGATGAACCTTTAGTAATGGGTGGCGACTATAACGTAGCCCCTTTGCCGATTGATGTATTGCACCCCAAAGAGATGGATGGCCAAATTTGTTATCATCCGCACGAGCGCGCTAAGCTACGCGCTTATGCATATCTAGGCTTAACCGATGCTTATCGTATGTTTCACCCCAATAAAGAGCACGCATTTAGCTGGTGGGATTATCGCGCAGGTGCATATGAAAAAAACGATGGCTATCGTATCGATCACCTAATGTTATCGGGCGAAGCGGCTGACCGCTGCATAGCCAGCGATATCGACACCACACCACGCAGTTGGGATAAACCCAGCGACCATACACCCGTTTGGTGCCAGCTAAACCTGTAACTGTCACGATAGCGTCACAAAACTGCGTTATGCTACCTTAATCAGATTTAATAAGAAAAGGTTACAGCATGGGCACCCACGATGATACGCAGGAACGGGAAACCAAAACCTTTTCCACGTGGGCGAAAAATACCTTTCGAATTGCAGATGCTACCGAATTTATTGAACATGAATTAAAACGTGCTGGTCGCAACCATATTGAAGATAATGTACCCAGCCGCATCCACACCAAATCCGAACTTTATAGCGAAATAGGCTTGCGCGTCTCCAAAAATCAAAACACTGTTCGCGCTGAAAAAGGCGTGTCCGAGGCAATGAAATTTGCTAACTATATCAATCAATTATCGGATGAATCATTTATTTCGCTTATGGGTGATATTCAAATTTATCCACGCCCTGAACATTTAAGCACCCCCAATAAATTAGAAGCATGGGTAGAGCATGAGAAACAAACTACCAAAGCTAAAAAATGCATCGCACTACAATCTAAATATGGCGATTCCGCACGCGATTCCAGCATTGGTAAAGGTGCTGCAACGGGTGCCGTCGCAGGAGCTGCGGGCGCGGTAATCGGTGCTGCGAGAGGCGCATTCGGTGGGGCAACCAATGGCATAGGCAAGGCATTTCGCAATCACGGCAATGATGGACTCGTATGGGCTATTCCCTATGCAGTCACGCATGCCCTTGGCAGAGGGTTAAAACGCGGGGCACAGTTTGCAGGTATTGCTGGTGCAGCGGGTGCCGCATGGGGTGTTAAAGGCGCTCGCGCCAGCGGCACTGATAAAACCCAAATGGCCGAGGTCTATGCCCGTGCCATGCGTATCGCCGATGAAAGCTTTATTGAGAAAAAACAAAGCAGCCCACACCCTATAGAAGAAGAAAAAACACCAAAACTGTCTGAAGCGCTTAAAGAACAAAATATCCTCAGCCAAGCTGAAAGAATAACCCTCGCACGACAAAGCCAAAATAATAAAGTTGGGCGAAATTAAGCGCTAATTAGCGCGGCAAAAAATCCGTCCATCCCGCCCTTATCATCTAAATAATGCGGTAAACTACGATAATAGCCTTGCTTGGTAATCCAATAAGGCGGCACATTTGCGGTGCCAGCTTTAAACGGAATAATACGCGAGGCATACGCTTCCATCTGCCCTTCGCCCTCTTCTTTTTGCAACGAGCAGGTTATATAAAGTAGCTTACCTTCAGGTGCTAGCCATGTTAGAGCCTTAGCCAGCAATTCGCGTTGAATCTCCACCAACCGCGCCACATCTTTAGGCGTGCGTTGATATAAAATTTCAGGGTGACGGCGCAAAGTGCCCGTAGCCGAACAGGGCGAATCCAACACAATAATATCGAATTTTTGTTGAGGTTGCCATTTCTTCAAATCGGCACAAATCACCTCTGCCGATAATGCATTATGCGCCAAATTTTCTTTCAAACGCTTTAAACGATTGGCCGATATATCCACAGCCGTTACATTCGCGCCCGCTGCGGCCAACTGCATGGTTTTACCCCCTGGTGCCGCGCACGCATCCAGCACGCGCAAACCCTTCACATCACCCAATAATTTGACGGGGATTGAAGCCGCCACATCTTGTGCCCAGCCTGTGCCCTCTAGCTCGGCAAAGCCCACGCCTTTAGGCAGGCGTTGCGTGCCACCCGCCAATAGCTCAGCTTGCGGCAAAGGTTGCGACCATGTCACATCCAGTGGCGGCTCGTGCAAATGATGCGCGGCAAATTGCTCGGTAATTTTGCGGCCATGGGCGGCCACCCAATTTTCCCACAGCCAAGGCGGGGTTGCGTCTTTAGCCGTGAGTATGATGGTGTCTTTATCATCTGCAATTTTTTTGAGCACTGCATTAACAAGCCCCTTCATTTTAGGAAACTTATATTTTGCCAACTCAACACTCGTATTGACCGCAGCATGCACGGGTGTTTCTAACAGCAAAATCTGCGCCATACCTAAATAAAGGCAACAGGTAATATCAAATCGTGAGGCATCTAGCGGGTTATCGAGGTAGCGTGTGAGCAACCCATCAAATGCCAGTTTATAGCGCAGCACCGTTTTAGCCTGTCGATAGGCCAAACCCTTATCCGAATCAGCAAGCTTAGGCAACTCATCCATTGCGGCATCTAATGTTTTATTTTGCTTTAACACCGCATGTAAAAGTTCATGCGCTGCCAGCCTACTATCCATTCCCGATTGAGCCATAAAGCGTTCTGTAACAGATAATGCACGAATTACTTATTCTTTTTTTATACATTTTAAACTACATTAAATGCTGGAGAATATATTATGGATGACCCGCAAACCGCAATGAAGGCGCAAAAAGCCAGTGAAAAAACGCAAGCCGAAATTGAGCGTCAACAGAAACATCCAACGCTAAAAGAAAAAGAGCATGGCGGCCCTAAAGGCCCCGAACCCACCCGATTTGGCGATTGGGAAGTAGCAGGCCGCTGCACCGATTTTTAAATCGCAATTTAATATTACCAACGTCGCGGTCGTCCGGTGTCCACATGCACAAAGTTACTCGATTTATAATACCCTACGCCGCCAAGACCATAACTTAGGGCTTTATCGCGCACATCAATAAGCGGAATATCAGGGATTCTAAAATCCATCGCTTTGCCCAAAATATGCTGACTGTTTTTTGCCACTTTTCGCCCCATGCTGCGTAGCATTTCATTACTTCGCTTGGATCGATGGCCAGAGATAACTTCAATCACACTGGTCGCATCCAAATCATCATAAATTCGATGTACAATCATAAATAATTCGGGATCCATTTTAGTAACATGTCCATCACGATGATCGCGCAGAAAATGGTTCAATTTATCTAAACCCTCCGGCAAATAAGCACCATCTTTCCAAAATGCGACATCAATTTCTTCACCTGTATTGATAGATTTTAAGCGCAGCCTCTTTTTTGGTAACGATGGTACTAAAGCTTCATTTTTAACTTTACCATGAGCGGCTTTTATGGGCGCTTGGTTAGTTTGCGCGGCGAATCCATTTGGTGCACTTAACCCAAAAATAAACAACGATATAATTACTAATGCACTATTCAAATTTTGTAATTTAAAAAGCATGTTTAAATTTCTCCTTCCTGCCTTTTCAACGCCTGAATAAGCTTTTTATCACGGCCATAAATGTCATTTTCAAAACGCGTATTCCCTTCATCGTCAATCCATGCTGTCATATAGGTTATATGCACCGGAATTTGTGTTTTAAGCGGATGAATCTCTGTTTTTAAATTGGTTCCCTTTGCCGAGAATTTTTCGCGCGCTTGGGATGCTGATAAATCACTGTTACCCTCCAATAAAAATGCAGCCATATCTTCACGTTTTTCAACGCGAATACATCCTGAACTCAAAGCGCGCGTATCTTCATCAAATAAAGACCGATTCGATGTATCATGCATATAAATCGCATAATCATTTTCAATCGAAAAACGAACCATACCTAACGCATTATCCGGCCCCGGCTTCTGACGAAAACGATAAGGCGGAAAGTCAGAATCTGTTAAGGAGCTGATAGATAAGCTAGACCACGGAACTAATTGATCCCCATTATAAATTTCATAACCTAGCGATTCAATCACGCTTGGATCAGCTTTAATTTTATCTAATAAATAACGGTGAGCAATGGAGTGTGGAACCGTCCAATCAGGATAAAATTTAACATCCGTAATCTTGCTGCTAAAAGCGGGAGTCTGATGCGCCACTTTACCAATAATTGTAGGGCTATCAATCACTACCTTATCATCTTCAACCGCACGCACATAAAATCCGGCGATATTATTAAAGACATATTTCTGCCCTAAATCTTCAGGCAACCAGCGCCAACGCTCCATCGCCAATTCAATTTGCATAATGCGATCAGCCAAAGGCGTGTTTAAATCGCGAATGGTCTCTGAGCCAATAATTCCATCTTCCACTGCTCCACTCGTTTTTTGAAATGCACGCACTGCTTTTTGTGTGAATGCTCCATATAACGTTGGATCATCTTCAAAACCATAGCGTTTTGACTCAGTTTTTTGTGTTTTGGATTGTTCGGATAGGGGTGAATCCATAGAGGCTTTATGATCATTTCGTTTTTCCTTGGCGCGTTGCACCAAATTTGCAAAAGCCTCCTTTTGCCCGCTTAGCTTACCTAATAATTGCATCCGTTCACGGATTACAGGCATACGCGGGTCTTTATCACCTGGCTTGATAACACCTTCTTCCGGTATAGTTTCAAAATTACCCGCCTGTTGTTGCAAATCGCGATACTGTGCAAGAGACTGCCGTAACATAGTATAATCTTTATGATTCGGCGAAAAACTCTGGAATGTTTTAGCAATATCTGAAGGTTGCGATTGCTGAATAATTCGCGCTAAACGTTCCCCATAATTTTTTTCTTGTGGTAACAAAAATAATAACGGAAAAATTTCAGTAGGTTGCGAACGCCCAATCGACAAATCTCGAATGTAATGTAATAGCGCATTTGTTATCTGAATATCGTGCGCGGCTATGGTTTTAACATTTATATTAGCAGGTAAATTAGCAAGTTTTTTTAACGCGTAATCATTGGGATTTAAGCCTTCTAATGTGGCATTTTCAACCGCCACCAAAAAGGGATTAATATCGCGCTTCCATTTTGCATCATCATCAAACCAAACGGATTCAAAATTTCTATCTGTATAAAAATTGCGCAACGCTTCACGTTGCCATTCGCCTACAACTGCGCGTTTATCACTTGCAGCATTAATCGCCATTCTAATAGCATTTTCATAAGGGGATAAATTCTGCTCAACCTGCGCTATTGCTAGCTTGGCATTAGCAACATCAGCAACAGCAGGATACGTATTGAAAGAGCATAGTAAAATAGATGCTAAGAGCGATAGTTTGATTTTTTGAATGGTCATTTTATTCCTTATGTTATCTCACAAATAATGCGGATTAGTGCATAAACAGACCATAAGTTATTGAATAAAATCTGAAAGGATTAAAAAATCGCTTGCACCCTTTTATTTGGCTCATACCATTAGGCATGCGTGTTACCCTACTCACCCTATTCCCCGAGCTTTTTCCCGGCACATTAGGTCATTCTGTTATTGGTCGGGGTTTAACTGATGGCTTATGGAACTTAAATACGGTCAATATTCGCGATTATGCAACTGGCAAACATGCTAATGTTGATGATACACCCTATGGTGGCGGCGCGGGTATGCTCATGCGCGCTGATGTGCTGGGCAATGCGATTGAATCGATTAACCCGCGCGGCAAGCTTATTTATCTGTCGCCTCGCGGTGTGCCATTAACCCAAGCTAAAGCCGCACAATTGGCAACCGAGCCTGCTCTAACCCTTATTTGCGGGCGTTTTGAAGGTATTGATCAGCGTGTAATTGATTATTATGATATCGAAGAAATCTCCATTGGCGATTATGTGCTTGCCGGTGGTGAAGCAGCCGCACAAGTATTACTCGAAGCCGTTTTACGCCTCATTCCCAATATATTGGGCGAAAATGCGAGTGTGGAGGAAGAAAGTTTTGCGCTAAACACCGAATACGCTGGACTCCTTGAATATCCGCATTATACTAAACCCCCTTCATGGAACGATTTAACCGTGCCTGAGGTGTTAACATCGGGTCATCACGCCAATATAAAAAAATGGCGCAAAACCCAAGCAGAAAATTTGACTAAACAGCGCAGGCCTGATATGTGGCTTCGCTTGACAACGAAAGAGGCACGCGATGAACCTATTGCAGAAGATTGAAAACGACCACCTACAAAGCATTACCGAAGGTAAAGAAATACCTGTATTTGCTGCAGGTGATACCGTGCGCGTTAACTTCCGTATCGTTGAAGGTACTAACGAGCGTGTGCAGGCTTTTGAAGGCCTTGTTATCGCCCGTAAAAACCGTGGTTTAGCCTCTAGCTTCGTGGTTCGCAAACTTAGCCATGGCGAAGGGGTGGAGCGTATTTTCCCACTTTATTCACCACGTATTGAAAGCCTCGAAGTCATTCGTCGCGGTGCTGTGCGTCGTGCCAAACTTTACTATCTACGTGGTCGCACCGGTAAATCTGCACGTATTGCTGAAAAGAAAGATTACCGCAACACGAACACGGTTAAGAAAACGCGCGAAGAGCGTCAGGCAGCAAAAGCCGCTAAAGTTTCAGCGAAGGCAGCGAAAAAAGAAGCTTAGATTTCCTAAGTTTTCCCTCTCGCAGTTTGAAATAATCTAATCAAGATTCCGCATCTTATCTTCGTTTATGCGGGGTGAAAGAACGAATCATGACGGCTCAAACCTTATTCGATAAAATCTGGCAAAATCATCTCGTGCAGCAAAGCGATGATGGCGTTGCATTACTCTATATCGATCGCCATCTCGTGCATGAAGTAACCAGCCCCCAAGCGTTTGAAGGCCTACGTATGAATGGCCGTAAGGTGCGTGCACCCGAAGCAACGCTTGCTGTGGCTGATCATAACGTTCCCACCACTGCCGATCGCCTAGAAGGCATTAAAGATGAAACATCGCGCATTCAAGTCGAAACGCTAGCCAATAATTGCGCTGAATTTGGCATTCGCTATTTTGATATGTCTGACGCGCGGCAAGGTGTGGTGCATATTGTAGGGCCCGAACAAGGCTTTACCCTACCCGGCACCACCATTGTTTGCGGCGATTCGCACACATCGACCCATGGCGCATTTGGCGCATTAGCATTTGGCATCGGCACGTCAGAAGTGGAGCATGTGCTCGCCACCCAAACCCTCATTCAAAAACGTGCAAAAAATATGCGTATCACCGTTGAAGGCACCCCGAATGAAGGCATCACCGCCAAAGACATCACATTGGCCGTAATTGGACTAATCGGCACCGCTGGCGGTACAGGCTATGTAATTGAATATGCAGGCCAAGCCATTCGCGATTTGTCAATGGAAGGCCGTATGACAGTTTGTAATATGTCAATCGAAGCAGGCGCGCGTGCAGGCCTCATTGCACCCGATGAAACCACCTTCGCTTATCTCAAAGGCCGCCCAATGGCTCCAAGTGGCAGCGATTGGGAAAAGGCAATAGCCTATTGGCGCACCCTACCTTCCGATGAAAGCGCGTTTTACGATAAAGAAGTAACGTTGAATGCAGCCGACATTGCACCGCAAGTAACATGGGGCACTAGCCCGCAAGATGTTTTGCCCATTACGGCAAATGTGCCAAACCCAGCCGACCAAATTGACCCCGTCAAACGCGCCGCGCTTGAACGCTCACTGGCTTATATTGGGTTAAAAGCCGGTGAGAAATTAAATGAAGTGCCGGTAGATAAAGTGTTCATCGGATCATGCACCAACGGACGAATTGAAGATATGCGTGCCGCAGCCGCCGTTGCTAAAGGCCGCAAGGTGGCCAGCAATATCACCCTCGCGATGGTCGTGCCCGGCTCTGGTTTAGTGAAAAAACAAGCAGAAGCCGAAGGCCTGGATAAAATTTTTACCGATGCAGGTTTCGAATGGCGCGAGGCAGGCTGCTCCATGTGCTTAGCGATGAATGACGATTACTTACAGCCAGGCGAACGTTGTGCCTCCACTTCAAACCGTAATTTTGAAGGCCGTCAAGGCAAAGGCGGACGCACCCATTTAATGAGCCCCGCCATGGCCGCCGCCGCCGCGGTTACTGGCCATCTAACCGATATTCGCGAGCTTGCCTAAATTTAGCCCCTTCCGGCATGCTCCAACTTTGTTATCCTGTTAAATATAGGCTCACAAACCTGCGAGAAAAATATGACTGCCATCAATGCCACCGCGCTCACGCTAAAAATTAGCACCGATAATACCAATCAAAATTTTGTAGAGCTTGGCGGGGTTGAAAATTATCGTATGCAGTTGCGCAATCAAAATGCCAATCATCATCATGCTAATTTAGAACATCCTTGGCGTACAGCGAACGATCAAACAGGCCAACAAGCACTCACCATTACAGGCGATGGAATTTTTACAAATAGCGCTTCAGAAGCCTATTTGCGTAACCAAGCGTTTAGTAATAAAATTCGGAACTTTCAAATTGAGTTAGGCAACGGCAATACCATAACAGGCGTATTTGCCATTACGCAACTCGCATTTTCTGCCGCAATGGAAGGCGCTATACGCTATCAAATTGCTTTACAAAGTGCTGGTGAATTGCGTTATGAATAAAAAAGGGCAGCGTTAAGCCACCCTTTTTAATTTTAAAATAGTTAAGTTTTAGCGTTTGCTAATAATGACAAATGGTTCAACTTTTGCCAATTTTTCAGCTTCTAATTCGCGGGTTTCCCACCAATCTTTTTCAACATCGCCGTAAGCAACTACATAATCACCTACTTTTAACACGTTATCTTCTAAATCAAGATCTGAATAATCGACACGAATTGTATCTTCTGCCGCTGCATCATATTTTAGCGTAAATTCTTCTTCATCTTCATTCAGTTGAATCACTTTACCTGATAATGAGATATTATCCGTTTCATAGCTCGTAATATCAGCTAGATTATTGGTAAAACCCAATTCTTTAGACACATAATCGCGGCTATTATCAGTGGTTTGATACGAAATTTTAATTGCATCAATTTCTTTATTCGTAAAATAATTTTTATCTACTTTACCAACAACAGCAACTTTATCGCCTTTTTTCAGATATTCGGTTGCTTCATTATTAAATAATGCTGGCCAGTAATCATTCGTGTCCACATCAATAGTGCCATCAGCGGTTACAAGTTTAAATTCATCACCATCCGTAATTTTGCCTACTTCGCCGTATAAGCTAACATAGGTACCATCTGTTAACATATCGCTCAGATTTGTATGGACTGCATTCGTTTTGGTCGCACCGTTTAAATCATCAGCAACTTTGACCGTTGCATCAACTTTAGCGTTTGCTGGAGCGGCTGTTGAAACAGTAGCATTGGTTTTCATATTAGTTTTTGCCGGCATGTTTTCAGCCGATAATGCAAAGGGAGTAACGAGCGTGAGCACCGCACTTGATATTAATATGTGACGTAAATTCATAAATAGTCTCCTTGTTGAATTGATTGTTTAGATATAAAACCACTGCAATCAAATGTCTGTGGGAGCTGACAGAAAATTTATAAAGCCGGCATAAAAAAAGGGCAGCGTAAGCCACCCTTTTAATAAAATGCTATACTATATTAGTTCGTAGTTTTAAATGTACTGCTTGAACCCGATGTTCTCGTTGAAGTTGATGAATCAACACCAGCATCCGCATCAACATCGACTGACTTTGAAATGCCAACTTTGCTAGTGCTTGTTTTGCTTGTTGATGTCATATTACTATCCGTATCTACATCAGTATCTGAATTTACATTCGTAGTTGAACGCGTTGTATCGGTATCGGTACGTGTAGTAGAGCTGCTATCAGAGCCAAGTGTTGAGTTTGTACCAAGCGTTGTGCTGGTTGATACATCCGGCAATGTGGTATTAACTGATCCACTCACACCTGTATTCACACCTGTGTTTGAAGTGCCCGATTTCACACCGCTTGCGGTTGAACCAGACTGTGTAGCAGAAACGCCAACAGACGAAGTCGCGCCACCTAATTGAGCATTAGCGGCAAAAGGTACCATCAAAGCGATTGAAGCAGTCACTAAAAGTGTATTTTTAAAATTCATTGTAATCTCCTGTTTATTTACAAATTAAGTTTTATTTTATTAGGTCTAAGTTTTCTATGCGCTGTACGTAATCCATTATAAGGATTGTATAAGTAGTTTAAAGGTTCAGTAAACGCAAGTTGTTCGTTGTGCCTGTAACCCCCACTGGTGCACCCGATAAGCTTACAATCGTGTCACCTTCAACAGCACCTAAATTTTGTTTTGCAAAATCAATTGCCCATTCATGCATTACGTCAGAATCTTTAAAATCAGGAGATACAATTGAAGTTACTCCCCATACTAACATCATCTGACGCGCTGTTTTAAGTTCAGGTGTTAATCCAAATACGGGACAGCGCGAACGTTCGCGGGCGCTGGCAAACGCAGTTCCACCGCTACGCGTAAAGGCAAACACCGCTTTCGATTTCATCAATCGTGAAATATCGCGTGCCGAGGCCGCTAACGCGTGAGTTTGCTTAGCCCGCGGCTCTTTGCGTTTTTCATATAAATCTTGCCAATAAGTTTCATCATTTTCAACCGCGCGAATAATACGATCCATCACCGCCACAGCCGTTGCAGGATGACGCCCCACGGCAGATTCAGCACTTAACATGACAGCATCAACGCCCATATAAACGGCCGTTGCCACATCGGAAGCTTCCGCGCGCGTTGGTACGGGAGTATCCACCATTGATTGCAACATTTGCGTGGCAACCACCACGGGCTTGCCTGCAATACGACAAGCATTTACAATTTTGCGTTGCGCAGCAGGAACCTGCTCCATCGGCAATTCCACCCCTAAATCGCCACGTGCAACCATGATCATATCGGATTGCTCAACAATTTCGTCAATATATTCGAGCGCAAGAGGTTTTTCAATTTTGGAAAGAATCAGCGCTTGATTACCAATAATTTTCTTCGCTTCAATTACATCAGCAGCCGTTTGCACAAAGCTCAAGGCAATAATATCAACCCCTTCTTTCAATACAAATTCAAGATCCTGACGGTCTTTTTTAGTGAGTGCAGATATGGGCAATTGGCGTGTGGGAACATTCACACCTTTTTTATCTGATAATGTGCCGGGAATATCCACACGAGCAGTCGCGCGTTGATTGCTTTCTTTAGCAATCAACGTTAGTGCCATAGTGCCATCATCCAATTTAAGCTCATCACCCACTTGTAACGCTTCTAAAATTTCAGGATGGGGTAAACGTATGAGTCCTTTTTTGCCCGGCTCTTTGGAAACTTCAAGAATCACTTCTTCGCCATATTTGAGTTCAATCGGGCCATCAGCAAAAGTGCCCACACGAATTTTAGGGCCCTGCATATCGGCTAAAATAGGAATATGAATGCCCGTTTGCGCTTCCACTTCGCGTATCGCTTCAATTTGCTTGCGGTGCGCTTCATGGCTGCCATGGCTAAAGTTTAAACGAAATGCCGTGGTGCCTGCATTAACCAACTGCAGCAAATTGGTAGCTGGACCAACTGTGGCAATTATTTTACAGCAGCGCGGCGAAAGCGACAACATAGGATTAAGCTGGTTTTTAGACTGTTCCTTTTTCTGAGCCGCGATCATATATTCTCCTAATATGCTTAAATGGGTTATCGCATTAAGATAGAGCAAACATAACGCTTGTCACTGGCTTTTTCGATATTTTGTGCGTATAGAAACAGAATGTTCATTCGCTATGTAATCATGATTGGTATTTTAATCGGTGCGGGGCTTTTATTTTACCCCAACAAAGATGAAATACAGCTATCACAATTGCCTAATGTCGCTTTTACTACGCCTGATAAAATAAATCATACCTTAGCGGAATTTAATGAAAGCCAAATAATTTTAGTTCATTTTTGGGCTACGTGGTGCCCGCCTTGCCTGCCCGAAATACCAGAGCTTGTGGCACTTGCAAAAGCCAATCCAAATATCACCATCCTCGCATTTTCACTCGATCGTTCGGAAGCGATTATGCAAAGTTTTTTCTCACTTAAATTTAAAGAGATGCCACCAAACTTCATTCCCATTTGGGATGAAAAAGGCAAAATTGCACAAACAGAATTTTACAGTTTTAACTATCCGGAAACCTATATATTAAATTGCAATTTAGAACTTTTAGATAAAAAAATTGGCGCTGAAAGTAATTGGAAAAACGCGCTGCAAGCGTTCATAAAACAAACACAAAACCAAATATGTGCTGCCGCTAAAACACAGCCTTAAACCACAATACGACTTGATGGAAAACGCACAATGACTAACGTAGGTTTACCCGGTTCACTTTCAATTGATAGCGTTGCCTGATGCATCGCAACCAGTGCTTTAGTTAACGGAATACCTAAATTACTAATACGAACGGAAGGCTTACGCGATACACCATTCGCTTTGACATCGCTATCGTTTTCCTTTGCAAGCGCAGCCGTTTCAAGGGTAGTTTTCGACAATGATTTTGCGCCAAAATCACTGACAATAATTTCAAAATAGCGTTCTTCACGTTTATCACGCCCTACTTTAGCATCGATAATAATACTGCCGCCTCTGGGCGAGTGTGAAATGGCATTGCCTAATAGATTTAAAATAATTTGCCTTAAACGCAATTCATCCACTAACAATTGTGGCAACAAATCAGCAACGCGGTTTTCAATCGTTACGTTTGCCGCTTTTAATTTATCGCTTAAAACGCGAATTGATTTGGCAATAACTAACTCAACCTGCACTGGCTTTTCTTGCAATTCTAACATACCCGCTTCCGCTTTCGCTAAAGCTAAAACATCACTTACTAAACCCTGAACAGCATTTGAGCATTCGTAAATATCATCAATATATTGGGTGTAGCGTTCATTTTCGATGGCACCGTAAACTTGGTTTTTCATTAATTCGGCGAAACCAGCGATGGTATTTAAAGGCGTGCGTAACTCGTGGCTCATTGAATGTAGAAAATCAATTTTTACGCGATTGCTAAGTTCCGCCGCTTCCTTAGCTTGTTTCATAAAGGCAATTTTACTGCGCTGTTCACGTTCGATATTACGCCGCTCATTTAAATAGCCATTAATGTGCGCAATTTGATTATCCAAATACATAATCTCGTCAAGCGCTTCAATTTTAGTATTGAGTTTTTCACCACGAATTAATGCATGCACTTTGTCTGTCAGTTGGTGTAGTGGAACCAAAATTCGCCCTCGAACCACCCATAGAACAATCAGCAAAAATAAGGTAATCATCACGATGGGCACCATGCGCTGCCAAAGCATGGCTGCAAATTCAGTCCATAAATCATTTAAATTAACGCCTAATAAAAAGGTAAATGGGTAAATGGCCGAGCTTTGATAATAGGTCACTAAATTACCATCAGCAACCGATGTCATTTCGCCTTGTGACTTCGCCGCAAAGTTAATTAAATTCAAACTTTCTAACGGAAAATATTTATCAATAAAATCAGGAGAATTTGAGGATTCTGTCACATTCATAAAGCTGCTGCTAATCACGCCAAAATCAACCGCTTTACCTTGTAATGTGCGGCGTAGTTTATCGGTTAGTTTTTCGGTATCAATGCTCAATAATACTGTTCCTAAATGCTGCCCCGTATAATCATCCACGCCCATGGCTGTAGGAATAACCCACTTATCAGATAAACGCCCCTCAATAGGCCGGCCAAGCTGAACTTTCCACGGCTCAATCAAGGCCTTTTTCATATAATCGCGATCGGAAACATCAATACCTTTTGAAAGCACCCCTCGAGTAGAACTCGCCGTTATTTGCTGGTCGCTATTAATCCATGCAAAAACGCGGATTAGAGTATTATCCGTGTCGAATGAGCGCAAAAGTCGTGCAATACCATCAGTATCATTAGCGCCCAAATGTAAAATTTGTCGTCCTAAAGATTCAAGTAGATAAGACGATTGCTTAAGCTCTAAAATTACCGCACGATCAAGCCGAGTGGCTTCCGTTTCGAGCATGTTTAAATTTTGTTTTTTATAATCGCGGTTTGCATCAAAAATCACCCACCCTGCTAGCAGTAAGAGTAGGCATAGCATTGCACCCGCCAATAATGCGAAATCACGAGAGTAAAATACGCCGCCTGGTGCGGTAGAATGTTGATCCATAAGGCTACAGATTAACGTTTTGCAACGCATCAAGCAAGCTATCGCCGCTTATCAAACGGTTAAAGGCATAAATTCTTTACGATCTTTCCAGTCTGGCACCACTTTAACGAATAAAAACAGATGTACTTTACATTCTAAATGCTTTTGCAAGCTTATGCGTGCCGATTGTCCAATCTCTTTTAATTGAACGCCTTGTTTACCGAGTATAATCTTTTTATGCGCATCACGATTCACCATGATAATTTGGCTGATTTTCACGCTGCCATCGGCTTTTTCCTCCCAGTCTTCAGGCTCCACTCGCAAACCGTAAGGCAGCTCTTGGCGTAAGCGTAAAAACAGTTTTTCGCGCGTGATCTCAGCCGCAATAAAGCGCATCGGTAAATCTGACATCTGATCTTCGGGAAACATCCATTCGCTTTGCGGCATATGCGAAATCATCCATTTTTTTAAATCCCCAACCCCATGCCCCTTTAAAGCAGATCCCATAAAGATTTCCGTATCAATAACATGCTTGGAAATTTCGGCCACCACCTGCAAGAGCTTGTCTTTACTCACTTTATCGGTTTTATTAAGCCATACTGCACTTGGGCGTGACGTGTCTTTTAATGTATTTAATAACGTAATATTCGCATCTGAGATTTTTCCTTTCAGCGAAATTGCCAATGCATCAATCAAAAGTACCGTTGCATCTGAATCGCGCGTAGTTTTCCAAGCGGCGCTTACCATTGCTTTTTCAAAATTCTGTTCGGTTTGAAAGATTCCCGGAGTGTCCATATAAACCAGCTGACAGTCATCCTCAATCGCAATGCCGCGAATCACATCGCGCGTGGTTTGTACTTTAGGGGTAACAATCGCCAATTTTGTACCCATTAGCTGATTAAGCAAGGTTGATTTTCCCGCATTTGGCGCGCCGATCAGTGCAATAAATCCGCATTGTTTAGTCATGTGCAATAGCCTCTAAAAGTTTTTTGGCGGCAAGCCGTTCAGCTTTACGTTTGGTGGGCGCTTGCGCGTGTTGTGGTGCATGGGGTTTAACACATACTTCAACGGTAAATACAGGGGCATGCGCCGCACCCGTTTGGTTCAAAACGGTATAAATCGGCAGACCAAGCGATTGTGCCTGCGACCATTCTTGCAATTGCGTCTTGGCATCCATTGGCACTTCTTCTTGCGCGGCTAGCAGGGGCAACCAATGCGTTTTGATAAAACGATGCGCGGCGGCAAATCCGCCATCAGCATAAATAGCACCAATAATCGCCTCGCCCACATCTTCTTGCACCGAGCTATTGTCATAGCCACCATGGTTTTTTTCTGTTTCCGAAAAGCAAATATGTTCATGGATACCCAAAGCGCGCACCAGTTGAGCAATGGCCTTTTTCTGCACCAGAGCTGATTTGCGTTTGGCTAAGTCGCCTTCAGGCTCGTGCGGATAATGCTCAATTAATAATGCACTTATCACAGCGCCTAATACCGCATCACCCAAAAACTCTAATCGCTGATAACTAAAAGGATTGCCTTGCGAGTTCTTTAAATTGCAACTGGGGTGCGTCAACGCTTCTTCTAACAACTCGGGGTTCGAAAATTGATAATTTAGCGAATCCATGTGAAAAATCTATCCCACCGTGGCCACATATTCTCGCCGAATGAAAGCGCCACAATTTCAGCACGCCCAACCAAGTTTTGCGCGGGTATAAACCCTACATTATCCATATAGCGGCTATCGGTTGAGTTATCGCGATTATCGCCCATCACAAAATAATGCCCTTCAGGAACTGTATATTGCTGCGTGTTATCGACTGCGCCATAGGTTGTCTCATCTAATACCTTATATTTAAACCCTGATGGTAGCGTTTCCTGATATTGAGCAATGGCCATTTCGCTTTGTAAAAACTCATCCTTAAAACGATAATCTTCGACAGGTTCTTTAGGAATGGTCTCACCATTTAAAATCACTTGCCCATCGCGCACCTGAACCGTATCGCCCGGCAAGCCAATCACGCGTTTAATAAAATCAACCGATTCATCGCCAGGTTTGCGAAATACCACCACTTCACCGCGTTCAGGCATATTAGTTTGCATTACCCGCCCGTCAAATACATCAAACCCAAGGGGAAACGAATAGCGGCTGTAGCCATAATAATATTTAGAAACAAACAGATAATCGCCAACCAACAAATTAGCCTTCATCGAGCCGGAAGGGATATGGAAGGGTTCAAACAAAAAACTGCGAAACAGCAACGCTAAAACAACTGCATAAATCACCGTTTTTGCAGTTTCCCAGTGCGAGCTCTTTATTTTTTCGGGTTTCACGAGCGACAACCTAATCGGTGCCACCATAATTGCAAGGCAGAAAGATTGACAGGAGGTTTTTCACCCCTTACAACCGCCATTAAGCGCTGCATCAACTTTGCAGCATATGGTACGGATGGGTGGCCGAGTGGCTGAAGGCGCGCCCCTGCTAAGGGTGTATAGGGTAACCCCCTATCGTGGGTTCGAATCCCACCCCGTCCGCCATATAGTCTACTCTTTCCCCCCTATCAGAGAATATAACGCACTATGCCCCGCTACAGGCGGTGTTTGCACGTACCTGGGTTTTAATCATTCTCAGAGAATCTCTAAATCACCCCTTATTGCCCGTTTCTCTCTTCGGTTTATTTGCCGAATGGTCAAACGCAAGAATTCCCTGTTAAACAGGGAATTATCAGGGAATATTTCTATTTTTTAATATTTAGCTTTACGAGCAAATCTGCTGCACAGCAGAGAATACATAGGTTGCAGACCTCGATCGGCAAACCTATTTCAAAATTAACAGGGAATTTATTGTAATTAACAGGGATTTTACATGCTCAAGAATGAAAAACTGTCCTGAATACATTTGTTGATATAGTTCTCACCATGATTATTACGCTTTGCGATATCACGTAAAGTTTCACCAGCAAAATGTTCATCACGCCAAACGATACCTTTCACAATGCGTGCAAGCTGATCGGTTGGCATATCAAGCATGTCTTTATCATTATTGGTGGTTTGGACAATGACCGCACCATTATTTGCGCGCTTGGTTTTATATGGAACACAAATGCTAGTCTCTTTTAAAGATGGTGCTTTAAGCGCAAACTCTAGTGTATCTGCTAGGTATTGTTGCAGCTTACTTGTGTTAATTTTGAGTGTCATCTCATCTTGCGCCAAGACAGCCATACTTAAGATGGCGCGCACATCATCGTGCTGAATATCTAAATGCTGATTTGAAATCCATTTTAGAGTCTGACGATCTATAGAGGGGAATAATTCTATAAGATTGGCGTCATCGGATATCCAATCATTTGATAAGCATCTATTAGGCTGCCAAAACGATATCTATATGCACCGCTAGAAGGCATATCATCATGATCATTGATCATAAGCCCAGATAGCCATCCTTGTTTCTCATGCAAACTGCGTAGTTTATCAAGCATTTCTTCATCGGAATATTTACGATTACGCTCACGTATAATGCTCTGCGCCTTGTAAAAATAACTAGTCTCTACAATTGCTTCGAAAGCCTTTTCTTTTCTCACCCATTCATCACTAGGGTTATTGATGCGTTGAGCTTTCAATTTAAAAGAGCGCCGATTAAATACATTGGTACCTATATATTTTTCATTGATCAAAATTTGATGAATGCTAGCACGCGTCCAAGCGCTGCCAAAATCACTGAGGATGCCTCTACGATTGAGATCTTCTGCTATTAGGCTTTCATTCCGGCTTTCATCGACAAACATTTCATATATCCAATTAACAAGATCAATTTCTTGCTGTGGCCCTGGTACCAATATTACACGGTCGGTTGTGATGCTTTTTTGCTCACCAATTTCAAGTAACCCTTTATGATGTCCGTTTTCATTGATTAACATGCGGCGTAGACCGTAACCAGCTGGACCGCCTTGACGAAAACCACGCTCAACATGGTGACATTGGCCATTAAAGACTTTTGATGATAATTCGCGGCTATATTCTGCTGCCATTGTGCGCTTAACAGTTTTAACTAACTCAGAAATGGGTGAGCCGTCATTGGTGAATTGCTCTGCTACATAGTGAACTTGAAGACCTGCCATGCGGCATACATGTTCATAATGCGCACTTTCATCTGTGCGTTGAAAACGACCCCAACGAGAAACATCATAGACAAGCAGTATTGAAAAGCTGAGTTCAACCTCTTTGTCTTTAACGTCTGCTATTAGCTTCTGAAACGAATTACGCCCTTTAGCAACAACACCGCTTTTACCCTCATCAGAATAAGTACATATAATCTCAATTCCATTACTGGATGCATAATCACGAATAATCTTCTCTTGAATCTCAGTCGAACATTCTTGTCTTGGGTCGGACATGCGTACGTACATCGCGGCTTTACGCCCGACCATGCTTAGATTCCAATTTTTTCTTGTATCTTGATCCACTCTTATTACCGCTCTTTGATAATGAACAGCTTGAGCAAATGAAAAATACTTCGCTCAGGCGGCACACTGTTTCTTTTCATTTTAACGAAAGGAACATCCATATGTCATCAAACGAAAACGAGTCATTTGGCTCATCAAATAAAAAGCTAACATCAGCACAATCAATATCTAAAATCTTGAGAAAAGATTACGAAAATAGTGGTTCTGCAATTAAGTGGATAGCACGCAAATCAGGCCTATCGGAGCATGCAATTAGAAATTGGTATGATGCAGCAAGAGTGCCAAATCTAGATAGTTTCATTAAACTCACAAAAGCCGTTCCAAATCTTATAAGTTGGTTTTTGGTACAAGTAGGTCGTGAAGATATAGCAGATATAATTGACGCTCAGAATTCGATTAAAAACCAAGGTGAAACAGACAAATTTGATCTTTACCGTCTCATTTTTGAGACACAAGGATCTGGTGATTTACTCAAAAAGGTTCAAAAACTAACGTTACGACAATTATGGTTTTACTCGCAAATTAAGAAAGGATGCAAAGTAACGCATCATGATTTGATCAATACTTTTGATGTTGCGCGCGCAACGGCATATCGCGATATATCAGAGCTGCAGCAGCTGGGTCTGATTTGTAAGGTTGGCCAGAGTAAAAACGAATATTATTTGATACTGTAAACATTCTTTACCAAATATGCTAATGTGTAAGCTAACAATAAAATTTTGTTAGATTTTGAGGTAGAAAATGCAAAAAAATATACTGATTTTTTCTGATGGCACAGGTCAAATTGGAGGGCAAAAGCCAGATCAGAAGTTATCTAACATATATAAAATGTACCGAGCGATGCGCTCAGGTCCCGATTCACCAATTCCTTATTCTGAGCAGATTTCTTATTATGACGCAGGATTAGGTGTTGGTGAGGTTGGCGGCCTAACTTTCAAGAGGGTACGACAATGGTTAGCTGCCGCAATAGGCACAGGAATTGATGAAAATGTTATAGATTGTTACGAAAAGATTATTGCTTACTACAAACCTGGAGACCAGATTTTGTTATTTGGATTTTCAAGAGGAGCATACACTGTTAGGGCTCTTGCAAATGTTATGAATTTATGTGGAGTTCCTCTACACATGCCTGATGGATCCCCCGTTCCTAAATATGGTGAAAAATTAAGGGAAGTTGCAAGAGAAGCAGTCGTAGAAGTCTATAATCATGGCGCCGGCCATAAAAGAGGCGACAAACGTTTATACCAAGAGCGCGAAGAAAAAGGTAAAAGGTTTAGGGCAAAATATGGAAGCGCGCCGAAAAAAGGAGAAAAAGACGTTCAAGGTAATGTCCAGCCTCATTTTATTGGTGTTTTTGACACTGTAGCAGCCTTAGGAAACTCTACTATCTCATGGGGCATTCGTGGAATATCTTTATTAATAGCTATAACCACGATTGTATCTTTTTGTCTAAATTGGCCCACTGCAATAACGTTGGCTTTGGCTTTACTGTCTATCGCTGTAATCACGTGGCAGATTAAAATATTCTTATCTGCAATCAAAATATTTCAGCCAAATCCTGATGAACCTTTGAAATGGTTTAATCCACTACATTGGGGGAAGCTTATTAAAAATAGCCACTATTCATTATGGAATAGAAAAAATTATGATAAATGGCTTGATTCAGATGTTTGTTTTGCGCGGCATGCTCTAGCAATCGACGAACAAAGGAAAAACTTCCCTCGTGTAAAATGGGCTACTCAAGGAGAAATGGATAAAAATTCAAATAACGACCCAAAATGGCTCAAACAAGTATGGTTTGCAGGCTGTCATAGCGATATTGGAGGGAGTTACCCTGAAGATGAATCAAGATTAAGTGATATAGCTTTGAAATGGATGATTGAAGAACTGCGTAATTGTGTTCCCGAAATCCAGATTAGCGACCAACTTTACATTTACTCTGATCCTTTAGGTTTACAACATAGAGAGACTTATCTACCTGGCTTAAAATGGTTAAAGATTAAATGGCCAGCACAAATAAGGTATGTAGATGAAAATTTCGCACTTCACTCTTCAGTAATAACGAGGCTAAATGCTGACAGAGTACCTCAAATTGGTGAAGTTAGGCGGTAAGAATTTTTTCTCGGCGTTCGGCGCTGGCATCCGCGGATAATCCCGCTACATTTTGGAATGCCTGTTTCAACACAATAGCAAGGCTGCCTGATTTTACATTCGTTTTTGTATCTAGCGGGGTGAATGTTAAAGGCCAGTCTTTATTTACCATAATCTCGCGTTGAAAGGTTTGCAGGCTTATCTGTTCTATGCGCGTTTTACCGAGTTTTTGGAAGATAAGGAACCAACTGAACACGGACATAGCCGCAAGCACGATAAACACAGCTATCAATATGGCATCGCCTTGTTCAAATACATGCATGATATTCATTCGTTACTCCAATCGAAATTCTACTGGCACCATTACTTGTGCCATTACTGTTTCATTACCTCGTTTAGCGGGAATAAACTTCCAGCGCTTTACGGTATCAAGTGCCGAAGCATCCAGCATCGAAAACCCACTGGTTTTGGCTACCTGAACTGAATTAGCTGCTCCATCCTCAGCCACCATAACCTTGAGCATGACGATACCTTCCATACGCCTACGTTTCGCCTGCGATGGATAGGTTGGCGCAGGGTTTCGAAGATAGCTTGCATCGAATGATGGCGTTGTTGTTACGGTCTGCTCATTCGGTAAAGCCTCAGGCGTTTTTCCTGCAGCAGAGTTTAGCGCTGCTGAGCTGCTTACTTGTTCAATAGGTTTGATCGCCGCTTCTTTGCTTACATGTTGGGTTGCGCGAATATCTTTTTTCTTAACTATTTTTTTGGGGGTTTTCTCTACTCGCTTAGGCTCGATTTTTGTTACGTGTTTCTGTTCAGGCTTTGGTTGCTCGGCTTTCTGCGCAGGGGGCGGAGCAACCATGGAAATTTGGATAATTTGCTGGGGCATAATCTCCATAGGAGCCGCAAGCGAGAATAGCGCTAGTGCTACCATGATATGAAGAGCGATAGAACCTACTATCGCCCTTGTATATTCGGCATTATAAAACATCAAAACTATTTCCATTACCCGACTACCACAATGCTATTTTCACACCGGCCGTTGCCGTTAGTGGTAAGCCGGGTCGCGCACCAGCAGGGCGACGAGCCGCAACATATTCTTCATCAAGCAGGTTTTTTACTGTTGTAAATGCGCGAATCCGATCTGTAAGTTTTATCTCACCCGCCGCATCAACTACCCAGTGGTTTTCCACAAGCTGATTAGTGGGAATAGCGCCACTTCCAGCAACGGTACGCATATCATCGACATATTTTCCACCAATGGATACGCCCCAATCATCCGTTTCAAGACCAGCGGATAGATATAGCTGATGTTCTGGAATATAAGGCAGCTCATCACCAGGTGTCACCGTTCCCCACTCTGAGAAACTGCTGGTAAAACCATTTTTGAACTCTCCCTGTGTGAGTGTATAGCTCATTGTAAGTGGAATACGGTATTTTGGTGGTAAGGCCGCTATTTCGGCGGCATCATATTGCACAACCGCCTCAATACCCTTTACCTCAACTTCACCACCATTAAATGCATCACCCGATCCAGTCCCGCCTGTTGCGAGCGTATCACGCCCAAGAAGGTTCTCGTAATCGGTTAAAAATCCAAACAACTCTCCAGACCAATTGCCCTGTGCATAGCGCGTACCAATTTCATAATTGATGCTTTCTTCTTCGCTGGTGAATGCTGCCTCGCCTGCATTGCCGGGCACTCCGGGGGGCGCAAAGCCTTTATGTACTCCACCCAATAACTTCCATGACTCGGAAAGGTTGTAAGCTACGCCTACACCCGGAATAAACACGTTCAGATCATTTTCAAGTACGGTAAGCGCCGCACCGGTTCTTGATGGGTCGCTATTACCATAGTCTTCGCGCTTCAGATTAATGTGTTCAAAACGGATTCCAGGAGTAACCGTCCATTGATTCCACGACAGTTCATTTTGAACAAACGCGCTCCACGCATCTGCAGATTGAATACGATTACCCGCTGATCCGGGTGCGCCTGTATTGGTAATAACGGCACGCCCTGCCACCAAGTCAAAGCTATCGTCGCGTTGAAAGCGGTCTTCCTCATCGGCATGGTAGCGAACTCCTACCTCGAGTTTGTTTTTTGTGTCACCTACATCATAACCATAGTTAAGAGCAGATTGCACACCATAGGCGGAATATTCGCGATTGTTATCACGAATGATAAAAGTGTTACCTGCGGTATTGGCTGATTTTAAAGCAGCTACATAAGCTGCATTGGTAGTTTGGTCATCAAATATAGAACTAATGGAGCGGCGCGTTCCCGCCAATGTGACGCCATCCAGTTTGTACCATGAGCGCTCCACTTCATTATTATAAAAACTTGTCGTTAGATCGAGCGCGGGGGTTAATTCAATAAAATGCGTAGCTGACGCTTGCCATGCACCAACATCCATCTCATCCAGTTGACTCGATCCATACCTGCGATTCGGATTGGCTGAAAAATCATTATCCGTCAAACCAAGGTAGGTTTCATTGGATAGTTCATCATAATATCCCATTTTAACTTCCAGCTCCTGATAGCGATCGGCAGTTGGGCTGGTATGTAATCGAAATTTACCCATGACATCCTGCACATCATAGCCCGTATCGCCACCTACAAAGTCAATATCTTTGAATCCATCCGACTGTTTGTGAAAGGCATTAAGCATCACGCCGCCATTTTCAAAGCTTGTTCCTGCCGTTACCCCAGTACGCAATGTATTATAACTTCCGCCTTCAGCTACAAAATCGGCTTGCTTCTTAGAAGGTATTGGCTTGGTTACCAAATTGAGTACACCGTTAGTCGTGCGCGGACCATATTTGATAGCACCCGCGCCTTTGATCACTTCAAGCGATTCCATTCGATCCATTTGCGGGAAATAATACGCTTCTGGCGCAGCATAAGGAGCTGGGGCCGCAAGGATTCCATCTTCCATTAGAGTCAGGTCAGCGCTACGATTTGAACGACCCCCGCGAATAGCAATATTGGGGCGCAGTCCAAAGCCATCTTCTTCTTGAATGGTCACACCCGGCACTTCCCGTAAGGCCCGATGCACGTCCGTAATCTGGTAACGATCCAGTTTTTCTTTTGAGACAATAGATGCAGAACCTGGAATTTCTGAACGACGATCCTGCGTGCCAATAACCGTGACACGCTCCATCACCTTAACGCGCCCGTCTGCACTATTTTTTTCCTCAGCAAAAGCAACAGCAGACGAAAGTGCTGTGGTTACGATGAGTGATGATACTGCTAAATAGCGAAGTTTTTTAGAGCGAATCATTTTTTAGTATTTCCTTTAATACGACTGATAATGATTCGCAGCTATAGATAGGGTATATATCCAAGTCAATGATAATCATTCTCATCTAACACATTTTATTTCGATTAGATATGTTAGATAAGGCTTCTTTAACGAACGATGGCCACCTTCTGACTTTTTGAATACATTTGATACTTATTAATATCTCTATATTTTTAATACAGCATTTAATATTATTGGAGACACCCCCTATCTGAATGCTACTGTGAACAATTTAAAATATTCTGAATTATTGAGTAGCAAATCTATAAAAATATAACCGTGTTCTTACAATTTTAGTGAGTCAGTTTTGCTGTGAGAGGGGGTTTTAAGTACTGCGTTAAGTCAGTTGGATTCGATTAGTAATAATATGAATTTTCAACTTAACTAAACATACCTCAAACCTGAGCAAAGAAATAGTTAGAAACCTCAAACCATTTAATAAAACGCAAATTACCAATTAAATTAATCTTTTTATAAGTTTTTCAGGAAAACTTCCTAGCAAGTCTTTCTGAATTTTCTTTAAATAATTTTTGTCAAGAATTGAACTTTTAAAATGATTTAATAAATCTTGTTTGCTTATATTATCACTGATTATATTATCTAACCTAATTGATTTAGCCTCTAAATTAAGTGCAGAATAATAGTCTTTAAATTTATAATCCCCACCTAATACCGTTGGGTGACCAACATCAATCCATACAACTGGAACCCCATAACTATGAGAGACGATTAAAGGATGCATCGCACTTGTAATAACTGCTTTTGCACCAGCTATTTTTTCTAAAATAATAGTAATATCTTGTGATAGATCACAAATCTCTACATCCTCACCAAGGATTTTCTTAACTTTCTCTACCCAAATAAAATTATTTTTATCTTCTAAGTGTGGGGTAGCCAAATATTTCTTATTAATAGAGTTCTCTGCGCTTAATGTAGATTGAGGAAATAAATAGCTGCATAATAAAGCAGGATCGCCAAGTGCCAAACCATGTTTTAACCCTAATCTATCTGCTGTTTGTTTACCCCTAACAGCACTAATTCTGAGACATAGTTTTGAAAGTTTTCCACCTTCAGAATTTATTCCTGTTCCCCATATGTAAGTAGGCCTAAATATTCTAAAAAAAAATCTTCTAAATTTAGTTTTTTCTATTTTACTAAATAAGCTGCCTGTAGAAATTAGATCTGACTTATAAGCCTTTGAATGAACTACATCATCACCTGAGATCATTTCAACAATATATTTTGATAAAATATCACCAAAATTATTACCGCTTTTAATATAGAATAATTTTATAGTCATTTTAATAAGCTTTCTAAATTATTTATATCTATCAATAAATAATTGATAACAGCTGTTACCAAAAACTTTGTAGAATAAAGGAAAGAGAATTCTATACTTCGTTGTTAGAGTTTTCTTGAAGCGACGATAAGTAAAGTCATGAAATTTATTTTCTAAAACTTCATTCAAGTTTTTAATACATGAAAGCGCCATAAATTTTCTTTTTTTCCTATTTGAACCACTATACATACCCTTTTCATGAACATTATAGACTGACATAGCTTTATTTATATAAATAATTTTCGGGTTTTGGAGCATATAGTACCAATAAATACAGCTATCAAAAATAAGCCCCGCCTTATTACTAATTATACTAAAATTATATTTGTTACGAAAAACTCTTGAATTATAATGCGGTCTTATTAGATTTTCTCTGCCTTTTCTAATTATAACCTCATTAACTGAATTAAGTGCTATAAAATTACTTTGTTCTGAACGAGAAATATTATTCACAACAGTTTCATGTCCACAAAGATCTACTTGTGGATTCTTATCAAGTAAATCAACTTGCATCTGCAGCTTTTTATTATGTGTCCAATAATCATCACCTTCCAAAAAAGCAAAGTAATCACCTTCTATATTAAGCATTGCATCAAAAATGTTTTCAACTACACCCACATTATTCTCTCTAATTTTAGGAATAATAATATCAGGATGTTTTCTAGCGTATTTTAAAATTATTTGTGATGACCCATCAGTTGATGCATCATCACAAATTAATGCTTTGAATTTAAAATTAGTCTCTTGATTCACAATAGAATCTAGACATTTCTCTAAAAAAATTTGATGATTAAAAACTGGAACGATAAGAGTAAGTTTAATCATATTTTTAAATGTTGTTCTAGTTTTAATAAGTTAGTTTCTCTGGCTTTGATCTTTTTTAGAGGTGTGCCTGCATAGATATAAAATTCTTCAGTTGATTCTTTTACTAAACTCATTGCACCCACAGCGGAACCTTTGCGAAGCGTAACATTCGGCATAATAACTGAACCACTCCCTATAATTGAATGACTTTCCAACACAACATTCCCAGAAAGTAAGTTTCTAAATTCAGTTCCTACTGTAGGGTTTGTAAGGAATTTGCCAGAAAAATCATCGGATTCAGCATAGATGGATACTCTGGACGATATGGTACAAAAATCTTGTACTTCAATTACTTGTCTGCCAGCAAATAAACCGCAAAATGCTGAAATATGTATATATTGACCAATAGTAATTTCTCCGCTTAAAATAGTAAAATCATCTATTCGCGAATTATCTCCAGTTGAAATTTTACCAGATGAATAAATGCTTGTTTTTCTACTCAATAAAACATTTTTTCCAAGCTTTTTTAATCCTAGAGATTCAAGTTCAGATTGATTGTAAAAAGAATTTCCCATATTTATTTTAATAGTTTTTTTGAATAACTGCTCTTTTAACTATTTTACATATTTTATTAACGTTATTAATAGAAAGACTCGGATACATAGGCAAACATAGAATCCTGCTCGAAATATCTTCAGCTACAGGGCATTGATATTTTATACCATATTTATCTTGTAAGAATTCTAGCTTATTAAGTGGAGGTGAGAAGTATCTCCTACTAAGAATACCCTCATTTTCCAAAGCATTTTTCACTAATAGTAATTGCTTTTCATCTTTTAATAAAATAGGTGCATAACTATAATTTCGAGTAAAATTATCATGTGTTTTATGAAAAACTACAGAATCAGATAATTCTTTCTGATAATGATACCAAATTTCTTCTCTAAGCTTTAAGATTAAATCTATTTCTTCTAATATTGATAATCCCATTGCAGCATGAAACTCACTCATCTTGGCGTTAATTCCTGCTGATTTTATTTTATAATCATTTATATCAATTCCAAAGTTTATCATTTTTTTTGCATTTTCATAATCTTCATCTTTATTAAAGATTATCGCACCACCTTCAACGCAATGGAAAAGCTTAGTGGCATGAAAACTTAGCGTAGAAGCATCACCAAATTTTAACAATGACTCATAGTTTTTAGGGTTTTCTAATTTATTGCATTTATATTGAGTCATAAAAGCATGAGAGGCATCGTAAACCAGTTTTAAATGAAAATCTTTAGCAAATTTATCGATATTTTCTACATCGCAGCCATTTCCATAAACATGAACAGGTACAATTCCATCTATTTCAACCCTGCTAATATTTTTAGTGTAAGTTTTTACTAAAGAATTTATATCAATACAGAAAGAGTCTTTTTCAATGTCACAAAATATTGGCTCAACCCCATTCCAATCAAGACTACTGGGCGATGCCGCGAAACTAAAGGCTGGAGTTATTGCAGCTTTATTTATACCTACTGCCTTATAAGCTATCTGTAGTGCTAAAGTACCATTTGCTACAAGAAGAAGATTTTTTACCCCCAAATATTGTTCTAATTTATAAGTTAGCTCTTGGAGCAAAGGGCCGTTATTAGTTATAAAATTAGTTTCATATATCCTATCAAAATACTGATTTAGTCTATCTCTATTTGGTAAGTAAGGTTTGGTTACTGGAATCATAATTATAGGGCTTTTCATTTATTCTTATATATCTAGAATGTTCAGCTCAACTAACTATAGTGCATATACCACTTCATTTCATTGAGCAAAAAGAAAAGCAAAATGAGTATGTAGAGAGCACTAAAATCTGTGCTATATCATTAAAATGGTTTTTTTGGGACATTTGATAGTAGAGATTTATACTGACGATTCTCTACACACCGCCATAACTTGCTAAAGGAGCAAAGTTATTTTCACTCGTTATTCATTGACTAGTTTTCAGGCAATTTTTGCGGTGGCGCTTTTTTGGATGTGCTTTGCGAATTTTTCATTTTTTAAACAATTATTGATGGTTTATGGATTTGTAACAGATGGTTGGTTTATCATTTCAGTTACCATTGGTTTTACCTGCTTTTTGATTTTAGCGTTGTTAGTGCTCTGCATAAAATATACGCTGAAGCCCATCTTGATGGTGTTACTGCTGGCATCGTCATTTGCTGCGTATTTTATGGATACCTATAATGTGTTGATTGACACGGATATGATCCAAAATACACTTAGCACTGATGTGAGTGAAACTACAGATCTACTCAGCCTAACCTTGTTGATTTATGTTTTATTATTGGGAATTTTGCCTGCTGCCCTTTTATTTAAATTACCAGTAACTTTTTATGGTTTGTCAAAAGAGATTATTACCCGCATTAAAATTGCTACAGTTTTGTTATGTGTGATGACAATTTTATTCTTTATTTCGAGCGCTGCTTTTAGCTCTTTCTTCAGAGAGAATAAGCAGATTCGCTATTACTTTAACCCCGCAAATTTTATTTATGCCACTGCCAAGCATATAAGTCGAAGTTTAAAATCGAACGTAATTATTGTTTCGCAAACAGGCCAAGATGCACGAATACCCGCTGAAGATAAAGATAGAGAATTAGTAGTTTTAGTAGTGGGGGAAACTGCCCGCGCCGATA
The DNA here is from genome assembly GCA_963837025.1 of uncultured Alphaproteobacteria bacterium. GTDB lineage: Bacteria > Pseudomonadota > Alphaproteobacteria > Rickettsiales > JALZUV01 > JALZUV01. The sequence continues at coordinate 792,467 of CAWILT010000001.1, forward strand.
GATTTTCTTTAAATGGTTATAATAAAGATACAAATCCACTTTTAAAAAAGCAGAAAATTGTGAGTTTTACTAACGTGCGTAGCTGCGGCACGTCCACCGCCATTTCGGTTCCCTGTATGTTTTCTATTTTAGGGGAAGATGAATTTTCGGTTAAAAAAGCACGGCAAAAAGAAAATGTGTTGGATGTGCTAGCTCATGCCAATACTCAAATATTATGGCGCGATAATAATTCCAGTTCCAAAAATGTTGCCGATCGTATGGAATATGAGGATTATTGTACCAGTAAAACAAACACCCTATGCGATGAAGAGTGCCGCGATGAAGGCATGCTTGTTGGATTAGACGATTACATTAAAAATCATCCTCAAGGCGATATCATGATTGTACTTCACCAAATGGGTAATCATGGCCCAGCTTACTATAAACGCTACCCCAAAGAGTTTGAAAAAATTTACTCCGGTTTGCAAAACCAACGAGCTTGCCGATTGCTCAACTGATGAAATTAATAATGCCTATGATAATGCCATTTTATACACCGATTATTTTCTCAATAACGTTATCGAATTTTTAAAAACGCATGATGAGCAATTTGAAACCGCCATGCTCTATGTTAGCGATCATGGTGAATCGCTTGGCGAAAATGGATTATATCTACACGGAATGCCCAATTTTGCAGCACCTGATTCTCAACGTCATGTACCACTCATCATGTGGCTGGGCAAAAATTATGATGCATTTTCGTATGAACGATTAGTTGAATTAAAAGATGAGCCGCTAACGCATGATACTATTTTTCATACGTTATTAACTCTGTTAGAAGTGAAGACGAATTCGTTTGATCCTGAAAAAAGCATGATGGGGCACCCTGATGAGCATTGAGAAATTATCCGGTTGGCGCAGGATTAAAGCTGCTAGTAAACATTCCTATAACGGGTTCCGTTATGCATTTAACGTGATGAAGCAGTTCGCCATGAATTTATAATCATTCTCATCGCTCTTCCCATCGCATTTATTATCGGTGACTCTGCGATTGAGATAGTTGCGCTGATTTCTGGTCTGTTTGCAGTAATGATTACCGAGCTTTTAAATACAGCAATCGAAGTAACAATTGACCGGATATCATTAGAGTATCACGATCTTTCAAAAGCTGCCAAAGACATTGCCAGCGCTGCTGTATTTTTATCCTTGTGGTATTGTGGAATAATTTGGGCAATAATTATTTTATTTTAGCGCTTAACGCTGCGATTTAAAACGATTTAGAATGTCCTCTTTTGATGGGCTGTAGCCTTCACGCTCCCACCATTCTTCAAGCTGTTTTAACCATGCGCCCATTGTGGGGCCAGCTGGCAAACCCAAGGCCGCTAAATCACCACCTGATAGGGGAAATTGCGGAATTTCCCAATGTTCGGCCAGCCAGATAATCGGGCGATAAGCTGCGGCTAATAATTTAGATTGTGCTGAGGCTTGTGCTAAATGCTCGGTCCAGCTTATTACCGCCAATGCGCGAAACTTTGCCGCACCTATCTGACGTAGTATTTGTTTTTGCTTATGTTCGCTAACATCATGATTGATCGCAGGGGCATGGGTTAAATATCGCAAAAAATCAGCATCAGCATTCGATAATTTCCAACGCGAAATGATAAAATCATCCATCGCACCTTTCTGGGAGCGGCATAAAAGCGCTAAAATAATCATCGGAATAGGTAATGCAAATTGGCTTTCAGGTTCATCAATTAAAAGTGCGATTTTGCGCCATGTGAGCAAACTGCGCGTATTTATTGCATAGCCGAAAATAAATTGCGTTAATTGCTGCTCTTTCATTAAATCGAGTATATCCGGCGCTGATGGCGCATTTAAAAGTAAAAACATTTCGTTAGCAATACGCTCGCCCGAAAGGTTTTGCAGCATTTCGCGGTGCTGATGACACGCTGCTAACCCTTCCCCATCAATTTCATTTTCGCTATAATAGGCAGTAAATCGAAAGAATCGTAATATGCGTAATGCATCTTCGCTGATGCGTTTGGAAGCATCGCCAATAAAACGCACGCGACGGTGTCGTAAATCTTCTAACCCCTGATGATAATCATAAACGCGCCCGTCAACATCGCAATATAGGCCATTGATGGTAAAATCACGGCGCTCTGAATCTTGACGCCAGTCATCGGTAAACTGCACCTCGGCATGTCGACCAAACGTTTTAATATCACTACGTAATGTAGTAATTTCAAAACTAACTTCACCGATAATAGCCGTGATTGTGCCATGCGATAGTCCGGTAGGGATGGCTCTTACATCTGCTTTTTGTAGAATACCCAACACTTGCTGCGGCGATGCGGTGGTGGCCACATCCACATCATGCACCTGCTTACTGATGAGCAAATCGCGTACCGCCCCACCAACAAAACGAATTTCTTTTTCTGCAGCGGTAAAAATTTCAATTAATGTGTGGGTTTCGGGCCAGCTAAGCCAGCTTTCCTTGGTTAGCGTAATCAGATGGTTGCCCATTGCCTATTCAATCTCACCTTCAATTATTTCACCATTATGCAAAATAGCAGGATAATACTCCGCAGGCCCAGTTTTGGAATCGACAAGACCAGCCCATAAAAAACTAGCGATTATAAGCATCATGGTCGCAATAATCGTAATAAACCACGGACCATCGGTAATGGTTACAATGATATCGGTATGCCTCACTTTACGTTTTTGGTTAGCATACCAAAGCAAATACAGCGCGATGGGAATAAAAGCAGGCCAAAATTTAATTAATATATAGCGAATCATAGCGCTATAGTAGATGCTGCAACTGTTCGCGCAAGATTTCAAAAGATTCAGGGCTTAACTTCTGTTCATTTCGGGTTTGAACATAGAACACATCCACCACTTTTTCGCCATAAGTCGAAATATGTGAAGTGGAGATAACCAGTTGTGCCTGCGCGATTGTTTTCGTGACATAATAAAGCAAACCTCGCCGATCAATACATTGAATTTCAACCAAACTGTGAGTTTGGCTCGCATTATTATCTAATAAAATTTGAGGTTTTATGGCAAATACCTCGCGCGATATTGGATAGCGCGTTTCTGCCTCTAACAATGCTTTTTCTAAATCAAGATCACCCGATAGAACTTGGTGAAGCTTAGCTTTCACTTTATCTTGCCGGCGCTCTTCAGCAAATAGTTGCCCACTTTCATTTTGAATAGCAAAGCGATCAATAACGATATCATCGTAGCGGGTACATATTCGAGCATTGATAATATTAGCGCCACATACCGCCAATACGCCCGAAATTTGTGAGAATAATCCATCGCGGTTTGCCGTGGCAATGGTGACTTGCGTTATATTTTGTCGCTTATAGCTTTTAAAGCGTATTCCAAATTCTTCACCTGATTTAACGGCATACCAACAGGGGAAGATTCGGCTATGGGTTGCCACATCATAACCTTCTAACGATACCGTATCGGCGTTATCTACATAATTATGAATATCACGTGGATTCACGCGTGGTAACTTAGCTTCTAAACTTGATTTAAGATCAATAACCGATGCAACTTCTTCTAAAACTTCACTTTTGGTTTCGTTTAGCTGGTGCTCGGTTTTATGATAAAGCGTTTCAAGCAGATCGCCTTTCCAGCTATTCCAAATATTGTTGGCAACTGCATGGATATCGGCAATTGTCATTACATATAAAATATTGAGTTGATCCACCGTTTGCACTTTTTTGGCAAAATCAGAGATGGTGTCGGCATCATCTAAATCGCGTTTAAACGCCACCATCGACATGGTTTGATGATGCTCAATCAACCAAGCCAGCGCTTTCATTTCAGCGTCATCAAAACCAAACTGCTTGGCTAATCGCAAACCAATTTGAATACCTTTTAGATGATGACTGCCACCCCTACCTTTTGCAATATCATGACACAGCAATGCTAGATACATGACACGTCGCGCTTTAATTTGCGCGAATAAACCAGTAGCGAGCGGCACACTATCAGCCATCTGCCCTGCTTCCATCATATGTAAATAACCCACCGCATTTAAAATATGCTCATCAACCGTGTAGGTATGATATAAATCAAACTGCATTTGCCCCGACAACATTCCGAATTCGGGAATAAATTTGCCCAAAACGCCCGATTCATTCATACGTTTAAGCGTAGGAAGCGGATTATTTGTGTCTAATAATAACTGCAAGAAGTAATCATTAACGTGCTTTTGATTGCGATAGGCCGCGTTTATCAGCTTTAAATTGCGCGTAATCGTCTGCCACGCTGCCGGATGTATATCGATTTCTAAACGATGCAAAAACCAAAAAATACCAACTATTAATTCAGGTTTTTCTTTTACCGTATCAGAGGTTTCAAAATGCAAACGGTTAGAAATAATTTTCAAACCTTCTGGTAAAAGCTGTCGTTTCCAAAGTGCTTTTATACCCGTACGAGGCTGTTTGCCCCATTCTTCTTCAAGCAAAAAGCACAGAGTTCGCGTAAGCTGGCTTACAGTACGCGTTACCTGAAAATAACGCTTCATAAAACGCTCAACCGATTGGTTTGCATCATGACGACCACGATACCCTAAACGTTCAGCAATTTGGCGCTGTACATCCAAGCTCATACGCTCTTCAGCACGGCCCGCAATTTGATGCAGATGCAGCCGCACCAGATGCAAAAATTTGCGCGCACGACGAAAATCCTTTAATTCCTCAGTGCTTATTTTGCCTAGCGCTTCAATTTCGCCCATTTTCTTCACATTATAACAGGCGCGCATTAGCCACATTAACAGCTGCAAATCGCGCAGGCCGCCCTTGCCTTCTTTGACGTTTGGTTCAAGCAACGCCCGTGAATCACCAAATTTTTGATGTCGCTCCGCGCGCTCAATTAATTTTGCTTCAATAAATTCACGCTCATGCCCTTTTACAATTTTACGTTCAAATTGCTCTAAGAACTGGTTAGCTAGCGCTTGGCTACCCGCAACGCGACGCGCTTCCAATAAATTGGTTCGGGTTTTCATATCATCAAGCGATTCACTTAATGCTTCATTCACGGTGCGCACCGAATGCCCAACTTTCAATTTTAAGTCCCAAAGAGTATATAAAATAGCGTTGATAACCGGCTCAGCAGCTTTGGAACCATTCGCGGGAACTAAAAACATGATATCTACATCAGAATGGAAAAACATTTCGCCTCGGCCATAGCCGCCAACCGCTAATATTGATAATACGTTGCCGGTTTGCTTGGCATCTAAATAAAGCCGCATAATAAGTTTATCAATATGATTTGAATAACTTCGTATCGCTTTTCGACTTGATGGATTGGCGGCAAATTCTTCAAATATCTCAGACAAAGCGCCTTGGTGAAACGAAATAATATAAGGGTTCGCAACCGCAGGTGAGGTTTGGTTAGGCATTATGTATCATACCAACTTGTCACAAAAGCGTAACGTGCTTTTTTCATAATTTTTGGATAGTATAACACGATGAGTCAAACCGTATCTAAACGCACACCCAAAGATATTATGTGGGACAAAGCTGTAGCCAGCAGTCACATTGATGATGTCTACAATGATTTTAGTAGAGATTTGCAAGTTAGGAAAAAAACAAACACCAATCCCAATGCGCATTTGTTTGACGAAGAAGATTACGAAAAAATGAATCCAGTCGCAAAAGCTGAGCGGAAACTCTACTCACTTTATGCAGGGCGCGACATTCAAAAACTATCTGATTTGACCCCTGCCGAAACACAAGATATTAATGCACGGCTTAAAGCACATTTTATTACACGCGATCCTGTCGCCTATATTGCAGTAGAGCATGCTAAAAGCATTTTAGATAGCGGTTACAAAGCAGATGAAGTGGAAAATGGCACTACACTTGATAATTTAGCCGATGCGCTGCAAGTAAAACTTAAAGAGCATAAAATTGCGGGAAATCATAGTGAGATAGCCTCTACATTGCAGCAAAATATTGTGCAATATCTGCCTGAAGCCGAACATATTTTATTTAAAACCAATTTAGAATCTATTGATTTTGAAGCGCTAAAAAAACCTGATACGCCAAACCTTCTAACGCAAATCATTGCCAATAGCCATTTCCAAAAAAGCCCTGAAACACTTGATGCTTTTTATGAGGGTTTAGTTGTAACAGCTGAGCAGCCAAAGCAAAAAACGCATATAAACTTCTCATCAAATAGTCAGAATCAAAATCAATCCGAAAAAAAGGCTTTTGCCATTAGCGATAAAACACAAAGCATGGTTACCAATGTTACCATGGGTCTAATTGCAACGAATGCATTAGCTAGTCTCTTTTCAGACGGTGAAAAAACAACGCAAAAAGATAGCGAAACACAAGAACCTTCAAAAACAAAATTGGCGTTTCGCAAAGTGATTAGCGTTGCGGCAACGGTAGGTGTATTGGCAACAGCGGGCTTGTGGGCATATCGCGTGAGTCAAAATAACGGCCGCGATCTTTCACAATCCAATACCGCGAATGTTCCAGTACAGCGTTGAAGTTAACCTATAAAATCGATACACTCTTTTCATGACTGATTTAAAAAATAAACAGATTTTATTCATTGGAACCGGCAATATGGGCTTGCCTGTGCTGCAAAGTATGATGGCTGAATCTAACCGCATTTCAGCCAATAAACTCACCATTATCGCAGGTACTAGCGAGGGAAAAGATAGCGCAGCAGTAGAACAAATTTTATCTAAATCAAAATTTAGCGGCGCGCCGCCCCAGATTACAAATTATCAATCGGTCAATATAGCGACTCAGAAAAAACCTGATATTATTGTGCTTGCTGTAAAACCTCACATGGCACAAGCGGCTCTAACGCCATTGAAAGATCTTATTTCAGATGACACAATCATTATTTCAAGTGCAGCAGCATTAACGGCTGAATCAATTGAAAAATACACACAAACTAAACCTAAAGTAGCACATATGATGCCGCATATTCCGCAAGTGGTTTGCGGTTATTATGGTCAGCACTCTAAAGCCAATGCCATTGCCCAACAAATTGGCCATCAATTAGGAGACCCTATTATGCATGATTCGCAAGAAAAAATGCACGCACATACCGCTATTGCAGGCTCAGGCCCTGCATTTGTGGCAGAATTTGTGGCGCATTATGATGCAGAGTTACAGCCTGTTGCTCGCAAATGGCTCAACGGATTTGCGTCAGGTAAATTTCCTAAAATTTACAAACATACTGATGAAGTTATTTCAAAAGAGGCGATGAATTTTTACAATAATTTTTTAGCAGCGAGTGTTGCTTTATTGGGCAATGAAACAGGCAACCAATTAACCGATGCTACCATCGCCGCTAGCTGCCGCGATATTGCCAACGCACCTGATTTAAAAGAATATATTGCATCGGTGCGTAGTGCACATGGCACCACCAATGCCGGATTATTATGTATGGGCAATGCACCACCCGCTGAAGAAAAATTTGGCAATGTGGAAGAATTAGAGACGCAAAATGCGATGGCGAAAAAAGCGCTTATTAAATTTAAGACACCTGAAAAAGCGGTGGGTGCGGCTATTTTTGCGGCCACTGACCGCTGCGCTGCAATTTCTAATGGTAAGTTAAGCGCACTTGATGGAGTGTCGCTTTATGGGGCAGCCAAGAAGGCTGAGGCTGCTTTAAAAGAGCAACTATCCTCTAATAAATCTCGCTAAATAAAAAGGGCGCAGTTTGCACCGCGCCCTTTCAAAATGATATTCTACAACTTAGCCATTAACAACTTTGGCAACTTCTTCTGCAAAATCTTCTTCTTTTTTCTCAACACCTTCGCCTAGTGTGAAACGACGGAAACCAGTAAGTGCGATAGGCGCACCCACTTCTTTTTCCGCTTCTTTCATAGCTTCGGCAACGGTGGCTTTGCCATCAAGCACAAAAACCTGTTCAGGCAAAACAATCTCTTCATAAAATTTACGAATACGACCTTCAACCATTTTCTCAGCGATTTCAGGTGTTTTACCCGAAGCAATCGATTGCTCTTTTAACACTTCACGCTCGCGATCTAAACGCTCAGCAGGCACTTCAGCGCGGGTTAGCGCTTCAGGACGAGCAGCCGCGATATGCATGGCCACTTGTTTGCCAAATGTTTCAAGCTTGGCTTTATCGCCGGTTGATTTTAACGCAACTAACACACCAATTTTGCCTAAGCCCGGCTTCACCGCTGTGTGAACATAAGGCACCACTACGCCATCTTTTTCTTCAAGATAAGCAACGCGACGTAAATTGAGGTTTTCGCCAATGGTAGCAATGCCTTCATTTACATGTGCTTCAATGGTTGAACCTGCAACATTTGAGGCTTTTAACGCATCAATATCTTCAACACCTGATTCCAACGCAGCATCTACAAATTTCTCAGCTAATTCTTGGAACTTATCGTTGCGCGCAACGAAGTCAGTCTCTGAGTTTAGCTCAATAATCGCACCTTTGGTTTCAGTGGTTTTAACGGCCACCAAACCTTCAGCTGCCACCCGGCCTGCTTTTTTCGCTGCCGCGGCTAAGCCCTTGGTGCGCAGCCAGTCAACTGCGGCATCAGTATCGCCTTTAGCTTCGACAAGCGCTTTTTTGCAATCCATCATGCCAGCACCGGTTGATTCACGTAATTCTTTGATTTTTGCTGCAGTAATTTCAGCCATAATCTTCTCTCTTTTCTCTTTAATTCACATTCAACCGACTAGGATGCTTTTTTAGCTTCCGCTTTGGCATCGTCTGCTTCATCAGTTTTTTCAACTTTGGCTTCTGGCTTTGCTTCGGCTTTGCCTTCTTCAGCTGCTTTTTTACGGCTTTTCTTTACCACAACTTCAGCGCCTGCTTTAGCTTGCTTTGCTTCTTCAGCTTTTGCTTCGGTTGCAGCGGCTTTCGCTTCAGCGGCAGCAGCGGCTGGAAGTTCAGCACTTTCACCTGCATCAGATGATTTTTTTGATACGCTGCTAGATAAACCATCAAGCGCTGCATCAGCAATTAAATTACAATATAAACGAATTGCCTTAGTTGCATCATCGTTACCCGGAATAGGGAATGTAATGTTTTCGATAGAGGAGTTACTGTCGACAATCGCAATCACAGGAATGCCAAGTTTAGCCGCTTCAGCAATGGCCAAATCTTCACGATTAGTATCCACGATGAAAATTAAGCTAGGCTGGCCGCCCATCTCTTTAATACCGCCCAAAGAGCTTTCGAGTTTAATTTTTTGACGTGAACGTTGTAGACGCTCTTTTTTCGTCAAATTTAAATCTTCGCGATCTACTTCTTCTTCAAGTTTGCGAAGCGTGCGGATTGAGTTTTGGATGGTGTTCCAGTTTGTCAACATGCCGCCCAACCAGCGTTGGTTCACGTAATATTGACCACAACGAACAGCAGATTCTGAAACAATATCACTCGCTTGGCGCTTGGTGCCTACGAATAAAATACGGCCATTATTAGCTACCGTTTCGCGCACAATCGCTAACGCTTGGTGAAGCAACGGAACAGTTTGTTGCAAATCGATAATATGAATATCGTTGCGCACGCCATAAAGATAAGGCGCCATTTTAGGGTTCCAACGACGGGTGCGGTGACCAAAGTGAACGCCCGCATCGATTAAATCATGCATAGAAAATTTAGGTAAAGCCATTGCTTTTACTCCTGTTTACGGTTTCTTTCCTCCCAAGGGCGAAGCGTGAACTGGGTTAACAGTCACCGTAATGCGGCCCAAGGTGTGAAGTGAATAGCAGACAATCCGCCATCCCTGTGCGCTAGCAAATACGCTAAAAGCCCGCGCTTATCAAGTAGTTTTTAACTTTTTAATCGCATCAACCAATGCATCATCGGAGAAATTCAAATGCACATCGCGCTGCGGGAATGGAATTCCAATATTATTTTCTTTAAAAATGTCCCACACTTTAAAATAAATTTCGCTAATAATATTGGATACTCCGTTGGACGGATCCTCAATCCACACGCGCAATTCTAAATCCACTGAATTATCTCCAAAACCGGTGATTAGACAGGCAGCAATGGGATTATCAAGCACCCTATCCACATCTTTAATCGCCTGTAACATTAATTTTCGCGCCTGATGTGGGTCAGCATTATAGGAAATGCCAACCGGAATTTTGATGCGAACTGCCTTACTGCTGTAAGACCAGTTAATCACACGCTGGGTAATTAAATCTTCATTTGGAATCAAATGCTCTTTACCATCGCGCGTGATGACGGAAACATGCCGGCCTGAAAGTTTATTAATCCAACCATAGGTATCGTCCAACTCAATCACATCACCTGGTTTAATGGAGCGATCAATTAACAAAATAATGCCGGAGATGAAGTTAGAAACGATTTTTTGCAAACCAAAACCAATACCCACACCCACAGCACCTGAGAATACCGCAAGCGCAGTAATATCAATACCAACCGAGCTAATACCAATTAAAATTACAAATGTGATGAGGGCAATTTTAATTAGTTTAATAAGCAGCACTTGCAAAGAAGGGGTGAGGCCTCCCACATTTCGAATATAACGCTCACTTACATTTGAAAAGGATATAGCTGCCCAAAGCAAAAACCCTAAAGTAATCAAACCTTTGATAATCATTAATAACGAAATTTTCAAATCACCTGCTGTAAAGGCAATCTCATCTAAAAATACTACAGTCGGATCTAACCAATCTAAGATATTTAACGCAGCAATCGTCCAGCCTGTAACCGCGATAATGGTTGAAAAAACGGGATTTTTAACAAAGCTTGAAAAAAACCGGATTGCCACCCACGTGACCGTTAAATTCATAACAATTATAAGCAACCGATTATCAACGCCAAATTGCTCTAAAACAACAATCGTTATAAGCTGAAAAAACAACCAACTAATGGGCATTGCCAATTTACGCTTGGTTATTTCATAGGTTGAATCGCTTAAAAAGCGAATTTTTTGTAAGAGCGAACTAAATAAAGGCGTGAGTCGTTTAGCAACGAGCATTGCCATCATTAACGTAGCAAATAACAGCGCAATTTGGATGAGTGTCTCACCAACAAAAAGCTGCGTATCAGCCCATTCAAGCAGCTGCTCACCCCATAATCGGTAATCTAATGATTCAATCCATTCTTGCATAAAGCTATCATGCCGATAACCTTATTCGATGCAAGTTTTAAGCCTTCGCTTGTCATAAAAACTTAACACACGAAAACGCCTTGTCTGATATTATGAAACAGTGGAGAACCCTACAAAAATTGCTGCAAAGCCAAACCTGTTGAAAAACTCGCTCAATGCGGTGCATAAAGCTTATCCCATCAACGCGGAGCCTCCACAAGATTATTCAAACTCAACTTTTGGGGTGCCCGATGCGCCCGGAACCACCAATACGCCTGGCGACTGGGCGGTAACCGATGATAGCTGGTTGGTTAAAAAACAGCATTGGACCGATACCCCCATTGGTAAAACAGCGATTGAGTTTGTGTCGCGTATTACCCTTGGTGGATTATTTTTTAGCTTAATGGAAAATAGCGACGCAATGCGTCGCTTAGGAGGTTATGAAAAGCATAATTTTAGTGAAGAGCGCAAAGCAGGCATTAAAAACCAAGGGTTTTTAGAGAAAATCGCTTATGGAGTGGATAAAACCATTGGTGAAGGTTTATATACCATCTTAGATAATACGGTCTTCAAAAATAAATATGCGACTAAGCCAGATGGTTCAACGCTCTTTAACAAGGAAGGCAAAGAAATTACTCGCGCGCGTGAATATTTACGCTTCCGCGAAAACCGAATCACACATGATGCACAGGATGTATCCGGGCGCAGTTTAGGTGCTGAAATGACAGTCGTCACCGCATCATTCGCCGCGATGAGTGCAGGCTCAGCCATTATGCGTAATACGCTGGCAGGTATTTTTAATCCTAAAGAGCGCGCATCATGGGCCAAAAACGGCGAGTTTGATGCCATGCATATTGTCAAAAAATTAGCAGGCAAAGTGTGGAAAATTGGTACCTATAATGCCGGTGAAGATATGGCCGTAGCATTACCTTATGTTTTCTTCATGCGCGGACAGCGAAACTTACTTGATAAGGTATTTAAGGGCTTTAAATATTCGTCTGACGGTGTTGATAATGGTAGCGGTATTCTTTTAAATGATGATGGAAAAGTTAGTGGCCACACATTAATTCCGGGTGCACTTGATTTGCAAGGTCGCTTCACCGTCTATAACGTATTTACCCAGCTCTACCGTGATATTTATGATAATGTTGGCGATAGCGTTTCGCAATGGTGGAAAGGTAGTAAACAAATTAGCGCACCTACGTGGATGAAAAATCCAACTGAAATTCCCGGTGCACTGTTGAACGGAACCCGTAACATCGTAAAATATACCACCATCAGCACCATTCGCTCCATTATTCAAATGACGCCATCTGTGCCGTTTTTCTCTATCTTTCGTATTCCAGGCAGTAAAGTAAATGGCATGGCCGTACATGCTGAAGACGGTCCATTACATTTTGTTGTTAAAGATGATAATACAGGCGAACTCAAATTAGGTGCGCATGTTCGTGTCAATTCGAAGGGTGTTTATTACGGTAGCGAATTTAAAAATGATACCGTTTTAAATGGCTCAGAAGCCCCGCCAATGGCTTATTCTGACAATAAAGGTGGCTTCAAATGGTTTAACAATGATAAGTTGATCGCTAGTGGCGACGTGCCGGCTAATAAACGAGTTAGCCATGCAGCACCCTTCCAAAACCACATTGATGGCGCTACATTTGACCCTCATGGTTTTAGTAAAGAAAACCGTGCATTAAGCAATTCCATCGCTATGCAAATTACCGATTCGATTGGCCGCAATATGCATAGCTTTGCTGAAAGCGATGTGTTCTCAAAAGCGTTCAATCCACTTCTAAAGGTGGCCGATAAATTGGGTTACAAGAGCAACCAAGGCGCTGGTGAGAATGCTGACTTTGTGCGCAAACGCTTAGCAAAAGATTCCATCATGGCCGGTATACCTTATGCATCTTATTTCGCAGCCAAGGTTATGACACGTGAATCCTATGTTAATGAGCAAATGAACCTATCGGTTGAACGTTTAGTGGACGGTATTTTAAGCTTTAATCGCAAAGAGGTGGCCGCTGGTTTAAGCGAAATTTCGCAAACGGTTTTCCGTCAGCCATTTCAAACGCCCAAACGCCAAGCAGCACTTATTGAAAATCACCTTGAGAACCCATCGGATCAATCACCCCGCCCGATTGATTGGACGCCACAAATGCATAGCGAAACTTTAATGAAACGTGCAAACGGCACGCCTGTTGATAGACAAGATTTAATGGATAAAATGAATAAAGGCCGCTTAGAATATTATTCTAATTCAGCACGCAAACCTATTGCTTCTAATAAAGACACCCATCAAACATTAGCCGAAAAATGGGCACGCAAACCCACCGAAGCTGAAAATGCAGAGGTATCGCCATCAATTCTGTAAGGGATTGTCACAAAATCATAACAATCAAATAGCTTTAAGTTTGCTAAAATAACGTATGGGAATTGGAAAAACAGTTGGCACCGTAGCAGGCATTGGCGCAGGTGTAGCTACCGTTGGCGCAGGTGCTCCGGTTATTGTGAGCGCTGTTGGTGCAGGTGCGGTAGGTTTAGGTATTAGCGAGCTTACAATGGTAAGCGGTAGCTATGCAGCCGTTGGCGCAACTACCACCATAGGTTCCGCATTAACCAGTTTAAACGCTTTTGTAGTTGGGCTTGTACCACAATTAGCGGGTGCTGGAACAGCATTAACCGGTTTAATTGCAGGAAACGGAGCACTTACAGGATTTTTAACAGGAATGAGTGTAACAGTTGGCGCTGCACCCATTGTAGGTGCTGTAATGCTAACCGTTGGGGTTGTGGCAGCAGGGTTTTTAGTTAAAAATATAGTGCAAAGCATCGGCAAATCAGCCGAACGCAAAGTCAATGATGTCAAACAAGATATTCAAATCGAAAATGCGAATGAGCGCCAAGAGCAGTTAGCTCAGCGCCGTCAGCAGTTGCGCGATAATGCGATAAAGCGCGAACAACAAATAGCCGAAAACCGCATTAAAGCCGAGCAGCAAAAAGAAAAACATTACGATACACTCGCCAGCAATTACGAAAATTTAAGCGATCAAAAACAACGCGCACAGCAAGCGGCTGAAAATGCAGAATATCTTAAACATAAGGCACTCTCTACGCCTGCTTCCCCTCCCCCCTCGCGCGACCGCGCCGATACGCAGACATTCTCTGAAAATGAATTAGAGCGTCGTCAAAAGGCAGCTGAATTTATGTCGCACGTTCCGATCATCTAGTTTTCAGCTTATCCCGCATATTCGACATTGATTTTAAGGCGCGCTCATTCTAGTTTCGCGCCCATGACAGCGACACAGAAAAAAACTTCCGCCCTGCTTGAACAAGCCATGCAATTTGGTTTGAGTGAAGATGAATTTAATAAAGTGCTTAGCATTATGGGGCGCGAGCCTAATTTAACTGAACTGGGTATTTTCTCCGTTATGTGGTCGGAGCATTGCTCTTATAAAACCACGCGTAAGCATTTGGGAACGCTGCCTACCAAAGCACCGCATGTTATTTGTGGCCCTGGCGAAAATGCGGGCATCATTGATATTGGCGATAATGATGCGATTATTTTCAAGATGGAATCGCATAATCATCCTTCCTACATTGAACCCTATCAAGGCGCTGCCACAGGTGTAGGTGGCATTTTGCGCGATGTATTCACCATGGGCGCTCGCCCAATTGCATTGATGAATGCTTTGCGTTTCGGCTCTCCCGAACATGCAAAAACGCGCCACTTAGTTAATGGCGTAGTAGCGGGCATTGCAGGTTACGGCAATTGTGTGGGCGTGCCCACCGTTGGCGGCGAAACGCAATTTCACAAAAGCTATGATGGTAATATTTTGGTGAATGCAATGGCCGTGGGCTTAGCGCGTGCGGATAACATATTTTATTCAGCAGCGGCAGGCATCGGCAATCCTGTGGTTTATGTGGGTTCAAAAACAGGGCGCGATGGCATCCATGGTGCTACCATGGCCTCCGCCGAATTTGATGATAATTCAGCCGAAAACCGTCCTACGGTTCAAGTGGGCGACCCGTTCACGGAAAAACTGCTTATTGAAGCCTGCTTGGAGCTAATGCAGGAAGATGCCATCATTGCTATTCAAGATATGGGTGCCGCTGGGCTCACCTCATCATCACTTGAAATGGCCGATAAAGGCGGCTGTGGCATTGAGCTTGAACTTGATAAAGTACCCATGCGCGAAGATGGCATGACACCCTATGATTTAATGCTTTCAGAAAGCCAAGAGCGCATGTTGATGGTGTTGAAACCTGAAAAAGCCCACATTGCTGAGCGCATATTTAAAAAATGGGAACTGGACATCGCAACCATCGGAACGCTAACCGATACCGGCCGCCTAGTGCTTAAATGGCATGGCGAAGTGGCGGCGGACATTCCCGTTTCACCCTTAGCTGATGAAGCGCCAATATATGATCGCCCGCATACACCAACGCCTAAGCAGCAACCTATTTTGAAACCAAAGAAACCTCGCTTGAGGAATCACTTAAGACGCTTCTCACATCGCCCGACATTGCAAGCAAACGCTGGATTTACGAGCAATATGATCACATGGTTATGAATGACACCATCGCCCGCCCCGGCGGCGATGCCGCCGTGGTGCGTATCCATAACAGCACCAAAGCCGTTGCTATCACTACCGATTGCACCCCACGCTATTGCTATGCAGACCCAGTTGAAGGCGGCAAGCAAGCGGTGGCCGAAACGTGGCGCAACCTTATCTGCGTTGGCGCAAAACCAATGGCTATTACCAACTGCCTCAATTTTGGCAACCCGCAACGCCCTGAAATTATGGGGCAACTTGTAGGCGCTATTGATGGCATTCGCCAAGCATGCCTGCGGCTTGATTATCCAGTCGTTTCGGGCAATGTGTCGCTTTATAATGAAACAAATGGTAAAGGCATTCACCCTACTCCTGCTATTGGTGGCGTCGGTTTAATTGCCCATCTCGATTCGGCCATCGGCTCGCAAATTGAAGCTGAAGGCTTAACACTATTCATGGTTGGTAAAACAGAAGGTCATCTAGGCGCATCGCTTTATTTAAGCGAAATTGAAGGCCGCGAAGAAGGCGCACCACCGCCCGTTGATTTAAATGCTGAGTTTGATAACGGAACGTTTATTCGCAAACTTATCAAACAAGGCCGCATTAAAGCATGCCACGATATTTCAGATGGTGGACTACTTGTGAGCCTTGCAGAAATGACCTTTAAACACGGCATCGGCCTATCCATCACATTACCTTCTGAGGGGCAAAATGTAGCTTATTGCTTTGGTGAAGATCAAGCACGCTACCTTATCGCCATCGCGCCTGAGCATATTCAAGCAATCTGCAATGCCGCCAAAGAACAGGAAATTCCACTAACCGAACTCGGCATCAGCACCGGCAATGAATTTTCAGTCGAAGGCCATTTCACCCTAAAAACCGCCGACTTAAAACACCAAAACGAAGCATGGATGCCCGAATTTATGGCGAGCTAAATTTCCTAGAATCTTTGCAATCTATTTAGAAATAATTCTACGCTCACGCCTTCTGATTAACCATGCGACGAATAGTGCGGCGGCGAGTTTGCTGGCTATGCTGGCGAGAATTGAGGTGAGGGTTAGCACACCGGGCACTACCATATTAGCACCCACTAAATAAAGCGTGGTATCTACTGGCGCGGCGATGAGGCTGGAAAGCATAATGCGAGATGATAATGGGCGCTTGGTGATGGTAAATACCAGCCAATCAATCAGCTCACTCACCATGAAAGCAACCATACTAGCCACGGCAATTTCCAAAGGTGCTAAAAAATACGATAGCCCTGCGCCAA
The DNA here is from genome assembly GCA_963837025.1 of uncultured Alphaproteobacteria bacterium. GTDB lineage: Bacteria > Pseudomonadota > Alphaproteobacteria > Rickettsiales > JALZUV01 > JALZUV01. The sequence continues at coordinate 809,364 of CAWILT010000001.1, forward strand.
TGAACAATAATATCAAAACCTTATGGCCAATTTCGCGCTGGGCTAAATCGCGCAATACCAGCACTAATCCGGGCAATATTGCAAAGGGTGTCCAACTGCCGCCATCGGGCAAGCTCCATACAGGCGCCCAACTAAAAGCCCAATTTAAAAGTGGGATGAGTAATAAATAAGCGGCTGAAAAGAAATATCTGCGAATCATGCAGCATTATAAAAGTTTGCGGCAGGAATGCTAATCTTCTTTTGCAACCAGAAGTGCATCCACTTCATTGCCATCAAGTCCGCGTGTTTGTGCATCTTCTTCTGTTGGCAATTCAACTTGTTCCACAACTGGCGAAGGTGTCTCAATTGGAGTTTGGACCGGCGTGGGTGTTGATGCTTCAGCAATAGTGTTGCCGTTTCGAAGCACTTCTTGCGTTAACACCGACATGCGATTTAACGAGTGGCGAATGATTTTAACGGGCTTATCAATATTGGTTTTTTGCATTGCTTCATAAGCCGAATTGGCATGCACTTTTTTAAAACTGGTACGATTGTAATAGACACGGTAATTGCCCGGTGGAATAACAATCGAACTGCTCGCATATTCGATGGGGGTAAATGATTGCTGCATCTGCTCCTGCGATAATGGTGCAGGTTTAGATGTTTGCGCAATCGGTACTTCTTCAAATTCCATAGTTTAGTATACCTTAGTAACCCTTAATATTTCGCTAATATATCACCTACAAAATAAAGTGACCCGCAAATAATGATTGGTGCTTGATGGCTAACCGCTTTTTGCATTGCTTGCTCAAAATCGTCACAATTTTCGGCAGGTATACCCTGTGCTAACGCTGCCTTTTTTATGTTCTCAGATTCTAGCGATGGCACAATGCCTGTCATCTGAGTAACATAAATTTGAGCAGCTATATTCCGCCAATAGCGCAAAAAAGCATCCGCATTTTTATCGGCTTTCATCGCCATCACTAATACAGGTTTTTGAGGTAAATGCTTTGCCCATTGTGCTAATGCTGCCGATCCCATTTCATTATGCGCGCCATCCATATAAACTTCTAAATCAGGCTGGTTAATCGATAAGTTAACGCGTTTCAAACGCCCTGGCCACTCCACCGAATGCATCGCCTTTTGCATGTGATGTAATGCGAGCTTAGGCACAAAATGTTGAACGGTAGCAATCGCTAAAGCCGCATTCACCAACTGAAAATCACCTAATAAAGCGGGCATAGGTAACGTAAAAATAGCGTTTTTATGGGCAAATTCCCACTGATTATCTGAAATTTTCGTCGCTTTAAAATCAGTGCCATAAACATGAAACTTGGCAGGCTTCTGCATGAGCGCGGTTAAGGCTTCGGGCTGCTGTTTGCCAATAAAGCAAGTCACATGATTACGCAAAATTCCTGCCTTTTCCGTAGCAATTTTAGCCAGCGTGTTTCCTAAAAAATGTTCATGGTCAAACCCGATAGGCGTTATGACGCAGGCAGCGGGCATTTCTAGAATATTGCTGGCATCAAGCCGTCCCCCTAAGCCGGTTTCTAGCAATATAAAATCCGCTTTATGTTGAGCAAAGGCAACAAATGCCGCTGCGGTAGTTGCCTCGTAAAAAGTGGCAGGCGCAGTAGATTGCAGCGCCAAAATATTTTCTAGAATAGGCTTCAAAACTTGCTTTGATATGGGCTTGCCCGCAATGACAATACGTTCGGTAAAACTAATCATATGCGGCGATGTATAACAATGCACCGTTTTGCCTGCTGCTTCTAGCAACGCTTTCATAAATGCGATGGTGGATCCTTTACCGTTAGTGCCGGCAACATGGATTATGGGCGCGCAACTTAATTGCGGATTGCCCAGCGCTTCAAGCAACACCACCATACGCTCCAACCCCAATGAAATTTCTTTCAAATGTGGGTTAAGCAAACTTTCAAGCAGGCCTGCCAATTCAGGATCATGATCAAAGGCCACGGTGAATCTCCACATTATGCACGCGCACATAATCGATCGATTTGGCGGCAAGTTCTTGCGAAATGTTTAAAGTTTGTGCATCTTTTTCATCCATCGCTGCACTGATAGGCAAATCTAGAAATGATTTGCGCGAGTGCCCAACATAAAGCGGAACGCCTAGATGATTAAACTCAGTCATGCGTTTGACTAACTCCTGTGATTGCGCGGCAGTTTTGCCAAACCCCAAACCCACATCAAATATAATCTGCGATTGTTGCAAGCCCAAATGTAAAAGTTGCTTTATTTTAAGCGAAGCAAATTCACTGATTTCAGACACTAAGTCACTATCTTTCGCTAATGTAACCGCTTTATTAGCTGGAACAGTCAAAGAGTGCATAAGCACATATTTCGCATCAGGAAACTGCGCAACCGCTTTTACTAGCGTGTCATCCGCAGCGCCAGATACATCATTTATCCACCCTACACCCAAATCAAGAGCACGCTTAGCGGTTGATGTGTGCCGTGTATCAACACTTAATAACGCTTTATTCGGCATAGCTTTTAAAACCGGTTCCAAACGTGCCCATTCATCTCGAGGTGAAATCAGGGTTGCATTAGGACGGGTTGACTCAGCGCCAATATCCAAAAAATCTGCGCCCTGCTTTAGCAAATTTTGCGCATGCGCAATGGCAGCTTCAGGTGTAAAATACTGCCCACCGTCTGAGAATGAATCGGGTGTTACATTTACGATACCCACAATTTTTGTGCGCTGATGATGTTTAAGGCATTTATGTGTAATAGGGTGCACCCAATCGCCTGCAATCTCAATTAATGGGCGCATTACAAATTCGCGTTGCAACATATAAGGGTGAGGAATGGTTAAGTCAGCTTCCTGCAAAATATTTTCGCCATAAAGCAGCACATCAATATCAATTGTGCGTGGGCTCCACTTACCTGATTTGGTTCGCCCTAATTGGCCTTCAATCTGATGACATAACCATAGTAAGTCTTTCGCGCTTAATTGCGTTTCTCCCGTTAAGGCAGCATTGATAAAAGGCTGGTTCCATTCTGCGGGGGCATATTTTTCTAATAAAGCAGGGGTTTCAAGCAACTCCGAAAGCTTGTGAACATTCATGTGGGCACTCAAAAGCTCTACTGCTTGAGCAATCATCTGCTGACGATTTCCCACATTACTTCCCAAACCTAATGCAATTTTAACCATGGCTGCAAGATGATAGATTTTTGGTAAAAAGCAAGGTAACTAAAACCATGGCAATTGCATATTGTAATGGAGAATTCATCGACGCTGAACAGGCGTTAATATCAATCAGCGACCGCGGCTTTCGCTATGGCGATGGATTGTTTGAAACCATACATATTGCCCAAACAGAGCCCCAACAGCTTCATCGCCATTTAAAGCGTTTAGAAGAAGGACTAATGTCCCTCAAAATAAATTTTAATATCCATTTATTACCCCACTTAATCCGTCAGCTTATCTCGCAAAATAACTCGCAAAATGGCGTGTTACGTATTGCGATTAGCCGAGGTGTTGGCGGGCGCGGCTATTTGCCTGACGTACAGAGTATTCCTACCTGCGTTATGGAAATTCTACCCATGCCACCGGCTCCATTACCCTCAGCAACCGTTTGGGTGAGCACTATTGAAAAGCTATCGCTAAAAACCTTGCCTGTTCATACAAAAATGATGCAAGGGTTAAACGCAACGCTTGCGGCTATTGAAGCGCAAGAAAAGGCGTGCGATGATGCATTATTGTTAAATGCTAATGGATATATTTGTGAAGCCACAGGATCAAATATCTTTTGGCAAATTGGTGAGCAGATTTTTAGCCCAGCGCTAGAGTGCGGTTTGCTGCCCGGTATTGCGCGTGAACGTTTTTGCGAATATTGGAATGTAACGCTTGGCTATTTTACGTTGGAAGATTTAAAAAACGCAGATAGCGTGATGCTTTGTAATGCCATAACAGGCGCGCGCGAAGTTACTTTACTAAAACCTCAAAACTGGCAGTGGAACAATCCCAGTCTCACGACTCGCGCGAATGAGCTTTTATATGCAACTTAGCTGGCAAGAACCACTAGAATTTTCTCAACGCTTTGCCGATGAAGATACGTTTGTTCTGCTGCATAGTAGTTTGCACCACCCGCAGCATGGCACATTATCTATCTTAGCCGTTAATCCAAAAACAATCATTGAAGATGATTTCGATGCGCTGTTTCAGCAGCTTGAAAATGCAAAACCCTTTAGCTGGAACCACTGCTGGTTTGGATTTTTAAGTTATGAGGCATTTGCTCCTTTACCGCATCAACCCTCAGCCACTTTCAACCTACCTGATATATGGTTTACCCAGTTTCATACGCATTTTGTTTTTAACCATACATCAAAGACCCTCACGCGGTTTGGGCCCAAATATCAACCGAACCCAATTGAAAGACCAAAAAATCCGCTACCTAAAGTGCTTGATTTGCAAAGCAATATGACAAAGCAAACATATTTAGATAGCGTAGAGCAAACGCTTGAAAAGATAAAAGCCGGCGAGTTTTATCAAGCCAATATTACCCGCAAGTTTTTTGGCACATTTGAGGTGCCACCTGAAGGCCTTGCGCTGTTCGCCGCCCTATGTAACGCCAGCCCCGCCAGTTACAGCGCCTATATAAAGTGTAAAGGTCATGCAATTTTATCCTCCAGCCCTGAATGTTTTCTAACCATAGATGAAACAGGCTTATGCGAAACACGTCCGATTAAAGGCACCGCCCCACGCAATAGCGACCCAAAAGCACTTCATCATAGTGTTAAAGATCGTGCGGAAAACCTGATGATTGTTGATTTAATGCGTAACGATTTGGCACAACATTGTGAAGCGGGGACTGTACAAACCCATGGTTTGTTTAATGTTACGACCTATAATACGCTGCATCACATGGCCTCTACCATTACGGCGCAACGTAAAATTGATAGCACCATGCTTGATGTAATACAGGGATGCCACCCCCCTGGCTCCATGACGGGCGCGCCTAAAAAAGCAGTGATTCAGTGGTGCAAGCACGTTGAAAAAGCCAAACGCGGCATTTATAGTGGGTGCATAGGCTGGCTAGCGCCCAATGGGTCTTGCAACTTATCGGTAGTAATTCGCACCCTTATTGTGAAAGACAATCAATTTGAGTTTCAGGTAGGCGGCGGAATTGTTGCTGATTCAATACCCATTTTAGAGTGGAATGAAACCCTTACGAAAGCCAAAGGAATCACAAACGCTTTAAATATTCCCGACCTATGGTTAAAAAAATAATATCTTTGTGTTATTTGAGTAATAAGTTTCGGTTTTTGCTCATTTTATTTTTATATAGAAATTTCCTATCAACTTAATTTTTGTTTATAATCATTCTTTTCAATAGCTTGATATAAATTTTGTACAAAGCTTAAGCAAGAGCTATGCGTTAAATGCATAAGAAAGCTTCTTGGTTGGCATTTGTATGTTTCCTGTAAATAGGTAGATTCAATTCATGAACAACGGAGATAAAACCATGAAACGAATCGCGAAAGTTACCCTCGCCATTGCCGCTCTATTGGCAGTATCTGCCTGCGCACAGCCAAACAGCCAAGCGCAAGTTTTCCAAAATTATGATGTGAGCCCCTACTCTTACGGTGCAAGCTACACAACCGCATATGCCCCTGCTGAAAGCAGCTCATTCAAAATGAATAATTACTATTAAGCGATTTGCTCTCGAAAATAGTTAAAAAGGCCAGTTAGTTTAACTGGCCTTTTTTTTAAAGATTAATCCATCAGTTTGCTTCGTAATTTTAGCATGATGCGGTAATCCGAATCGATTTTCCTTCTCACCGCCATAAATAAAACCCAGCCAAAACAAACCCGCCGCTAAATTTACAAACGGAATAGGCAGCAATAAAAGCGCCCATAATCCACTAAAGCCCATATCATGCAGCCGTTTAGCCCAAATAAAAAAAAGTGAAACCACACCCGTAACAGCAAAAGCAGCCTTAACTGCAAACGCATATTCTGTAGGTATCAGCGTGGCTAATTGGAAACCCGCCATAATCCAAAACAGAATGACAAAGCTACTAAACCAATAATGCGCACGCGTGATGCGCCCCTTTGAAGAAAAGAAATGGTCAAAGAATCGCATCACACACACGCAAAGTTTGAGTTAAATTAAGCGGCAGTTGACTCATCAAAAATAGTGTCAAACGCTTCATCCCAGCTGCCTGTTGTAGCGGCTTTGGTGTATTCCGTTACGCGATTTTCGAAGAAGTTGGTATGCTCAACGCCATTTAAAATCTCATCCATCCAAGGCAACGGATTTTTATCCACCCCATGATAGATAGGCTCATAGCCAAGCTGCATTAAACGTCGGTTACCAATAAAGCGAATATATTGCTTCACTTCTTCCGCTTTTAAGCCTTCAATTTCACTCACGCCAAAAGCCAAATCAATAAATGCATCTTCATGCGTGATGATGGTTTCGCAAATCTTATATAAGTCGCGCTTTAAATCATCATTATCTTCTTCAGGATTCTCATGAAGAAACGTTTTAAACATGCGGATGATAGACATAGTGTGCAACGTTTCATCGCGGGCTGACCATGCTACGATTTGCCCCATACCACGCATTTTGCCAAAGCGCTGGAAGTTGAGCAAAATAGCAAATGATGCAAATAGCTGTAAGCCTTCGGTAAAAGCACCAAATGCCGCCAAAGTACGCGCAATACCTCCTTTGGTATCCGTACCAAAGTTCTGCATATAATCGTATTTATCCTTCATTTCCTTATATTTCATGAAAGCGGAATATTCTTCTTCAGGAATGCCAAGCGTGTCGAGCAGATGGCTGTAAGCGGCAATATGAATCGTTTCCATATTTGAAAAAGCGGCCAACATCATTTGCACTTCAGTCGGTTTAAACACGCTGGAATAATGCTTCATATAGCAATTATTCACTTCAATATCACTTTGCGTAAAGAAGCGGAAAATATGCATAAGCAATTCTTTCTCGCCTGAATTTAATGTGGTTTTCCAATCCTTTACATCATCAGCCAAAGGCACTTCTTCGGGTATCCAGTGAATACGCTGCTGCATCAGCCACGCATCATAGGCCCATGGATAATGAAAAGGTTTATAAACCGGTTTTGCATCTAATAATGACATTGTTTTTTCCTTTTATTTTTATTCTTCGTTACATGCTTATTGGCACGACAAGCATTCTTCATACATGGCTGGCTGGCCGTGGCTTGCGCCTTCCAAAGCGGGCTCTTTTTTCTTCACCAAACTCATTTCCATTTGCACGGAATGGCTAACCTTATCAGAACGCTGCATTGAAGTTGAGCGGCAGTAGTAAAGCGATTTAACGCCTTTTTTCCACGCGAGATAATGCAATAAATGCAAATCACGCTTATGCACATCGGGGGCAATAAACAGGTTAATGCTTTGCGCTTGGCAAATAAAATCTGAACGATCGGCCGCATGCTCAATCACCCAGCGTTGATCCATCTCTTGCGCTGTTTTAAAGGTAAGTTTTTCATGCTCATCCATAAAGTCTAGATGTTGCACAGACCCCTCAGATGATGAGATTGAACTCCACACATCTTCATTATTCATACCTTTATCGATCAATAATTTATCAAGATGCTTATTGCGTACGGTAAAACTGCCCGAAAGCGTTTTTTGCACGAACACATTCGCCGCATAAGGCTCAATCCCGGGTGAAGAATTACCGCCAATCACTGAAATAGAAGCCGTTGGCGCGACTGCCATTTTATTCGAAAAACGCTCCATAATGCCGACTTCTGCCGCATCAGGGCATGGCCCACGCTCTTCAGCGAGTTTGATGGATGCTGCATCAGCACCTTTGCGAATATGTGCAAACATTTTCTTGTTCCACACTTTAGCCATCACCGATTCAAAGGGAATTTGGCGGCTCTGCAAGAAGGAATGGAAACCCATTACCCCTAATCCGACTGAACGCTCACGCTCGGCTGAATATTTTGCACGTGCCATTTCGGTAGGCGCGGTTTCAATAAAGCTCTGCAATACGTTATCTAAAAATCGCATAATATCTTCAATAAATTGCGGCTCGTCTTTCCACTCTTCCCACTTCTCCAAATTAACCGACGAAAGACAGCAAACCGCAGTACGCTCTTCACCTAAATGATCGGTGCCGGTTGGCAAGGTAATTTCAGAGCATAAGTTTGAGGTTTTCACTTTTAAACCCAGCTGCTTATGATGCTCAGGAATGCGCTTATTTACACTATCAATAAACAGCATGTAAGGCTCGCCTGTTTCCATACGCGTTACCAATAATTTCACCCAAATTTCGCGGGCTTTCACGGTGTTGATCACGCTACCATCATAGGGGCTTTTTAGCTCCCAAATAGCGTCTTTCTCAACCGCCTGCATAAAGGCATCCGTAATAGCTACACCATGATGAATATTGAGCGCTTTGCGGTTGGGATCACCACCCGTAGGACGGCGAATATCAATAAACTCTTCAATCTCAGGATGATCAACGGGCATGTACATAGCCGATGAACCACGACGCAGAGAGCCTTGTGAAATTGCCAAAGTGAGCGAATCTTGCACGCGCATGAATGGAATTACACCCGATGTTTTACCATTGCCACGCACTTTTTCACCGATAGAGCGTAAATTGCCCCAGTAAGAACCAATTCCGCCGCCACGTGCAGCTAACCATACATTTTCGTTCCACATATCGACAATGCCGCCCAATGAATCGCGTGATTCATTTAAAAAGCATGAAATGGGTAAACCGCGGTCGGTGCCGCCATTGGAAAGCACTGGTGTTGCTGGCATAAACCAAAGCTGGCTCATATAATCATAAATGCGCTGCGCATGGGCTGCATCATCGCCATACGCGGTTGAAACGCGCGCGAACATATCTTGATATTCTTCACCTTCTAATAAATAGCGGTCTTTTAATGTAGCCTTACCAAAAGCTGATAAGCGCTCATCGCGTGAAGTATTTAATTGTATTGTCATTGTATCTTTTCCCCTGACTAACGAAAGTTGCGGCGTTTTTTGTTCTTGTTTTTGTTGCTGGAGATTACCAACCCTTTGTTCCGCTACTATGCTCATTTTATTCCCTATCTGTCAAAAGCACTACTATATATAGTGTCTTATTTTGTTATTATAACCATATCTTGTGGTTTTTTTGCTTCATTGAAGAGACTTAGTCTAAGACGAAATGCCCCGCTCAGCAAGCGTAAAACACAATTTTTCACTATTCCAAAAGGTTGTTCACAACCACTTTTGCTATAAACGAATGAAGAATAAGGGCTTTTAGATTTTACCCCCACATAAAATAATTTGAATGGGGATAAATCAAAGCGAATTGCATAGCATAAAGCCATGCGCAATCCGCATAAAATTGGGAAAATTAAACAAAGCTATGCAGAAAATAAAAAGCCAGCGCATTGAAGCAGCTGGCTTTTTCTCGAAATTATTACAAAGCGATTAAACTTTTTGCACTTGGGTGTAATCAAGCTCAACGGGGGTTGCGCGACCAAAAATAGATACTGAAACTTTCACTTTTTCACGCTCATCATCAATGTCTTCAACCGTACCGGTGAAGGAATCAAACGGGCCGTCGTTGATTTTAACTTGTTCGCCAATTTCAAAGGTAATGCCGCGCACACCTGTGGTTACGCCTTCTTCCATTTGCTTGAAGATTGCATCCACTTCCGATTGCGGCACGCGCTGTGGTTTGCCACCTGCGCCTAAAAAACCTGTTACTTTATCGGTGTTTTTTACCATATGCCATGCGGCATCGGTGAGCTGCATTTTAATCAGCAAATAACCGGGGAAAAATTTCTTCTCCGCTTCAACTTTTTTACCTCGACGCACTTCCATCACATTTTCAGTGGGAACGACGATTTCTTCGATCTGATTGGCAATATTATTTTGTATGGCTTTTTCTTCAATCTGCTGTTTAATTTTATGCTCAAAACCAGAATAAGCATGCACAATATACCAACGCGCACGGCCGCCTACATTTTCACTCTGCTTAGGTTTTGAGGCATTGGCTGCTGCAATCTCAGCCGCTTCTTGTGCATCGGTAGGAGCCGATAAAATATCATGATCGGCCCGCAAGCCCACAATCTCTTCGGTTAGTTCTTGAGCAAGACCCGATTCTTCATTTGGATTTTTTTCTGCTTCAGCCATATTCCTACTTCTACTTTCCTAATGGAGGCTTATAGCCCCAAAATAAACTCAACTAAATTACTAATCACTGCATCAACCAGCATAAACAAAAGCGCGGCAATAGCAGTAAGCACCAAAACGGTGATGGTTGACATTACCACTTCGCGGCGCGTAGGCCATGTGACCTTATTGGTCTCTTGACGAACTTCGCGAATAAATTTAGCCGGATTCATTTTTTTATTCCTATTGTTATTACTGCGTCAATGGCAGGGGCGACAGGGGTCGAACCTGCGACCTACGGTTTTGGAGACCGTCGCTCTACCAACTGAGCTACACCCCTACAAATATAAAGAATGCGGAAGCAAGCTTATGCCCACTTCCGCAATTTTCTTTAATTACGCTTCAATCTTCGCTACGACACCGGCACCTACGGTACGGCCGCCTTCGCGAATTGCGAAACGTAGGCCTTCATCCATAGCAATCGGAGCAATCAGCTCGATATTCATTTCAATATTATCGCCTGGCATCACCATTTCCGTGCCTTCAGGTAAGTGAACCATACCGGTCACATCTGTCGTGCGGAAATAGAATTGTGGACGATAATTGGTGAAGAATGGCGTATGACGGCCACCTTCTTCTTTGGTCAAAATATAAGCCTCAGCTTTGAACTTCGTATGTGGCTTGATAGAACCAGGCTTGCAAAGCACTTGACCGCGCTCAACATCTTCACGCTTAGTACCACGCAATAGAACACCCACATTCTCACCTGCACGACCTTCGTCAAGCAATTTACGGAACATCTCAACACCGGTGCAAGTCGTCTTGGTGGTATCCTTAATACCCACAATCTCAATCTCTTCACCAACCTTCACAATGCCTTGCTCAACACGGCCAGTTACCACTGTACCACGACCCGAGATAGAGAATACATCCTCAATCGGTAGCAAGAACGCACGATCAACCGGACGCTCAGGCGTTGGAATATATTCATCAACGGCTTTCATCAATTCTAAAATCGCATTCTTGCCGATTTCGTCATTTTTGCCTTCAAGCGCTGCCAAGGCAGAACCTTTAATGATAGGAATATCATCGCCTGGGAAATCGTAAGAAGAGAGAAGCTCGCGAATTTCCATTTCTACTAATTCAAGAAGCTCTTCATCATCTACTTGATCCACTTTGTTCAAGAACACCACCAATGAAGGCACGCCTACTTGACGCGCTAACAAGATGTGCTCGCGTGTTTGGGGCATGGGGCCATCAGCCGCCGATACTACCAAAATACCGCCATCCATCTGTGCCGCACCGGTAATCATGTTTTTCACATAATCAGCGTGACCTGGGCAATCTACGTGTGCATAGTGACGGCCAGCCGTCTCATACTCAACATGCGCCGTTGCAATGGTAATACCACGGGCTTTTTCTTCAGGAGCCGCATCAATCGAATCATACGATGAATATTTTGCGCCACCCGTTTCAGCTAGTACTTTCGTGATCGCAGCCGTCAACGACGTCTTGCCATGATCAACGTGACCAATCGTTCCAACGTTAACATGCGGCTTCTTACGCTCAAATTTCTCTTTAGACATTTACTTTTGCTCCGTACAGTTTTTAGTCATTTTAGGGAAGATGGCGTTAAACGCTACTCTGGCTTAATTGTCAACCTTTAGATAGAGTATAAAGATGAATGACGCCCTTGCTTATTTTGCATTATTTGCTACTGCCTTTGGCGCAGCCACGTTTTTACCCATTCAATCTGAAATTCCACTGATTGCTATGGCTAAACTTGGCAGCTACTCCATTATCCTCTTAGGGTTAGTAGCTACAGTCGGAAATGTTTTAGGGGCATTATTTAATTGGTATTTAGGAATGAACATCCACCGCTTTGCTGATGCCAAATGGTTCCCGTTTAAACAAACAACCTTAGATAAATTCACAATTACCTATCAAAAATGGGGAAAATGGTCGCTTTTATTAGCCTGGATGCCGTTTATTGGTGACCCTTTAACGCTTATGGCAGGCATATTTAAAACACCATTAAAATGGTTTATTCCGCTTGTGATGCTTGGCAAAGCAGGAAGATACGCTTTGATTTTGAGTTTTTTCTACTCGTGATAGTATTTTAATTGTTGTAATTCAATAGACTTCCAACTGTAATACAACTGTCACGCTGAATCGATACTTTAATAATTAGTAATACTTATTAAGGAATCGCTCAATGTTAACGTCTCGCCCATACCAACAGATTCAAAATTTAAACATTTTTTGCAAACGTAATGCGAATAGAATTTTTGGTGTAACGAGCAGTTTTGGCGACATTACCATGCTAGCGGTGACTTCTAGCATGATTATGATGGGCGGCCATAATATTTATATGGAATTATTAGCGGCACTATTATTTTTATGCGCCAACATTCCCTTATGGTTTTCAGGCGCTGGAAAAGCCAGCCGCGCTGAAATGACTAAAATTGCGCTGCTACCCTTCAAACAACGTATGATTGAAAAAGCAAAACGTACACTAGACCCCAAAAAATATCCCATCGAAAGCTTCTCAGCACTAACATGCTTAGCCTGCCTTACCTATGCATTGATTGGTATTGAGCAGTTTTTGATTGCACCGAGTTTTGGCAGCTTGATGATTATCGTTTTCGGCTTAATGGGCATGACTCCAACCCTATTGCAAATTTTTGCTCCGACCGTTACAGGCGTTACCTTACGCCGCGCCGAGTTACGCAAAAACTCTCATTGGGAGCCAAGTTTTAAACATAAAAGCGAAAAATGGTTGGCGCATAATACCGAGCGATTAGTAGGCGGACTTGAAGTTCCAACCAATGTAAGTATGGCGACAGCAGGCTTCGCATCGGGCAATCCAGCCATTGCAGCTGCTGGCGTTATATATACTTCAGGCTATGTATTTTATGCGAGTTACGTTCGTCGCGACGATGTTATTTGCGCATAAGCTTCTACCTTTAAAAAAACTTCAATCTTTGGCTGACAAGCAAGGCACACCCTGCTAGCTTGCTAAAAATAATAAAAAGATAGGGGTGTCTTGATGGCTGCATCACTCAAACAACAAGAAATTGACGAAATTCGCGCGGAAAAATATCAAACACGCCGCGCAACCGTGCCTGCATTAGAAGATATTTTATATGAACAAATTCCCGTGCTCGATCATGGGTTTATTCGCGTAGTGGATTATATGGGCGATGATGCTGCCATTGTGCAAGCTGCGCGCGTATCCTACGGCAAAGGTACCAAAAAAGTGAGCCAAGATGCCGGGCTTATTCGCTATTTAATGCGCCATTGGCACACGACGCCGTTTGAAATGTGCGAATTGAAATTGCATGTAAAACTACCCATGTTTATTGCCCGCCAATGGATTCGCCATCGCACTGCTAACGTGAACGAGTATTCTGCGCGCTATTCCGTGTTGGACCGTGAATTTTATATTCCCAATAAAGCGCAGCTGGCTAGCCAAAGCACACAAAATCATCAAGGTCGTGGCAATGTGCTTGAAGGTGAAGAGGCCGAACGTGCACTAAAATGGCTGCGCGAAGATGCTGACCGCGCCTATGACCATTATCAAGAAATGCTGAACGAAGATGCAGCTGGCAATGTATTAGATGATAGCAAAAAAGGTTTGGCGCGTGAGCTTGCACGTATGAACCTGCCCATCAACGCCTATACCCAATGGTATTGGAAGATTGATTTACACAACCTGTTTCACTTCCTGCATTTACGCGCAGACCCACACGCACAATATGAAATTCGCGTTTATGCCGATGCTATTTTTGAAGTAGTGAAAAAATGGCTGCCCATTGCCGCGCAAGCCTTTGAAGATTACCGCATGGGCGCTGCCCACCTTTCAGCCCAAGGCATTACCACCATCAGCCGCATGCTAAATGGCGAAGAAGTAAACCAAGCCGATAGCGGCCTATCCAAACGCGAATGGGATGAATTGATGGCCACATTAGGGCGCGATTAGATAAAATGGAAAATACATTAAATTCTCAACTATCCTCTGAATTAAACGCAATGCGCGAAGCGGGCACTGCAAAGCATTTTAACCATCTTACTTCGCCTATGGCACCGGAAGTTGATATGGAAGAAAAAGGTGAAGTGCTGGTGCTGTCATCCAATAATTATCTGGGTTTGTCTGACCACCCCGAACTCATTAAAGCAGGCAAAGCGGCACTTGATGAATATGGTGCGGGCACAGCTTCGGTGCGGTTTATCTGTGGCACCTATTCCATTCATCGCGAGCTTGAAAAAGCCATTGCGCGCTTACATCGCAAAGCAGCTTCACTATCCTATGTAGCCTGCTGGAATGCCAATACCGGCCTCATCCCTGCCCTTGCCGGCAAAGAGGATGTGATTATATCCGATGCGCTCAACCATGCGTCACTCATTGATGCATGCCGCATTACTAAATCTAAGCGCCTTATCTTTAAGCATTCTGATATGGATGATTTAGAGCGCTGTTTGAAAGAAGCGCATACCTATAATGATGGCAATCCTCGCCGCATTTTTGTGGTGACGGATGGTGTGTTCAGCATGGAGGGCGATATTGTAAAGTTGCCCGAATTGGTGAAACTTTCTAAAGCATACGGCGCAACCATCATTATGGATGATTGCCATGGCACAGGCGTGATGGGCAAACATGGCCGCGGGGTGGCCGAGCATTTTGATTTAGAACAAGAGGTAGATATTATCACAGGCACGCTGGGTAAAGCTTTAGGCGGTGCGGCAGGCGGCTATGTAGCGGCCAGCCAAGAGGTGATAGATTATCTCAACCAAACCTCGCGCCCACAATTATTTTCAAACGCGTTGCCACCCACCGTCGCCGCAAGCTCACTCAAAGCGATTGAGATTTTGGAAGCCGAACCTGAGCGCGTCACCACATTACATGCTTTGGTTAAACAGATGCGCGATGGATTAAAAGCGCGCGGATTCAGTCCGCTCGAAGGGCCATCCGCCATTGTTCCCATCATCGTTGGCGAAACCAGCTTAGCGATAAAAATGAGTGCTGAATTATTAAAAGAAGGCATTTTTATAACGGGATTTGGCTTTCCCGTAGTGCCAGAAGGTGAAGCACGTTTGCGTATTCAAATTTGCGCTTCATTAACCAAAGCGCAAATCGATTTGGCATTAGAAAAATTTGAGCAAGTTGGCAAGCGTTTAGGTATCATTTAGCCTTGCAAGGCTGACTGTCACCCCTTACATTCCGACGCATGACAATTCCTAAACCTGTATTACTTTGTATTTTGGATGGCTGGGGCCATTCGGATGAAACCGACCATAACGCCATTGCTCAAGCCAATACGCCGCATTGGGATGCGCTGGTAAAATCTTGCCCGCATAGCTTGGTGGATGCTTCGGCAAAAGCTGTAGGCTTGCCCGATGGGCAAATGGGCAATTCCGAAGTGGGGCATACGAATATCGGCGCTGGCCGTGTGGTTTATCAAGATCTACCCAAAATTGATGCGGCGATTGAATCGAATGAACTCAGTTTTCACCCTCGCTTGCTAGATCATATCGGCAAGCTACGCATAACCGGCGGCACGTGTCATATTATGGGCTTGCTATCAGATGGTGGTGTGCATTCGCACCAGCGTCATATTATGGAATTAGCGCGCATTATAGGCTCTGAAGGGGTGCCCGTAGCATTGCATTTATTTTTAGATGGGCGCGATACCCCTCCCAAATCAGCATTGGAATTTGTGAAAAGCTGCTCAGAAAATTTGCCTGAAAACGTAACCATTGCCACAATATCGGGTCGTTATTATGCTATGGATAGGGATAACCGTTGGGATAGAGTAGAAAAAGCCTATCGCGCCATTGTGCAAGGTAAAACGCCTACCCGCGCGCCCGATGCCGTGCAGGCCGTTAATGCCGCTTATGTGCTGGGGCAAACCGATGAATTTATTTTACCCACCGCTTTAGGCGACTATAAAGGTATGCAAAAAGGCGATGGTTTATTGATGGCCAATTTCCGCGCTGATCGCGCGCGCCAGTTGCTACACAGCTTAATTGATCCTGAATTTAATCAGTTTGAAACGCACTCTATCGATTATGGCGATGTGTTAGGCATGGTTGAATATTCAAGCGAATTAGCCAAATGGATAGTACCACTCTATCCGCCTGATGAAATTAAAAATAGCTTAGGCGAAGTGGTATCCAACGCAGGATTAAAGCAATTGCGCATTGCCGAAACCGAAAAATATGCGCATGTGACCTTCTTTTTCAATGGTGGATCTGAAGCGGTATATGAGGGCGAAGACAGAATCCTCGTGCCCTCTCCCCAAGTAGCCACCTACGATTTGCAGCCTGAAATGTCAGCGCCCGAAGTAACGGACAAACTTGTTAAGGCAATCCAATCCGATAAATACAGCCTTATCATCTGCAACTATGCCAATACCGATATGGTGGGCCATAGCGGCAATATCCAAGCGGCGATTAAAGCGGTTGAGGCAGTGGATACAGCATTAGGTGCATTAACGACAGCAATCGAACAAGCGGGTGGAGCGATGCTTATTACCGCCGATCATGGTAATGCAGAAAAAATGCAAGATGCAGACACGCAACAACCTCACACCGCGCATACAACAAATTTAGTACCCTTTTTAATAAAAGGCGTTCAAGGCATTGCGCTTAAAAATGGTGTGTTGGCTGATATTGCACCTACCATCTTGCAGCTGTTGAAACTTCAACAACCTAAAGAGATGACCGGCACGAGCTTAATCCAATAATGCGTTATGGGTTTTTGTGTATTGCGTTGCTGCTTACCCTATTCGGGTTAGCCCCAATCGCATCGGCACAAACCGTTACACAGTTACAGGAGCAGCTTGTTGAGTTAGCCAGCAAATTACGAATAGGCGAACAAAAGCTTGCTGCGATGTCGGTTAAGCAAGCGCAACTCGACGCTCGTATCACCGATGCGCGCACCAAAATGGATGAAAGCCGCGATGAGATAGATGCATTACTGCAAAGCCTCATACGGCTTTCTCGCGTGCCGCCCGAGGCTATTGTAGCCATGCCCGGTGAACTCCGCCATACATTGCAAGCGGCACAATTAATGACGCAGCTTACCAATCAGCTCCAAGTAAAAACGGGCAAGCTTACTGCATCACTCAAACAGTTTAAAAAGGATGAATTAAACCTCGCCGAATTACGAGTGAATCTTCAGCAACAACAAGCCAAATTAAAAGCATCGCAAAAGGCGCTCAATGAACAAATTGCAAAACGTAACGAAGAATATAAACAAACGACCGTTAATCTTGCCAAGCAAATACAACAAGCAAGCGAGGCAAAACGACAATCCGCAAACGTAAAACAACTTGAAGCGAAACTGGAAAAAATTCAACCGCCACAAAATTTAAATATAAAACCAAAACCAGTTAGAAATAAAAATAATTATAGCAGTAAACAATTTACCGTTTCTAAAGGTCGATTGCAGTTACCTGCTGCCGGCTATATCACCAAGCGCTTCGGCCAAAAAGATGGCATTGACCAAACGCTGCACGGCCATCGCCTAACCAGCACAGCGGGCAGCACCGTCATTTCACCAGCGGATGGTGAAGTGATGTTTACAGGCCCGTTTCTGGATTATGGCAACATCGTTATCATTCGCTATGATCAGGGATATAATTTGTTATTAGCGGGCTTAGAATCCATAAACTGCACGGTAGGCCAAAAAGTGATAAGCGGCGAGCCAGTAGGGCGTTTGAGTGCTAGCAATAAAACAAAAGCTGATTTATATATAGAATTACGAAAAAACGGTAAACCCATTGACCCTTCTGGTTGGTTTGGGTAACACCATAGAATAACTCAGGAAGGTTTTTTCACATGACGTTTAAAGCGATTGCCGCTCCCCTATTATGCGCTACCATGCTTATTGCAGCAACTCCGGCCTTTTCTGCCGATGAAGGCGCAAAAAAGCTCGATAAACGCACGTTCGAATATTTAAATTTATTTGGCGAAGTGTTTGAGCGCGTGCGCAACGATTATGTTGAAGAAGTTGATGATGGCGAAGTGATTGAAAATGCTATTAATGGCATGTTATCTTCACTTGATCCCCATTCAAGCTACTTAACCGAAAAAAGCTTTGAAGAAATGCAAGTGCAAACCAAAGGTGAATTTGGGGGTTTAGGCATTGAAGTAACCATGGAAAATGGCCTCGTTAAGGTTGTTTCTCCAATAGACGATACACCCGCATCAAAAGCAGGTGTGTTAGCTGGCGATTATATTAGCCATATCGATGATGAGCCGGTTATGGGCTTAACGCTTTCCGATGCAGTCGAAAAAATGCGCGGCCTAAAAGGTACTAAAATTAAAATCACCCTTTTACGTGAATCGGCTAAAGAACCGATTGAAGTAGTGCTCACCCGCGCCATTATTGAAATTCAATCCGTGAAATGGAAAGAAGAAGGCGATATTGGTTATCTACGCGTGACTTCATTCTCTGAACATACGGGCGATAAACTCAAAGAAGGCATTGCTGAACTCAAACGTAAGATACCTAATATGACGGGTTTAGTGCTTGATTTGCGCAATAATCCAGGCGGTTTATTAGATCAGGCAATTGCCGTATCTGATGCGTTTTTAAACCGTGGCGAGATTGTTTCCACACGTGGCCGCAATGTTAGCGATATTCGCCGCTATGGCTCAACTCAAGGTGATCTTATTAATGGATTGCCGATTGTTGTATTGATTAACGGTGGCTCAGCATCAGCCTCTGAAATTGTAGCAGGTGCATTGCAAGATCACCAGCGTGCGGTTGTTATGGGCACAAAATCATTCGGTAAAGGATCCGTTCAAACGGTAATTCCTCTGCCAAGCCATGGGGCAATGCGATTAACTACTTCGCGTTATTATACGCCAGCGGGCACATCCATCCAAGCTGAAGGCATTAAACCTGATATTGATGTGCCACAAGGTAAGGTTGAGTTGGTTAAAAACGAAAAACAACGCTACGAAGCCGATTTACGTGGTGCGCTGAAGAACGATAAAGCCAGCATCTCTAAACTCTTTAATAAAGATGTCGAAGAAGCTATTGATTCCGTCGAAAATCAAGCCAGCATTGCGCCCGTTTTAGGCAGTGCAGATGATTTTCAACTCTCACGCGCGCTTGATTTGCTGCGTGGGCTTTCAATCGTTGGCAGTAAAGATAAGCCTGCGCCTAAAGCAGCTATTGTGAAAAAGCCTGCTGATAAAGCAGAAAGCAAAAAATAGTGGCTGCAAAGCGATATGCTTCGCGACCAACGATGAAAACCGTGTGGAAAATTATTTTCACACTCCTTTCGCTCTGCTTACTCGCTTTAGCCGTATCTTTCTTTTTGCAAGGTAATCAATTGGCGACTACGGCTTTGAATAATGCACAGCGTGTTATTATCCCCCTTAAACCAGATGGTGAATGGGTGGGCATGGCAGTTCGGGTTGATGATATAAAACCCAGTGCAGTAAACATCGTTGAACCTCAAGCTGAAACAAAGACCGAACCCGCACTAACAGATTCCGTTGATAATGATGCTGATATCCCCCCTACGCTCTATCCCGAAACTGAGGGCGAGATAGCGGATTTAACGGGCACAAATCCGGGTGAATCAATATCCATCGAGCCAAAAAGCGAGCCTGTTCCTACGCAAGTCATGGTGAGCCAAGATATACTCGATCAGGCAACGCAAAACGATGAAGCGGATAATGCTAATGATGAAGCGGCCGAAATAATTACCCCAACAACAAATGCCGATAGCGAATCTTTAGGTATTATGAAAGAGGCTAATCAAGCACCGGCACTTTTAAAAACTAGTTTAGAAGGTGAAGCTTTAGCCATAGCTCCCGCGCCTGAATTCTCTGAAAAATTAGGAGATTATATATTACCTAAAATCTCAGATGATGGGCAAAAGCCATGGCAATATTATGCCAAACCCTTTGCAGAGAATGAAAAACCTGTAATTGCAGTGATTGTGCACGGATTAGGATTAGGGCGCTTAACCACCGAAAATGCGCTGAATTTAAACAGCAACTTTACTTTAAGCTTTTCATCCTATGCGAAAAACACGCAGATGTGGGGTGATCATGCACGTAATATCGGCCATGAAATTCTGCTCGATTTACCGCAGGAAACACAAAATTATCCTGCGGATGACCCCGGCCCATTCGGTCTTTTAAATTCACTAGATAAGGCCACAAATATTGCGCGCCTGCATTGGGTGATGAATCGCGTGGCAGGATTTGTAGGCTTTTTGCAACCTAACAACCCAGCTCCCCAAAGCGCGGATATGCTTGAAGCGTTTAGCGAATTACCTAATCGCGGTTTGTTTTTGATAGAAGCTCCTACTGATAAGCCTGAGATTCTGCTTCAAAACCAAAAGAAAATGGGATTGACGCATCTTGCCTATTCACAGGAAATTGATGCCATTCTAAGTGAAGCAGATATCAAAAAAGAACTGGCCAAATTGGTAGAAAAAGCTAAACAACAAGGTCACGTTATTGCAATTGCCCGCCCTTATCCACTAACGATTAAAATGCTTAATGAGTGGGCTCTAGAATTGGAAGAGCAAGGGGTCGCCTTAGCTCCTGTCTCGGAAGTGATTAAACGTGGATTCAAATAATTTTTCAAAACTGCCCTATCGCCAGTGTGTTGGCATGATGCTGCTCAACCAAACGAATCACGTTTTTGTAGCAAAACGTATTGATATGGTTGCTGAAGCATGGCAAATGCCCCAAGGCGGAGTCGACGAAGGCGAAGATTTGCGCGAAGCCGCATTACGCGAATTAGAAGAAGAGATTGGTACTGACAAAGTAAGTTTTATCGCTGAAAGCCATGAATGGCTGCATTATGACCTGCCTGATGAACTTATCGGTAAATTGTGGAAAGGTAAGTATCGCGGCCAAACGCAAAAATGGTTTCTAATGCGTTTTACTGGCAGCGATGACGACATTAATATCGAAACTGAGCATCCTGAATTTAGCGAATGGAAATGGGTTGATCCCTCACGCTTACCTTTCCTCATCGTTCCCTTCAAAAAGAAGCTTTATGAAGAGGTACTTGCAGAGTTCGCCAGCTATTTATCTGATTAACCTCTAGAATAATTTAAAGCCACTATCGCGACGATCTGACCTAAACCTTTCTGAAACATTTGTAAGTACAATGCGTGGCTCTTCTATTCGTGTAGGAACCAACTCAGAACCTTCTGCGCATTCAAATGATTCTAAATACCCTTTTAACTTGTCAATCAAGCCGTTTATCATGCCTGTATCTTTAGCAACAGGTGCACCCAATGCTGAAAAAACCTCTGGGTGCTCTGCTATAATTTTCTCAGGATCTTTACACGCCCCACCAAAAATAGTTGATTGCTTAGCAGCGTGAAAAAAATTGCTAGCCTCAGTTCGATAAGTTTTATCGATATTAAACAAATCTCCCTCCAAATATGATGAATCATCGATAAACTCTTTTTTATTTACAATTCCAACCAAGCTCTCTGCTTTAACCTCAAACACATTTTCTCGAATTTGGGTAAAGCCCGTTTTATCTAAACTTTTGGCGATATGCTCAATAATTGTTTCTCTATCGACGCTCGTCTTACATAAGTCTAAATCAATTAGATGTCTATTCCCGCTAGAATTCCCCTTGCCTATAAAGTAAATTTTATCATGCTGATTCATTGCAGCGGTTAAAGCAGGTTTAGCACCGAGCTCATTTTCATCGCCGCTCCCTTCTTGAATAACACCTATATCGGCTGCATTTACAGTGCTCAAATCTAAATTATTAAATGTTATAAACCCTCGAATCGTTAACTATTATTAATAAATATAGCTTATGAATGTGACGTTTTTATGACCCTCCATTTTTTAGCATAACCTTAGTCTTAGCGATAACAGCATCAAACATTGGCATGGTCAATCGCCCTGTATTCACGTTATAGCGTGAGGTATGATAAGAATTTAGCACCTTATAATCCTCAATTTGATGCACCGCTTCGTGCTCAAATTTGAAGGCCGATTGCTTCAACCTTAACGCTTTGAGTGTTGCCTTATGCGCCACTAAGCCCAAAGTGAGAATTACCTTTAAATTTAACATTGCGGTAATTTCATCCGCCAAAAATCCATTACAAACTGCAATTTCTTGGGTGGTGGGTTTGTTTTGAGGTGGAACACAGCGCACTGCATTGGTGATGCGCACATTATCGAGTTCAAAATGCACATCGGTAATTTGATGCTCAGCTGAGCGAAAAACTTCACTCGGCAATTGGCCCTGCTGTAACCAATCACAATGTTGCATCAAGTTCGCCTTTGCCAATGCGGGATATAACATATCGCCTGCATAATCACCAGTAAATGGCCTCCCTGTTGCATTTGCCCCCTTCAGGCCAGGCGCTAAGCCTATCACCAAAAATTCTGCGTCAATTGACCCAAAACTTGGCACCGCACCATTATAAAATTCAGGGAATTTTTGCTGATTTTCCTGACGAAATGCACATAAACGCTCACATTTCGGGCAATTCTTTCCTGGAGATGAAGAAAAGTTCATTTTTTTATGCTCTGCCCCTTGTACTTAATCCAGTGCTACCCTACATGCAGCGCACTGATGAAGGAAGTATAAAGCCGATCATCACAACAAATAGTCTTTTAAAATGGAGAATTTAACATGAATGTACGTCCTTTACACGATCGCGTATTGGTTCGCCGTATCGAATCTGAGCAAAAAACTGCTGGCGGAATTATCATCCCCGATAGCGCCAAAGAAAAGCCAATGGAAGGCGAAATTATCGCTGTAGGCTCTGGTCATAAAAATGAAGATGGCAAAGTATCTCCCCTTGATGTGAAAGCGGGCGATGTGGTTTTGTTCACCAAATGGGCAGGCACCGAAATTAAAGTTGAAGGTGAAGAACTGATGATTATGAAAGAATCAGATATTTTAGCCATCGTTGACCGTAAAGCTTCTGCTAAGAAAAAAGCAGCTTAATTAATCACCTCAAACAGGAGAACCTAACATGAGTGCAAAAGACATTAAATTTGGTACGCAAGCGCGTGACGAAATTATTAAAGGCGTGGATATTCTTGCCAATGCCGTAAAAGTAACCCTTGGCCCTAAAGGCCGTAACGTGGTTTTAGATAAATCTTACGGCTCGCCACGTATCACCAAAGATGGCGTAACGGTAGCTAAAGACATTACGCTAAAAAACAAATTCCAAAATATGGGCGCACAAATGCTTCGCGAAGTGGCGAGCAAGCAAAACGATGTTGCGGGCGATGGCACAACCACCGCAACTGTTTTGGCACATGCTATCGTTAAAGAAGGCACCAAAGCAGTAGCCGCAGGCATGAACCCAATGGATTTAAAACGCGGAATTGACCTTGCAGTTAATGCTGTGGTGGAAGATGTGAAATCAAAATCTAAAGCTGTGAAGAATCAATCTGAGATTGCTCAGGTTGGTACTATTTCTGCCAATGGCGATAAAGAAATCGGCACTAAAATCGCTGAAGCGATGGAAAAAGTAGGAAAAGAAGGCGTCATTACTGTTGAAGAAGCCAAGGGTCTTGAATTTGATGTTGATGTTGTTAAAGGCATGATGTTTGACCGCGGTTATCTATCGCCTTATTTCATCACCAATTCGGATAAAATGACGGTTGAATTAGACAATCCTTTCATCCTTTTATTCGAGCAAAAACTTTCATCAATGCAGCCGCTTCTTCCTGTGCTGGAAGCTGTGGTTCAGTCGCAGCGTCCGCTACTTATCATCGCTGAAGATGTTGAAGGCGAAGCATTAGCGACCTTAGTGGTTAACAAATTGCGCGGTGGCTTAAAAGTAGCTGCGGTTAAAGCCCCTGGTTTTGGCGACCGTCGTAAAGCAATGCTTGATGATTTGGCTATTCTTACCGGCGGCACGATGATAACGGAAGATTTAGGCATTAAGCTTGAAACCGTAACGATGGATATGCTCGGCACAGCCAAAAAAGTAACCATCAGCAAAGATGATACGACTATCGTTGATGGCAAAGGCAAAAAAGCCGATATCGATGCGCGTGCAAACCAAATTCGCAAGCAAATCGAAGATACTGCTTCTGATTACGATAAAGAGAAACTTCAAGAGCGTTTAGCTAAACTTGCTGGTGGCGTTGCCGTATTAAAAGTGGGTGGCAATACTGAAGTTGAAGTGAAAGAGCGTAAAGACCGTGTGGATGATGCATTGCATGCAACACGCGCTGCGGTTGAAGAAGGCATTGTACCGGGTGGCGGCGCAACCTTGCTTTATGCTGCTCGTGCCTTAGATGCGCTTATCAAAAATACTAAAAACGACGATCAAAAAGCAGGCATCAACATCGTTCGCAAAGCGCTCCAAGCGCCATTGCGTCAGATTGTTGAAAATGCTGGTCTTGATGGTGCAGTGGTTGCAGGCAAAATGTCGGAATCGAAAGATACCAACTTTGGCTTCGACGCGCAAAATCTTGAATATGTTGATATGATTAAAGCCGGTATTATCGATCCTACTAAAGTGGTACGTACTTCATTGCAAGATGCGGCTTCTATTGCAGGTTTGATGATTACGACTGAAGCACTCATTACCGATGTTGAAGATGACAAATCTTCCGGTGGCGCACCTGATATGGGCGGCATGGGCGGTATGGGTGGCATGGGCGGTATGGGCTTTTAATTCCTAACCAATCTAAATCCTAAAATTGAAAATTGAGCTGGAGAGTAATCTCTGGCTCTCTTTTTTTAAACAAATTAATGACGAAAATTTAATAAAGGTTTAGTTGCTAGTGATTATCATTTACGGTAATTTATATGAAATTAATGGAGTAATTTTATGAACAAAATCGCATTGACCCTACTTGTTTCCGCATTTGCATTCCCAGCTTTCGCGACCGAAACTTATGAATTAAATTTGAAAGATCATAAGTTTTCGCCTGAGGTAATTACGGTTCCAGCGGATACTCGATTTAAAATAAAAGTGCATAATCAAGATAGCACGCCCGCTGAATTTGAAAGCAATGATTTCAAGCGCGAAAAGATTATCGCCGGCAATACAAGTGCCACTATTCACGTTTCACCTCTACCAGCAGGTGAATATACATTCTTTGATGAGTTTAATGAAGATACCGCACAAGGCATTTTGAAAGTAGAATAATGTACGGCGTTTCCATCTTTGTTCTGCGCGAAGTTTTTGAGATTGCATTAATTATAAGCGTTATGCTAGCAGCAACGCGTGGGCTTGTTGGGCGTATGCCTTATATTTGGGGCGGTATGGCAGCAGGTATATTCGGCGCTGGGATAATCGCCGCCTTTACGACTAAAATTAGCGCCATGGCAGATGGTATGGGGCATGAAATTCTCAATGCCGTCATTCTTATTACCGCTGCAATTATGATTGGCTGGACCGCGATTTGGATGCGCGTGCATGGTCGCGAGCTGGCGCAGAATATTAAGCAAGCCGCTAATAATAATTCCATGTGGGTATTATTCACCATTATTGCACTCGCGGTATTTCGCGAAGGCGCCGAGATGGTGTTATTCTCATTCGGCGCACACGCACAAGGCACTACATGGCTTGAAATTGGCGAAGGTGCGGTATTAGGTGTTATTGGCGGCCTAATTATTGGCGTATTATTTTATCTTGGCATGATAAAAATATTTGCGCGTCATTTCTTAAGCATCACTTCTACCTTATTGGCTTTTCTTGCTGCCGGCCTTGCAGCTAAAGGCATACATTATCTTGCAATGGTTGGCTTAATACCCGAATTTGGATATAAAATATGGGATACGAGTCACATCGTTAGCAATGAAGGCGTTCTTGGCCAAAGCTTAAACGTATTGCTAGGCTATAACGCAACCCCCTCAGGTATTGAACTGATGGTTTATATTGCCACACTTGCACTCATTTTTATAAGTTTAAAAATAAGCAACGCGAGCGCACAGAAACGCAATGCATTACTCAAAGCAGCAGTAGTATAAACTATTTTAAGCTGCTAATCCCTTATGCATTAATGCCGTTAAACGACGCGCAAACGCAGTCGGATCTGCCACCTCTTCACCTTCAGCTATTTTGGCTTGGTCGAGCAGAAGCCACGCCATATCCTCAGTATATGCCGTTCGCCCTTGCTTTGTGATAGCACCAGCTAAAGACTTCACCACTTGATGCTCAGGGTTAAGCTCAAGAATTTTAGCATAGGCTGTATCAGGCAATTGTTTATTTTCGCGTAAAAAACGTTCCATACGAATATCCATATCGCTCTCGCTTACCGCAAGACAAACGGGGCTTTCAGAAAGCTTTGTAGTCGTGCGAACCTGCTTAACCGCTTCACCATAAATTTCTTTTAACATGGGGATGAGTGCATCCATTTCAGCGCTATTTTCTGTTTTCTCTTTTGAATCTTCACCACTATTTTGCGCATATTTATCAAGATCGTCACTGGCTTTGGTAACTGATTTAAAGGTTTTTCCCTTATATTGGTTAACCACATTCACCCAAAAATCATCCACGTGATCGCTCAATAATAACACGTTAATGCCATGCTTTTTAAAGCCTTCAAGCTGTGGGTGATGGCGCAGTGTTTCTAACTTTTCACCGGTGAGATAATAGATGGTATCTTCATCTTCCTTCAGGCCTTCGCAATAAGCATCAAGCGTAATTTGGCCATCGCCGCTGGAATGATCAAACAAACACGCATCTAAGATGCGCTCTTTCATTTGGTTTTGTTCGCATAAACCTTCTTTCAACACCGCACCGAAATTTTTCCAAAACTCGCCATATTCTTGTATGTTATTGAGCGATTGCTTCTTCAAATGGCTCAATACCTTTTTGGTGATAGAATCAGAAATTTTTTGCAGCATGCTATTTTGCTGCAAGGTTTCGCGGCTGATATTTAGCGGCAAATCTTCGCTATCGACCACCCCGCGCAAAAAGCGCAAATAAGCAGGCACTAGCTCTACATTTTCATCGGTAATAAACACACGTTTTACATAAAGCTTCACGCGGCGGCGGCGCTCTTGATTAAACAAATCGAATGGACGTTGCGAGGGGATAAAAAGTAGATTGGTATAGCTTAAATTACCTTCAATCTTATTATGCAACGTGGCCCAAGGTTTATCCGGTTGGTGCGCCACGTGATTATAAAATTCCTGATATTGTTCTTCACTAATATCTTTCGCAGGACGCGTCCACAGCGCAGCGGCCTCATTAAGTTGATCGACCTCACCTTTTTCATCAATTAACTCAATAGGGAAACTAATATGGTCAGAATAGGTTTGCGTTACATGGCGAATGCGGTGCTTATCGGCATATTGCTTATCTTCTTTACGCAAATGCAGCGTAATTTCAGTGCCACGCGAAAATTCGCCTTCGGCAGGCATGAGCGTAAATTCGCCTTCCCCGTCAGACTCCCACTGATAAGCTTGTTTATCACCAGCTTTAAGCGACCGTACCACTACCTTATCGGCCACCATGTAAGCTGAATAGAACCCCACACCAAACTGGCCGATGAGCGAGGTATCCTTCTTCGCATCGCCCGTAAGCGCTTGCATAAATTCACCTGTGCCCGACTTGGCAATAGTGCCTAAATTTTCTACCAAATCCTCGCGGTTCATACCTATACCATTATCGCGGATGGTTAAGCTGTTCGCTTTTTCATCGGTACTAATCGTAATTTTTAAATCGCTGTCTTTGCCCATCAGCTTAGCATTCGAAAGCGCCTGATAGCGCAATTTATCACACGCATCCGAAGCATTCGAAATCAATTCGCGCAAGAAAATATCTTTATTGGTGTAAAGCGAATGAATCATCAATTTCAAAACCTTAGAAATCTCGGCATTAAATGCGTGCGTTTCAGGTTGGGAAGTGGAATCGGATTTTTTCTTAAGCGTAGCTTTAGCCATGTTATGTGCCTCATTAAATTAATTCTATGAGGGTCATATGGTATGCAAGAAGTAGAATTTCAAGATTGATTCTAAATTTCTTTAATTGGGTATTTTTGAAAACTTAACCCAGCTTAGCCTTCAACATCTCATTCACTGCCGCAGGGTTGGCCTTGCCTTGGCTGGCTTTCATCACTTGACCTACGAAGAAGCCGAACAGCTTTTCTTGGCCTCCTTTATAGGCTGCTACTTTATCGGCGTTAGTGGCAAGCACTTCATCTACCAGCGCTTCAATGGCACCAGTGTCGGTTACTTGACGTAAGCCCTCTTCTTCCACAATCGTGGCCGCATCGGCGCCCGTTTCAAACATTTTATCGAGCACATCTTTGGCGATTTTTCCGCTGATGGTGTCATCTTCAATCAACGCGAGCAATCCGGCAAAATCTTGCGGGCTAACGGGCGAATTTTCGATATCTAATTCGAGCTTATTGAGGCGGCCAAAAAGCTCACCCGTCATCCAATTGGCGGCAAGTTTGGGGTTATTATCATTAGCCACTTGTTCAAAATATTCGGCGTATGCTT
Organism: uncultured Alphaproteobacteria bacterium; assembly: GCA_963837025.1. Lineage (GTDB taxonomy): Bacteria > Pseudomonadota > Alphaproteobacteria > Rickettsiales > JALZUV01 > JALZUV01. The sequence continues at coordinate 837,917 of CAWILT010000001.1, forward strand.
TATCCGAAACCAGCACGCTAGCATCATAGGGGGTTAGCCCCAAATCACTTACATACCGATTCTTTTTATCATCCGGCAGTTCAGGCAAGGTGGCTTTAATTTTATCAACATATTCTTGGCTAAATTCTAATGGCAATAAATCGGGGTCGGGGAAGTAGCGGTAATCATGCGCATCTTCTTTGCTACGCATGGTGCGCGTTTCGTTTTTATCGGCATCATAAAGGCGCGTTTCTTGGTCGATGGAGCCGCCATTTTCTAGAATTTCTACTTGGCGATTGGCTTCAAATTCAATCGCCTTTTGCAAAAAGCGCATCGAGTTTAAGTTTTTAATTTCACAGCGATTTCCAAGCTTCGCATCCCCCACTTTGCGCACCGAAATATTAGCATCACAGCGCATCGAGCCCTTCTCCATATCGCCATCGCAGGTGCCTAAATAACGCACAATGGCACGCAGCTTTTTCATATATAATGCGGCTTCTTCAGGGCTGCGCATATCGGGTTCAGACACAATCTCCATTAGCGCGATGCCTGAGCGGTTTAAATCGACAAAGGTGCTATCAGGCGAGTGTTCGTGCAGGCTTTTGCCCGCATCTTGTTCCATATGCAAGCGGGTGATACCAATATCGCGGCTAGTGCCGTCAGGCATATCAATCGTGAGTACGCCCTCGCCCACAATAGGATCAAGAAACTGCGAAATTTGATAACCTTGCGGCAAATCAGCATAAAAATAATTTTTGCGATCAAACACAGAATAGTTATTTATTTTCGCTTTAAGCCCCAGCCCAGTGCGCACAGCTTGCTCAACCGCCACTTCATTAATCACGGGCAACATGCCCGGCATAGCGGCATCAACAAAGCTCACTTGGCTGTTAGGCTCCGCTCCGAACTCGGTTGAAGAGCCTGAGAATAGTTTGGCATTGGTCGAAATTTGCGCATGCACTTCCAAGCCAAGCACCACTTCCCAATCGCCGGTATTGCCTTTAATAATGTAAGGTTCGCTCATGTTATTCTCCTAAATAGAATGTCACGGTTGTGACAACGCGTATTTTCTTTTTAACGCTGGTCTCGCCCATTTCTTCAAACCCATCTGCGCCCGTAATGGAAAAATAGCCCTGTTGCGCATTGGCGATGCCTAATACATCAACTTCAGAATCTTTGGCAAATTGCTGGGCGGCATTACGCGCATCTTTGGTGGCTTGCGCTAGCATTTGTGGCTTCACTTCATCCAGACCAATAAATTTGTAGTTAGGGCCGTTATTGGTCATGGTAAGCAACACATTTTGATCAATTAGCTGCGTGGTTAATAGGCGGGCTTTCTCTACCTCATTTACCTGCGAGGTGCGCAAGGTAACATCGCCCTCTGCAACGTAACGCAAATTTTCGGCAATACGGCCTTGGTTATATGCATCGGACATTAAATCACGCACGCGTAAAGCGCCGGTAATGATATCCTGCGGCTGAAAGCCTTGGCTAACCAAAAATTGCGAAATGGCTTGCTGATCAGCCAAAGATTTCTGCTGCACTTGCGCTAATGTTGCCCCGGAATTGCTGAAGCTTAATGTCCAAATAGCTAAATTAGCATCGGTTTCACGCTCAGCCAAACCTTTAACCGTAACCGTATTGCTCGCCATGCGTGCTTTGTATAGCGTAGAGCTTATCATCCACCCCGCAGCAGCAATGCCAATCGCTAATATAGCGCTTGCAATAACCCATAAAGAGCCACATTTTTTGCATGAATTATCGGACATTTTTCACCTACGAATTTGGAGCGGGTGGCGGGAATCGAACCCGCGTATTTAGCTTGGAAGGCTAATGTTCTACCATTGAACTACACCCGCTGATAACGTGTGACACACCATTAGCAAGCCCCGCCCCAACTGGCAAGATATAATGCTTGAATTACCAGGAAACACCGCTTTATCATTAATCATCTTGTAGAATAAATCTATTTAAACTACGTTTTAATATGTTTTTCTTATATTTTGCTATACTCTTTCTTATACCAACTATTGTTTCAACCATTTCATCATGGTTGATCGCATAAGCAGTCACTAGAAAAACAGCGATACAGAACCCTCGTTTGCGCAAAATTCAATTCGTTATAATTTTCATTACTCTAACGTCAATATTCACACTATCATGCCTTTTTGCATATGACTATTTTGAGCTTTTTGTGCGGTAGTATGAGTAAATCAGATATTCGGCGTCTATAAAGTTTGGTACAAAACCCAACCAAGCTTCCAAAATATAAATTTGGATGGGTGTTAAAACGAAAAATTGCGTAAGAATGATGTGCCATGTACGCAAAGTGATAGCAGATAATGTAAGCGCATAACTACGAATCATAAAATTCCTGTGTCGAAGAAATTTTCGGCGTATAGCAAGCATTACGGCAAAGATTGTAAAGCCAACCCATAATATATCTAATGTAATAAATGCCGCGCGTGCCGCCCATCCACCATTTGCATTCAACGCCAAAACCATGGCAGCAGGGAAATTTACGAGAATAATGCACCCTACATAAATTTTACCAAAAAACGATGAAGCTTAGGGTTCTCTTCTAAAAATTGGCGATTAAACTGAGTTAATCCAGCAAGGAGTGCAATTACAGCAGAGAATACATGAATATAAAATGCAGTTAGCCAAAGATTATTAGAAGTGTAATTCTGCTTCTGCGCTAAAAATTTAATGCCTAAATCAAACGAAGAATATCCGACAACATGGTAAAGCATCATCGCGCAAGCTAGTGATACTAGCCAATATAACAAAACAAGTTTGAGAAGTGAGCAAACACTGGAAAGCACACTAAACCTCAATATTAAAACAAAAACAGAAAATCGAGATGGCGGGAGTGACGAGACTCGAACTCGCGGCCTTCGCCGTGACAGGGCGACGCTCTAACCAACTGAGCTACACCCCCGCAACTCGACTATGCTTGTAGATTTTCAAACCTTGAAAAGCAAGCAAAAAACAACAATTTATGGTGGGTGATGACGGGGTCGAACCGCCGACCTATTCGGTGTAAACGAATTGCTCTACCAGCTGAGCTAATCACCCTTTTCATAAATCGAGTCGACTAAGTAGCCGCTGTTTGCTCGTTTAGCAAGCATTAAATGGCACATTTTGCACAAAGAAAAACGGCGTTACCACAAGGCAACGCCGTTTTTTTCGTTCGAAAAGCGCTAATTATGCAGCTTTTTTCTTAGAAGTTTTGTTTACTGCTTCTTTAAGCGCTTTGCCTGGACGGAATTTTGGCTGGTTAGAAGCTTTGATTTGAATCACTTCACCATTGCGTGGGTTACGGCCAGTAGTAGCTTTGCGGTGCACAACAGTAAAGGTGCCAAAACCAACTAAGCGGATTTCTTCGCCAGATGCCATTGCACCTGCGATTGATTCAAATACAGCATCAACAGCTTCAGTTGCTTTTGCTTTAGTCATATCAGCGCCTTCTGCTACTGCAGAAATAAGTTCATTTTTATTCATGGTTACACTCCCTTTGAGTTTTTCGTTTATTGTTAAATATTACGCTAGAGCAGCTTAAAACCCTTACTGAGCTTGGCTGCTGCCCTTAACGAAGGTCAAAAGAGCATGATAAAAGCGCCTTGTAAAGCGCTAATCATCAAAAACACTGGATTTCTGCCGTTTTTAGGCATTTTTCATCAATATGAGCATAATAAAACATGCAATTTACAACCGCAAAATGCATTAAGGCTCAATTATTGCTTTATCTTAATAAAGTTGAAACATTTCAATGATAGTATGAGGAATAGAATAAACACAGAAAGATATATTATGAGCGTACAACCTAACACCGGAATGATAAAACAATTAAGTGAGAATGGTTTACTACAAGACTATTATGAGGCGACTAAAAACGGTCAATCTTTCAACGTATCACAAGGACCCTATCAAATTAATTCAACCGATATTCATGAGCTAAGTAACAAACTTGGCTTTGATAAGGTGATGGATTTATTACGTGGTGGCGATAAAGCAGATGCTGTATTCCAAGCTAATGCAAATAAACCTGAGCTGGGTTTTGGTTTATCTTACGCAAATTCTGGTATTGCCGATGTGAGCCCTTATTTAACGCAAAACCCACTTAATAATGAGTTTGTTAAACTGTCTGAGCCTGAGCTAACTGAAGGCCAGCGTGATATTATACGCAACATGCAAAGCGGCAAAGTGACACCACCTGCCGCTGCAGTGGCATCAAATGCAGTTAGGTCTAATTCAACCGCAACCAATCCGGATGGATATGAATTACCAACTGCAACTGTAACAGCCAGCAGAATTGAAACTACATCACCCCCCTCAGCTACAGTGGCATCAAATGCAGTTAGGTCTAATCCAACCACAACCAATCCGGATGGATATGAATTACCAACTGCAACTGTAACAGCCAGCAGAATTGATAAGAATGCCAATTTAGCCGCTGAATATCACAAAGAGGAAAATTTTAAAAATTCACTCAATGATGAGTTGAAACGTGCAGGCGTTGGCGATGCGTACAAAGAAGGGTTAGCCAATGGCTCACTCAGCTTCACTAAAGCGGATGGTTCATTACTTACTCTTGATAAAGATCAAGCTTTAAATGCCGCACATGTGTTAGGAGCACGGGGCTTTGCCGAAGCATTAGCTGGCAATCAAGATCGTATTGCCACATTGGAAAGCCGCTCAGGCAAATCAAATGGCGGATATGCGTTTGCAGTTGAAGCGCATGAAGCTCGCAAGGTTGATAATATTGCGGCATTAGATGCCAAACCCATCCAATCGGTCAATCCATTATCAGATCAAGCAAAAGCTGCCCCTGCAAATGTGGTTGATAAACCCACCAATCCGTTATCGGGGCTGGCAGCAAATGTCACGGCAGGCCTTAATGTTATAAAGCAAAACTTTGAGAACCCAACACCAACTTCAAAACAAACCGATTCTACTGGCTTAGATGCTTTAGCGAATAAATATGGTAACGATACGGATCTTGATCGGCTAGATACTAAATATGGTAAACCTAGCGTTACCCAAAATGATTTACATGCAAAATATGGCGTAGGCGATCCAGCCACTCCGCAAGTTGAAAAAGCGACCATTGATGCGAAGCATTTTGATGAAGCGGAATTTAAAAATGCATTAGAAGCAATGAGCAAAAACCCTAGATTTAATACCAAACATTTTGCACGAGCAGAAGAAACCGCACGCGAGATGGGCACAGCAGCCTTCTTACAACAAGTAAATGAAGTCAATTCCGGAACCTCAAAGCGTAAAGATATTGATTGGGCCAAGAAGAGTGAAGTTTCACCCGATGAAAAAGCAGCTTCGCGCGCGCAAGATAATATTTTAGATAAAGCTTCTGACGGCCTCAATAATGTACTTGGTAAAGTGAAGGAAGGCTTAGGAAAGCTAGATATTGGAAATCTAAAAGATTTAAATTTATCACTCAGCGAAGCCTCCGGTGCTGACGTGCAAAATACTAGCGGCCTGCCAAAAACAGCACGTTCAACGATTGGGATAGGTTAATCTATATTAAAGGCTAATGCTTAACCACTGATCCGTCATCGCTATCAACAGGCATTTTCATAAAATCCTGTTCCATAGCCTCAGTCCATTCGAGTGGTTTTAGCTTCTCCGTCAAAGCGATTGCTAGCACCTCATCCACCGTGCTTACAGGAATGATTTTGACTAAATCTTTCACATTCTGCGGGATTTCTTCTAAATCTTTCTCATTTTCAGCAGGAATGATTACGGTTTTAATGCCACCGCGCATCGCTGCTAGCAACTTCTCTTTCAACCCGCCAATGGGCGTGACACGCCCGCGCAATGTAACCTCACCGGTCATTGCAACCGTTCGATCAACCGGAATACCCGTGAAGACTGAAACAATGGTAGTTGTCATTGCGATACCCGCCGAAGGCCCATCTTTTGGGGTTGCACCATCGGGCACGTGAATATGCAAATCTTTACGCTGCATATGGCGCGGGTCAATTCCAAAATCAATTGCGCGCGAACGCACATAGCTATGCGCTGCTTGGGCTGACTCCTGCATCACATCGCCCAATTTACCGGTGATGCTTACTTTACCTTTCCCGCCAACGGCAACCGATTCAATAATCAATAAATCGCCGCTTACTTCCGTATAAGCAAGACCCGTGGTCATGCCAACAAGATTCTCCTTTTCGGCTTCGCCATAGCTATATTTGCGCACTCCAGCATAATCTTTCACATTTTTGGATGTTACGCTGATTGATTTCTTTTTACCCTGTAAAATTTCTTTTACCGCTTTACGCGCAAGTTTGGCCAATTCGCGTTCTAACCCACGCACACCTGCTTCGCGGGTGTAGTAGCGAATCAACTCGCGCAGCGCATCATCGTCAATCGACCATTCCGATTTTTTCAGACCATGTGCTTTAACCTGTTTTGAAATAAGATGCTGCTGCGCAATGCCCAGTTTTTCTTCTTCGGTATAGCCTGATAGGCGAATAATTTCCATACGATCCAACAAAGGACGCGGCATATTCATGCTGTTTGACGTGGCAAAGAACATTACACCCGATAAATCATAATCTACTTCAAGATAATGATCGTTAAAATTCACATTCTGTTCAGGGTCTAGCACTTCAAGCAGTGCTGCCGCAGGATCACCGCGAAAATCATTGCCCATCTTATCAATTTCATCCAACAAAAATAGAGGATTGCTCGTTTTCGTTTTTTTCATCGATTGGATAATTTTACCGGGCATGGAGCCGATATAGGTGCGGCGATGGCCACGAATTTCTGCCTCATCGCGCACGCCCCCTAACGAAATTTTCACAAAATTACGCCCTGTGGCTCGCGCAATAGAACGCGCAAGCGAAGTTTTACCTACGCCCGGTGGGCCCACCAAACACATGATGGGGCCTTTAAGTTTTTTCATTCGCTGTTGCACGGCTAAATATTCCAATATCCGCTCTTTAACTTTTTCCAACCCAAAGTGATCGGCATCAAGCACCGCTTCAGCCTTATTGATGTCGCGCAATACACGGCTGTTTTTTTGCCATGGAATCGACAACAACCATTCTAAATAATTGCGAATTACGCTGGCTTCCGCTGACATGGGGCTCATCGTTTTGAGCTTTTTCATTTCCGCTAAGCATTTTTCTTTCGCTTCTTTGGAAAGCTTGGTTTTTTCAATATTTTCTTCCAGCTCAGCCATTTCGCCTTTGCCTTCGCCATCGCCATCACCCAACTCTTTTTGAATCGCCTTCATTTGCTCATTCAAATAATATTCGCGCTGGGTTTTTTCCATTTGGCGCTTTACGCGCGAGCGAATACGCTTTTCGGTATTGAGAACCGAAATCTCTGATTCCATCAATCCATAAATTTTTTCTAAGCGCTCAGCGGTTTCAACTGTTTCTAACAGTTCCTGCTTTTGTACAATTTTAATTGCCAAATGCGATGCCAAAGTGTCAGCTAATCGACTGGGATTATCGATTTGATTTACCGTTCCCAAAATTTCAGACGGAATCTTTTTATTTAATTTTATATATTGCTCAAAATGCGATTTAGCAGTGCGCGCCATAGCTTCAGCCTCTGATGGATCGCCAAGCTTATCCTCAATTTTTGAAGCTTCGACTTCTAAAAAATCATCATTGCTAATGAATTTATCAATCTTTGCACGATGCGCGCCTTCAACCAACACTTTAACCGTGCCATCGGGCAATCGCAATAACTGCAGAACCGTCGCTAGCGTGCCAATTGAAAATAAATTTTCTTTAGAAGGATCATCTTCGCCCGCCTCTTTTTGCGAAAGTAGTAAAATTTTAGAATCTTTGCCGACCACTTGTTCAAGTGCATTGACCGATTTCTCACGCCCGACAAAAAGCGGCACAATCATACCAGGAAATACAACAATATCACGTAAAGGAAGGACGGGGTAAACAGCCATAGAGCGATTCTTTCAAAGGTTATCTTCCTTTAATATAAGTCAGAAAATTAAGATTTCTAGTATTAGCGCCGGATTAACAAGGCTGTCTTCACATTTAAACCAAACACTATGGCTAAAATGAGAATGAAATTGCCCCACTTACATCTAAATGCAAATGGGGCAATTTCAATTAACGTGAACGCTAACTTGCTTTTTTCTTAGTGCCCTTAACAATTTTAGGCTCCGCCTCGCCCATGACGACTTTCGCATTAATGACAACTTCAGTCACATCTTTAGCCGAAGGAATATCATACATCAAATCAAGCAATAGCTCTTCAATAATGGCACGCAATCCGCGTGCGCCCGTTTTCCGCTCAATTGCTTTTTCTGCTATCGCTTTAAGTGCCGTTTTATCAAAGGTAAGCTCTACACCTTCCATATCAAACAGCTTTTTATACTGTTTAATGAGCGCATTTTTTGGCTCAGTTAGAATGGTAATTAACGCATCAACATCTAAATTTTCAAGCGTTGCAATCACAGGTAAACGACCTACAAATTCAGGAATTAAACCAAATTTTACTAAATCTTCAGGCTGTAGCTTCTTTAAAGCCTCGCCAACATCTTGCTTTTCTTCATTTTTCACATCGGCACCAAAACCTATGGCTGAACCTTTGCCACGTTGTGAAATAATTTTCTCGATACCGGCAAAAGCACCACCACAAACGAACAGAATATTCGAGGTATCAACCTGCAAAAATTCTTGCTGTGGATGCTTACGCCCACCTTGTGGAGGAACCGAAGCCACCGTGCCCTCCATAATTTTTAACAAAGCCTGTTGCACACCCTCGCCCGATACATCACGCGTGATGGATGGATTATCGCTTTTGCGCGAAATTTTATCCACCTCGTCGATATAAACAATCCCGCGCTGTGCGCGCTCAACATTATAATCAGCAGCTTGCAACAAACGTAGAATGATGTTTTCAACATCTTCACCGACATAACCCGCTTCCGTTAATGTTGTGGCATCAGCCATGGTGAAAGGAACATCTAAAATACGTGCTAGGGTTTGCGCCAGTAGCGTTTTGCCGCAACCGGTTGGCCCCATCAACAGAATGTTTGATTTCGCCAACTCAATGTCCGTGCCTTTATCAGCCGCTTCCATACGTTTATAATGATTATAAACCGCAACCGCTAAAACCTTTTTCGCCTCGCCCTGCCCAATCACATAATCATCAAGGAACTTGCGTAGTTCTTCGGGTGTTGCCAATGCTTCGGACGATTCAGCTGCTGGGCCACTCTTATCAGCCGCTTTAATTATATCCATGCATAATTCAACACATTCATCACAGATAAATACCGTTGGACCCGCAATTAGCTTGCGCACCTCATGCTCGCTTTTTGCACAAAAAGAGCAATAGCGTGTATTTTTTGAATCTTTTCCGCCTTTTGTCATGGCACAGCCTTTCGAGCTATTAAATTACTTACTTGTTTTTTCTCAGCATCGCCGCGTTTTTCGACAATTTCATCAATCAATCCGAATTCTTTGGCTTTCTCTGCTGACATGAAGTTATCACGCTCCATTGCTTGCTCAACAACCGAGAGTTTTTGGCCTGTATGTTTAACATAAACGTTATTTAAACGCTTTTTCAATTCCAAAATTTCACGTGCATGAATCTCGATATCCGTCGCTTGTCCGCGGAATCCGCCAGAAGGCTGGTGAATCATTACCCGCGCATTTGGTGTAGCATAACGCTTATCGCCCGCAGTTAACAATAACGACCCCATAGAACAAGCCTGACCTACACATAAGGTGTGAATTTCAGGTTTAATATATTGCATGGTATCATAAATTGACATCCCAGCTGTCACCACTCCACCGGGTGAGTTTATATACATTGATATAGGCTTATCAGGGTTTTCAGATTCTAAAAAGAGCAGCTGCGCTACAATGATAGACGCCATGTTATCTTCAACCTGACCGGTTAAAAAGATAATACGCTCACGCAATAAGCGTGAATAAATATCAAAGCTGCGCTCACCGCGCGCGCTTTGCTCAACTACCATAGGCACCAATGCGCCGCTAATCCCTAGATCCTGATGTTGCATAACAACCCCTTTAAATTTATTCACTCTTAAACTAGCGGCTCAAAGCTTAACAAACCACTAATTAAGCCGATTTTTTACTTGTTGTAGCTTTCTTTTTTGTAGCTGGTTCTTTTTTAGCATCGCCTTTAGTTGGCTCTTTTTTAGCATCTGTCTTTTTCGTCGCCTTTTTCTTAGGCGCCTCGTCTTCATCCTTTAAAAGATCCTCTATTGACACTTTTTTATCGGTAACCTTTACTTTTTCAAGAATAAAATCAACGGCTTTGTCTTCGATGATTGGGCCGCGAAGCTCTTCCATATTCTGTGGATTTTTCTGATAATACTCAAAAACAGCCTGTTCCTGACCCGGGAATTGGCGTGCATGCTGCATAATAGCACCCGAAAGCTCTTGCTGCGTAACCTCAAGATTATTTTTGCGACCAATATCTGAAAGATAAAGCCCCAAACGCACGCGACGCTCTGCAATTTTTTCATACTCGGCGCGCAATTCTTTTTCCGATTTATCTTTTAAAGATTCATCACCTTGCTGTTTTGCTTCTTCAATACGACTCCAAATAGCCTCAAATTCAGCATCAACCATCGATTTTGGCGCTTCAAATTTACATAAATCATCCAACGCATCGAATAATTCTTTTTTCAACTTGGTACGTTGCACGTTATTATAATCATTGCCCATTTGCCCTTTAATGGCATCTTTAAGTTTATCTAAACTTTCCATGCCCATTTCTTTAGCAAACGCATCATCAATCGTGGCGGATTTTGGCTCAAGCACTTCATGAACCGTCACTTCAAATACAGCATCTTTGCCTTTTAAAGGCTCCGAATGATATTCTTTTGGAAACGCTACATTAACCTTCACTTCATCACCCGCTTTGGTGCCAACTAACTGCTCTTCAAAGCCGGGAATAAATTGGTTTGAACCAAGCTCAAGCGTATGCCCTTTGGCTTCACCACCCTCAAACGCTTCGCCATCTACAAATCCTTTAAAATCAATACGCACGGCATCGCCATTTGCGGCTTTAGCAGTTTTAGGTTTGGCATCATAGCTTTTGCGATGCCCTGCTAAACGATCCAAACCTTCTTTCACATCCGATTCAGGAATATCATAGGTGAGTTTTTCAATAGAAACCTTACTTAAATCCACTTCAGGAATTTCTGGCAACACTTCATATTCCATTTTAAATTCGAGATCTTTGCCTTCTTCAAAGCTTACAATCTCAATCTTTGGCCGCATCGCAGGACGATCATCATGTTTTTTCAGCACTTCGCCGGTAGCCTCATTGACAGTTTTTTCAAGCACATCACCCATAACCGACTTGCCATAGCGCTGTTTAAGCATTTTTGCAGGAATTTTACCGGGGCGGAAACCTGGAATTTTTGCTTGTTGGCCAACAATCTCTAATTGGCTATCCATTTTCTTAGCAATATCTTTGGCTTTAATGGTGACCGTATATTCACGTTCCAATTTAGTGTTTTTTACTTCTTTGATTTGCATGGCAGTTGCGCCCTTTCTGGTGGATAGCTATTGATGCTACACAGATAGTGTATGGTTAGGCAGTGTCAACCGCTCAAACACAAATTTCACTTCAAAAGCGTATCTTTTGCATCATTTAATTGCGCTGCCAAAAAATCGCTGCCGCCTTTATCAGGGTGTAATTTCATCATTAATTGCTTATAAGATTGTTTGATTTCTTTCACATCAGCATCGACGCTCACACCCAATATAAGTGCGGCTTGCTCACGTGTCATAGGGCCATTTTGCACATCTGAACCCGTTTGTTGTTTCGCACCCGTTGCAGACTCCCCCTTCATCCAACGCTGCACCATGGGCAAAAATACATAAAGCACATTGCCGCCAAAAATACGCGTTGAAAGCACCAACATCAAAATTAACCCGCTGCCCATAAGCGTTCGATTTTGTGGGCGCTCCTTTTCAGGTTCGCGCAACACACGATGTAATCCAAAAACGAGAAGAATTCCCGCACCTAAAGCAAATAATGGCATAGCATATAAGCTACTGGGTTTTTCGCTATCGTCAATCTTTTGCCTTGCAGTGCATCTAGATTGTTGCATCTATTTACCGAATTGGACATAGTGCGCCCATGCGCGCCCTTAGCTCAGCTGGATAGAGCAACGGCCTTCTAAGCCGTAGGTCGCAGGTTCGAATCCTGCAGGGCGCGCCATTCTCTAGTTTTAGTATACATTTCAGAACCTAATAAATTTCTATTTATTATTGTCGTCATGTCTGATAATTAAAAAACCTTAGTGTAGTTATTTTTCATCAGGCTAATGTGTAATAATTAGCAATGTTACAAGTTTTTTGAAATTCATTTATTTTTTTAGCCTGTTGTACTATAATACTATTCAAAACATGCGGCTATCCTAAAACATATTAAATAATATGAATATTTCCGAAGCAATAAAATCTATTGGTATAATTCTCCCAACGATCTTTACTGACGAGGATGAAAGAATTATACCTCTACGTTGTTTAGTAAATGAACTTGATACTAATAAAAAACTTACAGATGAGATTTATCAATTTTGCAAAAAATATAAGTGTACGGATTTTTTTCCCTATCACCATGGCAAGAGCGCAATATCATTTTTGGTAATTGGAAATAAATTGGAACCATCACTAATGTATAAATTTATAGAGGCAATTAAGTATCCGTTTATCGGCAGTCAAGAAGTGTCTATTGCAGAAAAAGAAGATGTATATGTGCTTCGTGTCGGCACAGAAATAGGGAATCGTATAAGTCACGCCAAAATGGTGAAGCCAATTGCTAGTAAACAGATTAATCATCTAGAAAGTAAAATCACATTAGAAATTTTACCAAAATTAACGTTGGGTGTAACAAAACAGGAGGCATGGATATTGATAAAGAATTTGGAAGAGCAGAAATTGTATATAAGTGATGCGCATCCAGGAAATTTTGGTCGGAATTCACAAGGAGAGGTAATGCTTCTTGACCCAGGCATGGTCCAGACTGAGTTCGTTAGGAATAGGTATTTTGAAGATTTTGCAAAGACTTGGGATGATTCTGCAAAGGAACAGATTAAAAAAAATAATGATGTAGAGATGCACTACCCCAAAAAAGGAAATACGACTAGAGAGGGGGCATGGGCATCAAAAATTAACCGCAATGGTATAGAATGGCTGCGGTAATGTGAATTAAAGTCTGACTACAGAACCTCATTCTTATTAACTATCTGTAGAATTATTTAAAATAGTATTTCGGATACGGTAACCTTGTGAGGCACATATTTGTCAACGCTTTGAGTATAAATTCATTTTCCGTAGATTAATAAATGCCTTCTGATACCTTAAACTACTTTTACATTAGAGCTAGCCTTTAAAAAACGATGGTATTTGAAAAATAAGGATATTTACCCTGTTATTATAGGAGCAATCAGTTCGTATAACGCTCACCAGCCGGCGCCATTTTTCTTTAAATTACCAAGCAAGTATTAAAAACCGCGACGTTTGCGGTTGTAGATTTCGTTGTAGTCTGGTTCACCATTATCGTTATAGGGCTGTACGCGTGAGGTTGGTAAATCTATCTCGCGATTATTGGGGATTGAATTAGGTTGGTTTTGTTGGGTGTTACGCTCCCATGGAAGCCCTTGATTAGGTCGCCCTTGCTCTACCACGCCTTCGCGCCACGGAAGGCCAGCACCGGTTGAATTATAAGGATTATTGTAATCAACGCCGTTACCTTCATACACAAAATTGCGTGGAATTTCTAATATAGGCTTGCCTTGCAAAGCTTGCTCCATGAAGCTTTTCCAAATACGAGCCGGCAAAGCACCGCCGGTAATTTTATTGGTTGGCGAGTTATTATCATTACCCAACCAAATGCCGGTTACATATTGCGGCGTAAAGCCGATAAAATACGCATCGCGCGAATTTTGGGTAGTTCCGGTTTTGCCTGCTGCGGGGCGCCCTATGTTAGCACCGCGGCCTGTTCCATAAGCAATCACATCGCTCAACATATCATTCATCATATGCACGATGTTGGTGCGAATGATCTGTTCATTATCGGCTTTGTTATCATGCTCATAGATAACTTTATTACCGCGTGTATTAAGAATTTTACGAATGCCATAGGGTGTTACTTTGCGACCTTCATTGGCTAAATGAGCATAAGCACCAACCAGCTCAAGCATGGTTATTTCCGATGTACCTAACGCTAATGATAAATTGGGGCTTAGCTTCTCTTTAATCCCTAAGCGTTTGGCTAAATTGATCACGCTATTGGTGCCAAACTGATTTTGTAATTTAACCGCAACCGTATTGACAGATTTCATAAATGCTTCACGCAATTTAATATCGCCTAAATATTTTAGAGTATAGTTTTTAGGTGACCAATCACCGAAAGTGACGGGGCCATCGACTACCCAACTGTTGGGAGTTAAACCTTTTTCAAGTGCGTTCAAATACACAAACAATTTAAAGGCTGACCCCGGCTGACGTTTCGATTGCGTGATGCGATTATATTGACTTTTAGAATAATTTACGCCCCCAATCATGGCTTGTATAGCGCCATCGGGCGACATAGATAGCAACGAAGCTTGGCTCACTTTGCCACTCGCGCCATCTTTCGCAATCGCCTCTTTTAATAGTTTCTCGCCTGCTGCCTGCATCTTCGGATCAAGCGATGTATATACCTCTAAATCACCATCGACTGTGCCCACATATTCGGGAATTTGATCGACAATCCAATTTGAAAAATACTGGCTTCCGGTATCATATTCATCTTTCAGGCTTATCTTAATATCAAATTCGCTGATCGCTTCTGATGCTGCTTTATCATTGAGCATTCCAGCATCTTTCATATTTAAAATGACTTGTTTGGTGCGTTTTAATGAAAGCTTTTTATCGCGCGTGGGTGTGTAACGTGAAGGCGCTTTTAGTAGCCCTACTAATAATGCCGCCTCTTGCAAGGTTACTTCAGTGGCTGACTTATCGAAATAATGAAAAGCCGACGCGTCAATACCATAATTACCCGCGCCAAAATAAACGCGATTAAGATAAAGCTCCAAAATCTTCTCTTTGCTAAAATGGTTTTCTACCCAAATACTTAGCATCACTTCTTGAATTTTGCGTTTATAGGTGCGCTCTGGCGTAAGGAACGTGTTTTTAGCGAGTTGCTGCGTAATCGTACTGCCGCCTTGCACCACTCCGCCTGCTATTACATTATGATACATCGCGCGAATAATACCGAATGGATCTACGCCGCTATGCTCAAAAAAGCGGCGGTCTTCAGTGGCTAAGAGTGCATCAATCAGATGCTTAGGAATTTGTTCGTAAGGTACATATTTTCCAACCACATGGCCAAAACTACCAATTAAATTATCATCATTATCATACACCCGAATACCTGGCGGTTTGGTGTAACTTTCCATTTTTTCGATGTCGGGCAAATCACTCGCAAACCATGCAAATATACAAAGAGCGATAATCAGAAGCGTAAATCCAATTGAAGCCAGTGCAATGAGAATCTTATGACGCGTAGCAAGACTACCCTTTTTAGATTTTGAAGCAATGCGTGTTTTTTTACCGCCACCGCTACGTTTTTTGCGTGCTGATGCAGTGCTCGTCTTGGAGCGCGATGGTTTTTTAGGTTTATCAGCCATGATGCCACGAATTAAACGAGTTTTAGTGTAAAAACAAGCATTTAAAACTTCATGCTTCTCAAATTCAAACGGATTGTTATAATCGAAAAATGCTTGATAAAACGACTTTTGATTCCCTCGCCGATAGCTTTTTAGAAACAATCTTTGAAGCTATAGAAGAGCAAGATACCGAAATGGTGATTGATGCTGACCTAAATGATGGAATATTGAGCTTAGAGCTCAATACAGGGCAAGAATATGTCATCAGCAAACATGCGCCATCCAAACAAATTTGGCTATCTTCACCGGTTAGTGGCGGCTTGCACTATGATTTTAATGAGCAAACTGAATCTTGGGAATTAACGCGGGATGGTAGCCAGCTTGATGAATTGCTCAGCCTCGAGCTTTATCAATTAACCGGTAATCAGTTTGATTTTATTGTCGAGTGACAACCGCCTTTTAAACCGTTAAAAGCGTGCCATGGAAGCGCGAAGTCATTCACTTTATACCAATAGCCAGCATCGGCGCGATAAAGGCAATCTACCAAGTTTAAAGCAATTACTCCCCTATTTAGCGCCTTATAAAGCTTTAACAATATGTGCAGCCATTGCACTTCTTTTTACTTCGGTTGCCGTATTAGGCATGGGCGCTGCACTGCGCTATTTGGTTGATTTTGGCATTGCAGCTAAAAATGCTGAGTTGCTAGATGTTGGATATTTTATCATGCTTGGCGTGGTAGCTTTGTTGGCGTTGGCATCATTTGCGCGATTCTATTTTGTGTCGAGCATTGGTGAACGCCTTATTGCCGATATTCGTCGCGATCTCTACGTGAAAGTTATCCGTATGGATATGGCATTTTTTGAAACGACGCGCACAGGCGAGCTACTCTCGCGCATGACAGCGGATACCACCCTTTTGCAATCGGTATTTACGGGAACTCTATCGGTGGCGATTCGCAATGGCTTGCTTATTATTGGCGGCACCAGCTTACTTTTAATTACCAGTGGCAAACTAACCGGCATGGTGTTTTTAATGTTGCCTGTGGTGATTGTGCCAATCGTTATACTGGGTCGCAAAGTTCGATTCTGGTCGCGCGAAACGCAAAGCCGTGTTGCTGATGTGAATGTTGAAGCGGAAGAAACGGTGCATGGCATTCGCACCATCCAATCGCTTTCGCTAGAACATTATCAACAGTCGCGCTTTAATCACCGTGTCGATTCAGTTTTACATGCTGCTCTAAAACGCATTACGCTGCGTGGTTATTTAACAGCCATCGTGATTGGCCTTGTGTTTGGCGCCGTGATGACGGTGCTATGGATGGGTGGACGCGATGTGTTAGCCGGTGCAATCAGCGCGGGTGAGTTATCATCATTCGTATTCTATGCCGTTGTTGTAGCCGGTGCCACCGGTGCAATTAGCGATATTATTGGCGATTTGCAACGTGCGGCGGGTGCCACCGAACGTTTGCTCGATTTATTGCACGAACAGCCTGTTATCGTATCACCCGATACCCCTACCGATATGCCCAAACGCATGGAAGGTCATGTCAAATTTGATAACGTAACCTTTCGTTATCCATCGCGGCCAGATAATGCCGCCCTCACCGATATATCATTTGAAGCTAAGCCTGGTGAGACGGTTGCTTTAGTGGGCCCAAGCGGTGCAGGTAAAACCACCATTTTGCAATTATTGCAACGTTTTTACGAACCGCAGAGTGGCAGCATAACACTTGAAAATATTGCCATCGAAAAATTTGATTTAGAGCAGCTGCGCCAGCAGATGGGATTGGTGCCACAAGATGCCACCATATTTTCAACCACTGTGGAAGAAAATATTCATATCGGACATATTAAAGCCAGTACCATCGAAATTTATAAAGCAGCCGAACTCGCTGCCGCACATGAATTTATTACTCGCCTACCCCAAGGTTATGAAACCCATGTGGGCGAAAAAGGCGTGCGCCTTTCGGGTGGACAAAAACAACGTATCGCCATTGCACGCGCGTTATTGCGTAACCCTTGCATTTTGCTGTTAGATGAAGCCACCAGTGCGCTGGATGCTGAAAATGAACAGCTGGTGCAACAGGCCATCGAAAAAGCGATGACCGATCGCACCACCATCGTAATCGCCCATCGCCTAGCCACCGTCAAACGCGCTGATAAAATTATCGTGTTAAATGAGGGCAAAATTGATGCCATCGGCACCCACGCCGAGCTGCTAAAGTCCAGCCCGCTTTACGCCCGTTTAGCCAAGCTCCAATTTACGAGTTAAGTTAAGGCTTATCGCTTATAAACCCACGCAAGCCGATTTCATCGAGTGCGGCATCTTCTTTGCGTTTGATTTTAGCGGCGGCTTCGGCCTCTTTATTTTCTTTAGCGATTTCGAGTTGTTTGAGTTCGGCAAATGCGGCGGTAATAGCATCGCGCTGCGTATCAACTAACTTATTCATGGTGGCTTGCTTTTGGCGTGAGGCTTCTTGTTGCTTTTGATTTCCATCGGCAAATGCGCCAAAATATCGCCCCATTTCAGGTTCATCACTGGCAAGCTTAGCTTCATGAATATAGAGGTCTTTTAGTTTTTGTTCCTCGGCCGCCAAACGCTCCATCTCAGTTTGAAGTTTAACTAATATGCGACGTTTTTCATCTAAGTCGCGCTGCTTTAAATCAATGAGGGTAGTGAGCGATTTCATGGAGTGGTTTGCAAGATTTGCGCAAGTGTAGCATAACCTTCTTCTAAGCTGGTATGTTCAGCAATGGCTTGGCGCAGAAAATCCTCTAACATGGGGTGATAAAATATTGCTTTATCCACTTCTTCATTACTGCCTTGTTTATAGGCGCCCAAACGAATCATTTCGGCCATATCATCATAGGTAGTCATCAGGCGGCGCGCTTCGATTATAAGTGCATTTTCTTCATCCGTATTGCAATGGGGCAAGGCGCGCGAAACCGAATGTAAGATGTTAATGGCAGGAAAACGCCCCCGCTGCGCAATTTTACGATCGAGGTGAATATGACCATCAATAATTCCGCGCACCGCATCTGAGATAGGCTCGTTCGTATCATCGCCCTCTACCAATACTGAAAAGAGAGCCGTGATAGCACCTTGGCCCTTAACGCCGGGGCCTGCACGTTCCAGCAATTTTGGTAATTCGGTAAAGACGGTGGGTGTATAGCCTTTACTAGTGGGTGGCTCGCCAGCAGATAATCCAATTTCGCGCTGCGCCATGGCAAAGCGCGTAACCGAATCCATCATGCACAGCACTTCTTTGCCCTGATCGCGAAAATATTCGGCAATGGCCATGGTAACATAAGCCGATTGCCGACGTTTGAGCGCTGAATCGGCTGAGGTAGCCACCACCACCACGGAGCGCTTCATGCCCTCTTCACCTAAATTATCTTCAATAAATTCCTGTACTTCGCGGCCACGTTCGCCAATGAGGCCAATCACGTTTACATCGGCATTGGAGTATTTAGCAATCATCGACATCATGATGGATTTACCCACACCTGAACCGGCAAAAATACCCATACGCTGGCCGCGACACATGCTTAAAAAAGTGTTGATAGCGCGCACGCCTAAATCAACTTTGCCTTGCACGCGTTCGCGCCGGTTAGCGGGCGGCGGGCTGGCTTTAAGCAGATAAGCCAATTTACCTTGCGGCAAAGGCCCTTTATCATCAGCCGATTCACCCATGGCATCCACCACGCGACCTAACCATGAGTCATCAGGATAAATGCTAGAGCTAGCTCCTAACACTTTAACATTTGAGCCGAGCCGTACCCCATCAGAACTGGAAAATGGCATTAATAATGCGCTTTCTTGCTCAAAACCTACCACCTCGCAGGTGATATTCTGCTGCGCGCCACGTTGTTCAATTTCGCATCTGTCGCCGATTGACATGAAGGATGTTACGCCACTACACTCAAGCAACAAACCCCGCACTGCCGTTACCTTACCGCGATATTCGATGGTAGGTAAACGTTGGATTTCTGCTAAGATATTTTCAGACATGATTGAATTGTGAAGAGTTTAAGTAACAACGCAACCATTATCGCATTAAAATCTTAATAAATTATGACCCAAAATACTTTATGTTTGTAAAATGTTAATAATTATGGTTAACTATTAGCATTAATTAATCTTAAAACAAAGGGACTTTATGCGCGTACTACTCGTAGAAGACGATCCATCCACCGCCAAAGCGATTGAACTTTCTTTAGCCTCTGAAGGTATCATTTGTGATACGACTGAATTAGGCGAAGAAGGCCTCGAAATTGGTAAAATTTACGATTATGATATTATCATTCTTGATTTAATGCTGCCCGATATTGATGGGTATGAAGTGTTGCGCCGTTTCCGTGCAGCTAAAGTAGCCACCCCTATTTTAATCTTGTCCGGTCTTTCAGGACCAGGGCAAAAAATTAAAGGTTTAGGCTATGGCGCGGATGATTATTTGACGAAGCCCTTTAATAAAGGCGAGTTAATTGCACGCATTCAAGCTATTGTTCGCCGCTCAAAAGGCCATTCTGAATCCATTATTCGCACCGGCAAGCTATCGGTTAATTTAGATACGCGTACCGTTGAAGTAGCTGAAAAGCCACTACATTTAACCAGTAAAGAATATGGCATTATCGAGCTATTATCGCTTCGTAAAGGTTCGACCTTAACCAAGGAAATGTTCTTAAACCATCTTTACGGTGGTATTGATGAGCCTGAATTGAAGATTATTGATGTGTTTGTGTGCAAATTACGCAAAAAATTACAAACCGCATCGGGTGGTCAAAACTATATTGAAACGGTATGGGGTCGTGGTTATGTGCTTAAAGAGCCTGAAGCCAACCAAGCCATGGTTTCAAAAACAGAAGAAGAAACCGCTTAATAATATACGCATTATAAAACAAAAAAGGCCAAATATTAGATTTGGCCTTTTTTGTTTCAACTATTTAATCCTATATTTAGGATTGTAGAATAAATTATAATACGCGGAAGGGTGTTTTTTTAATCTGTTTCGTGAGTGGTATAATATTCTTCTTTAACCACCAATAGCTCAAACGAATCTTCCGTTGCTTTAACGGTTAAATCAGCTTCCAACTCTTCTGCCAATTTATGTGTATAATAAGTCTGCACAGTTGATGGCTGTATATCATCAATAGTTAGCGCACCATCTAAAACACGCTGCTGCTCTGCATCCCATTTAATCGATAAGCCACTAGCAGATACTGACAGCATCTTTTTATCGCCTTCGCGATGGATGCGGATGGAAATAATGCCACCACGAATCAATGCGTGCACCGCAATAATCACTAGATTTTGCAATAAGCGCGACATACGGCGGCTAACTGAAATATTCAGCGCATCGGTTTGGCTATCCGGCCAATCAAGCGATACTTTACCCCCCGATAAATATTGCGCAATAAGATGCTTGGTTTCTGACAACACCGCTTCACCGCCACCTGTTACCCGTCCATAAGCGGTGCGGTAATATTGCAAACGATTAACCGCCTGTGCTGCACTTTGTGATATCAATTCAACTGCTTGACCTTGCATACTAAAATCTTCATCAGCCAAAAACTCTGCACCATTTGCCAGCGCGCCGATAGGGCCCGTTAAATCATGGCATAAACGTGTGCATAACATTTCGGCTAATCGTGAATCGTGATGGGGCATAACATTTTTCCTCTTTCAACTACGATAGTATGCAAAGATTACTGAAACCTTAATAGACACAGATTAATTCGTAACGGACATCTAAAATATAAAATTCTGTGGATAAATCTTTACATACCCGCGCACTAACTTAAGATAAAATCAACTTAAACAAGATAAATCTTATATTATTATGGTGAAATCATTAGAATTAAAAGAGCGCTTGCATCAAGCGATTCAGAATAAGGGGTTAAACACCTCACAATTAGCCAAAGCATCTGATGTTCGGTCCTCATTCATTTATGATATTTTGAATGGGAAATCTACCAATCCAAGCATCAAGAAAATGGCAAAGTTGAGTGAAGTGTTAGGGATTGAGCTTTCTGATTTGATGGGATTCGAACAAAAATCGTATCGTTCGCAGAGTGACGAATCGGAATATGTCACCATCAGCACCATGCTGGAAGCCGCATCGCTTGACGGACATGATTCAACCATCGAAGAAAAACAGGGAAAGCCGTATTATTTTCGCAAACACTGGATAAAAGAACGGTTGCAGACAAGGCCTGAAAATTTGCGTATGATTTTTGTGCAAGGCGATTCGATGGAGCCTACCCTATGCCAAGGCGATATGGTGTTGATTGATATTACCAAAAAGCGCCCCTCGCCGCCCGGCATTTTTATTTTGTTCGACGGCTTGGGATTAGTCGCTAAAAGGTTAGAGGTGCAGCCCAACTCCACCCCTCCAACATTGCGTATTTTATCCGATAATGCCCAATATAAACCTTATGAGCAGCCACTATCCGACATTGATATTACTGGCCGTGTCGTATGGTTTGCGCGTGAAATTTAGGCGACATTAATATTTAAATCATTCAATTTACGATAAAGCGTTGAGCGCCCAATGCCTAGTTTGCGCGCCACTTTAGAGATGTGTCCATCGTAATGCGCTAATGCAAAATGAATCATATCCGCTTCTAAATCGCGTAATTTTCGCACTTCGCCTTTGGGGCAGGTTAACGCCATTTTACGTGAACGAACGGTTTGGGTTGGCGAGGCTTGATTAATATAATTCTGCGTAAATTTAGGAGGCAAATAGGGTGCAATATGTTCGCAATTTAATAAAGATTCGCTACTGGCTAAGATGGCTTTAAATAATACACGCTCAAGCTCTAGAATATTTTCTGGCCAGTGATAAGCACTTAACATCGTCAACGCTTGCGATGAAATTTCTTGCACGATGGGATTTTCTTGCATTGCAAACCGTTGCAAAAAATAATGAGTGAGATTTTTAATATCGTTAGTGGTCTCTCGTTACGCAGGGATTAAAATTAGGTTCTGTGTAACGCGCTGTTTTAGCGCATCACATATTTTGGGTGAGGCCGCGAACTGTTCAGCGCTTATATCCGCCGAAACCATTAAGCAGATGCCTTTTTCACCAGCACGGCTGCGCGATGAAGTAAAGTTGCTGGCATAATCTACTTGTTCAATCAGTGTGGTTTGCGCTTCTATTGATAAAGACTCAACATGGTTTAAAAAGAGTGTGCCGCCTAATGCACCCGCCAATTTGCCCGCCATGCGGCGCTCTTGTTTTTGCTGTTTTACATTTCCGAATAAAATATTCCATGCCTGAAGCTCCGCCAATGGTGCACAGTTGAGCGATACAAAGGCATGGTTTTGGCGCTTACTTTGATAATGCACAGCGCGTGCAATGGCTTCTTTGCCTACTCCCACTTCGCCACAAAAACCATAGGCATTTGCATTCAAAGCAATCGGCTTTAACAACCGCTGCAAACGTGGGTTATTAACCGGTAAATAATCGAGATCATGTTGTGTGGCTTGGGCGCGCCTTAGCCGCGAAACTTCATGCGATAAACGATAGATTCGAATCGCATTATCAACACTCACTTTTAGCCGTTGATGCGAAACGGGGCGAGCTAAATAATCAATCGCACCCGCTTTTAATGCTGCTGCCGCCTGCTTCATACTGCCATAATCGGTAAGGGCAATGATAGGCATGTAAGGAAACCGCAATTTTAGCGTGTTAAGATGCATTTCTAATTGCTGATTTTCAGATGCTACATCCATTAAAATTGCCTCAGGCATCTGTTGATGTGAAGCGTATAGGGTTTCCAAAATTTCCTCAGGTGAACTAACGGCTATTACTTCATATCCAAGCTGGTCTTGCATAACAGCCGTTAGAATATGGCGCGATTCCACTTCACAATCTGAAACAATTACCGTAGCATTTAACATAAGCCTCCTAGCGTTAAGAATGACAAAGCGATACGCCAATAGGTTTAGTAGCGCAATTAAATTCCCGTTATTGGTGTAATTTAAAGTATTTGCTTTGCTGCAGTGCTGCAAATAAATCAAAACCAAGCGTTGACAGAGCGCGGTTTGTGGCTATATTCACCGTCCTAGATTATTGGAGATGACATGTTCGCAGTTTTTAAATCCGGTGGTAAACAACACCGTGTAAGCGCCGGCCAGACCGTTAAAGTTGAAAAGCTTGAAGGTGAAGCCGGAACGAAAATAACCTTGGATGAGGTACTCTCAGCCAATGGTAAAATTGATGGTTTGGATAAAGCCAGCGTAGAAGCTGAAATTCTTGAAACTGCGAAAGACAAAAAAGTCATCGTTTTCAAGAAAAAGCGCCGCCAAAATTATCGCCGTAAAAATGGCCACCGCCAAATGTTTACTAAACTTCGCATTCTTTCGATTACCGATGCTGAAGGTAAAGTAACCAAAGCCGAAGCGAAAAAGCCAGCAGAGAAAAAGGCGGAAGCACCCAAAGCGGAAGCTAAAGCCGCTGCTCCTAAAGCAGAAGCGAAAAAGGCAGCGCCTAAAACTGAGGCGAAAAAGCCTGCTGCAAAAACGGCAGAAAAAACATCGGATAAACCCGCAGCTAAAAAAGCAGCACCTAAAAAGGCCGCTGCGAAAAAAGAGGAGAAGTAACTCATGGCTCATAAAAAAGCAGGTGGTAGTTCCAATAACGGCCGTGACTCAGAAGGTCGCCGTTTAGGTGTTAAAAAATACGGTGGCGAACATGTGGTTCCCGGCAACATTATCGTGCGTCAGCGCGGCACCAAGGTTTATCCGGGCGAAAATGTTGGCATGGGTAAAGATCACACCCTTTTCGCTTTAATCGAAGGCCAAATTAAATTTACGAAAAAAGCTAAAGGCCGAACCTTTGTAGCGGTTGAAACGGCAACTGCCGCAGCTTAACTATTTTAATTCTCATATTTACAAAAAGCCCTGCCCTTTAAACCGGCGGGGCTTTTTTGTTTATTGTTTGGTTAGATAGGTGGGGCTGGCAAAGAGTTCGGATGTTTGCGGATATTGCTTTATTGCATGAAGCCCGCGGCTTTCTTTGCGTAAAAGCGCCGATTGCACCACCAACACGGCATTTTGTACTAAATTGCGTAGTTCGCAGCATTCAACGGTTAGGTTTTGTTGCTGCCATAATTGTTCAACTTGTTGCTGCATCGCTAAAAGTTTTTGCGCGGTATCTTGCAAGATGTTCTCATCACGCATAATGCCGACCTGCTTAGACATTAACATCCGCAAACGCATTTTAATGGATTCCATTTCGTCAAAATTTGCCTTTTGCTTATCTATCCATTTTGGTAATGATTGTTTAGAGATGTGTTTTGGCTTGCCATTTTGCTTATCCGCTAATGAAGCATCCACCGCATGTGTACTGAAAACTAAAGCTTCTAACAATGAATTGCTCGCTAAACGATTGGCACCATGCAAGCCTGTATAGGTTACCTCACCGCAGGCTAACAAACTTGTGATTGAGGTGCGTGCTTGGGCATCCGTAACGACCCCACCACATTGATAATGCGCCGCAGGCACCACAGGAATAGGCTGTTTACGCATATCAATTCCGTAGCGCAGGCATGTTTGCGCTATGGTAGGAAAATGCGATTTAATCTCAGTTTTTGGCAGATAGGTGGCATCCAGATACACACAATCAATATGATGAACTTTTAGTTGATCATCAATAGCACGCGCTACAATATCACGCGGCGCTAAATCACCTAACGGGTGATAGCCCTGCATAAAGCGCTCACCCTTATGATTGACTAAAAACGCCCCTGCCCCGCGCACCGCTTCCGAAATTAAAAATACGCTTTGGCCTTCATGATATAGGCTGGTGGGGTGAAATTGCACAAATTCCATATTCGCCAATTGGGCGCCAGCGCGCCATACCATAGCGGTTCCATCGCCTGTCGCCACTGCTGGATTTGTGGTATGTTGGAATAAATGACCCGATCCGCCACTGGCCAATAATGTAGTGATTGCCGATACGGTAAAGCACTCGCCCGATTTCGTATCTAGCACATTTGCACCTGCACAGCGGCTCTCATGCATCACCAAATCCACGCAGTAATGGTGTTCCAGCAACGTTATATTCTTATTTGCGGCCATTTGCTTAAGCAATACCCGCTCAATTTCGCGGCCTGTCATATCGGCATGATGCACGATGCGATGCGCCGAATGGCCACCTTCTCTGCCTAAATGTAGCTCAGAATCTTGGCGGCTAAAGCGCGCTCCCATCGTCATTAATTCGCGCACGCAGTCAGGCCCTTCGCGCACCACTTTCTCAACAATTTCCCTATCGCAAATACCTGCACCAGCGCTCAATGTATCGTCGATATGGCTTTCGAAGCTATCCAATGGCGACATCACTGCCGCAATGCCGCCTTGAGCATAATTGGTGTTTGATTCGGCTTTATTCTTTTTCGTAATGACCGTGACATGCCCATGCTGAGCCATGCGCAACGCATACCAAATACCCGCAACGCCTGAGCCAATAACTAAGAAATCTGTTTCAAGATTACTTATTTCAGCAACTCATAGCCTGGCAGAGTTAGAAATTCTTCGAATTTCTCATTGCTTACCAAATCATCCAGCAGGCTGGCAGCGCGGCGGTAGCGGCCATTTTCGAATTGTTCGGCAGGGATGGATTTTTGAAGTTTATCCATTTCTTCTTTGAGCAATAAGTTAAATAAATCGAGGCTGGCATGGCGCCCATCGGCTAGCTCAGCGTTGTGATGTACGCATTGCCATAATTGCGCGCGACTGATTTCAGCCGTGGCAGCATCTTCCATTAAATTATTAATGGGCACGGCACCCTTGCCGCATAACCATGCAGCAATATATTGGATGGCGACAGAAATATTCATACGCATGCCATCTTCGGTAATCTCGCCCGATTCTGGCACTTTAAGCAGGTCAACCGCGGTAACATGCACATCTTCGCGCATATTATTCAATTGGTTGGCTTGTGGCATAATGCGATTAAATACCTCCAGTGCCACAGGCACGAGTGCAGGATGCGCCACCCATGTGCCATCATGCCCATCGGATGCTTCGCGCTCTTTATCAGCTTTAACCGCAGCAAAGGCGCGATCATTTGCGGCTTCGTCATTTTTCACGGGAATAGCTGCCGCCATGCCACCCATGGCCATCGCACCATGCTTGTGGCAGGTCTTAATAACAAGTTGTGAATAACTACGCATGAAGTGGGTTTTCATCGTTACTTGCGCGCGATCGGGCAGCAAAAAGTCAGGGTTTTTGTGGAACATTTTTATGTAGCTAAAAATATAATCCCAACGGCCACAATTCAGCGCCACGATATAATCTTTTAAACTGTGCAAAATTTCATGGAGTTGGAAGCTAGCCGTGATGGTTTCAACCAATACGGTAACTTTAATGCTGCCATGTTCGATGCCCAATTTTTCTTCTGACCATTTAAAAATGTCGTTCCACAATGCGGTTTCCTGATAATGCTCCGTTTTGGGCAGGTAGAAGTAGCAGCCTGTGCCGCGTGCTTGCGCGGGTTTGATATTGTGGAAAAAATAGAGTCCAAAATCCATAAAGCCGCCGGGGATGGGCGCGCCGTCAATCAGCAGATGTTTCTCATCTAAATGCCAGCCGCGCGGGCGCACAAGCAGCGTTGCCGTTTGTTCATTGAGCTTATAGGCCTTGCCTTTAGCATTCGTAAAGCTGATGCTGCGATTAACCGCATCGCGCATATTCACTTGGCCTTCAGTCATATTTTCCCACGTAGGAGAGCTGGCATCTTCAAAATCAGCCATGAATACTTTGGCGCCTGAATTAAGCGCGTTAATCACCATTTTGCGATCAACGGGGCCGGTAATTTCAACGCGTCTATCTTGCAAATCGGCGGGGATGGCACCTACCTTCCAATCGCCTTCGCGAATGGCTTTCGTATCGGGCAGAAAATCGAGTGTGCCGCCTTTTTGCAGTGCCGCCCATTTTTGATGACGAATTTTAATTAATTCATTGCGGCGCGAACGAAAAGTGCGCGTCATTTCGCGTAAGAACTCAAGCGCTGCAACGGATAAAATCTCCGTTGTCTCGGGCGTTAGTTTGCCCTTAATTTCAACACCTTCAGGTGTCGTTAGGGAGTGTCCATTAAGATGTTGAGCGTGTTGAGTCATCACTTTTTCCTTATTTTTTGCAGCACCTAGTAGAGTGCTTGAAGCTTTTTTAATGCATCATTTTTAGCAGAAGGAGTCGCAAGGCTCAAGTGCAGTGATTATTTCGTTTCCCACGGGCCAGATACGGTTTTGGTTTTATCTTTAATCTCGTTGTAAACACTCATCGCTTGAGCAACCATGCTGCCTGCATCATTTGCATTAGCGGGCATTAAAATGGTGGTACTTTCTTGTGCCAGCTTGCTAAAGGCGCTGACATATTGCTCGGCCACTTTAAGTGCAACCGCTTCATGCCCGCCTTGCGACACTATGGCTTCAGCCACTAAACGAATCCCCTCAGCATTGGCGTTAGCCACTTCACGAATGGCCTCAGCCTCACCTTGCGCGCGGTTGATTTGATCAATCTTCGATGCTTCTGATTCGAGGACTACCTCTGCTTTATGCGCTTCGGCAATATTAATTTGGCTTTGCTTTTTACCTTCAGAATCTAAAATCTCAGCACGTTTACGACGCTCAGCCGCGACTTGTAATTCCATGGCAGTAAGAACCGTTTTAGGCGGGGTGATGTTACGAATTTCGTAACGCATACATTGAATGCCCCACGTTTGCGCTGCTTCGTTAATTGATAAAACAATATTGGCATTCAGGCGCTCGCGCTCTTCAAAACATTCATCAAGTGTCAACTTACCAATTTCAGAACGCATGGTGGTTTGTGCCAGCTGCGTTACCGCATAGATAGGATCTGAAATGCCATAGCTTGCCTCTTTCGCATCGGTGATACGGGTGTAAATAACGCCATCCATTATCAACGTTACGTTGTCGCGTGTAATGGCCGATTGCTCTTGCACATCATTGGCATATTCCTTCAAGCTGTGCTTATACGCTACACGTTCAACAAAGGGGATGAGGAAGTTGAGGCCGGCCATAAGCTGGCGATCAAAACGGCCGAGTTTCTCAATTATCCATGCTTCTTGTTGGGGTACAATTTTAACGCCTTTCCAAACAATGAGTACGGCAGCAAAACCAATAATTAATCCAAACGAACTTCCAAATTCCATTTTTCTATTCTCCTGATTCGGTGGCTTTCACCCTTAATAATGTGCCATCTACTTGTGTAATAATAACGGTTGACCCCAAAAGCGGCAACGGTGAATTTTCAGCTAATTGGGCATTCATCGTGGTGCCCGACCATTTCACTTTGCCTTTTGCTTTGGCAGCTTGCAGGCCACTAATAACCACCGCTTCATCACCCACCATATTGCTAAAGCTCTCAGATGCTCCAGATGAAGTGCGAAATTTCTGCATCGGCTTCCATAAAATAATCGCCCAGAATACGGTCGCTAAAAAGAACCAGCTAGTTTGAGTAAGCGCCGAATCAGCCCAGCCAAAATGGGTGGCAATACCCGCCACAATCGCGCCTAAGCCAGCAAACAAAAAGCCGACGCCGGTAGCGCCCATCACTTCTATCACTAAGAAAAGCGCCCCTAGAGCAAGCCATAAATAAGGGGCATTAGCTAACGTAAATAAATTTTCCATAATTTAGTATGCGTATTGTTGGGTAATTAGCAACTAGAACCGTTATATAGCCTTATATGTGGCACTAAGCGTTTTCTAAAGATGACAAATGCTTATCGCTAACATACGCTAAACCTATGCTAAAAAAATTCTCTAATGCTTTAATACGCGCCACTGAGAATACCATTGTTACACATGATGGTATCGAACATGCAGGCTATTTATCGTTTATGGGGCTGTTATCGCTCTTTCCATTTTTAGTATTTTTCGTAGCGTTAGCAGGGTTTTTTGGCGAAGGCGAAGTGGGGCGCGAATTTATTTTACTGCTTAAATCCGTTTTGCCAAATGATACTATATCGGTGCTGCTGCCTCGCATTGATGAAATTTTAGATGGCCCACCACGTGGGTTGTTAACCGTTTCCATGTTGGCGGCTATCTGGACGGCATCCAGTGCTGTTGAAGGTTATCGCACGGTATTAAACCGCGCGTATCACGTGGGCACCCCGCCCGCTTATGTGTGGCGGCGCTTGTGGTCAATCGGCCAGTTGATTATATTTACTGCACTCATTATGTTTGGCATGATTACGCTCATTGCGGCGCCCAGTATAATTGAATGGTTAGCAGTCATCACCGGTTACACTATCACCTATGGCAATGTGATTGATGTGGGATGGGCATTACAAATTGTAACCGGTTTAGTATTATTATTTGTGGTCGCATTAGCTTATTATACCCTACCTAACATCAAACAAAGTTTGAGCGCCATTTTACCCGGTGCCTGCGTCACTATTTTTTTATGGGCATTAGCGGTGAAAGGGTTGCGGGTTTATTTAGAAACTTTTAATCAGGTAAACTTAATTTACGGATCATTAGCGGGTATCATTGCGGCCTTATTATTTTTCTATATTATCAATGTAATATTTATTTTTGGTGCCGAATTAAATTATCAATTCCTACTCGCATCAGGCCGACGGGTAGAAGAAAAACAAATTACGCGCGAAGGGGTTGAACCCCCAAGCTTAGAGGATTTAAAAAAGGCGCAAGAATAGGTTGTACTTGTGGGTTTGCATGCTATAAGCCGCGCATAACAAACCAATTGGATGGAGATTTCCCATGGCTACACAACGCACTTTTTCAATTATTAAACCAGATGCAACGCGACGTAACTTAACCGGTGCCATCACCCAACGTTTCGAAGAAAATGGCCTGCGTATCGTGGCTTCAAAACGTATCCACATGACTGAAGATCAAGCCAAAGGATTTTACGAAGTGCATAAAGACCGCCCTTTTTATGGCGAATTAGTGAGCTTTATGATTTCAGGCCCCGTCGTTGTTCAAGTGCTTGAAGGTGAAGATGCTGTAAAGAAAAACCGCGACATTATGGGTGCAACCAACCCCAAAGATGCCGAAGCTGGCACCATTCGCAAAGATTTTGCAGAAAGCATTGAAGCCAACAGCGTGCACGGTTCAGATTCCGCTGAAAATGCAGCTACCGAGATTAAATTCTTCTTCAACGACAACGAGATTGTTGGCTAATTTATTTAGCGACAAATCATTGACCTTTAAAAACGCCTGCGTATAATGCGCAGGCGTTTTTTATTGATGGCTGTGCCTCAGTGGTGGAATGGTAGACGCGGTAGACTCAAAATCTACTCTCCGCAAGGGGGTGGGGGTTCAAGTCCCTCCTGAGGCACCAAACCGGACTCATTGTCCGAAAACTCCCTTAAAACCGAGAAAGGGAGCGATAAATCAGGGGTTCTATATCCTTCTCCTTTTTGGTAGGACACCTGCCGTGCAAAAGTGGCCTTGAGAAGGATTCTTTTTCCCGTTAAATCCGCTACACGCCAGAATCTGTGGGGGTTTGCTAAAAACTCTAGGGCGGTTCTATTGACTTTTTCGAAACTGTCATCAAGCGTCCCGCACTTTTCGATTTTCTCCTCCACCAGAGCCTTGCGATGCTCCAGATTTTTGATCTGTTTTTCATAAGTGGCCACTAAGGTGGCGCTATCGGTAGTCACAATCCGATCCAAGAATTGCTGAATTTTACGATCCAAGCCTCTCCGATCATCCTTCAGTCCACCTACAACCTCTTCATAGCTGCCGAGCTTAATATCTCGCGCCTGTTCCACAATATCCTCCACCAGCTTCACCATAACCGGTGAAGGGGTAATTTTTTGGAGTAATTCCTCAAAGCCGTTTTCGACCTCATCACGCTTGATAGATTTGCCGTAATATTTGCAATCTTTGGTTTGGCAGAGATAATAAGCGTATCGCCCGCCACGCCCGACTGACCAGTTGCCACGATACGGCAAGCCACAGCAGGAGCAGGTGACAAAGCCGCGCAGTGGGAAATCTTCGTTTATATCGCGCCGCGCCGGTGCTTTTTCACGCTCGTGCAATTTATCCTGAATCCGGTTGTAAATATCAAAGCTGATAATCGGTTCATGTTTGCCGCGTGTTAGCCCAATGCCCCATTTGGCGTATTCATAATAGCCCGAATAAAGCTGTTGGTTGAGCATATCGATCACGCGTTGAAAATGCACTCGCCCCTTACTGTCGCGTGGGAAGTTTGGCTGCATCTCAAGAAAAGTCTTTAATTCCACCACCGACCCAAAGCGATTAAGCGCGAACCCTTCCAATCCCTCCTGAATGATAGATGCCAGAGGTTCATCCCGCACCATCACCTTGCCATGTTCCGGCAAGTTTTCCATTTTGTAACCTTTCGGCATGCGCATGATCCAATAACCAGAGAGCATTCGCGCCCGCATCCGGTTTTTCACCTGCTAGGCATTCTTTTGCCGGTGATGCTGCGATACGCTGGCCAGAAGGTTTTCCACCAACTGGCTATCTGAATCTTCCCCGAATTCAATCGAAGGCGATTGCAGCATCCCGCCAGCGTGTTGGATTTCCATCCGTAGTTCAATGTGGGCTTTTAGGCTACGAGCAAGGCGACTGATGTCATCAATCAGCACGATCACTTCACGCTTTTTCTTTTTCTCCTGTCGCAGGAAGGTTAGCATTTCCGTCATGGCTGGTCGGTCAATCAGGCTTCCGGAGATGCCTTCCTCATGAAATGCTTTGATTACCTCCAGCCCACGATATTTCGCAAACTCGCGGCAGCGTGTCTCTTGCGAGGTTAAGCCGTGGCCATTTTTGACCTGATCAGGTGATGATACGCGGCAGTAGATGACTGCTTGGTTAGTTGCCTTCTTTTTTTGGTTCATGCGATGCCTCCATTTTCTAGGTTTCAGAAGGGTTTACTTCGTCAACGATAACAGGTGGCACTTCGCAATCAACGCTGTTTTCAGTCTTTTTATCTAATAAAAGCAGCTGGTTAATGCCAAGGTGGTGGTCGTATATATTATCGACCAACATCCAAACGGCATTCACTAATTCCAGCTTTTGCTCCTCGCTAAGATCGAACTGATCAACATGCTTACGATATGGCGTGAGATCGGTGATCATCTCAGGCCTCGAACTATGCTGGCAATAGGGTGAAAATATCTCGCGGAAACTAAAACGGCGCTTTGGCGCACCTCTCGCGATGATATGTGTACATATATCATAAATTGTTCACTCTGTTTAGTGTTTTTTTTCGTAATCATTCTAACGCCCTTCCTGCTTGGAGTTCAGGCGCACGGTGATCTTCATCAGCGCCACCGACCACATCTGCCAGACTTTGGTGCGTCCACAGCCCAGCCGCGCACAAATTTGACGGTTGCGCACGCGGTGTGCTTTTAGCCAGATCAGGCGGCGCTCATCCTCGCTATCCAGCCAGAATATCCAGCCGAGGCATTCTTCCATCCGGCTGATGGCTGCCGCCGAAGGTGGTCCGAGCCGAAACGGGTCAGGCTCTGCCTGCAAGATTTCCATGGTGGTGCGCACAACTTCCGGCCATGCGTTGAAGTAGCCCTGCACGCGCACCGGCGGCAGGCGCTTGAGTGTATAAACCGCTTCTTCAAAACGATCTGACACGTCCGTTACTGTCCATTTTTGCATTGCTCGCCCTCCGTAATTAGTTCCATGCCCGTGATGCGGGCGTCATGCGCCGTGGCCTCTACCCACCAGCGATTCAGGTCAGCGAGGTAGTGCTTGGCGATCCATTCCTTGGAAAAGCGCGACGCGCAGACGAGCGTCACCATTGCCCCATCCGGGTGCGGTGTTTTGTGGGTGATGGCGGTATTGCCGAGCCAGCTGCGGCAAGCCTGCGGTGTGTGCTTCTCTGCAAAGGCGGCCAGCACCTGATCCCATGCGTCCTTCAATTCCGGCACATGACAGACCGAAGGTTTGGAGGGATGCTTGCCTCCGGAGAATCCACCTTCCAGTATTTTGGCTACATGCTCGCTGGACTCCAACGCCCATGTCAGATCAATCGTCCAGCCTTTACCTTCCAGCTTGCCGAGGCAGAAATCCGAATTGCCGATCACTTCGCAGTAGTAACGCCATGCCCGCATGTCCTGCTGGAAATCCTTGAGCCAGCGCTCGGTGATCAGCTGTTTGCGTTTGGGGGTGAGGATCGCCTTGTGGCCTCTGGTGAGCTTGCTCTGCACTTCTGCATTCCAGATGTCGAGCATCTCTGCAAAAATCTTATTCTGGGTTTTTCCACCGATCTGCTGTTTTTCTCTCTCGGACTCTCTCTTTTCTTCTCTCTTTCTGCTTTTTTTATCTGTTTTTCTGTTCTCTGTATCTGACTCTGTAGTCTGTACTCTGCTATCTGTATCTGGTGCCGATTTGTCGTTTTTGTGTGTTTTCGCGTTACTGTTCGTGACGCCGCGTGACGGTGCGTTATTTTCCGTGTCGGATTGTTTTTTGCCCTCGCGGTATTTCTTGGCACGCTCGGCATCGGTGGCATATTGGCGCTTGTCCCAGCCCATCAGCCGATGATCCTCGCTGATCATGCCCTTTTCGTAAAAGGTGCGCAGGATGGATTCGACAATGCACTGATCAATTTCCTGCACCACCGCGATCTGCTCGGAATCCACTTCCACCGTGCCGCGTGTTTTATGGCGTGATGCGGCATCCAACACGCAGAGCCACACCGTGACAACATGCGTCATCAGCTGGCCGCTGCGCTTGGCAATCACCTTGAGCTTAGCGTCCTCTGGCATACCGTGATAAACCCTGTACCATTCGATTGACATGAGCGACCCTATGCGCGGCTGGCATCTTCATTGCCCTGCGCCTGTGTTTTTTCGTTGATGATGGTGGTGAGTGCGCGGATCGCTAGCAGCGACTTTTGCTGCTCTCGGCTCGCCTGTTTTCTGAGCGCTCGTAGCTCGTCCAAATCCATGCGCCGCATGGTCTGTTCCGTCAGATGACAGATTTCATCAAAAGCTGAGATAGGTGTGGGTGAATCGTTCATGGTTGCCTCCTGTTCGAACTGTTCGGACAGAAGGTGCATGACAAATGATAGGGCTGGCGTGAGGCTCGCTTAGGTGTCGTATAGGGCTGAGATGGAGCTTAGATAGGGCTTACGATGCTGGATGAATGATGAATGTCACCACGCCCAGCACATTGAGTTCTTCGCCTTCTTTAATCAGACGCGGTTCATAATCTGAATTTTCCGGCACCAGCATGATATCACCATTTTGTCGGTAGAGCCGCTTCACGGTCAGCTCCCCATCCACCGAGGCGATCACGATGTCTTTATGCTCCGGGTGTTTGCCGGTATCCACCACCAGCACATCATCCTCGCGGATCCCTGCATCAATCATCGAGTCGCCTGTCACGCGCACCAGATAAGTGCAGTCCGGGTCTTTGATGATCAGCTCGTTCACATCAATCGTATCTTCGAGATGATCTTCCAGCGGTGTGGGAATGCCTGCCGGAATCTTCGAGGCATAAAGCGGCACTTTATAGCCGCGATTCTTCACAAATTGGCACACATCCCCCAGCAGGCTAAGTGGTATGCGCACTGGTTTGGTAGCTTCACCGAATTTTCCTTGGCCTTTTGGCCTGCCTGCGCCTTTGCGTTTTCCGCCATGCGATTGCTGTTTCAAAGTAATCCCCTAGAAAGTTTTCAATGCAGTTGACGCTACATAACAAAATACTGTACATAATTCAAGAGGCATTAGAAAGACCAAATTATAAAACAAAATCGGGAGGCTGGCATGCCCTTTCCTGAATGGGAGTATTACACATTAGCGCAGGCAGCAGCTCGTTGGACGGCCACTCTGGAGGAGGTGCAGCATGCAATAGTCGCGGGTAAACTGCATGCTTCGGTGTGGTTATCGCCCACCTATGCCTACACCATCACCGAACACAGCCCGGATAACGCTACCCGCCATCCCGCGCAGCAGCTGGAAGGATATGTGCGCGTCGCGCCGGAATCCTGCCGGATTATCTTCTCCAAAGGCGTGGTAGCGCGGCGCAAATTTCTTACCCACCAACCCGATTCTCATTACCTGATTGTAGAACATCTGGATAAGGTGGAGATGCGGATCGAGGATTTGCTGATCCTCACCGAAGATATGCGGAGCTTCGAGAAGGCGCATAATTTTGCCGCCAGCCAGCCATGCAAGGTGATTAGTGTACATAAAATAAAGCGCGACACCCCACCGCAGGCGCAGCCAATGTTCAACCAACAAAACGACTATCGCCTTGTGCGGCTCAACGGCTATCAATTCACCTTCGGAGAGATACAGGCCGCGATCATTCGCCAGTTACATGAAGCCAGCACATCCGAAAACTCGTGGATTCATGGTAAAACACTGCTGGCAAATGCCGGATCATCCAGCATGATCATGCGCGACGCATTCCGCCATCAGGCGCACTGGAAGGAGCTGATCCACTCTAATGGACGCGGCTATTACCGCCTGAGTCCTATATGCAGCCCTATGCCAGCCCTATCTGAGTCACAGGCTAGTCCATCGCATAATATTTCGCTGAAACAGGAGGGTTAGTTGTTGTGCATTCTGTAATTTCCTGTATTTTCCGAGAGTCATAACTCAAAGGATTGGGTAATGGAAAACGACATCATGACGATTGACGAGGTGGCAAGCTACCTCAAATTGAAGCTAAAAACCGCTTATCACCTTGCGGCCAAGGGAGATATTCCGGCATTCAAAGTTGGCGGCTCATGGCGCTTTAGGCGCAGTGAGATAGATAAGTGGATTAAAAAGCAGGAAACTAAAGGGGCGGATCATTCATGAAAGAACATCAAATTGAACAAGATCTGATCAACAAACTGAGCGATCTAAAATATGTCTATCGCCCAGACATAAATGATCGTGCTGCATTGGAAAAGAATTTCCGCGAGAAATTCGAAGAATTGAACCGAGTTCATTTAACCGATGAGGAGTTTGATCGCTTATTGGTGCATATAATTACTCCAGATGTATTCACCGCTGCACGCACCTTGAGAGAACGCAATAGCTTCGAGCGTGATGATGGTACGCCTCTTTTCTATACGCTGGTTAATATCAAAGACTGGTGCAAAAACACCTTCGAGGTTATTAACCAGCTTCGAATCAATACCGATTATAGCCAACACATATATGATGTAATCCTGCTGATAAACGGTGTGCCAGTTGTACAGATCGAGCTGAAGACGCTGGCCATCACGCCGCGCCGAGCAATGCAGCAAATCGTTGATTACAAGAATGATCCGGGGAATGGATACGGCAAAACACTGATGTGCTTCTTGCAGCTCTTTATTGTCAGCAATCGCAGTGATACTTGGTATTTTGCTAATAACAACAGCCGCCACTTTAGTTTTGATGCGGATGAACGATTTTTGCCGCTCTATCAGTTTGCCTCCGAAGATAACAAAAAAATTACGCAACTGGACAGCTTTGCCGAGAAATTCCTCGCCAAATGCACGCTGGGGCAGATGATCAGCCGTTATATGGTGCTCGTGGCCAGCGAACAAAAGCTGATGATGATGCGCCCATATCAAATCTATGCGGTTAAAGCCATTGTAGATTGCATCCACCAACGCACTGGTAATGGTTATATCTGGCACACCACAGGAAGCGGAAAAACGCTTACATCCTTCAAAGCCTCTACTTTGCTGAAGGACAATACAGATATTGAAAAATGCCTGTTTGTGGTAGATCGCAAAGACCTTGATCGCCAGACGCGGGAAGAATTCAACCGCTTTCAGGAGGGTTGCGTTGAAGAAAATACCAACACTGAAACTCTGGTGCAACGCTTGCTATCGGATGATTATGCCGACAAGGTAATCGTTACCACAATTCAGAAACTTGGGCTGGCGCTGGATGGAACGAATAAGCGCAACTACAAAGAACGTCTGCAACCTTTAAGTGATAAGCGCGTGGTGTTTATCTTTGACGAATGCCACCGCTCTCAATTTGGTGACAACCATAAGGCTATTAAGGAATTTTTCCCCAACGCTCAACTGTTTGGGTTCACCGGCACACCAATCTTTGAACAAAACGCCACTTATCAACAAATTGAAGGCCAACAGGCATCGTACAAAACAACGGAAGACATCTTCCAAGACCAACTGCACGCCTACACTATTACGCATGCTATTGAAGACCGTAATGTGCTGCGCTTCCACATTGATTATTTCAAGCCTGAAAGAAAAAAGCAGCCCAAGCCCGGTGAGCCTTTGGCCAAAAAAGCCATCGTCGAAGCTATACTAGAAAAACATGATGCCGCTACAGCAGGACGAAAGTTTAATGCGATATTGGCAACGGCCTCCATCAATGACGCAATAGCCTATCACGATCTATTCAAGCAGATTCAGACAGAAAGGCTGGCCACAAACCCGGAATTTCAGCCGATCAACATCGCATGCGTGTTTTCTCCACCAAATGAAAAACAAATTCAGGAAGACCTTCCACAAGAGAAGCACGACAACGAACAAAATCCCGATCAAAAGGCAGCTGCGCTGAAGGCAATTATTGCTGATTACAATACGCGCTACAAAACGAACCACAGCATCAATGAGTTTGATCTGTATTATCAGGATGTACAAAAGCGCATCAAAGACCAGCAATACCCTAACCAAGATTTGAAACACGCAGAGAAAATCGATGTGGTGATCGTGGTGGATATGCTGCTCACTGGGTTTGATTCTAAATTCCTAAACACCCTTTATGTCGATAAGAACCTCAAATATCATGGCCTCATTCAGGCATTTTCGCGCACCAACCGCGTGCTGAACGACACGAAGCCTTACGGAAATATCCTCGATTTCCGTCAGCAACAAGATGCAGTGAATAATGCGATTGCGCTATTCTCTGGTGAACAGTCTGATCGCGCTAGGGAAATCTGGCTGGTTGACCAAGCGCCGGTGGTGATTGGCAAGTTGGATAGCGCAGTTAAAAAACTGAATAAATTCATGCAGTCGCAGGGGCTGGAGAATAAGCCCGAAGATGTTGCTAACCTGAAGGGCGACGCTGCTCGCGGCCAGTTTATCAATCTGTTCAAAGATGTGCAGCGCCTTAAAACCCAGCTGGATCAATATACCGACCTGAGCGAGGAAAACAAAACCACCATCGAGCAAGTTATCCCCAAAGAGCAGCTTCAAGGCTTTAAGGGCGTGTATATCGAAACCGCCCAACGCCTCAAAGCCAAGCAGGACAAAGGCGGTGATGATGTGCCGCCAGAAGTGCAGGAACTGGATTTTGAGTTTGTGCTGTTTGCGTCCACCGTCATTGATTATGATTATATCATGGGGCTGATTGCTAAGTTTTCGCAAGAAAAGCCGGGCAAACAGAAAATGACCCGCGCCCAGCTGATTGGCCTTATCCAATCCGATGCCAAATTTATGGATGATCGCGAGGACATCGCGGCTTATATAGACACCCTACAAGCGGGCGCAGGATTGAGCGAAAAAGACATTCGCAAAGGCTATGAAACCTTCAAAAAAGAAAAAGACGCCACGCAGCTGAGCCAAATTGCCGAAAAGCATGGGCTTGAAGTTGCCAGCCTGCAAACGTTTGTGGATAGCATTTTGCAACGCATGATTTTTGATGGTGATCAGTTAAGTGAGCTGATGGCTCCGCTGGAGCTGGCATGGAAAGCCCGCACGCAAAAAGAACTGGCGCTGATGGATGATCTGATTCCGCTGCTACATAAACGCGCCCACGGGCGAGATATTTCGGGGTTATACGCATATGAGCAATAAAGCTAAACCCACCGAGGAGATCACCCCCAAACTGCGCTTTCCTGAATTTCGGGATGTTGGTGGGTGGCAATATAAAGAACTAGATCAAATTGCAGAAATTATTACCGAGAAGGCAGGCAATCGGAAGTTTACTCTTATGAGCATCACTTCTGGGGTTGGCTTGGTTTCTCAAATGGAGAAGTTTGGCAGGGAGATTGCTGGCGCTGCATACAAAAATTATTTTGTTATTCGCAAGAATGACTTCGCCTACAATAAGAGCGCAACCAAAGAATATCCTGAAGGCTTTCTTGTCATGTATTCTGGCATTAGCGAAGGTGCAGTTCCAAATAGTATTTTCACCTGCTTTAGAATTTCAGACGATGAAATCATTCCAAAATATTTAGATTATCTGTTTTCGAACAATATCCATGGGAAGTGGCTTAGGCAATTTATTGCTGTTGGGGCTCGCGCTCATGGATCGCTTAATGTTGACAATAATGATTTGATGTTATTGCCAATTCCTCTACCTGAAGGACAAAATTCAAAAGAAGAACAACAGAAGATAGCAGATTTCCTCTCTTCGCTCGATGAATTGATCGCGCTAGAGGGGCAAAAGCTGGACGCGCTCAAAGACCATAAAAAAGGGCTGATGCAGGAACTGTTCCCCGCCGAGGGCGAAACCCTCCCCAAACGCCGCTTCCCCGAATTTAAGAACGCGCCAGAGTGGGAGGAAGTAGCACTCGGAAAGCACTGTGAAATCACCACAGGGAAGCTTGATGCAAATGCAATGATCGAGAGTGGCCAGTATCGTTTTTATACCTGTGCTAAGGATTACTATCGTATCGACAAATACGCGTTTGATACAGATGCACTTTTAATCTCAGGAAATGGTGCAAATGTTGGCTACATCCATCACTACAATGGTAAATTTAATGCCTACCAGCGAACATATGTATTGGACAAATTTCAAGAAAACATCATTTTTATAAAATACTTTCTTGAGAGAAATCTTAAAAAAAGAATTGATGAAGAAAAGAAAGCTGGCAATACACCTTATATTGTTATGTCTGCTTTAACGGAGATGGAGATACGTCTTCCTTTTAGAGATGAACAGAAGGAAATAGCTAACCTTCTATCCAATATAGACAATCTCATCGCCGCGCAAAGCCAAAAACTCGAAGCACTCAAAGACCACAAAAAAGGACTGATGCAGCAGCTTTTCCCTGCACCTGAGGAGGTGATGGGATGAGCAATAAAGCCAAGCCAAAGATTCATCACTATAAAACTCTTCGTGGTGTAACCAACCGAATACGCGATGATCTGAACGATCATGATTTTGTGTTGATCTTTGCCTATAATGGCACAGGCAAAACACGCCTCTCGATGGCATTCAAAGATGCAGGAAAGAAAAAGAACGGGCGCGACACGCTCTATTTTAATGCGTTCACGGAAGATTTGTTCCATTGGGATAATGATTTGCAGGGCGATGCGGAACGTCATTTACGCATCAATTCAGAGTCCGTCTTCTTTTCTGGCTTCAAAGAACTGGCGCTGGAAGAAAAAATCTTCGCCTTCCTTGAGCGATATGCCGATTTTGATTTCAGAATAGATTATGAAACTTGGCGCATTGTCTTTTCACGCGGAGATGAACAGAATATCAAAGTTTCACGCGGTGAGCAGAATATGTTCATTTGGTGCATATTCCTTGCGGTGTGTGAGTTGGTTATTGATGGGCATACATCCTATTCATGGGTAAAAAATCTTTATATTGATGATCCTATTTCCTCGCTGGACGATAACAATGCCATTGCTGTTGCATGCGATTTGGCGAAACTTTTAGCACCAGTACCAATAGAGGGTGTGGAAGACGGTAAAAAAGAAAAGAAAATCAAACAAAAGGTGGTGATTTCTTCACATCACGGCCTCTTTTTTAATGTCATGTGGAATGAACTCAAGCGGCGCAGAGTTAAATATAAAACTCACTTTTACCATAGGCCGAATAAATCTGAGGTCTATACGTTGCGCGGAACGGATGAAACACCCTTCTTTCACCATGTTGCGATACTTAGTGAGCTGCAAAAAGCGGTGGAGAGTGATCAGCTTTACACGCATCACTTCAACATGATGCGTAGCATATTGGAAAAAACCGCGACCTTCTTTGGCCATAAAGATTTTTCAAGCTGTATTCAGGGGCTGGAAGATGAGGCGCTTTATTCTCGCGCACTCAATCTGTTGAGCCACGGCAAGCACTCGATTTATGAGCCCAGAGAAATGATTGATGACAACAAAGAATTGTTCAAGCGAATTTACGCTGATTTTTTAGAGCGCTATCGTTTTGACCTTCCCGAAATAACTCGCCAACAGGAGAGCCGAGCATGACCGATGACCAACAAAAAGAACTAGGTAAAACCCTATGGGCGATTGCTGACCAGCTGCGCGGCGCAATGAATGCGGATGATTTTCGTGATTATATGCTCTCCTTCCTGTTCCTGCGTTATTTGTCGGATAACTATGAAGAAGCTGCGCAAAAAGAGCTGGGTAAGGATTATCCAAAACCAGAAACGCATGTTGTTGAACCTAAAACTAAATATTCCGTTCAAGAACGTATTGATATGGCGCTTGAGATTGATCCGTCAGCAAATGTAAAAGAGCTTAAAAAGCAATTCTCTATTCCTGAAGCGCCTAAAGTCCACTCTAAAACCCCTTTAGAGGTGTGGTATGATCGCAATCAAGATGATGTCGTAGAGTTTGAAAAACAAATGCGCCGCAAAACGCATTACGTCATTAAGCCGAACCACCTCTGGGGCAGCATTGCAGAAATGGCTCGCACACAGGATGACGAATTATTGCATGTCCTGCAACAGGGCTTTGATTATATTGAGAATGAATC
Source organism: uncultured Alphaproteobacteria bacterium (assembly GCA_963837025.1). GTDB lineage: Bacteria > Pseudomonadota > Alphaproteobacteria > Rickettsiales > JALZUV01 > JALZUV01. The sequence goes on from CAWILT010000001.1 coordinate 880,144, forward strand.
GTTTGATAGCACCTTCCAAGGCTTGTTTTCGGAAATTAACCTGAATTCTGAAAAGCTCGGCAAGCGTTATACCGATCGTAATGCGAAACTCTGCAATATCATCACCAAAATTGCTGAAGGCTTGGCAAAATTCTCAACTGATAGTGACACGTTGGGCGATGCGTATGAATATCTTATTGGCCAGTTTGCCTCTGGTTCAGGCAAAAAAGCTGGCGAGTTTTATACGCCTCAAGAGATTTCAAGTATCCTATCTGACATCGTTACCCTAGACGGCCAAGACCCGACCACGGGCAAGAAAAAGCATTTGGATAGCGTGTTCGACTTTGCGTGCGGTTCTGGTTCATTGCTTCTAAATGTGCGCAACCAGCTCGGAGCGCATGGGATTGGTAAAATTTATGGGCAGGAAAAGAACATCACCACCTACAACTTAGCACGCATGAATATGCTGCTACACGGGGTGAAGGATTCAGAATTTGAGATTTTCCACGGTGACACTCTGACAAATGATTGGGATTCCCTACGCGAAGCAAATCCCGCGAAGAAACCTTATTTTGACGCTGTCGTGGCTAATCCTCCTTTCAGCTATCGCTGGGAGCCATCGGAGGCTATGGGCGAAGATGTGCGCTTTAAGAGCTATGGCCTCGCACCAAAATCCGCCGCTGACTTTGCCTTTTTGCTACATGGCTTTCACTTCCTAAAGCAAGAAGGCACGATGGCGATTATCTTGCCTCATGGTGTGCTTTTCCGTGGCGGTTCCGAGGAACGCATCCGCCGCAAGCTCCTCGATGATGGCCATATCGATACGGTGATTGGGTTGCCTGCGAACCTGTTCTATTCAACGGGCATTCCCGTTTGCATTCTGGTGCTCAAAAAGTGCAAAAAGCCTGATGACGTGTTGTTCATCAATGCAAGTGAGCACTTCGAAAAAGGCAAACGCCAGAACTTTTTGGGTGATGGAAAAGACGGCAAGCCTGATCACATCAAAAAAATCGTTGAGACATACCAATTCCGAAAAGAAGAAGATCGCTATTCACGACGTGTTTCTATGGAGGAAATAGCCGAGAAAAACTCTTATAATCTAAACATCTCCCGCTACATCAGCACCGCTGAACCGGAGAAAGAGGTGATCCTAGAGGATGTGCATGGGATTTTGGAAGAACTGGAGCAAAAAATCGATGCTTCCACTAAGAAACATAATGAATTTCTGAACGAACTTGGGTTGCCACTGTTACCGAAGTAGCAAAGAACATCAAACTATGGAAAAAGATTGGATTCTTCAAAAAAAAGAAACTCGCCGAGCTTTCGCTAATGCGACATGGGTTCCGTTAAGAGCATCCTGTAATGACGAACAGGGTAATGTTAATAATATAGGCTATGTTGCTGAATATTTTGGGTGTGGGTCTGTCGCTTTCCCGCCAGAGCATCGGGATGTTGCGGAACGACTTAGCTGGAGTAGTATCGGGATTGCTTGTAATGTTCAGCCTTATGCTTTCGAGGATGGCCACTACTCTTCAATTGAGCAATATCAATATAACGACAAAGAACCAATTGGGGTTCATCTTGTCTTCGAGCACCCTCAACCGGTAGTGGGCGGAAGAGCATGGATACTAAACCCTGATTTAGTTATTGCACTGCGCTTGATTAAAGAGGGAGCAAATTGGGTAAGGCCGGAAGAGAATTTCGCTGTCGTAGCTCGAGAGGTTTTGGATGAAAAAGGAAATCACCAACTCATCGAGATTAAGCGGGAATTTCTCCTCGATTATTTGGCGGCAAGAAATCTATCTCTTCGCCTCTCTTACTATCGCCAAAGAGTAGAAAATGTTGCCTCGCTTGAAGGCAATGAATATGCGAATTTGGAAGACAAGCAGGAGACGAGAGACAGTGGTCGATTTGAACTCAGAGTTCGAAGTCTAAATGATGTCTTTGGAGGAAGCTGGGCTTTATTCAGGGCTTGGAGAACTGATGTTGACGAAGACGAAGATGCCCCTGTAATGGGTCCTGAAAATAATGAAAACACCGATTTTGAAAGCTCGAAAGGCCATCGGGGCGGCTTTGAAGGCGTACGGATAGAGGGGGAGTTTTGGCGAGACGAATGGATTGAGAACCAAAGGAAGAGTGTGCGTATTAGGGGTGATGCAGATACTAATCTTCCACAATTCATAGTTGAGACTGATGGTACTCGCATGGCGTCTGCCGATTTAGACAATGAAGATATTGGTCGTTGGTTATGGTTCCGATCCAGCGTAGTTAATGAGCTTCTGGGGCTTCGTGGTTTTTCTCTTAGTTGGTACACGGCGGAGACAGGCTGCATTTGCTCTACCTCAGGATATAAAACACACTTTGGGATTAACCAATCAGATTTAATTACAGTGTATGCCTACGATATAGCCCGTCTTAACGCATGGGAGCAGCATATTTGGGCTGCGCATAATATTGTTCCAGATGGAAAGGTTTCAAATGAGTTGCTAGCATCCCAAGTCAAAGCCAAGCCAGCATCGACGCACGCTGTCGAAAATTTCCTATTTGAGGTAATGGAAATGCTGGAGTCCGGATTCCGTCAGGAGTTCAAGGTTTCCCTTTTCTCTCATGCTACAGACCGCGAAACGGCTATAAATAACATATCCCGATTCGCCAGCAAAGATCAGGCATCATTGCTAAGGCTAGCAAAAGAACTTATTCGAGTCTTCTCGGATCGGCTAAATGTCCGTGAACTCAGAGAATTATCGACACATTCGGATAAGAATAAATTGGGTTCAAATAAATTGCTGGAAGATATTTTGTCCCAGCGAGTTGGAGCAGAAAAAGCTAGATCAGTGCTTGCCCCAATTGTTGGCGCGTATGATATGCGCGTAGGTGATGCTCATCCAACCAGCTCGAAGATTAGTGAGGCCTTAAAGCTTGCTGGAATCGATGAGAGCAAGTCGTTTTTAAGACAGGGCGAGCAGTTGATTTCAAATTTTGGGCGGTCTATTTGGTGGATTGGCAAATTACTTTGTGAAAATCATAGATAAAGAAGAGTTTCCGCCTCACGCCGGCGCACCAACCCTCTCAGCTTCCGCCCTCCAGCCCACACCCACCGCATGAATTCGGCTGGTACGTCGGAATGTTCTTCGCGGTTTACTTTGCGGCGCAAGGTGGATCGCTGGAGAGCGCCGCTGCCGAGGTTAAACGTGAACGACACCAGCGCATCAAACTGACCGTTAGTGAGTGGTACACGGATCAGGCGTAGCACGGCACGTTCTGCCACCAGCACATCCTTAATCAGAAGCGCCACACCTGCTTCCTCGCTGATGCCATTACGGAACATCTCTGCTTCACCCGGTCGCAGCAAATGGCCATAGCCAATCGTCGGAAAACCGGCAGCATCCAGATAGATTTCTGGCTCGAACCCCTCGAAACGCTTGATCAGGTTCAGCCCATCTTGGGTGATATGCCTCATTTGCCAGCCCTCAATTTAGACATGGCACGCTGGCCGAAATAAAAGCTGATGATGCCTGCAAAGATAGCCTGATCCTCTGCCGTCCAGAGCAACCACGGCAGATCAGCGGAAAACTGCATAATCTTGACCACCGCATAGAGAATGAAAAAGCTGTAGGCGATCACGGGGCGCACCGTGCCATTGAGCGCATCCACCCAGCGTATGCCGGTATTGTAGGTTTTGTAGAGCGCACGGCTTTCGGCAATATCCGCCTCGACGTGGATTTCTTCCAGTCGGTTGGTGTGTCCTTGCGCCTGCTGCGCCATCTGCATTTCGAGGATTGTCAGCTCGTGTTTGCGATCCTGTGCGTCGCGGAACAGCTTCAGCAAATCCGGAAACGCTGCCGAGATAAAACCCAATAAAGAACCAAGTAATGTCATCATATCAACCTCCCTGTATGATTGTTTTGATGCCCTGCCAAAGCGCCACCAATGCACCGGTGACAGCGGCGGTAATGGCCGAGCGTTTTGCCCATTTGAGGATTTCATCTGATCCGGTGCGCGACTTTCGCAGGTAGATCATGTCTGCCTGCACGCCCGTGGGGTCGCTGGTGTCGATCCCATATTTTGTCAAAGCGTCCTCGATCCCTTCGCGCACGGCAGCGCGAATGGCTTTCTTTAATTCTTCATCCATGATGATTTCCTAGCTTTGCAGGGCGACGCCCCATTTGGCGGATAAATAAGATTCGATGATCTGGGTTTCGGTGGCATTTAATGCGCGGGCATAAATCAGCACCTCATAGACCGTTCCCCAGAAGCGGCGGCTGCTCGCACTGATAGAACCACCAATCTGTAAGGGACCGAGTTCATCAGCCACACCTATGCCGGTTCGATCATCCAACTCTTCGCGCAAACCATCAGCGCGGCCTTCCAGCGAGAAATTAGCGCCGTATGTCAGAATTGAAGTGAGGATATGCGCTTGTCCGTCCAGCATTAGTCCGTCAGCACTATTATTGGCGGAAACTTTGTGAGCATTGGTGCGTGCATCTCCACTATCGCGATCTTCGTAGATATTGATCTTGCCTGTTTCTGGCGTGGTGCCGTCTGGCCTGCCAATCGAGAGAATGTTTTTATAAACCGAGCCACCACCATAGGACGTGCTGGCATCCACGCGTTTTGCTACTACGAAAACGGAAAGCGAATCATCACCAGCGGCGAAATAATTACTCTCCATCATCTCCTTGAGGGCATAATCAAAGAACACCCCGCGCATGCCATTTTGCAGATTGGGACTAAGGCTGGGCAATGCTTCACCGGCAACGGGTCCGAGCGGATGATTATTGCCAGACTTATCCGCCCATACTGCCACCTGATCATTCACAATGGTGAGGCTGGCTGCATCGCTTCCATCATGCCAAACGGCCAGCGCTGGCATGTCTCGCGGATCGTAACGCAGGGAAAGTACGCCTGCGAACTCATTCGCCAACGCATCTTTGAAGGTGTTCATGTAATGATATGCGTTGCTCATATTACCAGTTCCATGGTCCGTGCGGTTTGAGGTATTGGACGTTGAGGCGCACCAGCCCGCCAGTGAATGCTCCGCTGTCCGGCGTGAGTATCAGCGGCGTGTCGCTGTAATAGGTCACGGGGTGATAACTCATGCCGATATTGGTAGAATCCGCTCCTATGCCGATACCATTGCCATAGCGTGAGGTGTCACCCGATACGCCCACGCCGAAGGTGGTGACGCTGCCCGTTACGGCTGTGATCACCCTCGTGTTGACGGCTATCACACTGGAGCGATCCGGAATGTTGGTGGCTGTGCTGGTAGTCGCGCTGAGATCAACATCCTCCTGCCAGCTCTGCACGCGCAGATATTCGCCGGTGTCTTTCATAATTAGGCCAAACGGCACCCATCCGGATCCGTCATAGGCCATGCGCGAATCCAGTGATTCCACCACCGCATCCATCCACTTGAACGGCGCATAGAACACCCAGCCGCCTGTCTGGTATTGTGCCAGCTGGTTGGCCTTGCCGGAGAAATCACCGGTTGGGCTGGTGCCGACAATATAGAGATCACCTTCCGCAGGGCTGCCCGGTGGCGTATCGGCAATATCCGCCACCACCGGCGTGACAAACGCATCCAACTTGTTAAGCCCTTCGTTATGCGTAACTTCTTTTTGGGCTTGGCTTGAGACAATATAAGGCAAGCCCAAACGTGCAGTCTGAGACATAGAATCCTCCAGTAATGTTGATTAAATATTGGCGCTGCTGGCGTATCCTCGGCCAACTACGGCGGAAAGCTGATACAGCTTCACGCTGACACTGCTTTGCATTGATCCGAAATCGGTAGTTTGCTCGGCAGCGCTGTAGCTGGCGGTTTGGCTGGTGGTGGCAATGGTGCGCTTCACCGTTGCCCCGTCCATAATCTCCACCTCATAGGCTTCTGTTTCCTCGCCCAGCGGAATGCCAACCCCATCGCGCCATTCACCATCGACGCGGGAGCGACGTATCCAGCTTATGGTCAGGTTGCCCGAACCGTCGCGCACGCCTTTTACATGCACTGGCGCAAACGGTTTCAGGTTTCGCCCTGTGTAGGTGAATGTCACTTCATCGGTATTGCCCAGCGAGTTGCCAACACTCACGCCTTTATAGAACAGCTGCCGCCCGATCAGGTTGTTAGCGATTGCGGTCGTATATAACGCCGGAGAAAGCAGGATGAACCTGTCACCGGCGGTATGACTACCCACCGCCCATTCCGTACCCTGCCGCCCGCGCAGGAGGCGGGAAAGACGATAGGTGCGCTCACCGATCAATTCTGCATTCTGGAATTGTACCAGCTCGTCACCAATCAATGCAGCATTGGCACCATTGAACACGGCCAATTCACTGACACTGGCGAGGCTTCCGGCGGTTAATACCACTTCCACCTGATTGACCTGATCCCACGTTTCCGTAATACCGGCTGGTAGACTAGTTATGATCGCGCCAAATGTGGCAGCACCTTCCAACCCAGCCAGCAGATTGAAAGTGTTTCCACCATCTTCGCCGCCATCATCGGAACGGTAGATCGCCGCGCCGTTCCAATCCGCACCATCGGGAGCCACGCCGAAGCGTAGCAACCCCTGATTAGTTGCTGTATCGGTTGGCAGTGGTGGAGCATCCACAAACTGAAGCAGTGTGTCCGGCACTAGCACCGGCGGCGTGATGTTGCCCGAAGTCTCTCCTGCTGGGGTGTAGAAATCGTAAGAACTCACATCCTCCGCCACGGCGCTGATCTTCATCAGGCCGTTGGCTTCCATATCGGTTTTGATGACGCGCATCTCATGCGCTGCGCCGGAAACGGTCACGGTGATGACGTCAGTCGGCTCCAGCCGCACATATTTGGGCGGCACAGTCAGGCCGAAGCTCAGGCGTTCCTTCCATGTGCCATAAAGTGTAATATCCGCTACCTGCTTGGCCTGCGTTGCCCCCATGACAATCGGCAGGTTGATCGTTACCTGATCCACTGCCTTAGTGGTTTGGCGCTGGCTGGTTTGCGTCACCGGATCATAGTTAAATGGCCGGTCGATATAGGTCACGTTTACGCGCTGGGGCAATTCAAGCTCCTGCGCGTAATTGATTTCCAGCACATCCTGCACGCCGCTTTTGGCGCTGGGGATGAGGTCATCTTCCGGGATCGCCTTCACTGAGCTATTGCCACGCGGCACGCATTTCAGGATGCCATCACTTTCCACCACGTCGAAGAAGCCACTGGCCAGCTGCTCCAGCGCATTGCGCACCGTAATCGGCTGCTGAAGGATATACCCCTCCAGTGAGGCAGTCAGACGGGTGACGTCATAATCCGAAGGCGTGAGGCCTGCGGCTTGCAGCAACTCCGCCACCACCGCGCCGAGCGTGGAAGCGCCGAGCTTGCCGTTTACCCAATGGCCGGTTGCCCAGAGGATCGAGTCCTGCCACACGCCTTCCAGATCAGGCCAGAAGGAAAATGGCCGGGAGTCCCATGTCCAGATAAAGCGCCGCGCCACAAGACCAGTATTGCCGGAGGCGGTTTCCCGCGCTTCCAGATAATCGAGCGTGGTATCCAGTGCCACTCGCTGCGCCTGAAAATCCACGCGGCCTTTGCTGCCTCGCGGGTAGAAACTTTCCGAGCTGGTCGGATCATAAAACACGTTGGGTTGGTTGGTGCAGCCATCCACAGAAGGAAAGCCAAACTCCGTAAACCAAACCGGCTTCATTTTGGCAGTCCAGCCGGTGGTGCTGGTATCGGGATTGGTGTGCGTATTTTTCCACCAATATTCGAGGTTTTTCCATGCGTAGGTCGGATCGCCGCTATAGCTGGTTTGGCCGGTGCGAGCCACGGAATCGGCATAGTAATAATCCCAGCCTTCGCCGCTTTCCCAATATTCGGCAATCAGCTCCGGCGTGATCTGGATTTGTGGCAAGTCGGGCGTCAGCGGGAAATAACTATCAATCCCCACAAAGTCGATATTGCTGGATGCCCAGAGCGGATCGAGATTAAACCAACCACCCAAGCTATGATATTCGCTCCAGTCGGCGGCATAGGTGATCAGCGTTCCGGGCATAGCGGCTTTCACACTGCCTGCTAAACTCACCAGCTGCGACACTGCCGGATAGCTTCCGGGTGTATCGGTAAAGCCGGTCATGCCGATCAGCTCCGAGCCGATGACGAACGCATCCACTTTACCGCTGAGCAGATTGGCATAGTGCATGATGAATGCGTTATAGCCGTTGGTTTTAGTGAACCAGCTGGCCGCATCCGTTGCATTGGCAGGCTCGATGCGCCCGCGCCACGGCTTCGGCACCGGCATGATCGTATCCACGAACGGCATAGGGTAGAGCATAACATTAAGGCCACGCGCTTTTAGCTCCGCGCAGAGTTGCACCACCGTGTGATCCGAAGGTGTGCCGCCATAGGTGGGTGTATCTTCATCGAAAAACAGCACGGTTTGTGCCGAAGCGCGGCTGATACCCGCCACACTCCAATCCTGCGGCAGCACCTGCGTAGTGCCTTGGAATTCCACCTTGGGAATGATGGTGCAGGCACCAGCATCGATAGAAGTGGCGAACCACGTCACCACCACCGCCACCCATTCCAGATTAGGCAGGTTTTTAATCAACTGATCCAGCGCCACCTGCACATCGGCTTTGCCGTCATAATTGTGCATATTGATGGATTGCTTATCGCCCGACGGAGTGAACGCGCCGCCAAAATAGGCGTAATAGCCATCCTGCTTGCTGGTGACTTGCGTGCTATAGACAAACTCACCCGCACCGGGAATCATCACAATGTCTTTCACCTTATCTTCAACACTGGGGCTAAATTTCACCGTGCGACGCACTTCAAACGTAAAATTCGGAATGCGGTTGCCGTAAACCGCCAGCGGGAAATCTTCGATCACCCCATAGGCCATGCCGCGATGTGCGGAGATAGTTCCCGCAGGTAGGTATTTGGCCATGATGTCATCCACGGCCTGATCTTCATCGCCAAAGTGGATATTGTATTTGCCCTGCGCGGAGGAAAGTTCCGCTTCCGTTAGTACCTTGCTATCCGCCCATACGCGGATCACTTCGTCAATCTCGCCTTCGCAAATGGCAATGGCCAGAGTGACGAAATACTCATAAGAGATGGTTGTCTGGCTGGTAGTTGTTTTGCCACCGCCGCCACCTTTGCCGCCACCGCTAGAAGTTTGCGTGCTGGTTTTCTCGCTGCGCACTTCCTTGATGTCGGTTGCCCAGATCACATTTCCTGCCAGCCGCATGGTGCCGTAAACCTTGGGGATCATGTTCCCATAGGTGGAAATTTGCGCCCGCAGATCACTCAGCCTCGGACCTTCTTGGGTAGGCAGTTGCACGCGCTGGCTTTTCGGGAAGAAAGCGCCAGCCGCCATGCTGCCAATGTTGGCACCGAGGATAGCGCCAGATGGTCCGCCCAGCACGAAGCCCACCGTGCCACCGACAACAGGTAATACAATATCAGCCATGAGTTACTTCTTTAGCGGTTCAAGTTGTTTCGTTTTGAAGCGGTAAGCGTGCGTCAACATACGCAGCCACGCATCGGAAAGCGGTTGCTCTACCACGCGCCCCGCGCTGGAATTGCAATGGATCAGCCCAGCGCCGTCGGTGGGATAATTGGTTAAAAACCCCACATGCTGCGGATCGCGAAAGGTACGAAATAGCAGCACATCGCCTGCACGCATTTTCGCCACAGGCACCTCGCGCAGATGCTTCTTGATGCTGCCAACCAGCCGCCCGCGCTCTGGATACATGGAGTAATTAAACTCATCATGCTGCGATAGCGGCAAGCCTTCGCCGTCCTGCAAGCCAAGTTCGTCAATCACGCCAATGATCAGTCCGATACAATCGACACCACCAGCGCCAGCCTTGGATTTCTTTAAGCGTCCTTGGTAGTGATAGCGCGTGCCGAGCCATGTACGGGCTTGAAGGACAATTTTTTGTTGCGAAATTCGTGGCATATCTCTATTACATTGGCATGGTTTATGGTTGACAAATAACTGTGCTTATGGCACACTGTGAAGGTAAAACATGAGTGCTATCGCCATTGTCGAACTGTCGGCTTTCTCGAAGAAATCGACAAAGATACTGGATAAAGAAGAAATTGACGCGCTACGCGCCTACCTTCTTCAGCATCCCGATAAGGGCGATGTCATTCCCGGAACCGGCGGTGTCCGCAAATTGCGGTGGGCTGCTAGTGGCAGGGGTAAACGTGGCGGCGCTCGTGTAATTTATTTTTACCATGTAGTCGGTACGAAGATTTACCTGATGACCTGCTACACGAAAAACGAGCGAGACGATTTAAGTGCCGCCGATAAAAAGCACTTAAAAGCGATTGTGGAACAGATCAAACGTTAAGGAGGCAATTATGGCCAGACCGAAAAAGAATGACGATGCAATTACCCCACTTGGTCAGGAGCTGATTGAAGCGGCGCAGGAAATGCTTGCCCATTCGCGTGGTGAAATTGAACTGCCTACCTATTACTATACCGTACCGGATGAGGTGAATGTTAAGGAAATCCGTAGCAACCTTCATCTTACGCAAGAGCAATTTGCCCACTTCATCGGTGCCAGCGTTCATGCAGTGCGACACTGGGAAAATGGACGCCGTAAACCAGATGGCACAGCTCGCACACTGCTATGCGTTTTGCAAAGCAATCCCCGCGCCGTGCTGGATGTACTCGGAAGTCCCACTGCTTAAGCATTGCGGTTGCTCTTGCTTAATGTGCCTGCGGTGGTGAGTAGCGCGTCCACACCGGGAACATACGGCTCGCCACGAAAATTAAGGATATTGCTGAATTTGCCCTGACAGGTTTCGTGGGTCTTGTCGCACCCGGCGATAATCTTGAATTCGTCACCCACTTGGAGGGATTTACCCATCGGCAACGCCAGCACCACTTGGGTGGAGGCGAATTCCTTTACCTCCATGCGCCGCCCGTCATTATTGCCGCTCGTCCATTCCACTTCGCCGCCAGTGAACCAACCCGCCGCCTGAGTTAGTGCGGAAGCTTTGAACGTCTGGTTATTCACCACTTCCGTGATGGTGGTAGTCACAGTAACGCTGGCCAGATTCACTTTGCAGCGGCTATCGCCCAGCACGGCGCGGCAGGACGGGGAATAAACCTCGCCAATCGTTTGGCTTAAATGCTGCGTCAGGCCGCGTACTTCGGCATGGAATAGTTACGCGTACTGTCTCCGGCGAGCAAATACTTCTACCCATTTGGCACAACATTACAAAACAAGAAGTTATTGATTACAGCCCTTCACTTGCTGACAAAGTAGCGCGAAGCACAGCAACGCACACAGTTGAGGAAATTGCAGAAGAAATCGTTGAATTGCTGAAAAACACTTAAAACCTCCTTTTTATGGAGCTTTAAGCAAGCACTCATCTAAAAATTCCAATCGTCGTAGCTGATCCAGTGATCGGCCTGTTTCTCCGGCGGCGGTTCCTTATGCTTGCTCAATCTCTCGCGCTCCATCTCATGCACCAGCGCTGCAAGGTTCGGGTTCAGAATATGCAGCGCCGCCAGTGCATAGACGCGGCAATCCAGCACCTCGTTACGGTGGCCTTTCGGCAGCACCCAAATCCGCGAGGGGTGGCCGTTCACGAATTTTGTCTGCACGCGCTCTGATGTCAGCTGCCGGAAATACTCCTCCGGATACTCCGCCGGAAAGTGGCAATAACCCGCACCCGGCTGATGAATCCGCAGGCGCGAATAGATCATCTGCTTGGCCGTATCGGTGCCGATGTTGAACAACTTCACCCGCAGCTTATTGGAGCGGCTGAATTTACTCACCAACGGCTTGCCGGTTTGCGACGCACCCTTGATGGCGAAAATTCGTTCGGCCTCCCGTGCCTTGCAATATTCATAGACTTTCTGCGTATGGTGGCCGCCGGTGTCCACACAGGCGCAGCCGATATTCAGCACGCTACCATCCACGCGCTGCATGGATTGGCGCAGCACGCGGTCGAGTTCTTCCCATACTTTCGGCTGGGCAGGATCACCATGCAGAACATGATACCCAAGCGACCAGCTTTCCTGTCCGATGCCCCAGCCAACCAGCTCTGCTTCCAGCCGGTCGTCCTGCACATCCACGCCAGCGGTGATCACCGCCACGCCATCAGGTGCGATGCGTCCCCAGTTTTCCTTGCGGTTCAGCAAGCCTCTGGGATCAACGCCCTCGGTCGCTTCCTTCCATGTTTCACCAAGGGAAGTATTGACCCAGACTTTCAGCGTTTCCGGCAGGCGCTTTGCCTTCAGGAAGTTGGAAACCATCTCCGACCAGCGCACCCACGGGCTATAAATCTCCGAGATGTGAAAGCCAGCAATGCCATCAAATTCTGCCTGCGCACGCCATTCGCCGCGTGCCAGCATCCAAAGTTTATCGCTATCGTGCAGCGTGGCTTTGCAATGCTCACACTCGCAGTAAGCGCTGGCTGGGTCTTTCTTATCAAACTTGATATGCGACCAGCTGAGCACCTGAAATGCGCCGCATTCCGGGCAAGGCACAAAGAACAGCCGCTGGTCGCTTTGCTGAAAGCGGGCTTCTATCTTGCTTTCACCCTCAATCGTCGGCGTGCTGGCCGATACCAGAAGCCGGTTCCAGAAGGTGGTGGTGCGTTTCTGCGCCAGCGAACCGGGGTCACCCTCACTGCCTGCCGATACGGGATAGCGGTCTTCTTCATCAAGCAGCACGATACGGATCGGGCGGCTGGCAAGTGAGGACGGGCTGTTGGCTCCGGCCATCGTCAAATGCCCACCGGCGAATTTCTTATGCAGCAGCGTGTTGTCGCTATTGCGTGTCTTGGCATCCTTAAACAATCCAGTCAGCGCGTCCGTGTCGCGGATCATCGGTGCCAGCCGGTCTTTGCTCCATGCTTCGGCCATATCCAGCGTGGGCTGGATGAACAGCGTCGGCGATGGGTCTTGATGCACAAAATAGCCAAGGATGTTGTTCAATATCTCGGTTTTGCCGATCTGCGCCGAGGTCATAAACACCACCTCGCGCACTCCGGGTTCGTTCACCGCATCCATCATGCCGCGCTGATAGGGTGCGCGATCAGTCCGCCACCTTCCGGGTTCGGCGCTTGCTTCCGGGCTTAGTCTTCGGTGCGCGTCTGTCCACTGGCTTACGGTCAGTTCCGGCGGCGGCATCCACACTTGGCGGGTTTTCCGCTTCAGCTTCTGGTAGGTCGTCATCATCGCGGGCAAGTTCCATCAATGCCTCATAGATCGCGGACTTCAAGAACCGCTCGATCTCGGCGGGTTCTTTGAGTGATACAATCTGAAAGGCGGATTTACTGGGGATCGCAAGCAGGCGCATCCGGCAGGATGACACATGCTGCATCCAGTCATGTTCTATGGTTTCAATCGGCATAAGCTGGCCGCGCATCTCTGCCACTTCCAACTCGGTTTTATCTGCCTGTGCCTTAATCAATCGGGCGCGTTCATGGTGCGTATCGTGCGTGGTATCGCCATTGCCATAGGCACGTTCCTGCAAATATCGCACATAATGCTGTACGCAGCGCACCAGATCGTATTTGCCTTTGTCGGCTTTGGGAATGATGCCATCCCGCGCCAGTTGCTGCACGCGCCGTTCGGTCAGGTTCAAAAACCGCGCAATCACGGCGACTTTTTGTAAAAGCTGCATAATGGATTCCTGTCACACAATTAGAGGGTGAGGCAGAATCCAGAATATTCTCTTAGTTGGCTAAGAAAACGTTTGAGCGATGGAATAACATATAAACTTCATGCCTCTGGTCTAACTTAACGCTTAAATTAGAAGTAATGCCTAGCTGTTGTGCATTCTGAAAGATTGAAGAGATCCTAATTCTCCCGGATTCATCAAAGGTGATTAACCCGCTATCAAAAGCGGCATCTAGGTTTGGCAGAAGCAAAAGGCCATTATAAACATCAAGCCTCTCTTCATTTGAAGAGTCACTCCAAGGCTTAATATGAGATGCAACAAGTAGCCTGGAATCTTTATAACCAGTAACAGCACAGCCCCTCCAATATTCCATGAGTTTTTTTCGAAACATCCCTTGACCTATTCTTGTTTGGACAAGTCTTAACTTAGAAGTTTCGTCTAACGTGTTATCTGAAAGAAGTTGCTGAATATCACTCTCAACAACAGTTTCAACGTGATGCTCTAAAAATTCTAAATATTTATTTAGTGCCGCATTATACATGCCATGGCCACGGTTATTTCGCTCCAAATAGATGTCGAGGTGACGGATTTTTTCTGCAACTTTATCGAATTCTGCCTTGATATTAAATGCAGATAGATTGCGTTCAGTAATACCAGCGTCATTCGCCCAATCCGTTAGGGTTCCTTCAATGGCCTTACTATATTTTAAAGCAGAAGATTGTGATAATTTATTCTGCAACATCCAATCAAGAAATCTCATCTAAGTAACCTGTATAATCTAGAAAGTTTCCGCTCAGAGTAATATATTACGAAGTAATTATCCACCCCGCAAACTCTCCAAATCGAAACCATTGCACTGCATTTTCTCCGAGTAATGCGGGGTCTAGCGGGCGCTGTACCCCACCGAGGGACAATTCCTTGGCGATGATATGTTCTGGCAATACGCCAGCGGCGACTTTGCCCGCCAGCGTCAGCCGCCATAGAACCGTTGCCTGATAGCCGGTTGCGGCCTCGCATTTATCGACAATCACAATCGCGCCACCGGGTTTAAGTGCCGCCTTTAGTTTGGCGATGAAGGCCTGACGCTCATGCACCGGCATGAACATCAGCACTAAATAACAAATAGCGACATCAAACGGCTCGAAATGGTAGCGGCACGCATCCATCTGCACGAGGTTTTCCTTGCCGGGTCCCGCATACTCGGCGCACATCTGTGCGCTCGGCTCAATCGGGATCAGCTTGGCTTGCCGCTGGGTGAGCGCAGGCACCAGCGCCGCGCCGATATTGCCAGTGGATGCGCCAATATCATAGACCAGCCCATTTTGCGGAATGTAATGGCGGGCGATATGCACCACCGCGCCAGTGACAAGATCATACCATGGCAGTTGCTCGCGCACATGCTGGTTAAAACTACTGGCAACACTGGCATTCTCAAACGTCCATTCCTTGGGGATGTCCATCAGGGTTTCGGAAGTGTTGTCCATGTTTCATTCTCAAATACTTTAATCGAAGGGATGCCAAACTCGGCATACATGCTTTGTGTTTTCGGGTTACTTTCAATCGCCAGATACTGCTCGCCGTTGCTGCCATGCTCCGGGAACACCAACTGCTCCAGCATGATGCGTTTGGCAATATGCGGCGGTTTGAAATAGCGGCTAAAATGTGCCTGCTGCGGAATCCATCCCGCCTTGAAATACAAGCTATCCAGCGTGGCCTGTTTGTGTTTCTCAGGCCGCGCCGTCATCAGAATTGTGTGATAGGGTGCGACCAGACTCACCAGCCAGTTGCGATATTCCTCATGCTGTATTTGCAGGGCAAAGGGTTTGTGCTTTTCGTGGCTGTTGGCAACCAGCGTATAATTTAGATCAAGTAGAATGATCATAGCTTTATTCCTAACCGGTTGGAAAAGGCCTGTTTTGCTTGATCGACCAGTCCCATCCGCGTGCCATCAGGATAGGGTAAATCGAACTCAAATTCGAGCGCTGCTTTTAGTCTTTTCGCTTTTATTTTCTTTGGCTTAGCACAGACCGCCTGCACATTCTGATTGCACTCATCCACACGCACCATTTCAAAGAATTCCTTGAACAGATCGTAGAACTCTTTTTGGCTATGATACTTCTGCACCTTCGGCGAAGTGGCAATATCACCCAGCGTGATCCCATCCTCATAATCCAGTTGAAACAACACACCGCTGGACTGCCGCTCATTCAGGGAATGATAGCCATTGAGCTGCTTAATGTTGATGTGGTTGCTGGCTGATGCCACCGCATAAAGCCGCGTCTGCTCATGTGCCAGCGCCGCACAGATGCAGACAATATGCTCACGATCCGCTTTGAACGGCACGCTGTTCAGCACGCTGGAGATAAAGATCGAGGTGTATTGCAGTTTGTCCGTACCAATCGCATGCAGGAATTCCTGCGTCAGGGCAATACTGTCTTCCTTGTTGATCTCATTGCTTTCGCCCACGCGGTACGGCTCAAAAGGCGTGACGGTAATGCCTAATTTCCGCAGGATGCGGGTTTCATGCAAATGGCCTGCGCCGAAATCCAGCACACAGCGCCCAAACTTACCAATCCAGCGATCCCGATTCTCCGGCTGCGTCATATCAAAACTTTTCGCCGTCGCATCACCCGCCACCGCAAAGATGAACCCACGCCCCAGATTATTACGCACCTGACGTAAACGCCGGAACGAATTATGGCGCAGCAAATCCTCATAGCGCCGGTGAATGTCGAAATCCATCGACAGGTAATTGAGCATCGCCTCGGCAAGCAGGCCTTCGGCGTCACTGACAAACACCACCGGAATCTGTTCTTCACCCAGTTCGGCACAATGCTGCAATCGGCCAATGCCATTGACCACGCGGTAATCTTTTGTCGCCACCACCGGCATAGTGATGCCGCGTCGCTTGAGTGTCTTAGATAGATTCAGCGCGTAATTTTTCCAGCGCCCCTGATTGGCTTTCAGAAACGGCGCAATCGGGTGCAGTTTCACATTCATGCACGGGTAGAATTCTGGCGTATCCACCGCTTTGTCTGAAGCAGCTTCGGCCAGCTTGATCACATCTGCCGCTTGCAGCTGCTCGTTGATCTTCGCCACTGTGTCGCTTTGCCCAAAATCATTAGTGGCGCGGTTAAACACTACGTTGACGCCTTTACGCTCCGCCAAATTCATCGGGCGGGTGGTAAATAGCGGAACTTGGCTTGCACCCATGCGGCACGCCACATGATGGCGCTGATGGCCGGAGATAATTTCCCCGTCCGGCGTCGCATAGAGTGGCAGCAGGAAACCCAGCTTGCGCAGTGACAACTCAATCAAGTCCAGCCGCGCCGGATCAGCCACGCGCGGGTTATAGGTCGAGGGCGCAATGTCCGTTACATTTACCAGTTTCATAATCCTAACCTGCGTTTAAGTTCTGCGATCACTTCTTTTTTCTCGAAGCCCACTTCCTGCTTCATGGCCTCCAGCCATTCCAGATATTGCTCGCGGGGGATGGGGAATGTGTAGGCACCAATGCGGGCGGTGGTATCCGCTTCCTCGATGTCGTCATCTTCATCGTCGCCAAACCCATCGGCCAGCTCATCCAGCGATGCCTGAATCTCTTTGAGTTCTTCGGCGTTAAATCCCAGCAGATCCGCATCAAACGCTGTATCATTCAACTCGGTGATCTCTAATTGCAGCAGTGCTTTGTCCCATTCCGATTCTTCGCCGACGCGATTATCGGTGATCCGATACGCCTTGATCTGCTCGGCCTTTAATTCCGTGGCCACATGTACCGGCACCTTTTTGAGCCCCAGCCGCTTGGCTGCCTCATAGCGTACATGCCCAACAACAATCACCATCTCCTTGTCGGTGACAATCGGCTGGCGGAAGCCAAACTCCTTGATCGACGCCGCGACTTTCTCAATCGCATGGGCATTGATCCGTGGATTCCGCGCATAGGGAATCACCTGATCTATCGCAACCAGTTCTACTTTCATTTTAAGCACTCCTAATGGTGGGGCATTTCGCACCCCATTTCGTTTTTTGATTTTGGGTTATCGTTATTTCTCAGTTGGATACGCTGAAAAAAACGAAACGAAATCGACTTTCTGAAGCTGGCGCTGGAGAAATCCCGCGCTCGCTGCGTACCCGTAAGGGGGTGCCGTGGAAGGACCCGACGCCCACCCATCACTCAACCAACTGAAAAACATATCAAAACAGCGTTGATTGCAGCTGCACGCCTGTTATCCAATAGAAGGTTTAACCCGAACAAAAGAGGCAAAACACTATGGAAAACACGCATGTTACCCACGAAAACAACACTAAAACTGATCAAACGCGCACCATCGCGGCATTAAACGACCGCCTGAGACAAACCTACTGGGGCGGCAAGGTCATGACCACTTGCGGCGTCAATGCACTGCCCGAAGAGTTGCAGCTGCAAGCCTTCCGCGCCGTATCTGATTTTGACGAATTCACCAAGGACAACGATCCGCATGGTGAGCATGACTTCGGCAAGGTGGTCGTGGCAGGCCACGCTTTCTTCTGGAAGATCGACTATTATGACGCCCGTATGGAATACGGCTCAGAAGACCCCACCAACCCCGACGTCACCACCCGCGTGCTGACCATCATGCTAACCCACGAATACTAACGCCTGATCCGCGAGATATAATAGGCGAGGTTCTGCATAAACTCCTTCGGCAGGCGCTCCTGTACCTTGCGTTCCATCACACTCGCATTTTCCCGTTGCCTGAATAGCTGCATAATACCGGGACCAAATAGTTGCTTCAGTGGCAACCGCTTTCCTGATTTCCTGACATAGACCGTAGTTTTGTTCGATCCCTTTTTCTGGGGAGCGATGAACGCGCCACGATAGGTTTTTGTCTTTCCCCATGCCTTGGCCTTCACGGGACCACGCTTGCCACCGGGTTGTTGCGTCGGCTTTTTTGAGCCCACCACAAATTCGATTAACCGCAACGGACGATCACTTGCTACCAGCGCCGCCCACAAGCGCCGCACAGTAGATTTACGGGTTTCGATACGCCGCTTTACCCCAGCTTGCCTGCCGCCCATCTGCGGGGCTATATGGCGGGCGCTTGCTGCCTTGGCACTTTCGGCCACGCGGTTTAACGTGCGCACCGTTGCTTGCGGCACCGCCTGCTTCTGAAGCGCGTTCAACCCACGCCGCAGCGACTTCAAGTCGCGCTCGACTGAAATATTAGTAGGCATAATGATTTCCTGATTACAAGCCGATTGCCTTCAGCCAAGCCTTATGTAAGGCTTCTTCTTTGCATTGAAGGCGCTCTCCAACAGTGCGAAACTCTAAAAGCTCTCTAAAAAGGGTTTGCTCCATTTCAAAAGCCATCGTTTCATTTTCCCATGACTGTGTTCTAAACAATTCCCATTTTTCGTCAGTTATCTCATAAGGAATGTGTTTGTTAATATCTGATTGGCGTTGCTTTACATCAATGGTGTGCCCGACTTTCCAACAATCGGATTTTCCATATCGCATTGCATAAGTGACACTTTTTCTTCCCAACTCTCGAACAACATTACCTGACCACGCAGAAGGAGTGACGCCGCGAGTGGGTTGCAGGGGTATGCTAAACGCATTTAAATTGGCGCAGGACAATTCTAAGCAAGCTCAAGATATAGCCTTGTCTAGCGCGAAAGAATTTGAAAGCGCTGAAAAATTTGTTAACGAAGCAAAATCTACCTTGCAGCATGCCGCGAAAACTTTTTCAGATCGCCTGCAACAGCAGGGGTTATCAATCGAGGGATTTGAAGCACAAAAGGAGCATATTGACCAAATTGATGCGATGAATAGCAAAATCAGCAGTTTTAAAGAACAATTAGCCGTTGTCCAAGACCGTGCAAAAATAACCGCTGAGGCCATTGAAGGAAAACTCCGTCCAAACCTAGCGGTTTTCCGTCAAGCTAGCCTTGACGCTGAATCCGTTCGCGCTACTGAAACTGAGAATGCTGCTACGCTCAAAGCTCGCGCGCTTCACCTTGAAACTTTGCTTGAGTCTATTTCAACTGAGATGGCACATATCGAAAAAATCGAACAGGAAACTGCTGAGCTACGTGAGCTTGCAGCGCTGGTTAATGCTAATAATTCAGCTCAGCTTGATTTGGAAACTTTCGCCATAGGAGCAATGTTTGATCAAGTTCTTTATGCTGCCAATCTACGCCTCCAACCCATGACGATCGGACGCTATAGTCTGCAGCGCGAACTTGAAGGTAAAGGCCGCGCTCGTCGCGGACTAGGTATTACTGTTTATGATATTCATACAGATAAAACGCGGGCGCCCTCGACACTCTCTGGGGGAGAGACCTTTAAGCGCCATAGAGTCTAGTCTGTCGCCTGAATCATGATTGCCAGCAATTATGATGATTGCGGCGGTGGTATTTGAAACGACACGCCTTATGAAATCGTTAAACTGGCGCACAGCGCTAGCTGGCGGTGAGGCGCGGTCATAAATATCTCCCGCAATGATGAGAGCATCAGGAGTATGAGTCACCAAGGCTGTATAAACCTGATCGAGAATGGCCGCATGATCATTTTCCAATGACTGTCCGTGAAATTGACGACCTAGATGCCAGTCACTGGTGTGTAAAATCTTCATTATTTATCCATCTATTTTTTATACGTATAATTTTTATATAGACACTAGCTATTGTGTCAACTAGAAAAATGATATGATTTTTGATGACCTAAAATACGCACAGCGTGAGCGCTTAATCTATTTAGATAAGTGTTTCGCTTGGCGAGGTATGGCGAACCGCAGTGACTTGATAGATCGGTTTAGTGTTTCTAACGCGCAAGCGGCGCTTGATTTTAAGGCATACCTTGAGCGTGCAACGCAAACCCCTCCCGTATATGACGGCGGCCGGAAAACGTACTTAGCAGCCGATAAACACGAAAGTCTGTTCCCAGATAAGCTGTATGAGGATTGGGAAGGTATAGTTTCGGAAGGCTCAGCAGCGCATTTTGACAAACTGCCACAGCTTAACCGTCATTCAGATGCTAGCACCGTCTCAAAACTATATCGCGCAATAGAAGACAATCAGGTCATTGAAATTCAGTATATTTCTATGACAACAGGTAGTGCAGAAAACCAATTGATTGCGCCTACAGGTTTTGCCTCTGACGGAGACCGTACTCATTTACGCGCATACAGTTATAAGCATAAGGAGTATCGCGACTATATACCAATCAGAATCAGTAGAACCAGCAGTTTCAAAACCCAGCCTGTACGAATCGATTTGCCTATTGATATTGAATGGAACACGATTGTGCGCATTCATCTTGTGCCCAAAAAAGGATTGTCTGAACTTCAAACTAAAGCAGTTAGAAAAGAATATGGGTTCACCGGAGAAACGCTTTGTGTAGAAACCCGCATGGCTCTGGCGTTTTATGCTGAAAGGCGGTGGGGTTTAGATCAAAGAAATGCCAGATTAGAAAAACGGTTAATAGAAAAAATAATTGATGCTTCGGCATGAGGTGATTCTAATAACTTTTATATTGATTATCCGCATCTTTCGTTGCCAATTGCGCTTGAATTTATTTGCGGGCATATGCAATCAGTGGGGCAGCTAAAGAGTCTTTAAGTGATGATGTAAGCTCAATTGGATGTGAGCATTCGGGGCAAGTAATGGTGGGTTCAGTCATAATCCGCTCTATTTGTTATCTTTCGTTTCAATCATCTTCACCGCTTTCTCAAACTCACCGTCATCTTTAGATTCATCGGAGATTCTCTTTGCATTAAAGCGGTCATATTCTTTCTCAGCAAGCTGCTTGGCGAGGGCTTGCGATACTTTGCCAGCGTGGGATAACACATCGCGGTCATTGAGGTTTAGGAAGCCATCCAGCTTTACCACCCAATCTTGCATATTCATTGTGATACGTCGCATGGCCTGACCTTCTGCAAAAACAAGATACTGTTCTACCAAATTATTGAGCGCAGATAGTTCCTCTTCATCTAAGTAATTCTTGGCAATCGTTACGTCTTGCTTACGCGGCTTATCGCCGCGCCATGTAGTTAACCCCATATTTGGCTTATCACCATCGGCACGCTGCTTGATGATTTCTGCGGCTGTATTGCCTGTGATTGCCCAATGCAGTTTGTTCTGAACTGTTTTGAAGAAATTAATGCTAACGTCTAGCGTAGGGTCGTAATCCGCACTGGTAGCATATATATCCGTAATTTTACGATAGAACCGCTTTTCTGAGGTGCGTATGTCCTGAATACGGCGAAGTAATTCATCAAAATAGTCAAAAGGCTGATCGGGGTTTTTGAGCCGCTCATCGTCTAGTACAAAACCTTTAATGATATATTCCCGAAGATGCTGCGTAGCCCACTGGCGAAACTGCGTAGCAATATGAGATTTTACGCGATAACCCACGGAGATAATCATATCTAAGTTGTAGTGCTCAATTTCACGGGTGACATTGCGAGCGCCTTCCGTTTGAACTGTTCGGAATTTCCGAACAGTTTGTTCGGACTCCAACTCACCCTCGCTATAAATGTTGCTAACGTGTTCGCTAATAGTGGACTTTGAAACCTGAAATAGTTCAACCAAATGCTTTTGCGATAGCCATACAGTTTCACCTTCAAAACGCACATCAAGCTTAGTAAGCCCATCAGCGGTTTGGTAGATTACGATTTGTGATGTTGAATCCATATTCGAGATAGTATGAGAATTTGTGAAATAATCAAACCGTTACGCAAACTTAAATTTTCTACACAATTTTAGGACAAGTGCGACAAGACTTACAATGTTCTAAAACTTGCTTTTTGAGCCAAGAACAAATATAAAATATTTACATGAAAAACTAGGTTGCGACCTAATTGCGACCAACATTACAGTAACTTATTATGACAAACCATTTCTTGAGCGCCCTCCTGAGACACCAAAATTTCTTAGATGCAAAATCTAGCTTTAACGCACTCAAATTCACAACTAATAGTTGTTTGTAATCGTTCGTTTGCGCACTATATTTAGTTTGTGCGGTTAGATTTACAGGGGAAGTTAGCGATATTGGCGGATGCGGCTAAGTATGATGCTTCATGTGCATCATCGGGCAGCAAAACCAAGCGCGAAGGTAAAGGCATTGGCAGCACGGAAGGCATGGGCGTTTGCCATAGCTACACACCCGATGGCCGCTGCATTTCGCTGCTGAAAATACTACTCACTAACTATTGTATGTTTGATTGCAAATATTGTATCAACCGCATTTCAAGCAATGTGCAGCGCGCGCGATTTACGGCTGAAGAAGTGGTATATCTGACGCTTGAATTTTATAAACGCAATTACATTGAAGGGTTGTTTTTAAGCTCGGGCATTATTCGTGATTCAGATTATACGATGGAACAAATGGTACGGGTGGCAAAGCTGCTTCGCGTTGAACATGGCTATAAAGGCTATATTCACCTTAAAACGATACCTGATGCGAATGATGATTTAATTGCGGAAGCGGGTCTTTATGCGGATCGTTTGAGCATTAATATTGAGCTACCAACGGCGGAAGATTTAACCCAATTAGCACCTGAAAAAAATCGCGTTTCATTAGAGAAAAACATGGCAACGGTGGAGCATAAAATTGCGGAAACTAAAGATGCGCGCAAAGCTAAATTAAAACCACCTGTTTTTACGCCTGCCGGCCAGTCCACTCAAATGATTATTGGCGCAACCCCTACCGATGATAGAGAGATTTTAAATACGGCATCATGTTTATATAATGGCTATAAATTGCGTCGCGTATATTATTCCGCTTTTTCTCCCATACCCGATGCGCATAGTGGCCTGCCCTTACTCAGCCCTCCTTTAATGCGAGAACATCGGCTTTATCAATCAGATTGGATGCTGCGCTTTTATGGTTATAGTGTGGATGAAATAACCCCCATTGGGCAACCCTCGCTGCGACTAGATGTAGACCCTAAAACCAGTTGGGCGATTGATAACCGCGATTTCTTTCCGATTAACATTAATAAAGCGAGTAAAGAAGCAATCTTGCGCGTGCCGGGCATTGGCGTGCGCAATATGCAAAAGATTATCTCCACCCGTCGCTATCGCACCCTAACGTTAGATGATTTACGCAAAATGCGCTGTGTGATAAAACGGGCAAAGCCGTTTATTATCACAGGCGATTATCACCCGCATCGTATTTTGGATAAAGCAGATTTAATTTCGCTATTTGCGCCGCCCAAAGAACAACTCGCTTTAGCGTTATGAAGCAATGCAGCGCGAGCAATTTTGAACAATGGCGCGATAGGGCGCGCGAATGTTTAGCAGCAGAAATATCACCTCATCATGTGATGTGGAATGAAGCGAAGCAAGATGGACTTTTTAGCCATGAAGCATTTGAAATTAACCCTATTCTCCCCCCTAAACAAGTAGCCGTATCGCAGCAATTTTTAAGCCTAGCAACCGAAGTGAGCTATCATCGCAACGAGGCAAAATGGGCGTTGCTTTACCGATTATTATGGCGACTAACCCATGGCGAAAAGCATGTGCTGAATGATAGTTTAGATACCGACACAACGGCGCTTAGAAAAATGGCTAAAGAAGTAAGCCGTGATGGACATAAAATGAAAGCCTTTGTGCGTTTTAGGCAAGTGGAAAATGAAGAAAATAGTTATATAGCCTGGCACGAACCAACGCATTTAGTGATGCGCAGAGTAGCCCCTTTTTTCAGCCGCAGATTTGCCGCTATGAAATGGGCAATTTTAACGCCGGACGAATCGGTTTTTTGGAATGGGGAAGAACTTAAATATGGCTTGGGAGTGACCCGCGATCAAGCACCCGCGCATGATGAAATGGAAGAATTATGGAAAACATTTTATCGCAATATATTTAATCCTGCACGCATCAAAATTGGCATGATGAAATCGGAAATGCCTATGAAATATTGGCATACTATGCCTGAAACAGCGCTGATTCCACACATGTTGGAAGAAGCTGATAAACGCATTAAAAAGATGATGCATGATAATAAAAATAAAGATGATGTAACTTAGTTTTAATTTTTCAAAACATTTTTTAACGCTGTTTTTAAACCTTCTTCTAACGTTGGATGATAGAAAGGCGTTTCTAAAATTTTCTTGATGGTTAGGCGCTGTGTAATAGCAAGTGCGAGAAAATGCGCTAAATGTTCGGCTGCCGGCGCTGCTATTTCAGCCCCTCGAATTCGCAAATCGCCTGCATTAGCATAAATATGGATACGGCCAAAATCTTCCTGCTCCATCACTGCTCGACCTTGATTTTCAAAGTTGGCACTGCCGGTAATAATATTATCATGGCGCATGGCATAACAGCTATCACCTACAACAGCGGCAACAGGTTTAGTAAAAATAATCTGCATTGGCGTGTAGCGCGGCGAATATTTGGCGTTCATTTTTAATGTATGATAAGCCGCACGACGTCCCTCATCAGCTGATTCATGCAGAACGGCGCGTTCATCGGTTACATCTCCAGCTAAATATATCGGGAAATTATTCACCTTCATGCTAAAACGATCAAAACTAGGAACACCATTATCTTGCAACTCAATCCCTATTTTATCGAGGTTAAGCGAGTCTAAATTTGGTTTGCGGCCTGCTGCTATAAATAGTTTTTCAACCGTAACTTCTTTATCGTTGGTATAAAGGGTTATCCCTTCAGATGTTTTTTTAATATCGGGATCCACCCCAAACCAAAGCTTCATATCTTCGGCTAAAGCAGTGCGTAATGTTAAATCAATATCTTTATCTTGCACAACATTTAATGTGGAATCACGATTAATGCCCGTTACCTCAATGCCTAATTTTGCCATAGCTTGGGCTATTTCTAAGCCAATGGCACCCAATCCAATTACTGCTATCGATTTGGGTAAATCTTTTAATTCAAATAAATTATCCGAAGTGATTAAATGATGCTTATAGCGATTATATTTTTCAGGAATAACACTGGAGGAGCCAGTAGCAATAATCGTTTTTTCCGTATGATAAAGTCGATTATCCACACGGATTTTGGTTGGACTTTCAAAGCTAGCTTTACCTTTAATAATATAATCCTGTAATGCTTCTATATCATCTTGAACATGCTTTACAAAATGGTCGCGTTTATGGCGAACTTCAGCCAAAACTTTGGGAATATTAACGCTCAAATTTTCAAAGCCTTCAATACCTACTTCAGGCATTTTAATACGTGAATCATATAGATTTGCGGCATGAATAAGCGCTTTTGAAGGCATACAACCAACCCTCGCACATGTAGTGCCAAATGGCCCATTATGAATGAGAGCTACATTATCGGTGTGTTTAAGCGCTTCCTTTAACGCAGACATTCCTGAAGTGCCTGCACCTATAATAAGTAAATCGAAAACATGGCTATTGCGTGTCATATGAAATCTCCTCCCCTCGCAATCTAATTCGTTATAGTTAAACAGACTATTTGCCTATGAAGCAAACTCGTAAAAAGAGCATAAATATTTTTTGCAGCTCATGGTTGTTTTATTAATTTTATTAATAGTTTAAATATGTCACATAATAAGGATTTAAAGTTGAAAATTGAAGATGTTCTCATTCAAGTAGCCGATCACATCATGGATGGCGTTACGATTGCTGATATGAAGCAACCCGATGCGCCATTAGTTTATGTTAATGACGGATTTTGCAGTTTTACGGGCTACAGTAAAAATGAAATTATGGGTAAAAACTGCCGTTTTTTACAAGGGGAAGCAACGGATAAACAGGTTGTACAAAAAATTTCTGAAGCGATTTTATCGCGTGCAAAAGGGATTTTTGAACTTCGAAATTATCACAAAAATGGTTCGATAATTTTTAATCGTTTATCATTAACGCCAATATTTGATGAAACCGGCGATCTCAGTTATTATTTGGGTATTCAGTCCGATATTACAAATACAGTAGAAGCAGAAACTGAATTTTATGATCATAAATCTGAAATGTCAAAAGCATTAGGACTAGTACAAAATGAAATTAATCAGACATTAGACCATTTAAAATTAGAAAAATCAGATACAGAAATGTTAAAGAATGATCTGAAAAAGATAAAAAAATACATCATGCTTTTGCGCACGATTAACGAAACGGAATCGCGTGAAATTCTCGATTTAGTTAAATTTTAATCCATCAATATAACGTTAGAAAAAATATGCTTGATCACCCTTTAAACCAGTATTTAGGAAAACGCTTAAGAATGCGCCGAACGATGTTAGGTTTAACGCAATCTGAACTTGCTGATGAAATTGGCGTTAGTTTTCAACAGGTGCAAAAATATGAAAACGGTAAAAATCGTATTACTGTTCCTACTTTGTGGGAAATTGCGAAAACACTTAAAGTGCAGCCCGACTATTTTTGGAAAGGCTTTGAAGATTCCTAAAAAAAAGGGGTGGTTAAGATTAACCACCCCTTTTTAAATTCGCTAAAGTTTAGCAGCGGCCACGGCGTTTATCGAGGAAGCTATTACAATAGCGCCCATCAATACCGGTATCACCTCTGAAGCCAATATAGTTTGAACCATCATAACCTTTGCGTTTTACATCAACATCCATATCCACATTATAATGTGGAACATTATCGTTACTTTGGTGCATGCCGCTGCGGGTTTTGGCAGCTTGACGCTCCATTGTTGTTACATTATTTGTGCGTGAGCTTTTATAAGCATTAGCTTTAACATCAAGATCATAGTGTGGAACTGCTGCGTTAGTATTTACCGTGCCATGTTTATGGTAATCGCCTGCATAAGCTGAGCTTGCTAATAAGATTGCTGAAGTGGCGATAATTAATTTTTGATACATAGAAATTTCCTTTGTTTGTTACGATTAAAACATGAATGAAAGCTTATTAAAAAACCAAAGTTAAATTGAAATTCTTTATCAATAAGACATCAAGATGATACTATCTGAGCTAGATATGTTTTTTCCACCACATTAAAAATGCTTCCTCTGCAAGCTCAAATTTTGAGCTGTTCTTTTTTGACCATTTTAATAAATCGCCCGCCTGCCAATGCTCAATTAAATGAGGGTGAATATATGATTTTTTTGAAACCGCCACCGTATGACCCATTAGCTTTGCAACTTCCTTTATTTGGGCATTGATAGCAATTGCTTGGTCTCGCTTCGTAGTGGGTACTTCAAGCTCAAGCAAACGACTGAATATTTCCTTACAGGCAGCCCATGTTCGAAAATCTTTTGCAGTAAATGCCAAGCCCCCAGTAATTTCGCGCAAATAATCATTTAAATCTTGCGAATCAATAACATGTTTATCGCCATCTTTATCAATATATTTAAAGAGTGAATAACCAGGAATTTCTTCGCATTTATGTAAGGTGCGTGTAAGTTTTTTATCTTTTAAATCAATATGCCAGTGCGTTTTATTTTTACCGTCAAATTCTAAAACAGCGCTACCGTTTTCAAAATTTAAATGTTTTTTACGTAAGGTGGTGAGGCCGTAAGTGCCATTATTTTCGGCATAGGCTTTATTGCCTACACGAATATAACTAATATCCATAATTTTTATGAGCGCCGCTAATACGCGGTTGCGTGATAATGTTCGGTCAGCCAGATGAGAATCTACAATTTTACGAATTTCGGGCAAACACTTGCCAAATTCATAAACCCGTTCAAATTTAACCTGATCGCGCAGTGCCTCCCAATCGGTGTGATAGCGATATTGTTTACGATTTTTCGCATCGCGGCCCGTTGCTTGAATATGTCCATTATCCATAGGGCAAATCCACACATTATTGTAAGCGGGCGGAATGGCTAGAGCGTTGATGCGCTTTACAATAGTGGCATCTTTAATATGAGTTTGATCGGGTAAATAATATGAAAAACCTTTGCCGCGCCTGACACGCGTAATACCCGGAATGGTATCATTAATATAAACCAACGCCGCTTTTTCCGCCACTTTTTGACGATAGGTTTCATTATAAAGGGATTGCACAACCATGGAAAAAGACTTTCGTTATTCGCAATCATGTAAGCTGATTATATATAAATAAGCCATTGTTAAGCACGATTAAAAGTTTAAAAATTTCGACTTAAATAAATTTTAAAACTATGATCAGCAGCCGCATCGGATAACCCGTAACGATATCCGGTTTCATAAGCGATATCATCGGTTATTCTACCGTTCAAAACAGGGCCAAACTCATGGTTTTGCTCATCGAAACCTGTTAAGCTTGAACCTGCTCCGAAGTTGCTTAAATACTCTAATCCAAGGCGGTGATTGGGGTGATATAAATAGGTGCTTTGCAAGCGCGTATCAAATCCGATTCCATTTCTACTCATTGGCCCTACCTCATAGTATAATATTTGATTTAATCGAATATCCCATTTGCCGATGGGCTTTCCTACGATGTAGCGAACATGCATATCATCGGGCTTTTTATCACCATCTTTAAGAGTATAACGAAAGCGCAAGCCGCTATAAAATCCACTTTCCGCTGCATTGGTTAATTCTAAGCGTGTTTCTGCAAACCATGCATCAAGTTCGAAATTATCGTTGCCAGGATCGTTACCTTGCCAAGCTAACGTAAATGAAACATCATCCGTAAAACCGTAATCTGCTGCTATACGGCTACGAAAACGATTATCTTGGGATGCACTATCTTCGTCAAGTGAATAGCTGGTTTGTAGCTGCACATTAAGTAATCCTTTTGTGATAGCGGATCCACCAATTCCATTTATCGCAGCATATAAAGGTTTTGATGCGCATAAAAGCATACCAATAAAAATCAAAAAATGTGAACGTTTATTCATCACCTAATAACCCATTAAAATGAGGGCAATTTATAAAGATTACGTTGTATATCGACCTCTAAATTATGCGTATCAAATACGTTTCGCGAAAGTGCATCAATACCGGTTGGCGCTTTTGAGCGACAATAAAAATTTTCGCCTTTTAATTTACGGCACCAATCAGCCACGCCACGTTTACATGCAACAGCATAACGCGCGTTAGCTTGCCCTGCCAGTACAATTTTTTCGCTAAAGGTACGGCATGTTTTATTAGAGGGTGTCTTCTTAATTTCTTGAGTTAGAAATATCATATTAATGCGTGGGCTTTCAAAACTACGTGGTTTGTTTGGCTCGCCATATTCCATCATCCAATTAAAACTACTCCAATAATAAAGCGATTGTTCAATCGTCATAATTTTACTTAAATCGCGCTCAACATGTTTGGTTTTTTGCCACATTTTTCTGGGCATTACATATTCTTCTTGTGCAGTTGCCTCGTTTGACGAATTTTTATCGCCTATTTGAGTTGATTCAAAAGAGGGTAATAATACGTAAATAATACCCACCACAAATGCTATACGCCACGTGAAATACCACCAGCCACGCAGCCGCAATGTTTCTCTCACTTTATAATTAAATTCTTGTTTATTCATGCGCGTTAAAATTGCGATGGTTTAAAAACAGGTAACCCTACAATCTGACGAATTTCGGTTAGATTTTTATCGGCAATCTCATGCGCGCGCTCTGTTCCATTTTGCAAATAACGATCAATATTTTCAACATCTTCCATTAAAATTCGCATTTTTGAGGTGATGGGTGCCAAGGTTGCTACGGCTAAATCAGTGAGCTCTTTTTTAAAATCAGCAAAGCTAGAGGCAGCAAATTGGGTTTGTACCTGTTTTAACGGCTTATCAGAAAGCGCTGAATAGATGACCAACAAATTGCTGGCTTCTGGACGGTTTTGTACATCATACGTTACCCCCGCCTCCATATCCGATTTGGCTTTGCGGAATTTTTTGGCAATGCTGTCTTCATCATCAGTTAAATCAATTCGCGAAAGCTCCGAGCTGTCTGATTTGCTCATTTTCTTGGTGCCATCTTTTAAACTCATCACTCGTGTTGCTTCATTGGCAATCGTTGGTTCTGGCAATTTAAAATACTCTACATCATACGCACGATTGAAGGCTCCCGCTATATCACGCGCTAGCTCTAAATGTTGCTTTTGATCTTCACCAACGGGCACATGGGTGGCATTATAAATTAAAATATCAGCAGCCATTAAAACCGGATAACCATAAAGCCCAAGGCTTGCATTATCGCGTTTTTTGCCCGCCTTCTCCTTAAACTGCGTCATGCGATTTAACCAGCCAAGAGGGGTGTGACAATTTAATATCCATGCAAGTTCAGCATGCGCTGATACCGCGCTTTGCGGAAATAAAATGCTTTTATTCGGATCAATTCCACTGGCAATTAAAGCCGCCGCTACCTCGCGAATAGAGTTGCGCAATTGGCTAGGATTTTGTGGAACCGTTATGGCATGTAAATCCATAATGCCGAAAATACATTCAGCTGAATCTTGCATCTTTACCCAGTGGCGAATAGCACCGAGATAATTACCTAAATGCAGGTTACCCGTGGGTTGCACACCTGAAAAAATACGTGTTTGAGTCATTCACTATGTCTTTCTATTCCAATCGCTTCACTTATATGGTTAAAGCCATCTTGTGCAAGTAAATCTGCCAGCTCACGATTAATGCGGTTGATTAATTGAGGCCCATGATAAATTAAAGCAGTATAGACCTGCACCAAAGATGCGCCCGCTTTTATTTTCGCATAGGCATCGGCACCCGATGCAATGCCCCCTACTCCAATAAGTATGAGTTTGCCATGGGTGATTTGCGCAAAACGTTTTAACGCCAACGTGGATTTGGCCTTTAATGGTTGGCCACTAAGCCCCCCTGCTTCAGCCGCATGACCCGATTGTAAATGCCCAAACCGCTCAATTGTAGTGTTACTTACAATCAGCCCAGTTACGTTTAATTCCAATGCAATTTCGGCGATATTAGCAATTTGAGGCTTATCTAAATCGGGAGCAACTTTCACAAATAGAGGCTTGGTAGAACGCTGCATTAATGGCTGCAATAGTTCGCGCAGATTATCCTTCTCCTGTAAAGCACGTAAACCTTGCGTGTTTGGAGAGCTGATATTGACAGTTATATAATCGGCCAGAGGGTCAACCGCATTTAACGCGGTAATATAGTCGGCAGCGGCATCGGTTTGATCTTTATTTTTGCCAATATTAGCTCCCACAGGAATGGAGCGCTTGGCATGCTGCAAATTATGGCAAAAAACATTCAATCCTTTATTGTTGAATCCTAGTCGATTGATTACCGCTTCATCTTCAATCAAGCGAAACATACGGGGTTTGGGATTGCCAATTTGAGGTTGCGGCGTCACTGTTCCCACTTCTAAAAAGCCAAACCCATATTGGGATAAGCTCTGGATGGCCTGCGCATTTTTATCAAACCCAGCCGATAATCCAACCGGATTTGAAAATGGCACGCCACAAAGCGTTTGCGCTAATGACTCAGAAACAAATGGCTTAACGCGAATTTGGCCAGAAAATTTAATTGCTAAATTATGTGCAACCTCTGGTGGAAGCCTAAATAACAAGGGTCGCAGAATATTTTGGTAATAATCCATGAACCGCTTATGCCACTTAAAACGGGAAAAAACTAGAATTGACTGATGATTAGTGTCATAATTTAAGAAATTCTTAATCCTTATGATGATAGATAACCGTATGACTAAAAAACCCGAAATTATTGATGCACGTACCAAAGGTGACCGCCAGTTTGCTAATTTAACGTTAGAACTGCTTGAAAATCATCAATTAGCGCCGCACCCAAAAAACTATACCGTTGGATTTAGCTATGTAAAACGCAACCATAAAGCATTAGCAAAAGACTTTGATGCATTGGTGGAAGCGAAAAAGCTAAACGAAAAAACCATGAATGATTTATATCATCGCTACAATGTGGTTGAACCTGATAGCCGCAACGAAGAAGTAAGCAACACAATTGAACAGTTAGTTAAATTGGTAGGTGAGTTTTCGAATCATACGGAAAATTATAATCAACAGCTTGATAAACAAACCATTTCATTAAGCGAAACAATCAAAAGTAAAGCCGATCTAGGCGCGCTATTAACGGATGTTGTCAATCAACTGAAAAACGTACGTAAAAGCGGTGGAGATTTTAACCAGAAAATTAAAGCTTCGCAGTTAGAAATTATTGAGCTGAAACGCAACCTTGATAAAGCGACGAGTGAAGCGCGGCTTGATGAATTAACCGGCCTTAGCAATCGACGTGCTTTTGACGAGGTGATGAAATTAGAAACAGGCAATGCCAAAGCCGATAATAAAGACCTGTGCTTATTGTTATTAGATATCGACCATTTTAAAACATTTAACGACACATGGGGCCATCTCATTGGTGATGAGGTGTTAAAAGTGGTTTCAGGCGCGTTAAAACGCACGGTGCGTGGACAAGATTTTGTCGCACGCTTTGGCGGTGAAGAATTTGCCATTTTATTACCCGATACGCCCACTAACGGCGCGCATATTGTTGCGGAGAATATTCGCAAATTAATTGCCAATAACCGTTTACGTCGCAAAAATTCAACGGAAGAGTTGAGTCAAATCACTATTTCGATTGGTGTAACCCGCTTCCGTGACGGCGATAATGATGAATCGATTGAGAAATTTATCAAACGCGCGGATGATGCGCTTTACAGCGCTAAGCAAAATGGGCGTAACCGCGTGAACATAGAGCTTTAAAAAGTGACGGCACCCAAAAGCTTGAGTGCCGTAATACGATTAAAATTCAATATTATTTCAATCTATCCAATAATAATAGCCTGAGCCGTAGCATTTAACACCGCAGCAATGCGTACTGTAGATTGAATGCCTTGTTTGGTAATTCCAGCCTTTTCAACTTCACGCACATGGGCATCAATACACATGCCGCATCCATTAATTGCCGAAACGGCGAGGCTTGCTAATTCAAAATCAACCTTATCTACCCCAGGATTACCAATAATGTTCATCCGTAAATTTGCCGCCATTTTGCCATATTCTTTATCAGAACTTAAATGCACAAAACGATAATAGACATTGTTCATTCCCATCATGGTGGCGGCTGCTTTAGCTGCTTCAATGCCGGCTTCATCTAGATGATCCTGCGCTTGTGTGACAATTGCTTCAATCAAATCAGGCTGTTTTGTGGCATAGGCGGATGCGAGGGCGATTAAAGCGATTTGTGCGTTCGTTAAACCCGGCGCCCCTTCTTCACTTAATACATTGCCTAAATTGAGCTTCGTATCTTTGGCATATTCGCCAAGGTTACTGCGTATTGTTTGTACAGACATGATTATTTCTCCTTATTCTGTGGCTTTATTTAAATTGATGGTTTCGTCGCCTTTACTCCAATTGCAGGGGCAAAGCTCGTCGGTTTGCAAAGCGTCAAGCACACGCAACACTTCTTTAGGGTTACGACCCACATTAAGATCGGTCACCATTGAAAAACGCACGATGGAATCAGGATCAACAATAAACACGGCACGTTGCGCAACACCTTCATTTTTATCTAATATTCCCAATGCAGTGGTTAGCTCGCGCTTAACATCAGCCAACATGGGGATAGGCAAATCATGCAGCTCGCTTTGGTGCTTGCGCCACGCCCAATGTGTAAATTCGCTATCGGTGCTTGCAGTTAAAAGCACTGTATCGCGATCGCTGAATTCTTCATTCAGCGCCGCAAAAGCCGCAATCTCCGTAGGGCACACAAAGGTGAAATCTTTGGGATAGAAAAATAACGTGAGCCATTTACCTTTATGAATTTCATTCGTCACATCGATAAATACATTATCTATATTGATATCGGCAAAGGGTTTGCCATCAACGGCTTTTAAATTAAATGTGGGGAAACGATCGCCTACGCTTATGGTCATTTTAGAATCTCCTAATGGGTTGCTTGTTACAAAATCCACCTTATCGATTGACAAAACCTTTGCATAATCGTTTATTTTGATAGTATTGATAGGTTTAAACGATGAATATACGTGATTTAGAATATATTGTAGCTGTCTCTAGACATCAGCATTTTGGAAAGGCCGCAAATTTTTGCAATGTAAGCCAGCCAACATTAAGCGGACAAATCAAAAAACTTGAAGAGCAATTAAACGTGAAGCTGTTCGAACGCAGTAATAAACACATTAGGCTAACCGACACAGGCGCACAAATTGTAGCGATTGCGCAACGGATTTTAAACGAAGTACAAACCATACATACAACTGCAAAACTCTCGCAAGACCCGCTATCAGGAAAGTTTCGTCTTGGCGCATTTCCAACCTTATCAACCTATTTATTTCCATCTTTAGTGACCAAAATTACGCAAGTACTCCCCAAATTACGGCTGATTTTAATTGAAGAGAAAACGGATAAATTACTGGAACAGTTAAGCAGCGGCCAGATAGATTCGGCATTACTTGCCCTACCTTTGGCGCATGATAATTTTCAAACATTAGCGTTATTTGAAGATAAGTTTAAACTTGCGGTGCCTAGTACGCATCCCTTAGCTTCGCGCCACACGGTGGCTATGGGCGACTTAACCAACACCCAGCTTTTATTGTTAGAAGAGGGTCACTGTTTGCGCGACCAAGCGATGGAAGTGTGCCAATTAACCGGCGCGGCTGAACAAGATTTTCGTGCAACAGGGCTTGAAACGCTGCGCCAAATGGTGCGCGCTGGGACGGGCATTACGCTGATGCCTGAAATTGCTATTTCGAAACATCCAGATACTGAAATAGCTTATATTGCATTTCGCGGTACAGCGCCCAGCCGTACAATTGGGCTGGTGTGGCGCGCCAGCAGTGGGCGTTTAGCGGTGATTGAGCAACTAGGCAAATTGCTGATGGCCTAACGCTAAACTCCTGCTATAAATGGGCTATGAATCAAATTAAAATCTTCTTGCTATCTCTGCTATTTAGCGCAAGCCTTGCTTATGCCAACCCCGTAATTATAGCTCCTACCGATGCATATGATTGCCAATTAACACCCAGTATGGCTAATGCCAACGCGCGCTATCCAGGTAAAGACAAGGTCGAAAAATCAAACAAACTTATTCGCGCAGCGAGCAAAGCGGTGCTAGCCAAGGGTGATCGATTATTTTTTATGGGTAAAGTGATGGATGACCGCTGCGTGCCGGTCGATAACGCTCATATTGAACTTTGGCAGGCAAACACCGAGGGCGATTATCGCTATGCCAGCAAAGGCGAGCTGATGTCACCTAGTGGAGTTTTTGCCGGTTCTGGCACTACAACCACCAACAATTTAGGCGAATTTCAATTTGATACAATTTTCCCCGGCCCCGTTAAAAACCGCGCTCCGCGTTTGCATGTGCGCATTACCCATCCTGATTTAGTACCTTTAACGACAGAGCTTTATTTTAATAATGATCGCCGTAACATTGATGATAAACCGCTAATGGCTTTAAACCCCGACCTGCGCCAACGCTTAATGTTGTTAGTAGATGCACAAGAAATTAGCCCCACCGATGAGGGACTGCGCGCATATATTGAATTGGTGATGCGCGGAAAAGAAAAATTCTCAGAATATTAATGGATATCTGTACGTTACGCAATTAAGCGAGCCTTTAAAAAGCAGTGACTTTAATGCAGAAAACCTGCTTTTCGTCATGAAAGCGTAACATAGAGTTGGTATGGTGATGATGTGGAAAACCAAGTAGCAACCCCCATACGCAGAAATGCTGTAGCGACCCCTGAGCCTGAAAATGAAAAAGGTATCACCGGTGGCCTGCGCAGCATTGGCCGCCGTTTGGCTAATAATGTTCGCTTAATTGATCTTTATGCCCGTGGTAAAGACGGCTATAAAATATTCGAAATGATGGGTCCGATTTTAGGTTCCATTCTTCCATCAAGGCTACGTGGAAGCAATCCGCGTGATAACGAAGAACTTAAAAATCTGTATAGCTCATATAATAAACATCGCAGCGAAACCGTTAATTATACTAATGCTTATCATGATTTAATACGCGATAAAATGAATCTATCCGCTGATAAAAAAGTAGATTTTGCTATTTCCAAAGAAATTGAACAAATGGATGACGTAAAGTCCGCCAAAGCGCAAAGTGAATATAGTCGTTCTCAAAGAGAAACATTCGAAGAAAAATACAAAGCTCAAGAAATATTACTGCGGCCTGAATATGAATATAAGACGCTAAAAAATAACCTTATAGGCGATACGCTAAACTTTGCACTGCAATGGGGCATTAGTAAATTTAGCTCGATGAGTGAAAAAGACATGGTCGTGCGAACCTATGGCACGTTAGCCCGTCAAGAATTAGGCATTCATAACCGCGAAATTAAATTTAGCGATTTGAAAAAGGTTTCTAACCCCATCGTGCGCGAGGCCGTTGACTACTACTCGAAAAAGTCTCTCTATCGCTTCTTACCTGATTTTACCGGATTAGTGCGCTGGGTACCACTTGTAGCATTTGCCGTTTCACCGAAATTAAAATCTGAAAATTCGTTGCTCAGCAAAGCTTTATGGACAGTTGCGGAAAAGATTGATGGTATTAAACTGCTCTTAGGTTCAAAAACCGCTTACTTCGCATGGTATTTTACAAATCGCCAAACGGGCAGTTTTTATCAGGTTGAAAACCTGTGGAATAAAACTGAAGGTATTGCCAATAATTCTAACCGTTTAGTAAACCAAAATACACTTACAGGCGATTTCGTCACACGCTTGGAAGTGGCGCGCCTTTATGAGG
This sequence comes from uncultured Alphaproteobacteria bacterium, assembly GCA_963837025.1. Lineage (GTDB taxonomy): Bacteria > Pseudomonadota > Alphaproteobacteria > Rickettsiales > JALZUV01 > JALZUV01. The sequence goes on from CAWILT010000001.1 coordinate 917,332, forward strand.
AGTTTCGTAAAGAAAATCCTGATATGAAGATGGAACAATTTACGCCGGATGATCCGTTAACCAATGTTGTATTTGAACAAATGGCACGCTATTTAAACCATAGCTATATGCCTAAATTATTTGCCGTTTCAGAGCCAAAAAAACAAGATGATTTGCCGAGCAAAAACTTTAGCCACGCAATGATGGTTGAAATTATGGGCACTGGTGGCATACGTGTTGAAGATGCGATTGGCTCAGCACTAAGGCTTGAGGTAATGGCCTTTCATGGCCGCGCAGGGATTGAAGCGGGCATTAATAAATACCGCGAAGTGTCAAAGATTCTTGATAAAAGCCCACACCCAACCCGCGAGCAATTTGCAACGCAAGAAGAGGCAATTGAAGCGACGCACCAATATCTACGCCGCATTGATGAGATTGGCCGTGAATATTTGGGTGAGTTGTGGCCGCCTAAATATATTAATGAGGAGCTTAAAGAAGGCTTCATCAAAACCATTTTCCAAAATGCTGACCTTGGCCAAGATAAAATTGATTATATCTCTAGCGCGTTATTTATGCGTGAGCAGGAAACCGTGCGTACCTATCGCCCAAGTGAGAATGATCCTGCGTCGGCTTTACTCGATACGCCGCATGAAAACAAACAAGAAGCGGCTCGTGAAGCAGAACACCGCAAAAGCTTTACGGATAAAATTGACCGCAAACGCCCTGAAGATATTATGCAGCAGCAATTAGCGGATGATGCCACAGTGGGCGCAACACAAAGATTATAAGTTAGCCAACGATTAGCATCAGCCATATTGATGCTAATAAAGCAGGTGCCTGCGCAATCGCCAACACATTATCCATTGAGCGTTTTGTAAGAAGCTTTAAACTAAGCGCACACACTAACCATATTAAAACGAACCATCCTGCGGCGGGTAAGGTTAGCCAAGCGGCTGATGCTGCAATAAGCCATACCCAATTTGGTAATAAATAAACATCTTTATCCGGTGCTTTACGGGTAAGTAGAGCATTTAAAATAACGGCACCAAAAAGGCCGTAAAAAATGCTGATTAATCCAAATTGCAGCGCATGGCCTTGCAAAATTTGAAAAATTAACCCCGTCATGGCGATTATGGCAACTACCATGCGCGACTGATAAAAATCATCCCATGCCATCATAGCTGATATTTGCAATAACATCGCGGTGAACGCCAAAATGATAAACATATCACTAAAATCAAACGCTACATAACAAAGGCCAACATAGGGCGCATAAAGCAGCTCTAATATGAAATAACTCGCGGGAACTTTAGAGCCACAATAACGACATTTTCCACCCGTAAATAACCAACTGAAAATGGGGAATAAATCTTTAGGCAATAGCTTCGAATTACAATCGCCGCAATAGGGTTCGCGGCCAAATGGACGTTCGCCGCGTGGAATGCGATAAGAAAAATTGCTCGCATAGCTTGAAGCCGCCCACCCCATTACCAATGCCCAGATTAACCCTGCATACCAAAAGGGCTGTGCATTAAACGATGGAACATCAAACATATCTAATTTTCAACTTTCGCCGTTGGATCAATTAATTGATCCAAAAACCGTCCTTGAAATAACGATATGCCTAGCGCTTGTCCATAATCAACCGCTTGACGATTATCACAGCGGCATAAAATTACCCGATTAGCGCCACATCGTTTGACTTCATCGGCGAGCTCTTTATTGGAAGGCGAGCTTAGATCGCTTTTCATATCAGCATTCCATAGCAGCTTCATTAAATCAAACCCGAGCTTGGCACGGTCAACTTGCGTGAAAGTCAAAGGCGTTAAACCATCAAGACACAAGCGATAGCCCATTTTTTGTGCCAAATCGCGTGCAGTGAAAAAGGCAGCCATATCGCCAAAAACATCTTCTAACTGGATTTCAATAACAATCGAAACTTTGTTGGAAGGCTGAATGGCATCATTAAATTCTGCAAAATTATCAGATAATAATGTATCTACATTTAAATTAAGGCTAATCGGCTTTTCTAAATAGCGCCCTGTAGCACGTTTGATCATATCAAGCATGCGCAAATCAAGCACTTGCGTAAGATATTTAAATAAACATCGGTTACCCAATAAATTTGCTTCGGTGCCCAACATTTTGCGCAAATGCTGAATGTTGATATAAAACTCATCATAAACTTGTCGCACCGTCATATCGGGCACCGCCGCGCAAATAGGCTGACGGCGCAGCAACTTGCTTAAATCTGCCTTTTCTAACTGCCGCTCAATATTGGCTAACATGTGCGGGGTAAAACCTGTTTGCGTTGAACTTGATGGTGTATCGTCCGTGGTGCGGGTTTCGCGTTCTTTTTGATTCATGCGAATTTTGCGATTCATAAACGCTTTAGTCAAAACTGAAAAATCAGGATATTGTTTACTTAAATCGTAAATCTCGCAGAAACTAATATTCTCTTCACCTTCAACACCATAGGCCAAAGGATCATCAGCAAATAAATAGCGCAATTGAAAAATAACTTTATCGATTTGCGTTTTGGTGACGTTTTTGGCCACTACGATAAGATCAAAATTTTCAGTTACAAAAATGCCGCCTTGGTTCTCGCGCAGCAAATCCATAATTAAATTTACGGCGATTTTAATTTGATAATGACTGCGGTAATGTTCTTGCAACTGCGAAAAATGAAAAACGAGCGCGCGCCATTGGTTGCATTCATGCTCAATACTTTCCGATAATTCGGTTAGCTTAATTTCGGCATCTTTGGTTGCTATGAACATAATAGGGTAACTCTACCTTAAAAAACTTAAGGATTCACCAATAAGCGTTCGGCTGACTGCTTTGCAATGAATGATTCTAACGACTGCGTGTCTAAACTGCGCGTTGCTTCATTTAATGGCCCTACAAATAGCATGCGTATTTCAGGCGGATTTTGTGTATCAAGTGCATTTAACAAGATAGATACTGCCATATTCAATTTCCAATCTAACAGACTAATTTGGCCTTTTATGACGCCCTGACCCACGGGCGTTGCAATATTGAGTGAAGGCGTGCGTACAAAGCCATCATTGATATTGAGTGAGCCTTGCAGGGTGCTAATTGCCGTTTCCCCACCCCTATCTGCATATTCAATTAATTTATCAATATCTTGCACTTTACGCACCGCATTAGCCGCTCGCACGAGATTTTCAAGATTAAAACCTTCTACCTTTAAACCGCTTGCGGCAAGCGAAATAACGCCCTCCATATTTTGAATAGCCGAAATAGGGTTAACTCCAGATGACTTGAAATTTCCGCGCAAATTGCCACTACCTGAAATACCTGAAAAGAGATCGGTCAAATTATGCAAATCGGAAAATTGGAAATTGCTTAACGCAAAATCTGCTTGAAATGTGGGTAATTTAGCAATGCTCATACGCGCCGTTGAGGCTAAATCGCCGCCCCATAATTGCGCATTAAATTTGGAAATAAACAGCTCGTTATTTTCCAATAAAAACTCAGTGCTTAAATTATTAAAATTATACTCTTTATGCGTATATTTTTGAATATCAATGGTCGCCTGCACATTAATATCATTCAACCCTAATAAATCAAATTCCTCTGTTGACCATTGCCCGTTATCATCACGCCATAACGGTGCATTATCGCGCTCATCCTGCCCAAAAAATTTGGCGCTATCAAAGGCATCTGCTCGTATATTAAGCTGAATTTTAGGTAACATATTTGGCTTATTTTCAAGCGCAATACTGCCCTGAATTAAACTGCCTCCATAGGCTAAATCAATCTCCTCAATTTTGAATAATTGTTGATTTAAAACCAGCTGCATTTCTGCGGTATCAATTTGGTTTTCATTTAAAGTAACATCTGCAAAATTTATTTTAAGCTTAACCTGATTATGCCCTAGTTTTTGCGTAAATTGCTTCACATCATCAATCAACATTTTTAAAGAGGATGAATCTGAGGCTGGTAGTTCATCGGCATCGGTATCATTTACAGCAGCAGCTGAATGAAATAAGTTAAAATCATCTAAATTAATGTTGTTAAGTCGAAATGCGCCTTCAAATCGATTCGCTGCATAAAGTTGAGAACTATCGCCTCTAGCAATCGTGGTGATTGGCTGACGTACTAAAGTGCCAATAAGCTGTTTGTCTTCAATGCGCAAAGCGGTTTCCGATATTTGTAAGACAGAGGGATTATAATAAATATTAGCACGCCCGCGAAAACGTTTATATTCATCAGGAAAACTGATTTTATCCGTTTCGCTATCATTGAGTGCTGCATTAAAAAATGCTTCAAAATTCTTGCCCGCAATTTGCGTCGAGCCTTTAAAGGCCAATCCTTCATAACTTCCAATCACATCGCCCGTAACTAAAAACTGGTTATCTTCTGCTATATTTCCGCTAAATTGCGCGACCGAAATGACTCCATCATTTAAGATAGCAGCCATTTGAATATTACGTGCATCGAAGCTTTCAAATTGCCCTTTCTCACTCGTAAGCGATAACGTTACTTTTAAATCATTTGGCAACGAACTTTGTTTATCTCGCGGCACAATTGCACGATAGCTTGTATTTTGCGTATCAGCCGATTGGTTGGTTATAAATTCTTGAAAGATACCGCGCTTAGTTAAAGGATTTAACGATAATTCTGACAAAACGAGTTGCAGGGTAATTTCGGGCTTTTTATTTAAAAAAGCGAGTGCCTTAGCTTGCCCTTTAACAAAAGGGCTATCAATTTCAATATCGTTGAACGTTAGGCGATTATTTTGGTAAATGATGGGACTTTTGAGCGTAATAGGCGCGCGATCTTCGTCTTCTGTCGCAATTTGTGGTGTTTCTTGTGCTGTGGTCATAAACACGGCCAGAAGCTGCCCGATATCTGCTGATTCTAATGTATGATTACCAGAAAATTCTGTTTTATCCGCATTCCATATACCCTCTAAACTATAGCGGCTGGATTGGTTATTAATTTGGGCATTTAATCCACCTTGCTGTGTGGTATTAAGCGCAAATTCAAAGCGATCACGTTTAGCAATAAACTCGCCGGAGATGCGATATTGTTCAGCCGATTCAAAGCGTAAACTAGCATAGAATTTGTCAATCGTTACGTCGCGTTGAGCCGCCACATCCTGATAATGAATAACCGCATTATCGATATGTATCGCTTGTATTAATGCTTGCGGGCTCTGTGTGGTATAGCCATTTTCACGTTGCCAACTATGCGTTTTATCGTTGAAAGTTTCCAGCTCAATGGTTGAATCATAAAAGGTAACATCCACCACTAAATCGCCAAACAGTGAAGCCAATGAGGGTTGAATCATCATTGAGCTTGATTTTAACATGTTGGAATAGCGCGATTGCGGATTATTTTTTACCTGCACACTGTTAAGAACCAGTTTTGGATAAGGCATGAGCGAAAATTGCTGTAAATCAATCGCAGTAACTTCTTCACCCAGTTGCGAAGAAAGTGCGGCCAAGGTTTGATTACGCAAAATGCTGGCTGAAAATCGAAAATATAACAAGCCATACCAAAGTAAAATAATTGCAATAATCCCCAAGCCCGCAATAATGAGCAACTTCGGTGAAGGATATTTTAATTTTGGTTTTTCCATGCTTGCTTATGTATAGTCACTCATGCGCTTGACGCAAATACTTGATTGTTGTGCGTCAACCTAGCATAACCATTCTATGACTCAACACCGACTAAGCCTCGCCCAAAATGCATTAACGGGAACCATTACCATTCCCGGTGATAAATCTATTTCGCATCGTAGCCTTATTTTTAGTGCACTGGCACGTGGTACCACACATATTAACGGCTTATTGGAAAGTGGCGATGTGATGTCCACCGCCAATGCATTGCGCAAATGGGGAGTTGATATTTCATCCGCTGATAACCAATGGAGCGTGGTAGGTAAAGGCCTTGCATCGCTAACCGCCAGTAGCGATGTGATTGATTGCGGCAATAGCGGCACCTCAGCAAGGCTGCTTATGGGTTTAGCCAGTGGCTATTATTTTACTAGCTTTTTCACCGGCGATGCCAGCCTGCGTAAAAGACCCATGAAACGTGTGGTTGACCCGTTGAGCCAAATGGGCGCCACCTTCACTGCGAGTGAAAATTTGACGCTACCTTTGGCCGTAACGGGCACTAATTTGCATGCCATTAATTACACCCTACCTGTAGCATCAGCCCAAGTAAAATCGGCCATCTTATTGGCTGCATTAACTATTGACGATACCACTATCATTCATGAGCCCACCCCTAGCCGCGATCATTCCGAAAAAATGTTACGCTATTTTGGTTGGAATTGCGAAGTGACCGAAACACCGCAAGGTGGCCGCACCATCACCCTGCAAGGTGGCACCGAAACAGAGGATAAAACTCGCCATATTTCCGTTTCGGGTGATCCTTCCTCTGCCGCATTTCCCATGGTAGCGGCGCTTATTACCCCAAATTCTCACATTACTTTACAAAATGTAGGGCTAAACCCACTTCGCACAGGTTTGTTCAAAAGTTTAGAAGAAATGGGCGCGAAACTTGAAGATACGAACCAACGCGAAGAAGGAGGCGAGCCTGTAGCAGATATTGTCGTAACCGCTGCCTCGTTAAAAGGTGTTACCATTCCAGCCGAGCGGGCGGCCAGCATGATTGACGAATATCCGATTTTAGCCATCGCCGCAGCATTTGCCAAAGGCACATCGCGCTTTAATGGCTTGCACGAATTGCGCGTGAAAGAATCGGATAGACTCAACACCATGCAGCAAGGACTTGTCGCATGCGGCGTCAACGCCACGATTGAAGGCGATGATTTAATTATTGAAGGCGGCACCGTTAAAGGCGGCGTGACGATTGACAGTCAGCATGACCATCGCATTGCTATGTCGTTTCTCATTCTAGGGCTACATAGTCAGCAGCCCATAAAAGTGACAGGCACCGATACCATCGCCACCAGTTTTCCCAGCTTTTTTGATGTGATGCAAATCATTGGTATAACCAACACCAGCGATGCGCCACTTGCTCCCACCCATCCGCTCATTGTGGCGATTGATGGCCCTGCAGCTAGCGGCAAAGGCACACTCGCGCGCCGTCTAGCCAATGAGCTGGGTTTGAATTATTTAGATACAGGCAGTCTCTATCGCGCAGTGGGTATGAAAATAGTCTATGCAGGATTAGAGCCTGAAAATGCTGAGGCCGCCGCCAAAGCAGCCAATCAAATCGAGCTTCAAGATTTAAGCAATCCGCGCTTGCGGCAAGAGCATGTGGGGCGCGCAGCAAGCATCGTTTCCGCCATGCCCAAGGTGCGCGCGGCCTTGCTTAATTTTCAACGCCGCATAGCCGCTGATGCGCGTGGCGCGGTGCTGGATGGGCGCGATATTGGCACGGTGGTATGTCCACAAGCTGATTTTAAATTTTTCGTCACCGCCAATGTGCAAACTCGCGCCAAACGCCGCCACCGCGAATTATCTGGCCAAGGCGTAACCGTAATTTACGATTCGGTGCTAGAAGATTTAATCGAGCGCGATGAACGCGACAGCCAACGCACCGCCGCGCCATTAAGAGCAGCTGACGACGCCATAACCATTGATACATCTGATTTAGATGCCGATGATGTATTTGCCCAAGCCTTGGCTATTATCCAGCAAAAACTAAAAGCAGCCGCTTAATTACCTTTGTCACCCTGAATTTATTTCAGGGTCTATCCCTCCACACCCGTGATGCTGAAATAAATCCAGTATGACAATTTAATGACAATCCACCACACAGCATTGCTCTCTCTCTCTCTAGATTTACGGTATTATAAGTGCAATCCTTTCGAATTTTTCTAAACACAGAAAAACTCGTACATTTTTCACGAACTTCTCAAGAAGTTCAAAATCTTAATTATGAAAGATTTCCTTTATGCCGCGTTTTGCGGAATAGGTCTTGGATTAATCTACAGTGCAGCACCACACATTGCATTTGGAGCTCTTACATTTGCAGTCCTGTGGCTACTCTTCAGCATTACAACTGATGTAGAATCAATCCAAAAAGGGCTTAACCCACCTGCTGAAAAAGCAGATGAACCAGATTAAGCCAGATAAAAAAAGCCGGAAAGTCCTTGAGTGACTTTTCGGCTTTTGCCTTTTTGAGCTGCCATTTCAAATGAACAAAAACATAAAAATACATCAAAAAATAGGCTTCCCAGTATATGTAGTGGGTCGGGATCACTTTATCCACAAGCGTAGCTGAAAGATAAAAGACACAGTCAATAAGGCTTGTCGAAACTTATCCACAATTTTACTCACTTTATCGTAAAGAGTGATATTTGGGCAACAAATCGTTAATTTTAGAAAATTAATGTGCCCTTACCCCATCTAATGATTGACCAGACCCATCAAAACAGGTTATTTTCCCATAACAGCCCATGAAATCCCATGGAAAACCAAAGCTCTGAAGAAGCTATCGTTAAAGGGGAAACTCGGGATTTTTAAGGCGAACAAGACGGTACAAGGTTGGGGAATCTTAAGACCGCACGTTTTTCAAAGCGGATTCTGTTTTTGCAGAAAAAGTGGCGGAAACATCTTTTCGGATTGAGATGGCTGCGCGCCACTCAATCCGAGTCTTATATTTTCAAAGCTCCGTTAGAGAGTGAAAAGCGGTCAGGGTTCTCTTGGCAATGCAATTAGGGAGTTAGAGTGAATTTGTATGGCGTTGTTTTTATCAACCTTTACGAATAAAATTGATAAGAAGGGTCGGGTTTCAATCCCTGCCCCATTTCGTGCTGCGCTCTTAGGTCAGGAATTTCACGGCATCATCGCCTATTCCTCATTCATCAACCCATGTATTGAAGCGTGCGGCTATGATCGCATCGCTAAGCTGCACACCCAAATTGACACGCTTGACCCATTTTCGGAAGAACGCGATGCGTTTGCCACCACTATTTTAGGCGGTAGTTCGCAAATCGCATTTGATGGCGAAGGCCGTGTAATGTTGCCTGAAGCACTCATTAGCGACGCCGAGTTATCCGAATCGGCTTTATTTGTGGGTAAAGGCAATACATTTGAAATTTGGCAGCCTAAAGCCTTTGAATCTTACGCTGAAACTGCGCGAAAAATGGCGCGCGAACAACGTTTAAAATTGCGTGCCGATTTACTCAACGGGGGAGCCCACTAAATGCTAATAACCTATAATTGCGAATGGACCTCGCCTGATGAGCATTTACCCGCTCACGCAAATGCCAATTTAGGCTTAGAAGGTTTAAGCGCCTTTATTGGTATGGAGTGGAAACCAATTTGCCCAGCGAACGATAATTTACCCCTTTGGCTTGAGGTATATGGCTAAATCTGCCCATATTCCCGTGATGTTGCCACAGGTACTGGAAGCGCTGGCGCCAACCGATAACGAAATTTATGTCGATGCCACCTTTGGCGCGGGCGGCTATAGCCGTGCTATTTTAGAATCGAGCCAATGCACCGTTTATGCGATTGACCGCGACCCAAATGTAAAAGATTTTGCCCAGCGTTTGCAGCAAGATTTTCCTAACCGTTTTATTTTTCTGGCTGGTAGCTTCTCGCAAATGGTAGAGCTGCTGCGCGATGCTGGCGTGCGTAAAGTAAATGGCATTGTGATGGATTTGGGCGTCTCGTCCATGCAGATTGACCAAGCCGAGCGCGGGTTTAGCTTTATGCGTGATGGCGCGCTGGATATGCGCCAAAGCCAATCGGGTTTAACCGCTGCGGATGTAGTCAATTCACTGGAAGCCGATGATTTGGCTAATATTCTATATAAATATGGTGAAGAACGCCAAAGCCGCCGCATCGCGCGCGCGATTGTGAATGCACGCGAGGTCGCACCCATTGAAACCACCTTGCAGTTAGCTGACATCATCAGCAAAGCCGCTCCCAAATTTGGTAAACAAAAAATTCACCCTGCAACCAAAAGCTTTCAAGCCTTACGCATTTACGTCAACCGCGAATTAGATGAGCTAGAAGAGGCGCTTGAAGCCTCAAAACCTCTGCTCATTTCAGGTGGGCGCTTAGTGGTGGTGAGCTTCCATTCGTTAGAAGATCGCATCGCTAAACAGTTTTTCACCACTTGCTCTCGTGAAAGCCTTGGGGGGTCGCGGCATCTGCCCGTTGCAGAAACGCTCGACCCTCCTTTTTTCACTCTGCCACGCCGCAATAAAGCGCTGGCCGCGAACGAGCAAGAATCATCACTCAATAGCCGCGCACGTTCGGCTAAGCTGCGTGTAGGCATCCGCACCGACTACCAGCAGGAGCAAGCGGCATGAGAAAGCGCGTAGCACTGGTTTGGGTATGCGTCATTGTTGCATCAGCCTATGGGTTGTATGAAGTAAAATGGCAGGTGCGCGACATGCGCGATCAAAATTTGTTGGTTGAAGCTGACATGATTAAAGAGCAACGCGCGCTTGAGGTATTATCAGCTGAGTGGGCCTATCTTACCCGTCCTGAGCGGCTTGAGAAACTCGCCCACAAGCATTTACCCGAACTGGTTTCAGGCAATGGCACACAAATGGCTGAGCTTGAAGATTTTCCGCCTAAATCGCCGGATGTTACTCCCACAGATGTCGGACTGACCTATTCTACCTTTCAGAATAACGCCGAATGAACCATCTACCCATTTATCGCTTGCAGCGCGATAGCGCTACCAAACGCTCATTAAACCAATGCCGTAGCCGTTTGATATTTGTTTCTGGATTGCTTCTAATTTGTTATGCGCTGTTAGCCGTGCGCATCGTGGATGTGGCGGTGATGAACCCTGCTGAAAATAAGCAACAATTACTAGCCGACAATGGCGTGGCCACCATCACCAAAGAAAACCAGCCTGAGCGCGGGAGCATATACGACCGCAATGGCGAGTTGCTGGCGGTTTCATTGCCCTCGCAAACGCTCTATGCACGCCCACAAATTATCGATCGATTCGGCGCGGATGAAGCAGCCAATGCGCTGCATAAAATCTTTCCTGATTTAAGCCTTAAATCTTTGCGCGAAAAGCTAAACCCTAAGCGCAGTTTCGTTTACCTTAAACGTCACATCACCCCATCGCAAATGGAAGCGGTGAATGCGCTGGGCATCCCTGGTATTGAATTTGAAGGTGCGATGCGCCGCGTATATCCGCATGGCAATATGTTTAGCCACACCGTGGGCTTCACCAATGTTGACGGCCAAGGCTTATCGGCGATTGAGAAAAAATACGAAGAATTATTAGGCGCAAAAGGCGAAGATATTACATTATCGCTTGATGCTCGCTTGCAATATATATTGCGCGATGAATTGCTCAAAGGCATGGAAGAATTTCAAGCGATTGGCGGCGTTGGCGCGGTGATGGATATTACCAACGGTGAAATCATTGCCCTTTCTAGCCTGCCCGACTTTGACCCGAACGAACCCAATGCTGCCACCGCCGATGCGCGCTTTAATCGCGCCACCACGGGCGTTTACGAAATGGGCTCAACCTTCAAAACCTTTACCACCGCCATGGCGCTCAATTATAAAACCAGCAAAATTTTTGATCGTTATGATGTAACTAAACCCATTAAAGTGGCACGTTATACCATACGCGATAGCCATCCTGAAAACCGTTGGTTGACAGTGCCTGAAATTTTTATGCTTTCATCCAATATCGGCACGGTGCGCATGATTTTGGAAGTGGGCAAAGAACGCCAGCAAAAATTCTTAGAGCAGCTTGGCCTATTTAAGCGCGTTTCGATTGAATTGCCCGAAACGGCGATGCCGCTTATTCCGCAAAATTGGCGTGATATCAATATGATGACCATCTCTTACGGCCACGGCATTTCCGTCACGCCGATGCATTTAATACAATCGATTGGTACTCTATTGGGCGATGGTAAATTGCTCAGCCCCACACTTGTAAAAGGCAATAAAATGGCCGAATCCGAAAGAACACGGGTAGTAAGCACCGAAGTAACCGACCAAATGCGCAAACTTATGCGTTTAGTGGTTGAACATGGCACTGCGCGCAAAGCCGATGCTAAAGGCTATCGTGTAGGTGGCAAAACCGGCACGGCCGAAAAAGTCAAAGAAGGCAACTATCGAGGCAATGATAAATTGGCCAGTTTTGTGGGCATCTTCCCTGCCGAATCACCCCGCTATGTGGTGCTCGCCATGCTTGATGAACCACGCGGCAATAAATCTACCTATGGTTTTGCAACCGGCGGCTGGGTATCAGCCCCCATCGTTAAACGCATTGTTGAGAAGATGGCTCCTATGTACGGCATCCGCCCCATCATCGACCTACCTAGTGAATCACCCGAAGGCGCTAAAATCCAAGAAATTTCATTCTAATATGTTTGGAATACGTGTTGAAAATGAAGCGCTTGCTTATGATGAGCAGCTTGAAAAACCCACATTAGCACCGCATGAGCTGTTGATTGAAGTGGCCTATGCAGGGGTGAATCGCGCGGATTTGTGGCAGGTGGCAGGCAAATATCCACCGCCTGATAATGCTAGCGAACTGCTTGGACTTGAGGTGAGTGGCACTGTAGCCGAAATAGGTGGCGGTGTTAGTAGCTTCTCAATTGGCGATAAGGTTTGTGCCTTATTAGAAGGCGGCGGCTATGCGCAATTTGCGCGGGTGAGTGCCTCGCAAACTCTCCCCATTCCCAAAAACTGGAGCTTGCGCGATGCGGGCGCACTGCCAGAAGGCTTATTCACGGTGTGGTTGGCTTTATTTCATACGGCAAACGTCACGGCGGGTGAAACGGTGCTAATTCATGGTGGGGCAAGCGGCATTGGCAGTATGGCTAGCCAAATGGTGAAAGCTGCTGGTGCAACGGCTATCACTACCGCCAGTACGCCTGAAAAATGTGCTTTTAGCGAGCAGTATGGCGCGGCAAAAAGCTACTCCTATCAAAATGTCGATTATCTTGATGCAATTCTTCAAGATTATAAAGGGGTTGATGTGGTGCTAGATATCGTAGGCGGCGAGTATTTCCAAAAGAATCTGAAATTACTTAACCCCTATGGCCGCATGGTAAATCTCGCTTTTTTAGAATCGGCGAAAGCGGAACTAAATATGGCGGCGCTTTTATTCAAACAACTTAGCTGGCATGGGCTAACATTGCGGGGGCGTACGCGTCAGCAAAAAGCAGAACTTACTCAGGAAATCAAAAATTATTGCTGGGATTGGCTAGAGCAAAAGCAGGTCGTTCCCGCCATATACGCTGAATTTCCATTACACGATGCGAAAAAAGCGCATGAAATGATGCATCAAAACTTGAATTTAGGGAAAATTCTCCTTAATACAGGGCAACAAACAACCTAGAGAATGCTATGACCCTTCCCATTATGCCCAAAGCAACCGCCGTTTGGCTGGTTGATAATACCGCACTCAGCTTCAAACAAATCGCTGATTTTTGTGGCATGCACCCGCTGGAAATTCAAGGCATAGCCGATGGCGAAGTAGCTACAGGCATCATCGGTACCGACCCTATCGCCAATGGTCAACTTAGCCGCGAAACACTTGAAGCCGCTGAGAAAGATTCAAAAAAATCATTATCTTTGGCAAAAGATGCGCAAAAATATATGAAGAAAAAGATGAAGGGCGCACGCTATACACCAGTTGCGCGTCGTGCCGATAAGCCCGATGCTATTGCTTGGATTTTAAAGAATCACCCCGAATTGCCCGATAGTAAAATTGTCAAATTAGTGGGCACCACCAAGAACACGATTAATGCCGTGCGTGATCGCAGTCATTGGAATACGACCAACTTGCGCCCACGCGACCCAGTATTGCTTGGCCTTTGTACGCAAACTTTGCTGGATGAAGCGGTGAAAAAAGCAGGTGGCAAAACCGATGATGCAATAGCTGATGAAGCGCAGAACAACTCTGCCGCCTAATTTCTGCCTGTGATTGTGTTGTTATAGTTACGCACGCATATTTGTTATGGGTTAATGTAGCGATTCATAACGTTAGCTGTTTTCTGTATCTTAAAGCCTATCTATACTCTTTCTTATAACTGTTTAAACTGCATCCGAATATTAAGGTTATGTTAACGTTTTAATATTAGGATGAGAATACTTAAATATCGCACGGTGCGTTGAAAGGGATTAAAATGAAAAAAGTAAATGAGTCTAATTTAAAAAGTGGTTTTACACTTGTCGAATTGGCAATTGTATTGGTAATCATTGGTTTGATTATTGGGGGTGTTCTTGTTGGACAAGATATGATTAAATCGGCTGAGGTGCGCTCAACCATTAGCCAGTGGGAAAAATATAACACGGCACTAAACACCTTCCGCGATAAATTTGGCGGCTACCCTGGTGATTTACGTAATGCAGATAATTTCGGTTTTGACCCTCGTACGTCAGCTTCCATTGGAAACGGATTGATTGAAGGTTGCACAACAACTCCTTTACTACTTGGTTGTGAAACAGCAGTATTCTTCGATGACTTAGCAACGGCTGAGATTATTGCGGATAATATTCCTGGGCTTCTTGCTGCCTATACTGCAAACGTTGCTGCCGTAGCAGGCAATGGAGACCTAATAACTCCTGAAGCCGATATTGGTGGTGGAGCACGTTGGTCAGTTTATGCAGCCGGTGGACGCAACCAGTTCCATTTAGGTGGAATTGACACTGGTACTACAGCAGGTGGTACTACTACCGATACCGTAGAACCTATCGAAGCTTTCAACATTGATAATAAGATTGATGATTCTGTAGGTAATACAGGTATCGTACGTGCAGTGGAAGGCCGTAATGACGCAATAGGAACACCTACTCCTGAAACGGGAGTTGCGGGCGAATGTACTACTGATAACTCGACATATAATACAGACGAGAACAATCCAGGTGAATCTACAACGCCAGCATGTCAACTTATGATTCGTATGAACTAAGTTTGTTTACTAAATAAAGAAAAGCCCTGCCAGCTTGGCGGGGCTTTTTTTTATGTGCTGATAACCTCTAAATGAAGATAGAGTGAGCCAAATACCAAAATACGGGCGGGAACATCGCCTGAGATATCTTTGATGGTGCTAATCGCTTCGTCAACCGAATCAGCCTGCATAAGGTTTAATCCTGCATCATCGGTTTGATTGATAATTTCTTGGGGACTGTAACAGTTTGGCTCAGCAGCCACTGGCACTGCGATAATCTCCTGCGCTAATGCAGCTAAAGGATGCAACATGCCCACTACATTTTTGCCACGTGTGGTGCCAAAGATGATGAATAGAGGCTTATCGCTCCATTCATCTTCTGCTATCACGGCCAGTACATGACCCGCCGCCATATTATGACCGCCATCAAACCACAATTCCCATTCGTCATCCACAGCATTGGTAGGCTCAATGCGTTCTAAACGCCCCACCCATTGCACCCATTTAAGACCAGCAGCGATATGATCGCCCATAATTTCAAATTCGTCCAATAGCGACAGGGCGGCTATGGCACAACCCGCGTTTAAATATTGATGTGGGCCTTTTAAAGCGGGGTTTGGCAATGTAATTTGCCCATGCCCATCGGCATACACAAAGCCTTGCGCCGCTTTTTGCACTGCCCAATGTTTACCGTAAACTAATGCGGGCGCATTGCGCGCCTTGGCTTCTTTTTCTAGAAATTCAGTGATGTGTGGTGCTTGAAAGCCAATAACTAACGGACATTCGTTTTTAATAATCCCCGCCTTATGCGAAGCGATTTCTTCCAAACTATCACCCAAATGATGCATGTGATCTTCTGAAATGGGGGTGATGATACTCAAGCGAACTGCATCCAGCACATTGGTTGCATCTAAACTGCCGCCCATTCCCGTTTCCATCAGCAATATATCGGCCTTCACTTGGCTAAAGAGCATGAATGCCGCTGCCGTTGTGCCTTCAAAAAATGTAATGGGGCGCTCTTCGTTCGCTGACCGACACGCCTCAAGCGCGGTATGAAGCGCTTTTTCATCAACCGGTTTACCGGCAATAACAATCCGCTCCGAAAATTTGCGAATATGTGGCGAACTATATACATGCACGCTATAGCCAGCCGCCTCCAACATCGCGCGCATGAACGCAATGGTTGACCCCTTGCCATTAGTGCCGGCCACATGCACCACCGGCGGCAGGTGATTTTGCGGATTACCTAAATCATCCAACAATAGCAGCATACGCGCGATGGTATCTTCATTGTTTAGATGCGCCCAATTAGCAGGGGGCCAATGCGGCATTTCTATTTCATAGGGCATAGCGTAATTTCTTGTTTTGATGATAGGTTGGGAACGCTCTTTAGCATAGATTAGCGGCAATTATCTACCAAAAAAGGCTTGACGGCTAGGGTATTAATGCCTAAACATCTCGCTCCAACCAAGAGGATTTTATGGCTAGACGTTGCATTTTAACTGGAAAAAAACCACAGAGCGGTAACAATGTTTCCCACTCACAGCGCAAAACGCGCCGTCGCTTTTTGCCTAATGTGCAAAATGTAAGCCTGCGCTCTGATGCGTTGAAAGAGAATGTAAGCCTTAAGGTGACGGTTTCAACCATTCGCACGGTTGAACATAATGGCGGTTTAGATAACTATTTGCTTACTACCTCAAGCCGCAAATTAACGACGGAAGCTGTAAAATTAAAGCGTCGTGTGGTTAAAGCCATGGAATCGCAACAAGCCGCTGCCTAAATTACATGCTTAAATGCGGCTGGTTTACATAGCCGCTTCGTTAATCGAATTATTTTAAAGCATCGTGCTTGTCTGTACTAGCATCTGTTGCGATTAATGCTATGGCTAATAGGGTATGAATCACCCTGCCCCCTTATCTGTTATTCCGCTTTCAACACGCTTGTTAACTTGGCTGCTCACCTTTGCGGCGCTCGGGTCGGCGGTAGCAACCTTTTATACCATCACCAGCAGCGATAATCCGCTTGGACCCGATCCGCAATCGGTTATCCGCCTCATATTAGGCAATTTAATTTTCTTATGCTTTTTGTTGATATTGGTCATCCACCGCGTCGTGACATTATGGCGAGCAGTCAAAAACAGTGCGGGCACGGTGCGGTTGCAGCGGCGCATCATTTTTATGTTCTCAGCACTCACCATTATGCCCGCCTTGGTGGTATCGTTATTTGCTATATTACTGTTTCACCTTGGTATTCAAAGCTGGTTCAATCAGCGTGTTACCACTGCATTGGGTGAATCGGTTACGGTTGCGCAAGCCTATTTGAAAGAGCATGAATCCATCTTACGCGTCGATTCTATGGGACTTGCGAGCGATATTGAGATGCAACTATCGCGCATTATGATGGTTGATCCAACATTATTAACCCCGCTTATTAACCGATTAGCGGAGCTACGTTCAATTAACGAAGCGGTGATTATGCAAAATTCGCAAATTATCGCCCAAACCAACCTCAGTTTTGCCTTATCGTTTGAACGTATTACCGATGATAAACGCATGCGCGCCTCTCAAGGCGATCCCGTGATTTGGGTGGAAGATGGCGAACGTTTGCGCGCTATGGTAAAATTAAACACCGTAACCGACACCTATTTGATTATTGGGCGTTTATTAGATCAGCAAGTCCTTAACCACATGGATAATGCCACCGGTGCGGTGGCAGAATACCAACGTCTTAAAAATCAAGTTTCGCAATTACAACTTCAATTCTCGGTAGTATTTGGTTTGCTGGTGTTAATGTTGCTACTGTTATCCATCTGGTATGGAATGCAGTTCGCTGTACGCTTGATTATACCCATTGCGCGGCTGATTCGCGCGGCAGAGCGCGTACGTGATGGCGATTATGAAGTGAAAGTGCCGATTGGCGCTCGTGAGGATGAAATTTCAACCCTCATCCGTGCCTTTAACCGCATGACCGGCGAGCTTGAGCGCAAACACGGGCAACTAGAAGATGCAAACCGCAAAGTGGATGGCAGCCGCCGTTTTTCTGAAGCAGTGCTAGCGGGTATTTCAGCCGGTGTAATTGCCGTGGATAAACATAAGAATATTACCTTGCATAACAGCGCTGCATGCGAGATTTTATGCCACAATCGCGATAACGATTTAAGCCGTCGCAATATTTTTGAAGTATTTGGCGAGCTAAAAGGCAGCTTTAGCGAAATCAAAGATAAGCCACATGATGTATTAACCAAGCAACTCAAAATAGAGCGCGGTGGCGTGCATCGTCATTTAGTGGTGCATTTAACCGTTGAAATGTTTGAAGGTGAACTGCAAGGCTATGTGCTAACCTTTGATGATTTAACCGCACTGGTTGCCGCGCAGCGCAATGCTGCTTGGGCGGACGTAGCGCGCCGTGTGGCGCATGAAATTAAAAATCCCTTAACCCCTATTCAACTATCTGCAGAACGTTTGCGCCGCAAATATAGCCCTCAAATCACCGAAGATTTAGCTTCATACCAGCGCTACACGGATACGATTATTCGTCATGTGGGTGATATTGGCCGCATGGTGGAAGAATTTGTTGGATTTGCCCGCATGCCAGACCCTGTTTTTGAACCTATTAATTTAGAAGCGCTCATTAAAAAAGTTATCTTTTCGGAAAAAACCGCGCATCCTGCAATCGGTTACCATATTTGCGCTAATGCCAAAAATTCCGATATGCCCGGCGATGAGCGTCAGCTTACACGTGCTTTTACCAATTTGCTCAAAAACGCAGCTGAAGCCATTGAGGGCGTGGAAAAGCGCGAGCAAGTAGCGATGGATGATGGCTCTAAACGCACTGTGAAGCCTGAAATTCGCGTGGAAATAACGGGCGATGCGGCACATTATATGGTTGTCACCATAAAAGATAATGGCCCCGGCTTTCCGGCAAGTTTATTAGAGCGCATTATGGAGCCTTATATTACGACAAAAGAGAAAGGCTCAGGCCTTGGTTTAGCCATTGTGAAGAAGATTATGGAAGATCACGGCGCTGAAATGCAGCTTTTGAACCACGAAAATGCCGGCGCTGAAGTAATTTTAACATTTACAGTTGATGGTGGCAAAAATGTGACGTAAGATGTCAGTAATAAGTCACAACAAGTGACAAAAAATAAAAATAATATTTTGGGGAGATGACCAATGAGCAACGATATTCTCATTGTTGACGATGAAACTGATATTCGTGAACTAGTATCTGATATTTTAGGTGATGGCGGTTATTCAACGCGCACTGCCGCCAACTCTGACACGGCACTTAAAGCTATAGCCGAAAGGGTTCCAAACCTGTTATTGCTTGATATTTGGCTTCAAGGCTCTGAATTAGATGGTTTAGGCATTCTTGAATTGGTTAAAAGCAAATATCCAAATTTACCAGTATTGATGATTTCAGGTCACGGTAATGTGGAAACTGCGGTTACCTCCATAAAATTAGGCGCATATGATTTTATCGAAAAGCCCTTTAAAGAAGAAAAACTTCTACTTACCGTATCACGCGCATTCGAACATGCAAAATTACGCGGTGAAAATGAAGAGCTTAAAACACGTGGCAAACAAGAAGTGCAAACCATCGGCGATTCACAAGCGATTACCTCGCTCAAAGCCATGGTGGCTCGTGTGGCGCCCACGCAAAGCCGTGTATTACTCACGGGTGGTGCAGGCACAGGTAAAGAAATGGTTGCCCGCTTGATTCACCAAGATTCAGAGCGCACTAAAGGCCCCTTCATTACGTTAAATGCGGCTGGCCTTACCGCGGATCGAGTGGAAAGCGAATTATTTGGTGTCGAAGATAGCAACCCTAATGGCGGCGCGAAAAAGCTTGGTTTATTTGAAAAAGCCCATGGCGGAACCTTGTTCATTGACGAAGTGACCGATTTGCCGTTTGAAACGCAAGGCCGCTTGTTACGTGCATTGCAAGACCGCGCATTTACACGTAAAGGCGGCAGCAAAGCCGTTGAAGTGGATGTTCGCGTATTAGCTGCCAGTAACCGCGATTTAAAATCCTATATGGATGAAAGCAAATTGCGCGAGGATTTATATTATCGCCTTAATGTTGTGCCTATTCAGGTGCCATCCCTTAAAGAGCGTCGTAGCGATATTCCCGCGTTATGCAGTCACTTTTTGAAGCAAGCGAGCCAAATGTCTGGCTTGCCTGTGCGCGAATTAAGCGAAGAAGCGATGGCAATTTTGCAAGCCTATGAATGGCCAGGTAATGTGCGTCAATTACGCAACATGATGGAGTGGCTGTTGATTATGTCGCCCGAAGATGTGACGAAGAAGATTGATAGTAAATCATTGCCAAGTGAATTATTTGAATCATCGCCTGCCGTGATGACCTCTGAAATAAGCGGTGATATTCTTTCAATGCCATTGCGTGAAGCGCGCGAATTATTTGAACGCCAATATCTGGCCGCTCAAATTAATCGTTTTGGTGGCAATATTAGTCGCACGTCAAACTTTGTGGGAATGGAGCGCTCGGCGCTGCATCGTAAGCTGAAGTTGCTTGGTTTAAGCAGTTCACGTTCTGATAATGGGCTAGATGGCGGATCGCATGATGATTCTGAGTCTATGAATGCACCAATCGCGGCTTCTGCGTAAATCAAACCATAATAATTAATGCGAATAACTTTCATGCTGCTAAATTAGCGGCATGAAAGTTATTGTTTGTGGAGCCGGCGCGGTAGGTAAAACCATTGCCGCGCAATTAGCGGCGGAAGATAATCACGTTACGGTGATTGATCATTCTGAAGAGTTAGTACGCGATATTGGTGACTCAATGGATGTAAGTGCCATTCACGGCCATGCATCACATCCTGAGGTGATTGAACGCGCTGGCGGCGCCGATGCTGATATGATTATCGCTGTGACCAATGTTGATGAAACCAATATGGTGTGCTGCCAAATTGCGCATACGTTATTTAAAGTTCCGATTAAAATTGCGCGTTTGCGACATCAATCCTACCGCGATCCACATTGGAAAGAGCTTTATCGCCTTGATCATATGCCGATTGATGTCATTATTTCACCGGAAGTTGAGGTTGCACAAGCGATCATTCGCCGCCTGCACGTGCCCGGCGCTACCGACATGATTCCTTATGCGAATGGTTTATTGAAGCTTATATCGGTGCAATGTTCAGCGAATTGTCCGGTAATCAACCTGCCCTTGCGTTTGATTAAAGAGCGTAAAATAGGCCAGCTTGATATTAGTATTATGGGCATTGTGAATAAAAACAAATTTCACCTGCCACATGACGAGCGTATTTTGCAGATAGGGGATGAGGTATTTTTCTTAGCGCATCAAAATGATGTGAGCAAAGCCATGGTATTATTTGGCCATGAAGAGCGTAAAGCTCGTCGCGTGCTCATTTTAGGTGGAGGAAATATCGGCTTAAAAGTAGCCGAATCCATTCAGGCTGAAGGCAATGGCACACGCATTAAACTTATTGAATTTGATGCCGAACGTGCCCATCAAGTGGCAACATTATTGCCCGATATTTCGGTTTTGCAAGGCAGCGCTTTAAATGAAGCAGTGCTAAGCGATGCGAATATCAATTTAATTGAAACGGTTATCGCCGTTACCAATGATGATAAGGTGAATGTGTTGGCCTCGCTTTTGGCGAAAAAACTGGGGGCGCAACGCGCTATTACGTTGGTTAACAGCAGCTCATACACGCCATTGCTTGATAATTTGGGCATTGATGTAGCGGTCAACCCGCGCGAAACAACGGTATCAACCATTTTGCAGCATGTGCGTCGCGGTAAGGTGCGCGGCATTCATGCCATTCACGATGGAGTAGCAGAAGTGATTGAAGTGGAAGCCGTTAAAGGTTCTCCTATGATCGGCAAAACTATCGGTATGATTGAGCTGCCTGATGATGCTCACATTGGCGCCGTGGTGCATCAGGAAACGCTCATCATGCCCGATTCGGAAACCACGATACAGGAAAATGACCGCATCATCGTGCTGGCCATGACCAAATCGGTGCGCCAAGTAGAAGATTTATTCAGCCGCAGCAATGAAATTTACTAATAAAAAAAGGCTCCCCTTTAGAATAAATTCTAAAGGGGAGCCTAATACTGTGAACTAATGCGGCTGTTGATGGTGCGCTTTTGAAAATTCTTTCAAAGATGCGTCATACGCTCTTTGAAAATCAGCTTCAATTCGCTTACGCTCAGCAGCTTCGCGCATTTTCCACTCTTCAAGACTCATATGTTGGTCTTGTTGTGAGTGGATGGTTTCGGTTCGCTGTTTTGTTGGCGATACCTGCTTTTCTGCTTTCAAAGCATCTTTTACAACGAAGTAAAGAAGCAGTGTCAGCAGGCTAAACCAGATTAGCAAAACTAGCGTATCTCTGCTGAAAATAGAATCCCGCCAATTTTTTTGATGAATTCCCATTTTTATTTTTTTTGGAAATTAAGAAAGGTAACCTTTTTACATCTTTGCTAAAAAGCAAAAGACGAATATTCGTCATCGTGATAGGCACGAGAAAACACTAAGAAGTGAAAAGATTGCAGTTATGATAAACTAAAAATACGTCATTAAATATGACAATTACATAACATTTTAGCCAATGCGATAATTGGGCGCTTCATGTGTGATGGTCACGTCATGTGCATGGCTTTCGCGCAGTCCAGCGCTGGTAATTTGCACCATTTTACAGCCGCCCTGCATCGATTCAATCGTCGCATGGCCAGTATAACCCATAGCGGCTTTTAACCCGCCAACCAACTGGTGAATCACGCCAGATACGGAGCCCTTGAAAGGCACACGTCCTTCCACACCTTCAGGCACCAGCTTCATGGTGTCATTAATTTCTTGCTGAAAATAACGATCGGCTGATCCGCGAGCCATAGCACCCACTGAACCCATGCCGCGATAGCCTTTATATGAGCGGCCTTGGAATAAAATAACCTCGCCCGGGCTTTCTTCCGTACCCGCAAAGAGCGATCCGAGCATGATACAATCAGCACCAGCAGCAATGGCTTTGGCCACATCGCCTGAGAATTTAATTCCCCCATCAGCGATGAGTGGAATGTTATGTTTGCGCGTGACAACCGCCACATTTTGAATAGCGGAAAGTTGTGGAACCCCCACCCCTGCCACCATGCGTGTGGTGCAAATAGAGCCCGGGCCAATGCCAACCTTAACTGCCGATGCGCCTGCTTCAATCAACGCCTCAGCCGCTTCAGCCGTGGCAATGTTGCCAGCAATAATCGGAAAATCGGCGTATTTTTGGCGTAATGTACGCACAGCTTCGATAACATTTTTAGAATGTCCATGGGCGGTATCAACAATCACAAAATCAGCACCCGCTTTGATAAGCGCCTCAGCGCGTGCTATGCCATCAGCCCCGATACCGGTGGCTGCGCCTACACGTAAACGACCAAGCGAATCTTTCGTCGCATTCGGAAATTTTTGTGCTTTTTCAATATCTTTAACGGTTATTAAGCCCACACATTTATGGTTTTCATCCACTACGATGAGTTTTTCTAATCGGTGCTTGTGTAGCAATCGCTTTGCCTCTTCACGCTTAACACCTTCTTTTACGGTAACGACATCGCGCGTCATCAGCTCTTTAATTTGCTGTTGTCTATCCACTGCAAAACGCACATCGCGGTTGGTTAAAATACCTACCAGCGTGCCATCTTCTTCTGTTACGGGAATACCGGTTATCGCGTGCTGCTGCATTAAATCGAGTGCTTGGGCAAGCGTAGCATCCGGTTGCGTGGTAACAGGATTTATCACCATGCCTGATTCAAACTTTTTCACTTTCATCACTTCAGCAGCTTGCTGTTCAATCGTCATATTTTTATGTAAGCAGCCCACTCCACCATGTTGCGCCATGGCTATCGCCAGTGAAGCTTCCGTCACCGTGTCCATCGCGGCAGATAAAAGTGGAATGCCTAATGCAATATCGCGGGTAAGGCGTGTGGTGGTTTTAACATCGGAGGGGACAACATCGGATGCGGCAGGTTGCAGCAAAATATCATCAAAGGTGAGTGCGAGGGGGTGTTCCATGTGCGACTTGTAAAGACGTCGGCAAAAATGTCAAGTATGGCATTGCCAAGATTGTTTCGGTTGACTATAAGCACCTTTATTAAACCGTGGTCGGATAGCTCAGTTGGTAGAGCAGAGGATTGAAAATCCTCGTGTCGGGGGTTCAAATCCCTCTCCGACCACCACTTAACTTTCACACAAATTTAGACTCCTCTTATGCGATTTGATTATTGGCGAATCGTACGTTTATACGTTTTGCATTATGGTGCACAAATTAAACAATGAAGGAGAATTGATATGTCACAGACATTAAAAAATAAAAAAATAGCATTTTTAGCCACCGATGGTTTTGAGCAAGTAGAACTAACTCAACCGTGGGAAGAAATAAAAAATGCGGGCGCTGAAGTCACCCTTGTATCCGTAAAATCCGGTGAAATACGCGGCTTTAAGCATGATGAAAAAGCCGATAGCTTTACCGTTGATAAAACAGTGGATGAAGTGTCGGCATCTGATTTTAATGGCTTGGTGCTTCCCGGCGGCGTGTTTAACCCCGATGCGCTACGCACAAACGAAAAAGCTGTAAGTTTTGTTCGTGATTTTTTCAAACAGCATAAGCCGGTAGCGGCCATTTGTCATGGGCCCATTCTATTGATTGAAGCCGATGTGCTTAAAAATCGCACCCTTACTTCATTCCCAAGCATCAAAACCGATATTGAAAATGCTGGTGCAACATGGGTAGATAAAGAAGTTGTATGTGATGAAGCACTCGTAACAAGTCGTAAACCTGAGGATTTAAAAGCATTCTGCAAAAAAGCGATTGAAGAATTTGCTGAAGGTAAACATGTAGACCAAGTAGCTGATGCTGCCTAAACTTCACTCAATTTTTCCAACAAAAAGGGAGGCTGCGTGCCTCCTTTTTTTATTGGAAAGCTATTAATAAAGCTGCAAGATTGACGGAAGTTCTTTTCCCTGCCACAACCAAATCATGCAAGATAGAGCCGCCATCGTTCATGAAAATTTTCTTTCCCGTGTGAAAGCAAATAATCTTCCCGTCACACATAATATTTCGCTCGCCGATGCGGGACTGTCAAAAAAACAGTTGCAACAATTGGTAGAAAGCCAGTTTTTGAGCCGCCAACTGGATAGAGTATCGCGCGAATTGAAAGAGAAAGGCGAAAGTTTCTACACCATTGGCAGCGCAGGACATGAAGGCAATGCCGCCATCGCTGCGGCTTTCCGTGTTGATGATATGGCCTTTTTGCATTATCGCGACGCGGCATTTTTTATTGAACGCTCTAAAAAATTACCGGACGTTGATATTATTAAAGATATGCTGCTTAGCTTTACTGCCAGTAAAGACGACCCTATCAGTGGCGGCCGCCATAAAGTATTGGGCAGCAAAGCACTTTTTGTGCCGCCGCAAACCAGTACCATTGCTTCACATTTGCCTAAAGCAGTTGGCTTCGCCAGCTCAATAGGGTTGAATCGACGCCTAAAACGGCAAGGTATTGTGGCGCAAGATAGTATTGTGTTATGCAGTTTTGGCGATGCATCGCTTAATCACTCTACAGCTCAAGGCGCGATTAATACCGCCAGCTATACGGCCTTTAAAAAAATACATCTTCCATTGCTTTTGATTTGTGAAGATAACGGCATCGGCATCTCAGTACCCACCCCCGATGGCTGGGTGAAAGCCACCATGAGCGCCAAGCCGGGTATTAAATATTTTAGCTGCAATGGGTTAGATGTGGTGGATACTTATCGTGTAGCCAAACAAGCGGAAGCCTATATTCGTAAAACCCGTATGCCTGCCTTTTTACATATGCGATGCGTGCGATTATTTGGCCATGCCGGTGCCGATGCACAGCACGTTTATTTGGATGAAGCGGCTATAATTGAAACCGAAAGTCACGATCCGCTGCTTTATTCTGCACAATTATTAATGCAGCATTGCAGCATGAAGCCTGATGAGATATTGGCGCTTTATCATTCAATCGGCGATAAAGTGCAAACCGCCGCGAAAAAAGCCGTTAAACATCCGAAGTTAGAAACCGCTGAAGAAGTGATGGAATCTATCATCCCACCCGCGCGTGATATCACGCCACACCATTCAAAAACCTATCTACGCGAAGAATTATTTAAAAATGATATTTCGCGGATGCAGCGCCCTCAAACCATGGCACGACTCATCAACTATGCACTAGCTGATTTAATGCTGGAAGATGAAACCATTACGATGATGGGCGAAGATATTGGCAAGAAAGGCGGAGTCTATTCCGTAACCTCTAAGTTATATGAATATTTTGGCGGTCACCGCGTAATTGATACGTTACTTGATGAGCAATCCATCTTAGGTATGGCTATCGGCATGGCGCAAAATGGATTGCTTCCCATTCCCGAAATTCAGTTTTTAGCGTATTTACATAATGCCGAAGATCAATTGCGTGGTGAGGCCGCGACCTTAAGCTTTTTCAGCCAAGGGCAATTTACCAACTCGATGGTGATTCGCATTGCAGGCTTAGCCTACCAAAAAGGGTTCGGGGGGCATTTTCATAATGATAATAGCTTTGCCGTGTTACGCGATATTCCGGGGATTATCGTAGCCTGCCCCAGCAATGGCGCTGATGCGGTTGGCCTGCTGCGCGAATGCGTGCGCCTAGCACGTCAAGAACAACGCGTGGTGGTGTTTTTAGAACCCATTGCACTCTATATGACCAAAGATTTGCATGAGGAAAAAGACGAAGCCCTCACGTTAAGTTATGAGGATGCAGCAGCGAGGCCGCTTATTCCATTTGGCCACATCGCCACTTATGGCCAAGGTAAGGATTTGGCAATTATATCTTACGGCAATGGCGCCTATTTATCGCGCCAAGTGCGCAAAGATTTAGAATATCATCACGATATTAAAGCCAAGATTATTGATTTGCGCTGGTTATTACCTTTACCTATGGACGAATTATTAAAGGCGCTTAAAGGCATTAAAAATATTCTGATTGTTGATGAATGTCGCCGTACAGGAAGCCTTAGCGAGGAAATTTTCACATGTTTAACCGAGCGCCTAGGCAAGAAAATTATTATGAGCCGTGTTACTGCTAAAGATAGTTTTATTCCTCTAGGTAAAGCCGCAACCGCCACCTTGCCAAGCAAACAAGACATTACTGAAGCAGCTTTGAAATTTTTCTAATCCTACGGCTTAAACCTATCGTTTAGCGCTTTACAGCTTGCGCCTAATCGATTATAGAAGCCGTCATCACCGTAAAGCGTTGCAATGAAGCAATGATGGTACTGTGGGAGTCGTAATGAAAATTTTAGCGTGCAACAGCAACTTGCCTTTGGCAAAATCCATCGCGTCATATTTGGGCATGGAATTGACCAAAGTTGATGTTACCAAATTCCCCGATTCGGAAGTGTTTGTTGAAATTCATGAGAATGTTCGTGGCCAAGATGTGTTCGTGGTGCAATCCACATCCAACCCCGCCAACCAAAATATTATGGAATTACTCATCACATTAGATGCGCTCAAACGCGCATCGGCGCGGCGCGTAACCTGCGTAATGCCTTACTTTGGCTATGCTCGCCAAGATCGCAAGCCTGGCCCACGCACGCCTATTTCTGCCAAATTAGTAGCCAATATCATAACCTCAGCAGGTGCTGATCGCGTATTGACGCTTGATTTGCACGCCGGTCAAATTCAAGGCTTTTTCGATATTCCAGTGGATCATCTCTATGCCCGCCCCGTGATTGTGGATGATATTAAAAAGAAATATGGCGATAAACCGCTTACCGTTGTTTCGCCTGATGTAGGCGGCGTAGTACGTGCCCGATCGCTCGCCAGCCGCATTAATGCCGATTTAGCCATTATTGATAAGCGCCGCGAGCGTGCCAGCGTATCGGAAGTCATGAATGTTATCGGCGATGTAAAAGACCGTCATTGCATTTTATTCGATGATATTGTCGATACCGCAGGCACGTTATGTAACGGCGTGGAAGCCTTAATCGAAAAAGGCGCGGCAGGCGTTTCTGCCTACATTACCCACGGCGTATTATCAGGCCCAGCAGTGGAGCGCGTCGAAAAATCGAACATGGACGAACTGGTTATTACCGATTCTATTCGCCAATCCGACAGTGTGGTCAACCACACCAAAATCAGAACCATCACCATTGCCCCACTCTTAGCAGAAGCAATATCACGCATTAATAATGAGGACTCGGTTTCGAGCCTTTTTGAATAAATAAACGGAGAAAATATTATGAAAGCCAAATATACTTTACAAGCTGAATCACGCGAAAAACTAGGCCGTGGTGCTGCACGCGAGTTGCGTCGCACAGGCCGCATTCCTGCTGTTCTTTATAGCAGCAAAATTGAACCAAAAAGCTTTTCACTGTCGGAAAATGAATTTTTGCGCGAATATAACAAAGGTGGTTTGCGCTCTAAGCTGGTTGAACTGAATGTGGAAAATAACAAATTTTACGCTCTAGCGCGCGAAATTCAAACCCATCCTGTAAGCGATAAAGTTGAACATATCGACTTTTTGCAAGTAGATGCTGAAACGCGCATCCCCGTTGCCGTTCCGCTTAAACTTGTCAATGCAGAAAAATGTCCGGGCGTTAAACGCGGCGGTTCCATCAACGTGGTGCGTCACTTTGTTCGCCTTGTTTGCTTGCCCGATAATATTCCATCATCGCTTGATGTGGATGTTTCCGAAGCGATGATTGGCGATTCAATTCACATCAGCGAAATTACTTTACCTGAAGGCGTAACGCCTATGGTTGAGGATCGTGACTTTACGATTGTTACCATTGCTGGCCGTTTGGCTAAAGAGGAAGAAACAACAACCGAAGAAGTAGCAGCCGATGAAGTGCCCGTTGAAGGTGAAGAAGCTGCTGAAGGCGAAGTTGGCGCTGAAGCTGCGGCAGAGTAATTTTGCTAAACCAAATCAAAAAGGGTGTGGAACGATTTTGTTCTGCACCCTTTTTATTTTTCAAACCATGCGCTAACATTGAACCCATGAAACTTTATGTAGGCCTCGGCAATCCGGGTGAGAAATATGCAAATCATCGCCATAATGCAGGTTTTATGTTGCTTGATGCGCTGGCGGATGCCACCTCCGCGCCTGCGTGGAGCAGCAAATTTAATGGAGCAATCACCACCATCAGCATTGAAGATGAAAAAATTCTTTTGCTCAAACCCATGACTTTTATGAATCGCTCCGGCCAGTCGGTAGCTGCCGCAGCTAAATTTTATAAAATTGAACCAAAAGATATTACTGTTTTTCACGATGAACTCGACTTGCCCAATGCTAAATGCCGTATCAAATTTGGTGGCGGCCATGGCGGCCATAATGGCCTGCGCGATATTGATGCCCATTGCGGCAAAGAGTATCGCCGCATCCGCCTAGGCATCGCTCACCCAGGCCATAAAGATGCTGTCAGCGGCTATGTGCTACATGATTTTAGCAAAACCGAGCGCGAAGCTATGGATACTTTCATTGACCGCATCATTATCCACCGCAACTATCTCATCAATAACCAAGATGCCGAGCTGATGAATAAATTGGCGATATAGTTCACCGTCATCCTGAACTTGTTTCAGGATCCATTCCTCCATATACTCATCATGCGTGGCATCATGGTTGCTGAATAAATTCAGCATGACAATTTCTTTGTTATATTTGTTATATGAAGATTACATGACAATCTGCCTATCCATTTGCCCCACCTCACCTTTTCTGGTATCTTAATTAGGTTCTTTCGACGCTTTTTTACACTTAAAAGCATCGTACATTTAATTCACGAATCGCAAACGCGGTTCTAAATCTTAACTGATGAAACAATTCATCTTCTTGAGCCTCGCGCTCATCACCTTCGCTAGCTGCGATGAAATAAAATGGGGAGGCACCAGTGCCTTTGATGCTTTAAATGAAGGAGACCCAGCACAGATGTGCGGAACTCTTCTGAAAAGCGTTGCCATTGGCAGCGGAGCGGGTACTAACCAGTTTGGTGTCTTCTTTGTTGTTGATCTCATAGACGAACAAGGCGTCCACCGAACAATCACGTCAGACGATGAACTAATTTGGCGGATGCCAGACAGTTCTAATTTCTGCGTTGAGTTTATTCCCATTAATGGAAGCGACGTCTATCGCTCAAAGCCAGTAGCATTTGCTGAAAAATAGCATAGTGGACCAACAAAAAGTACTGACTCCTTTAGGAGTTGGTGCTTTTTGCCGTTCTGAGGCTTGTTTTGAGCGCTCAATTCGCAGCGAATATTACAACCTCACAGTAATTATTTCCTGTTAGTGGCAAAACTTTGCAAAAAAGGGGTTGCATAGTGGCGTGGTATATCCTAAAAGCCTAGCTCCCCAAGGGGCTAAGGATAAGATTATGGCTAAAAAAATTATTGGATATATTAAGCTCACCATTGCGGCAGGTAAGGCGAACCCTTCTCCACCCGTAGGCCCAGCACTCGGCCAGCGTGGACTTAATATTATGGAATTCTGCAAAGCATTTAATGCAGAAACTCAAAAAGTTGAACCCGGCACGCCAACCCCTGTGGTTATCACGGCTTATGCCGATCGTAGCTTTACATTTGTGACTAAAACACCTCCGGTTTCTTACTTCCTTAAGAAAGCCGCTAAAGTGAAAAAAGGCGCAGGTGAAACCGGCAAGAAAATTGTGGGTAAAGTTACCATGAAGCAAGTAGAAGAAATTGCCGCTATCAAAATGGTTGATCTGAATGCAAACGACCTTCAAGGCGCGTGCAATATGATTAAAGGCTCAGCAGTGTCTATGGGCATTGAAGTAATTGAAGCGGCGTAGAGGAAATCATCATGGCGCAAATGACTAAAAAACAAAAATCGCAAATCGATTCAATCGATAGAGAAAAGCTTTATGCTATTGCCGATGCGGTAAAAATTATCAAAACAAACGCGACATCAAAATTTGATGAAACGATTGAGTTAGCGGTTAATTTAGGCGTTGACCCACGCCATGCCGATCAGCAAGTGCGCACGATGGTACCGTTACCAAACGGCACAGGCAAAACACTTCGTATCGCTGTATTTGCACGTGGTGATAACGCTGAAGCAGCTAAAAAGGCAGGTGCTGACGTAGTGGGCGCTGAAGATTTAATGGAACAAATGCAAGGTGGCGATTTAAATTTCGATCGCGTGATTGCAACACCTGATATGATGGCCATTGTTGGCCGTGTGGGTAAAATATTAGGCCCCAAAGGTTTAATGCCAAATCCAAAACTAGGCACCGTTACACCAAATGTTGCCGAAGCAGTAAACAAAGCAAAAGCCGGTGAAGTTGAATGCCGCGTTGAAAAAGCAGGCATTGTACATGTAGGCGTGGGCAAAGCGAGCTTCACCGAAGCAAAGATTGCCGAAAACATTACCGCTGTGATTGAAGCATTGCGCGGTGCGAAGCCTACGGGTGCAAAAGGCACTTACATGAAGCGTGCTGCTGTTAGCTCAACAATGGGTCGCAGTGTTAAATTAGATTTAGCTAGCTTTAAATCAGCTGCATAATCTTAAAGGTCGGAGAGAAAAATGGAACGCGCGAATAAAAAAGATTATATCGAATCGCTAAATGCTCAGGTTTCGGACGCTGCTTCGGTAGTGGTTGTACATTACAAAGGCTTAAACGTTGATGAAATCACCGATTTACGTGCAAAAATGCGCGAAGCGGGTGCGTCGTTTAAAGTAACAAAAAATACCTTGGCTAAGCGTGCCTTCGCGGGCACGGAATACGAGTCAATGGTTGAACATTTTACAGGTCCTACAGCTATTGGCTATAGTACTGACCCTGTGGCTCCTGCAAAAATTCTGGTTAATTTTGCAAACCAAAACGATAAATTACAAATTGTTGGCGGCGCCTTTGGTGCCAAGACATTAGATGTGAATGGCGTGACTGAATTGTCGAAAATGCCTTCACTCGACGAGTTACGTGCCAAACTTATTGGCATGTTGAATACGCCTGCGACTCGCATCGCTGGTGTGTTACAGGCTCCTGCTGGTCAATTAGCAAGAGTTTGTGGTGCTTACGGTGCGAAATCGTAGGATTAATTAAGGTTTAGATAAGAGGATAAGAACCATGGCTGCAAATATTGAAAAAATCGCTGATGAATTATCAGCACTAACGGTAATGGAAGCTGCAGAGCTTTCAAAGATGCTTGAAGAAAAATGGGGCGTTTCTGCTGCTGCTCCCGCTGCTGCTGCAGCTCCTGCTGCTGCAGGCGCGGCTCCAGAAGCTGAAAAAGACGAATTTGATGTTATCTTAAAGTCTGCGGGCGAAAAGAAAATCAACGTGATTAAAGAAGTACGTACTATCACTGGCCTTGGCTTGAAAGAAGCTAAAGACCTCGTTGAAGGCGCTCCAAAACCAGTAAAAGAAGGCGTATCGAAAGATGAAGCTGCCGAGATTCAAAAGAAACTCGTTGATGCTGGTGCTGAAGTTGAAGTTAAGTAACTTCTAACATCCTAAAATGATAAGGTGGCGGGCTTTTGCCTGCCGCCTTTTCCTGCTTTATTAACCATCAACCATTAGGTTGCGTGGCACTTTAATTAGACGTTGAGAGACCTCCCCATGACTCAGACCGCTAAGACTTTAAATTTCACAAGTCGCAAACGTATTCGCAAAAGCTTTGGCAAAATTGAATCTGCCACTGAACTTCCAAACCTTATTGAGGTGCAGAAAAATTCCTACGATCATTTTTTACAAATTGCTGTAAAGCCTAATGAGCGTACCGATACGGGCTTGCAAGCGGTTCTCAAATCGGTGTTTCCTATCAATGATTTTGCTGAAACAGCTACCCTAGAATTCGTATCTTACGATTTTGATAAGCCAAAATTTGACGTAGAAGAATGCCGCCAGCGCGACATTAACTATGCTGCACCCATGCGTGCCACGCTGCGTCTTATCACGTGGATTGTTGATGAAGACACCGGGTCACGCGAAATTCGCGATATTAAAGAACAAGAAGTCTTCATGGGCGACATTCCTTTAATGACCGAAAATGGTACGTTTGTTATCAACGGCACTGAGCGCGTGATTGTATCGCAAATGCACCGTTCACCCGGCGTATTCTTCAACCATGATGGCGGTAAAACGCACTCATCAGGCAAGCTCCTCTTCTCTGCCCGCGTGATTCCTTATCGCGGTTCATGGCTTGATTTTGAATTTGATCCAAAAGATTTGGTCAATACACGTATTGACCGTCGCCGTAAATTACCCGTAACCTCGCTTTTACGCGCACTCGGCTTAGGCACGGAAGATATTTTAGACACCTATTATGAAACGGTGAATATCAAAAAAGGGAAATCCGGCTGGGTCGCCCCTTATAACCCTATCCATTATCGCGGCATCAAACTTATCAATGATATGATAGATGGCAAAACGGGCAAAGTAGTCGTTAAAGCAGGCGAGAAAATCACTCCGCGTAAAGCTAAAAAGATTCTTGAAGATGGCACTGAAACCGTTTTGTTAAAAGACGAAGAAGTAACCGGCCGTTTCCTTGCTCGTAATTTAGTAAATAAAGATGGCGAAGTGCTAGCAGATGCGGGCGCTGAACTAACGGAAGCCTTGCTAAACATTCTAACCGATGGCGGCATTAAAGAGCTTCCAACCCTCAATATTGATAATATTACGGTAGGTCCGTACCTTCGCAACACACTATCAGCGGATAAAAACACCACCAAAGACGAGGCACTGATTGATATTTATAAAGTGATGCGCCCAGGTGAACCAACGACTCCCGAAGCAGCGGGTGAGCTTTTCAACAGCTTATTCTTTGATGCTGAGCGTTATGATTTGTCAGCTGTAGGTCGTGTGAAAATGAATGCACGCCTTGATTTAGAATCTCCTGAAGATTTAGGCACCCTGACTAAAGAAGATATTATTGAATCAATCCGTACGCTAATCCGCTTGAAGGATGGCTTTGGCGAGATTGATGATATCGATCATCTTGGTAACCGTCGTGTTCGCTCGGTAGGTGAATTAATGGAAAACCAATATCGTATTGGTTTACTCCGCATGGAGCGTGGCATTATTGAACGTATGGGTTCGGTTGATATTGATACGGTTATGCCACATGATTTAGTGAATGCTAAGCCCGTTGCAGCAGCTGTACGTGAGTTTTTTGGTTCAAGCCAACTTTCGCAATTTATGGATCAAACCAACCCGCTTTCTGAAATTACGCATAAACGTCGTTTATCAGCGCTTGGCCCGGGTGGTTTAACACGTGAGCGTGCTGGTTTTGAAGTGCGCGATGTGCATCCAACACACTATGGCCGTATTTGCCCGATTGAAACGCCTGAAGGGCCAAATATTGGTCTTATCAACTCAATGGCCACTTACGCACAAGTGAATAAATATGGCTTTATTGAAACGCCTTACCGCAAAGTAATTGACGGTAAAGTAACCGATGAAGTGAAATATCTATCCGCTATCGAAGAAGGTAAATATACCGTTGCACAAGCCAACGCGCCTTTGGATAAAAACAAGAAATTCTCTGAAGATCTCGTACCTAGCCGCAAAGCGGGTGATTTCCAAATGAGCTTGCCTGAAGATATTGATTATATTGACGTTGCTCCTAAACAGCTTGTTTCGGTAGCTGCAGCGATGATTCCTTTCTTAGAAAATGATGATGCGAACCGTGCATTAATGGGTTCAAACATGCAACGCCAAGCCGTACCTCTAGTACGCGCCGAAGCACCACTTGTGGGCACAGGCATGGAAGCCATCGTTGCACGCGATTCAGGTGCAGCAATCACGGCTCGCCGTGGTGGTGTGGTTGATCGTGTTGATGCTTCACGCATTGTAATTCGTGTATCAGATAGCGAAACACAAGGCTCTACGCCGGGTGTTGATATTTACAATCTGCAAAAATTCCAACGTTCTAACCAATCAACCTGCATCAACCAACGTCCGTTGGTAAATGTGGGCGATGTGTTGAACAAAGGCGATATTATCGCCGATGGTCCATCAACAGATTTAGGTGAATTGGCGTTGGGGCGTAATGTGCTCGTGGCTTTCATGCCATGGAACGGCTACAACTATGAGGATTCAATTCTGATTTCAGAACGTATCGTTTCGGATGATGTATTTACCTCAGTTCATATCGAAGAATTTGAAGTGGTGGCGCGTGATACTAAGCTTGGCCCTGAGGAAATCACTCGTGATATTCCCAATGTGGGTGAAGATGCGTTGCGCAACCTCGACGAAATCGGCGTAACCCATGTGGGTGCTGAAGTGAAAGCGGGCGATATTTTGGTGGGTAAAGTAACCCCCAAATCAGAAAGCCCAATGACTCCGGAAGAAAAACTGCTTCGTGCCATTTTCGGTGAAAAAGCATCCGATGTGCGCGATAGCTCGCTACGTGTGCCGCCAGGTGTAACCGGCCACGTTGTAGGTGTGCGTATTTTTAGCCGTCGTGGTATTGAAAAGGATGAGCGTGCGCTTGCATTAGAGCAATCTGAAATTCAGAAGCTGGCTAAAGATCGTGATACGGAACGCTCTATCATTGAGGGCTATGTTTATGGTCGTTTGCAGGAGTTCTTGCTTGGTAAAGAAGCCACGCAAGGCCCTAAAGGCTTTAAGAAATCGACGGTTATCCGAAGAGCATTTCAAGACCTACTCTCGCGGACAGTGGTGGCAGTTTGTTGTCTCTGACAAAAAAGTGATGAATCAGATTGAAAGCCTTAAAACGCAACTTGATGATGCTTTAGATCGTATCGAAGCGCACTTTACCGATAAGGTAGAAAAAGTTCAGGGCGGCGATGATTTACAGCCGGGCGTTTTAAAAATGGTTAAAGTTTTCCTAGCGGTAAAACGTAAGCTACAACCCGGTGATAAAATGGCCGGTCGTCATGGTAATAAGGGGGTAATTTCCAAAATTATTCCGGTGGAAGATATGCCCTATTTAGAAGATGGCACGCCCGTTGATATTGTATTGAACCCATTGGGTGTACCTTCGCGTATGAATGTGGGTCAAATTCTTGAAACACATTTGGGTTGGGCTGCTGCGGGCATTGGTAAGCAAATTGGCGAAGCCGTACGCAATGCGCAAGAATCAGGCAATTTAAAAGAAGTACGCGACAAGCTGCTTGATATTTATGACGAAAAAGAGTTTTCGGATGAAATCAAGAAAATGTCAGATGTTGAAATTCGCGAGCTCGCGCATAACACATCTAAAGGTATTCCTTTTGCTACCCCTGTATTTGATGGCGCGAATGAAAAAGACATTGAGTTTTACCTTACCAAAGCAGGTTTGCCTACTTCGGGTCAAATGACGCTATGGGATGGTCGCACCGGTGATAAATTTGATCGCGATGTAACGGTTGGCTATATTTACATGCTGAAACTTCATCACTTGGTGGATGAGAAGATTCACGCACGTTCAATCGGCCCTTACTCGCTTGTTACTCAGCAGCCGCTGGGTGGTAAGTCGCAATTTGGTGGGCAGCGTTTTGGTGAGATGGAGTGCTGGGCACTGCAAGCTTACGGCGCGGCATACACATTACAAGAGATGCTAACGGTGAAATCGGATGATGTTGCCGGACGTTCTAAAGTATATGAATCTATCGTTCGCGGTGATCATAGCTTTGAATCAGGTATTCCTGAGTCTTTCCATGTGATGGTTAAAGAGCTGCGCGCTCTTTGCTTGAATGTAGAACTCAAAGAAAACGAAGCATAGAAATACGGAAATTAGGAGAAAACCATGTCACAATTAATGTCATTCTTCGGCCTAGAACAAGGCCAAGAGCAATTCGACGAAATCCGTATCTCTATTGCGAGTCCGGAAAAAATTCGCGGTTGGTCATTCGGCGAAGTTAAAAAGCCTGAAACCATTAACTATCGTACGTTCAAGCCTGAGCGCGATGGTTTGTTCTGCGCGCGTATCTTTGGCCCTGTCAAAGATTACGAGTGCCTATGCGGTAAATATAAGCGCATGAAATATCGCGGCATTGTCTGCGAAAAATGTGGCGTTGAAGTGACTACTTCAAAAGTACGTCGTGAGCGTATGGGTCATATCGATTTGGCTGCTCCCGTTGCGCATATTTGGTTTTTAAAATCACTTCCTAGCCGTATTGGTTTGTTACTTGATATGACATTGAAAGATCTAGAGCGCGTGCTCTATTTCGAAAGCTTCATGGTAACTGACCCGGGTTTATCCGCCTTTACCAAAGGCGAAATTTTAACTGAAGATCAGTATTATGATGCTCAAGATGATTTTGGTGAAGAGGCGTTTACCGCCCAAATTGGTGCTGAAGCAATCAAAACCATGTTGCAAAGCTTAGATTTAGAATCAGAGCTGGAAACCACAAAAATTGATTTACGTGAAACGGGTTCAGAAGCCAAACGCAAGAAATTGGTGAAGCGCCTTAAACTTATTGAAAGCTTCGTTGAATCTGGCAATAAGCCTGAATGGATGATTTTGGATGTTGTTCCCGTAATCCCACCCGATTTGCGCCCCTTGGTGCCGTTGGATGGTGGCCGTTTTGCTACCTCTGATTTGAACGATTTATACCGTCGTGTGATTAACCGTAACAACCGTTTGAAGCGTCTATTAGAGCTTCGTGCGCCTGACATTATTGTGCGTAACGAAAAACGTATGTTGCAAGAGTCGGTTGATGCATTGTTTGATAATGGTCGCCGTGGTCGTGTGATTACGGGCAATAATAAGCGCCCGCTTAAATCACTATCCGATATGTTAAAAGGTAAGCAGGGCCGTTTCCGCCAAAACTTACTGGGTAAACGTGTTGATTATTCGGGTCGTTCGGTAATTGTGGTTGGTCCTGAATTAATGCTGCATCAATGCGGTTTGCCTAAGAAAATGGCGTTGGAATTATTTAAGCCATTCATCTATGCAAAACTCGAAATTTACGGTATTGCCACCACTATTAAAGCGGCAAAACGCCTTGTTGAAGCAGAACGCCCTGAAGTCTGGGATATTCTGGAAGAAGTGATTCGTGAACATCCTGTCTTGCTTAACCGCGCGCCTACCCTTCACCGTTTAGGTATTCAAGCTTTTGAACCTAAGCTAATTGAAGGTAAAGCAATCCAGTTGCATCCGCTTGTTTGTGCGGCCTTTAATGCCGATTTTGATGGTGACCAAATGGCCGTTCACGTGCCGCTTTCAATTGAAGCGCAGCTTGAGTGCCGTGTATTGATCATGTCGACCAACAACATCCTTTCACCTGCCAACGGCAAGCCGATTATTGTTCCATCGCAAGATATGGTTTTGGGTCTGTATTACATGACTATTGAAGCAGATGACGAAGAAGGCGAAGGCATGGCATTTGGTTCAATGGCGGAGCTAATCCAGGCCGTTGATCAAAAAGTTGTGAGTTTACATGCAAAAATTAAATGCCGTTACAAAGGCGTTGATGAGAATGGCAAAGAGAAGATTACACTCGTGCAATCAACTCCGGGTCGTATGATTCTTGCGCAGCATTTGCCACGCAATCCTAATGTTAGCTTTGATCAGGTAAACCGTTTGATGACCAAAAAAGAGCTCTCAAACTTGCTCGGTCATGTCTATCGCTATTGCGGACAAAAAGCGACGGTGATTTTCGCCGATCAAATTATGTCACTTGGCTTTAAACACGCAGCTAAAGCGGGTATCTCGTTTGGTAAAGACGATATGATTATTCCAAAAACCAAAGATTTCCATGTGAATGGAACACTTGATAAGGTGAAGGAATTTGAAAATCAATATGCTGAAGGTTTAATTACCCAAGGTGAGAAATATAATAAAGTGGTTGATGCATGGTCGCATTGCTCGGAACGTGTTGCCGAAGATATGATGGCCGTAATTTCAGGCGCGAATGATGTAAAAAAAGCCAACGGCAAGCAAATGAACGCCATTTACATGATGGCTCACTCAGGCGCGCGTGGTTCGGCTGCTCAAATTAAGCAGCTTGCGGGTATGCGTGGTTTGATGGCTAAACCTTCGGGCGAAATCATTGAAACTCCAATTATCTCTAACTTTAAAGAGGGTCTAACCGTACTCGAGTATTTTAACTCTACTCACGGAGCGCGTAAAGGTTTGGCCGATACCGCTTTGAAGACCGCAAACTCTGGTTACCTGACCCGCCGTTTGGTGGATGTAAGCCAAGATTGTATTGTAGTGGAAAATGATTGCGGTACCGATAAAGGCCTCATCGCTAAGCCAATTATTGAAGGCGGCGAAGTGGTTACACCATTGGCTGAGAAAATTCTTGGTCGTACTTCGGTGCGCGATGTGATTCACCCCACTACGGAAAAGCCTATTGTTAAGGCTGGCCAGTTGGTGGATGAATATATCGTTGATGCGATTGACGAAGCGGGTATTGAATCCATTATGATTCGCTCAGCGCTTACTTGTGAGTCTGAAGGTGGCATTTGTGGCACCTGCTATGGCCGTGATTTAGCACGTGGCACGCCCGTTAACTTGGGCGAAGCCGTGGGTGTAATTGCTGCACAATCAATTGGTGAACCTGGAACACAGCTAACGATGCGTACCTTCCATATTGGTGGAGCTGCCCAGCGTGGTTCAGAAGCCAATAGCGTGGAATCATCGCATGATGGTGTGTTGGAGCTTTCAAACAAAAACGTAGTTGTAGATTCGCAAGGTCGTGCGGTAGTGATGTCGCGTACGTGCGAAATCATCATTCGCGATAGCAAAGAAAACGAGCGTGGCCGTCATAAAGTTCCGTATGGTTCGCGCGTATTAGCCAAAGAAGGCGCTAAAGTAAAAGCAGGCGATAAGCTGGCTGAATGGGATCCATACACGATTCCAATCATTACCGAGCGTGATGGTGTGGCCAATTATCGTGATTTAGTTGATGGCGTTTCATTGCGTGAAATTATGGATGAATCGACCGGTATTTCGAGCAAGGTGGTCATTGATTGGCGCCAACAAGCACGTGGGCAAGATTTGAAGCCGCGTGTTGCATTGCGCGACAAAAAAGGCGAAATCATTACATTGCCAAACGGTTTAGAAGCACGTTATTTCTTACCCGTAGATGCGATTCTTTCTATCAGCGATGGGCAAGAAGTGCATGCGGGTGATGTGCTAGCGCGTATCCCGCGTGAATCGTCTAAAACGCGTGATATTACAGGTGGTCTGCCACGTGTAGCCGAGCTTTTCGAAGCGCGTATGCCGAAAGATCACGCTGTAATTTCTGATGTGGCAGGTCGTATTGAGTTTGGTCGCGATTACAAAACCAAACGTCGTATCATCGTACGCCCAGCTGAAGCCGATATGGAGCCAGTGGAATATATGATTCCGAAGGGCAAACATATTGCCGTGAATGAAGGCGATGTGATTGAAAAAGGCGATTTGTTGATGGATGGTAACCCCGTGCCACACGATATTTTGCGCGTAATGGGTGTTGAAGCCCTAGCCGAATATATGGTGCATGAGGTGCAAGCCGTTTACCGTTTACAAGGCGTGCAAATCAACGATAAGCATATTGAAGTGGTTCTTTCAATGATGTTGCGTAAAATTGAAATCACCGCACCGGGCGACACCACGTTGCTGGTAGGAGAGCAAATTGAACGCGAAGATTTTGAAATGATTAATGAAAAAGCAGCGCTCGCTAACGAACGCCCAGCAGAAGGCCATTTGGTGCTTCAAGGGATTACGAAAGCCAGCTTGCAAACCAAATCATTCATCTCAGCGGCTTCTTTCCAAGAAACCACGCGAGTACTTACTGAGGCCGCGGTTGCGGGCAAAGTGGATACGTTGCAGGGCTTGAAAGAAAACGTGATTGTGGGGCGATTAATTCCTGCCGGAACGGGTGCCTTCATGAATCGCATGAAGAAAATCGCCCAAGTTCGCGATAAGGAAATTGCCGATGAACGCGCCGCTGAAATCGCCGAACGTCAAGCAGCCATTGGCTTTGACGGCGACGATGCAAGCGATGAGTCACTCGCAAGCTAAGCGTTATTTCGTTTAAGTTACTATTAGGGGTCAGAATTTTCTGGCCCCTTTTTTGTTGGGGTGTGAATGTTATTTACAGCTTTATGAGCCTATAATTACATTCTACCGCAAATAAATTACTGCGGAAGTGGTTAATTTATCCCCCCCTCCGTCATTTCGACAGAAGGCGAATCCTGACGAGAAATCTAAGGTTTCCCAGCCAATCTAGATTTCTTGTCGGTATGCTCTGTCGAAATGACGGGGTAATAAGCTTATTACCCGTCATGTTGAATTTATTTCAGCATCTTTGACGCCGCGCAAGGGGCGTGAAATGAGCAAAAGATTCTAAAATACATTCAGAATGATTTAAAGAATTTTAATTCAGATTTAAACTTTCTGTCCAAGCTTCGAAAGCGCAACATATAGCACCACTAAACTAGCAGCCATACCTGCCCACCAAGGTAGGCCATAGCCTACGGGGATGAGTCCAGCGAGAATACCTGTAAGTCCAACTAATATGGCATAAGGCAATTGCGTGCGCACATGCTCAATATGATCGCAGCCTGAAGAGACGGAAGATAAAATAGTGGTATCGGATATAGGTGAACAATGATCGCCCCATACGGCACCTGTAAGAACACTGGCAACGGATGCATAGAGGATTGGCATGGAAGCTTCAGGCGTAAAGCCTGCGCCCTCTAGCGCACCCCACGTTAGCGGAATGGCCAGCGGCACTAAAATTGCCATCACCCCCCAGCTTGTGCCTGTGGCGAAGGCGATGATGGCCGCGAGCAAAAATACCACCACTGGCAACCAATTAGGCGATAGATTACCCTCAAGCTGCTGCACCAAATAATCGGCCGTGCCTACCGCATCATTTACACCCGCAATCGCCCATGCAAAGGTAAGGATAATCACCGCGCCGAGCATGGGAACAAGCCCCTCTTCCAATGCTGCAATAATTTGCGATAGCGTCATTTTACTGTTTAATTTGGTGATAATCAGTGCCGTGGTTACACTTAATAGCGATGCCCATAGCATGGCTTTAAACGGGTTAGCGTTGCCAAAAATACCCGTCAGCGTAACGGCCTGCCCTGCCTCTGGCCAGCCCGTTACAAACAACCCGCCTACCACACTAATAATAAGCACTAATAAGGGCAATAGGGCATTGATGGCTTTGCCATCGGCTTTTTTGCGTTTTTCTTTCAAGTGCTTAGTAGGATCAAACTGCGCGCGCGCAGCGCGTTCGGCTTTTAACATTGGCCCCATATCGCGGCCAGTAAAGATGAGCATAAAGATGAATAAAACGCTTAAAATGCTGTAGAAACTGTAGGGAATAGAAGCAATCATCAGCTCGTAAGCGGGAATGCTTAGCGTGGGAATATCGGCCATCGCGGTATCGAGTAATGAAACTTGAAATCCAATCCATGTGGTGAGCAGCGCAATGGATGCAATGGGCGAAGCGGTGGTATCCACAATATAGGCAAGTTTTTCACGGCTAACACCGCGCTCATCAATTAAGGGGCGCATGGTATTGCCCACAATCAGCATGGAGGCATAATCATCAAAGAAGATTTTTAGACCAGCAAAAAGCGCCGCAAACTGCGCGCCTTTGGGCGTTTTTACCTTAGACGACATCCAGTGAATAATGCCGTTAACACCGCCATTCGCGCGGATGATGCCAATCATTCCACCCACGGTGAGGGTGAACATAATGATGGAAATATGATCGGTTGAGGCGTCTTTTGGCACAATAGATTGTAGCAACCACGTATCCATCACGCGCAAAAATCCTTGGCCAAGCGCGGTAAAATCGCCGCCTGAAATGAGCCACGCACCCGACCAAACACCTAAGAATAACGATACAATCACTTGGCGCGTAAGCAGCGCCATGCCAATGGCTATCGCCGCAGGCAATAATGACCACATACCATAGCCACCAACATCTGTAATTTCTTTAATATTTTCAGCCGCTTGCTGAGCTAATGCAGGAATTTGATAGAGGGAAATAATGATGAATGCTGATAAAAAAGCGCGCATGGGAAACTCATTTGTTTTTTAACAATAGCTTAGCCTAACGCGCAACATTGCGATTGTCTTAAAATTGTAACACGCAAAAGCGGTATAAGTTGCTATATTTGCTAATGTAACCAAAACTATGGCGAAAAAGGTTCATTTTCGCCTAACCGAAAGAAAGCGCAAACTCTAGCTCATGCCACTTTATCGCTTTGATAACAGCCCTGTGATTGATAAAGTAACCGTCATCACCAATGCCAGTGGCGGCTCACGCGCGTATCTACACGCTAAACCCGATGCCTCGCCCGAACTATTGGGTGAAACGATGAAAACGTTGCTTGATAAGGGTTATCTAGCGGTGCCCTTCGAGGTTGAAGGCAAACCTGTTTTAGAATTACGCGGATTTGGCAAAAAAGAGCTCTTACTCGAAACCCTGCAAGCCAATAATTTAACGCAAGGCAAAGCCAAAACCCACGAAATTCCAGAAGATAAAATTTCGCTTTTATCGAAGCTTAAGAAAAATAGTTTTATGGTGAGCGCACTGCTTTATTTAGTAGGCGACCTTTCGTTCATATATTATGAAAAACAGCGTGATAAAAAATCTAACGAAGATAAATCGCACGATTCCAAACGTGGCGTATGGGATTGGCTTGCAGGATATGGTTATTTAGCAGGTACTACCACCTCAATTGCATCCATGCTTTTATCGTCTGATGCGTCAGAAGAACAAATTAGCAAAGCGGCAAATATGGTAGTGCAGGCATCACAACGTGCAGGCATTGAATTGCCAAACGATAATGCACTGTTAGTTGCTGCTAAAGGTAAAGAACAGAATCCACTTGTGAGCAGCTTTACAAAGCACTCATCCGAATTAATGAATATTGGTTTTGCCACCGCAGGAGTTGCGATAGCACAAAATAATTTGCAAAAATTGCGTGATTTAAACGAAAAGGAATTACAACCTGGCTTTGAAGCCAATGATTTTCATAAAGCTAGTAAAACCGAACATAAAATGGATATTGCGCTGGGCATGATTTCAACAGCATCGGGTTTAACCAGTGTATTCGTGAAAGAAAAACCTAGAGACCCATCGCAGCCGCGTAAAAAAGGCGTTGCAGGTGTTGGAGAGTTTTTTCAAGAAAAACCGCTTCGTATTGCGGGTTATGGTTACTTGTTAAGTACGGTTATTCATTTAGTAAGTTCGCTTAAGGAGCGTTCTAAAATTGTGGCAGATAATAAAGCCAATAATGAAAATAAATCAGTTGAGCACACCACTTTCCGCCTGATTTTCGTAGTTACCAACCTTATTGCTGAAGTGATTATGAGTTTATCATCTAAAGGCCATGGCGCGGGTGTGAAATCGGACGATAGTGTTGACCCTACTACATGCGCGATGGTAGCAGATATGATTCACAAAAAACCAGCCGATATGCGCGATGATTTAGTGGAGCGTATGTCAGAATTTTTGTCGATGCCTGATGCATTGGGCACGAATCAAGATAAGCTAAAAAGCATGATTAATGATCAACTGGCAAAATTAGATAAAAACCCATGGGTGAACAATGTGCAGAAAGCCAAACCCACCCCCGTTGAAATTGCAGATAATAACCCATTACCTAAACGCGAGATAAAGCCGCATCCGCGCATTAAATCGACCGCTGTTGAAGGGTTA
This sequence comes from uncultured Alphaproteobacteria bacterium, assembly GCA_963837025.1. Classification (GTDB taxonomy): domain Bacteria; phylum Pseudomonadota; class Alphaproteobacteria; order Rickettsiales; family JALZUV01; genus JALZUV01. The sequence goes on from CAWILT010000001.1 coordinate 961,771, forward strand.
GGCTTAACCTAACATTAACCACAGCATCAATCCGCCAATGATGATGCGGTAATAGGCAAAAGGCGCGTAGCCATGGCGGCCTAAAAATCGGATAAGCCAATTCACAACCAATAATGCCGAGATAAACGCCGAGAAGAATCCAATCGCGATAATCTCCACATTTTCAGCCGTCATAAATTCCCAGTTTTTATAGGTGTCATAAACGGTGGCGCCCAGCATGGTGGGAATGGCAAGAAAGAAACTGAACTCCGTAGCCGCTTTACGCTCTAACCCCAACAGCATGCCGCCAATAATAGTGGCGCCCGAACGTGATGTACCCGGAATCATCGCAAGCACTTGGCAGAAGCCAATTTTAAGCGCTAGTTTCCAGCTCATTTCTTCAACATTGCGTGTGGTGGGCATAGGCTTAATAACTTTTTCAACGAGCAAAATTATTAGCCCCCCTACTACAAGCATTATAGCCACCACCAAAGGCGAAAATAAAACCTGTTTAATAAACCCATGGGCAAACACGCCAATGATTGCCGCCGGTATAAATGCGAGAATAATATTACTTAAGAAGCGGCGCGATTGCGCATCCTTAGGGGCGCTCAACACACTAGAAACTAACTTAGCGCGATAGAGCCAACAAATAGCAAGAATGGCGCCTAATTGTATGACAATTTCAAACACCCGCCCTTGCGGCGCCGCAAAATTCATTAAATCAACCAATAAAATCAAATGGCCAGTCGAGGATATCGGCAAAAACTCCGTAATGCCTTCAACAACGCCAAGAAATAACGCCTGCCATGTGGTGTCAGATAACATGTTTGAAAAGCTATCTGACTGAACAGTACAAAGAAATGAAAATTAAGCTTCTAACCCAAATTCATGTGCTGTTTTTCGGATATGCTCAAGCCTCTTTGTGTGTTCTGGGTGTGTATCTGTCATATCAGTCCATTTCTTATGCAAAAATGAGGGTGAATCTTTTTTATTATCAGGCAAAACAATATGACTTTTATCTTCATCCGTTGGGGCAATAGGTTTGCTATGTTTTTGCTCCCACTCCTTGTAGAGTTTGTTATTATGCTCTTCCATTTTCTCATCCATAGATATCAACGCTTTAGGTTTGCGCACATGACTAACCGATAATTCATCGCATTTCGTCTCATTGCTGCGGCTTATTGCATAATATAGTGGAGCAACTGCATATTCGAATGCCATTTTGGCAATGGAAAATACAGATACCAAAGCAACTATTTCCGATCCTTTATTTATAGCTTCCTTAAAACCCGAATTTGCGTCAGTTATTTTCAATTTTGAAAGCACTTTCTTATCAAAAAAATACGTGGCGGAAGCTGCAGAAATCAATTCTGCAATATTTAATATCCAAGAAGTTGCTAGTTTAACATCGCGTTGAGTTTTATGTGCCACTTCATGCCCCATCAGACTTTCGAGTTCGTCTTTTGTAAGCTGATCAATGGCTTGTTTTGAAAAATGAAAACTATTCGATTCTGCGCTATAATATGCGTTTAGCTCACCATTATCATAAATAAAAACACGGGGCTGTTGCGTAAAACCAAATTTATGATTTACCGACTCAAACAATGCTAGAAACTCACTATCATTTTCATGCGTCGCTAATCGGTAAGTTTTCGGCTTGATATATTTGATTGCTATTTCTTCGGTGCGCGTTGCCTTATCGGGCATGGCCTTCTTATGAAAAGAATCTATAAATTCGCGGTACTTATCATATATTTCGCCTAGCATAACGTAATGTAACAAAAAACTGTTACATGATGATGACAAACTATTATTTTGATTAACCCTTCTTCATCGCGCGCCAGCCGATGTCGCGGCGGTAGAAGCCTTGGGGCCAATTGATTTTTTCGATGGTGTGGTAGGCTTGGGTGCGGGCTTGTTCAAACGTTTTCGCATGAGCGCAAATGCCTAACACGCGGCCACCTGTGGCGGAGGTTTTGCCCTGTTCCACCTTGGTGCCAGCGTGAAAGATGATGCCCCCAGCTTGGTCTAAACCTTTTATTTCGGTATTTTTTTCGTAAGTTTCGGGGTAACCCTTGGCGGCCATCACAACGCAAATGGCTGCCTCGTCTGAAAGCGCAAGTTCGCACTCTTCAAGCCCCTCACCTTTTGCGCAAGCCATCAGCAGCGGCACAATATCTGATTTTAAGCGTAGCATAAGGCTTTGGGTTTCGGGGTCACCAAAGCGCACATTATATTCAATTAATTCAGGGCCATTTTGGGTTATCATAAGCCCAGCAAAATAAATGCCGCGGAAAGGAATATGCTCGGCTTGCATGGCTTTGGCGGTGGGCTCAATAATTTCGCGCATTACGCGCTGGTTCATAGCCTCAGTCATAATGGGTGCAGGGCTGTAGGTTCCCATGCCGCCGGTATTGGGGCCGGTATCGCCCTCGCCTACACGTTTATGGTCTTGCGCGCTGCCTAACATGCGCACCGTTTTGCCATCGGATAATGCAAAAAAGCTGGCTTCTTCGCCTTGCAACCATTCTTCAATCACCACAGCTGCACCGGCATTGCCGAACTTGCCGCCGAATATTTCATCTAACGCGGTTTCGGCTTGCGCGTTGGTTTCGGCCATTATCACGCCTTTACCCGCGGCCAAACCATCGGCTTTAATCACGATAGGCGTACCCATTTTTTGAATATAGGCTTTGGCTGATTCCTTATCAAAAAAGCGCTCGTAAGCTGCGGTAGGAATATTATATTTGCGGCATATATCTTTGGTGAATCCTTTAGAACCCTCCAACTGCGCGGCTTGCTGAGAACAGCCAAACACGGGAATGTCTGCCAACCGTAACGCATCGGACCAGCCATCTACCAGTGGCTGTTCAGGCCCGATAACCACTAAGCCGATATCGTTTTCTTTTGCGAATAGTATAACCGCTTCAGCTGTATCCAATTCAATCGATTCGGCAAGCGTTTGCGTGCCGCCATTGCCCGGAGCACAATAGAGCTTTTCGACAAGTGGCGATTGCTTGATTTTCCATGCCAGCGCATGTTCGCGTCCACCTGATCCGATAAGTAAGATATTCATCATTGCTCCTGTTTGCAGGCTTTGTATAGTCGGCATCATGACAGACATCAAGCCTACTCATAACGCACCTGAATTTTCGGTTTCTGAGATATCGAACGCGTTGAAACGTGTAGTAGAAACAAATTTCTCCTATGTTCGCGTGCGCGGCGAGGTGAGCGGCTATCGTGGAGTTCATGGTTCAGGCCATTGTTATTTTAGCCTGAAGGACGATAAAAGTAAAATTGATGCCATTATTTGGAAGGGTGTGTTTGGCCGTCTAAAACATAAACCCGAAGAAGGTATGGAAGTGATTGCCACGGGCAAACTTTCCACCTTTGCGGGCAAATCCGGTTATCAAATTCTGATTGATTCGCTGGAGCCTGCGGGCGTTGGCGCACTAATGGCGCTGTTGGAAAAACGCAAAAAACAGCTCGCTGCTGAAGGGTTATTTGATGCTGAGCGCAAGCAAGCCTTGCCTTATTTGCCGCAAACCATCGGCGTTATCACCTCGCCCACGGGGGCGGTGATTCGCGATATTCTGCATCGCTTAGCCGATCGCATGCCGTGCCATGTGCTGCTGTGGCCTGTAGCCGTGCAGGGCGAAAATGCCGCAGACCAAATTACCGCCGCGATTGAGGGTTTTCAAACTTACCCCCTCCGCCCAGATGTGCTGATTGTGGCGCGTGGCGGCGGATCGGTCGAAGATTTATGGCCATTTAACGAGGAGAATGTGGCGCGTGCCACTGCTGCTAGCACCATTCCCGTAATCTCGGCCGTGGGGCATGAAACCGACACTACTTTGATTGATTTTGTATCGGATATGCGTGCCCCTACCCCCACCGCCGCAGCCGAAATGGCCGTGCCGGTGCGCGCCGATTTGCTCTTTACCTTACGCGACCATCAACAGCGCATGGATAGCTTACTGCAAGCGCAGCTGACACAGCGCAAGCAACAAGTTCAGGGCTTAGGGCGCGGCCTACCCAAACCTGCCGATCTGCTCGCAAATGCTCGCCAGAGCTTAGATAATTTAAGCGATAAATTAGCGCAAAGCCTACATATGCTTACTACTGCCAAACAGCATCGGTTAAGCCAAGCCAGCGCAGGTTTGCGCCCCAGTATATTACAGCATCCGCTTAAAGAACAAACCCGCCGCTTGAATGACTTCAGCGCGAAACTAAACCAAGGCCTGCTACGCGTGATTGAACGCAAAGAAAACAGCCTGCACCAACTCACAGGCAAATTAGCGCTGCTAGATTATCGCCATACGCTTAAACGCGGATTTGCATTGGTAAAAGATGCAAAGGGGCAGATAATTTCAAGCGTAAAAACCGCGAGCCATGCCGCTACACTCACTTTCCATGATGGTGAGGCGGCTATTGGCGGTACACGTAAAATGAAGCCACCTGCTAAACCAAAGAATGATCTACAACAAAATTTATTTTAAAATTTAGGTTTAGTTAAAAACTTTGGGGAAGAAGTATCATCAGGCACGATATACCATCGTGACTGAGAATGTATTCTGTTGATGTATTGCAATTTGCAGCTCCATAAGGCGTCCATTTTCCTCCTGGCACTCCATCATCATATTTTAAATCTAAATTCTTAGCTTCAGCGGGCGTTAAAAATGGATCATTATTATTTCCAGCACTATCCACCACACCAGACCAAATAATGTTTCTTTTCCAACCAGGACTATAATAAGGATAATGAACCGCTCCATCATGTATTGAAAGACTTGGGTGATTTACATCAGCTACAAAAACTCCCGCCGTTCCTGAGTATGAACCCGATATAAGCTCTGTTAACGATAGATGCTCCCAAAAATAGGGCTGCTCGTTTGCACCATCAACCCGCCCATTACCATCTCCGTTGCACGTTGCTGCATCGCCTCCATTTGTAGGACAACCTGCAGAATCTGTACCCCAATATTCAGTGGCTCTCTTAAAATCTCCGGGAACAGCATTATATTTTAATCTAAAGGTGTTTACTGCAATTTCATATTGCGTATATTGTTTTGCAAATGCATTAATTTCAGCTGACCGTATTAAACTAGAGCCAGCAGTAATACCGCCAATGATTAAGCCGATAATGACCAAAACAATAGATAATTCGAGTAATGTAAAACCTGATCTCGTGCTTTTCATGTTCTTACTTTAAGTAAGAGAAATTAAAAATTTATTAATTTTTTATCAAAATAGTTTGCGTGCTACCGTTAGCCCTTCAGCAGTGGGGATTAGAACCGCATCATAGCGGCTCGTATCCGATAATCGCCGGTTAAATTCGCGCATGGCGTTCCAGGCTTTGGTGCTCACGCCATTAGGCTTTGAGTCAGCGCAGATATGACCAAAAAGCAGCGTGTTATCGCCCACTATCAGCCCGCCTTTGCGGATGTTAATTTCTGCCCAATCAAGATAATCGGTATATCCACCCTTATCAGCATCGATAAAAATCATGTCGTAAGGCGCATCATCGTGAAGTGTTTGCAACACATCTCGCGCATCGCCCAAATGCGGGATAATGTTTAAACCAGATTCATCTATTGTTTGTTGAAGTAATGCAAAATGCTGGGGGTCTTTGTTAATGGCGTGGAGCGTGCCACCCTCGCCCATTGCACGTGCCATCCACACTGCTGAATAACCCGCTAACGAGCCCACTTCAATGATGGATTTAACATCTGCGAGTTTAATCAAAAATTGCAGCAAGCGCCCCTCTTCTGCGCCTACTTGAATGCCCACCAAATGGCTATCATGGGCGTGCAAGCGGGCTTTAGCTGATTGTAACACCACATCCTCAGGCGCAAACAGGGCGCGGATATAGTCTAATTCAGGTTCATTTTGTCGCATGAGAGCAGTTTAAACGCATGACAAACCTTGTGCAATACGTTAGATAATGCCCATGTTTTGGGATGAAGATAAACTCCACGAAGAATGCGGCGTATTTGGCATTAGCGGCGTAACCGATGAGGCCGCCGCCCACACCGCGCTTGGTTTACATGCCTTACAACATCGCGGGCAAGAAGCCGCCGGTGTGGTAAGTTTTGATGGCAAACAGTTTCACACCCACCGCGCATTAGGCCTAGTAGGCGATAATTTCAGCAAGAAAAGTGTTATCCAAAAGCTTAAAGGCCATACGGCTATTGGCCATAACCGCTATTCAACCAGCGGCGAGCCACATATTCGCAATGTGCAGCCACTTTTTGCCGAGTTTTCATTTGGAGGGTTGGCCTTAGCCCATAATGGCAACCTGACCAATGCCTATACCTTGCGCGAGCGCTTGATTAAAGATGGCGCCATTTTCCAGTCAAGCTCCGATACCGAAACGATGATTCACCTTATTGCACGCAGCAAAGAGGCAAGTGTTGAAGACCGAGTAGTAGATGCCTTAAAACAGGTAGAGGGCGCCTATTCGCTTATCGCGCTATCGAGTCATGGCATGATTGGCGTGCGCGACCCGCTGGGCGTGCGCCCTCTAGTGTTGGGTGATTTAGGCGATGCCTATGTGTTAGCATCCGAATCCTGCGCGTTGGATATTATCGGTGCCACATTGATTCGAGATATTGAAGCGGGCGAAATGGTGGTGATTAAAGATGGCAAGCTCGAAAGCTTCCGCCCCTTTGATACCGCGCCTGAAAATAAGCCGCAAAGCCGCTTTTGTGTATTTGAATATATTTATTTTGCACGACCCGACAGCTATGTTGATGGGTATAATGTTTATACTGCGCGCAAAGCGATTGGTGCCGAATTAGCGTTGGAAAAACCCGTTGAGGCCGACATTGTAGCCCCCGTGCCCGATTCAGGCTTGCCCGCAGCCATTGGCTATGCGCAAGCGGCAGGATTACCATTTGAGCTGGGCATTATTCGCAATCATTATGTAGGCCGCACCTTTATCGAACCCACCGATCAGGTGCGTAATTTAGGTGTAAAGCTCAAACATAATGCCAATAAAGTGATGCTGGAAGGCAAACGCGTGGTGCTGGTGGATGACTCCATCGTGCGTGGCACCACCAGCCGCAAAATTGTGGCCATGGTGCGCGAAGCGGGTGCATCAGAGGTGCATATGCGCATTGCCAGCCCACCCACCACGCATAGCTGCTTTTATGGCGTAGACACCCCCAGTCGCGATAAATTGCTGGCCGCGAATATGGATGTTGACCAAATGGCCGCGCATATTGGCGTCGATTCGCTGGCCTTTATCAGTATTGATGGCGTCTACCGTGCCTTAGGCAAAGATAATGGCCGCGACAACGCCAAGCCCGCCTATTGCGATGCGTGCTTTACCGGCGATTACTCCATCCGCCTCACCGACCAAGAAGTAGGCAAAACCGGCAAGAACCAAGCGGACTTGTTTAAGATTGCTTAATTGTCATTAAAACTTCACCCAATTTATATTTTGAAAGAATTATAGTGAGAGTTCATTCTTGCTTTTTTGCTACAGCCTTAATCTTAGGTTCTTTATCGTATTCACCCCCACACGTTGTGTAGGTGAATTGTAGCGAGCATTTCACGCATAAATTTAAATCATGCGTACCCTCCTCATCCTTGTCACCTTTGCCGTGACCCTTGGCGCTTGCACGAACAAAAACGTGCCAGCAGAAGTAAGCCTACAAACCGGCTATGCCGAGATTTATCTCGATATAGCCAAATTCGACGCGACAACCAACCGCATTGAATTTGTTTCTGACGAGTATGATAAAAGAATCATATTCTGGCGAAACTCAAACTCTGAGTTTGACATCCCGTTTACGGTGATGACAAAAAACCAGAAACGCGCGGCAATATTCTTCGCATCGCTGGAAAGCGTTGCGAAAGCAAATAACCTTAGTCAAGAAAAGGCTATGAGCTGGTGGCTAGCAAACGACGTCTTCACCAAGAACCCACTGGACTCAAATTCAGTGATTCAACCATGGGGCGAAACCCTCATTGGTATTGGAAGATGTAACTAGCACTTAAAGCAATCCCGTTCCAACCTGTATGGTTGGGGCGGGATTTGCTTTTTGTGCTGTGAAGTTTATGCAAACTTCATCAAAACTTAATATTAATTTAAAGGTTTAAACGCTATAATGAGAGTTCATTCTTGCTTTTTTGCTATAACCATATTCCTTGGTTCTTCACCGTTTTCGTTTTCACCTTTGTGCATTCGGAATATAGCTTAAAGCATAATCTCAAAACTACTGAGATGGATTTTAGAAAAATTTTTCAAAGTACAGATTGGCGGCTTATTTTTTTGGTGATGAACATTCTTATGTTCATAGGACTAAGCGTTCGTATACTCAAAGATAGGTACGGGGACTCGGCCATCAAAAGCCAAGTCTCCTTCGTCACGGGTGACGCCGAGTTGTGGCTGGAAGCTGGTGACATCAACGTCAGCACCATTGAGTTCACCCTTAATGAAACCGGCCAAGTGCTGCACTTCGAGCACAAGCGGAAGTCCATTACGGACATCCCATTCGAAGTCTGGGTTGGAGCGGATGAGCAAAAAACAACTTTCTACCTTTCGGTAGATGAGTTTGCTCAAGCGAACCACTACTCGCTATCAGAAGTCCTGCAATGGATGGAAGATAACGAAACTTTCAACCAACGTTACGACGATTGGCTGCATATGCGAGGGGATTCCACCAACGAGCCAATCGCTTATGGTGAAATGCCCATGGGCACATCAAAGCTTTAAGCGCACAAGCAATCCCGTTCCGACCTGTAAGGTTGGGGCGGGATTTGCTTTTTTAAGGCTTTGCGATTGCGTGTTGGATAGAAGCTGTTACATAGAAAAGATGCGTATATGTGTTTTAATAAGCCTGATGTTGCTTGCCGCCTGTGGTCATCGTACCGATTTGGAATTGCCGGATGTTTCGGTAAGCCCGCCTGAACCTGTAATTAACAACCCAGCGCCGATTCCTAATGGATCATTTTCAGTACCGCAATAACCAACTTTTTGCTGAAGATGTAGAAATAACCCAACTTGCGGCGCAAGTGGGCACCCCTTTTTATTGCTACAGCACGGCCACACTTATTCGCCATTTTAATGTGTTTAATGATGTGCTGCGCGATAGCGATCATAAAGTATTTTTTGCCGTTAAAGCCAACAGTAACTTAGCTGTGTTGCGCACATTAGGGCGCCAAGGCTGCGGGGCTGACACCGTTTCCGCAGGCGAAATTTTCAAAAGCCTTAAAGCAGGCATTAGCGCCGATAATATCGTTTTTTCGGGCGTGGGTAAAACCGCTGAAGAAATGCGCTATGCGTTAGAACAACAGATTTTTCAATTTAATGCCGAATCGCGCGCTGAACTGGCTTTGCTTAATGAAGTGGCCGCAACCATGCAGGTGCAAGCGCCCGTAGCCTTGCGTGTAAATCCCGCGATTGACCCTCAAACTCATGAAAAAATTTCCACTGGCCAAAAAGAAAGCAAATTTGGCATCGCATTTGATCAAGTGCGTGAGGCGTATGATTTTGCAGCCAGCTTACCGCATTTAAAGGTGCAAGGTATTTCCATGCATATTGGTTCGCAGCTAACCTCACTCACCCCTTTTCGCCAAGCGTTTCGCGCCATATTGCAAATGACGAACGAATTGCGTGCAGCCGGCCATAACATCAAAACCCTCGATTTAGGGGGCGGCCTTGGCGTGCCTTATGGCGATGAGGAGCAAACCCCACCCTTGCCACATGATTATGCGCAAGCCGTAAAAGAAGAAATTGGCACATTTGATGGCACATTACTGTTTGAGCCAGGCCGCATGATTGCCGCCAATGCCGGCATTTTAGTGGCGAAGGTTATTTATTTAAAAGACAATTATGCGATATGCGATGCTGGCATGAATGATTTAATGCGCCCCGCCCTTTATGATGCCTATCACGAAATTATTCCGGTTGAAAAATCTAACCAACCGCTAACGCATTATCATGTCGTAGGGCCCGTATGTGAAAGTAGCGATGTGTTTGGCAAAGACCGCCCATTACCCACCCTTAAAGCGGGCGACCTTATCGCGTTTCGTTCAGCCGGCGCGTATGGTGGCAGCATGAGCAACGATTATAATGCACGCCCTATTACCCCTGAAATTTTGGTAAATGGTGGCAAAAGCAGCATCACCCGCACACGCCCCAGCTATGATGAAATGGTGCTAAACCAAACTATGCCCGATTGGTTAGATTAAAATTTACGCGTGTCGCTTAAATTTAGCGATGGTGTCGAGCAACGTATGGCTAAGGTTCGCTTCATCTTCATCACCTTTAACCAAATATTGGGCCCCTTCGATGATGATGTCATCCATCTCTAACCGATTTTTAGAAACGCTATAAACCAAAATAGGTACAGCACCCATTGTTAGCTCAGATATAATGTTAAAGTTAACTTTGCCGACCGACGCCCCAAGATTTAAATCTAACACGATTAAGTCAAAGGTATTTTGTTTAATTAAAGTTGTGGCTTTCACAATATCTTCAGCCACAGAAACGGTAAATGGGTTGAGTTTATCACGTTTTAAATAAAACTGAAAAAGCTTCACGTCTGCCGCGTCATCTTCAATGAGTAATACGTGCTTTGGATTATGTGACATGAAAGTTAAACCTAAGGTAATTAATTTATACGTAATGTAGTGAGATTAGTTTAAGATTTCTTTAAAGACTCGAAGTAATGTAAGTGGGTTTAACTCCTTTTTGCTCGCAATAATCTTGAGCCGAAAGGTAAGTCTTTTGATTTTGTAAAATGCCTTGCGTAATAAAGCAGCTATCAATTCCAAAGTCATTTGCGCCTTTTATATCGGTAAGCACATTATCGCCCACCATCAACAGCTTTGTTTTTTCCACATCACCCAGCATGGCTAGACCTAGCTCATAAATCAGCGGATAAGGTTTGCCGATATACTCCACCTGCCCGCCCATTTGCGCATAAGCATCGGCAATAAAACCTGCGCATAAAATTTGCGTGCCATCTAGTTTGGTTACTTCAATATCCGGATTGATGCAAAGCATTGGTAATTGATGCGCGATGGCTGCCTTTAAATGATGCACAATATCGGGCAAGGTTTGGCCTAGGCTTTCAAAATTTCCGTTGAGAATAAAATCGGCGTTCGTCATATGTTGAACGCGCGTTTGCGGTAGCGTTTGCAGTACCGGCGCATCTTTTTCCAGCCCTAAATAATAATAGGATTTCTCGGCTGTAAAAGCGGGCGGTGTTAGTGATGGCTGGGTTAGATAATGCACCATTGCCTCGCCTGATGTCATGCCGCCTTGATACCAGTCACGCTTAACACCCATTGCATCCATGCGAATGAAAATGCTTTCAGCCAAACGCGGTGCATTGGATAAAAACACGAGTTTTTTACCAGCTTGATGCAACGCTTCTAGCGATTCTAGAACCTGCGGATAGAGCGCATCGCCATCGTGAATTACGCCCCAGAGGTCACATAAAAAGGCATCGTAGGATTGGGAAATTTCTAAAAATTCAGACATGCGCCAACATATGGCAAACCTTGACCATTAGTGCAAGAATAAGCTAGCGTTCCGGCGATTTTGACGAAGGACTGCCCATGGAGGTAATGCCATAACCTTCAACTTGCGTAGGGGTGAGATTGTAGTTTACATTCACATCTATCATTTCAGGTTTATCTTCGCCAAAGCTGCGGACAGGTTTTATCGAGATGTCTATGCCCTCTAATTTCTCACTTAATTTTCCGAGCTTAGCTTGTTCTTTATCACTCAAAAAATTATCTTTTGAGTAACGATGGAGTTTATTCAAGGCTTTATCATAATTGCGCATGATATCAGGATTATTTTGTTTAAAATGGGCATAATCTTCCCGCTCGCCGGCGCTACCATGATTGGTGAGATAATTTTCGTATTTTTCACCCAAGCCATCAAAAAATTGTTGAGCCGCTTTGCGCTCGGCTTTATCGGTGCTATCAAAATTCGCGAGGGTTTCCATCACAATATTGGGAAAGAGTTCATTCATCATGGGCAAATCTTGTAGATTTACCTTATCGGCAAAAGTTTCACCCTCTTTATAAAAGCCAATCATGGGTATTAACGCGCCTGCAGCGCTTTGACTTGCAGCGACGTAGGTATGACGAGAAGGTTCGCCATATTTTTGTGTCATAATACGATCGGTATGATCTACCGCAAAAGATTCAAATTGATGCTTATGTGAAATAACGTGCTTTTCTAAATCATCGGTTGAGCGTTGCAGCTTTTTCTCATCATGCAGATCGATATAATGAATTAATTCATGCATGGTCACGCTGTGGTTTGAAATGGGCACTGCTTTGCCCGATTCCACATCTAAATAAATGCCCGTATCACCCTTTAAATGGAGCTGGTTCTCTTGCGGATCATAAGAATTGCTTCCGCCCAAATTGATGGTCAATGGGCGTGTTTTTAATGCATGTATAAAATCGGCTGAAAGTTGTTCATCATTTAATAAATCATCAATAACCTGACCAATACCCTTCCCGCTGGTAAAGCGTTTAATTTTTTCAGCATCTATTGGCTTGCCATCACGGTTGGTGAAAGTAATGAAACCGTTATCTAAAAAATCTTCCCAGCCTAATTGATCTGGATTTATTTTCGGGGGGGTATAGACAATGGTATCAGCAGGCAAGCCTTGCGCTTTGCTCTGCATCATTAATTCAGTCGCATTTTCAGATTGGCGCAAAACATCGCGCATTAAATCAGTCGAAAGTTGCTGCCAATCAAACATACAAAATTAATTTACGCTAAATTAATTTAACGTTGAGTCTCAACTGGTTTTGCTTTTCCTTCTTTATACTTATCAGCAAAGGATTGTGGAGGCCTTAAATCTGAGTCATCTACCCATTTCCATTTAGCAGGATCTTGCTCAACAACAAGTGCCATTCGCGCAGCATCTGCTTTCGATTCAGCAATTACGTTGGGATCATTTGGTTTAGCCATCATTTATTCTCCTTGTTTAATAGAGTAATAATAACAGCCAATTATTGCGAAATGATGAAGATTTGTAAATAAAACGAATTATGCAGCTAAATCTTCGCCTTTTAGGGCTTTATCAATTAGGCCGAGGGTTTCGCGCACGCCATATAGAGCGATGAAGCTGCCCATGCGGGGGCCTTGATCTTGCCCTAACAGCACCTCATACATGGCTTTAAACCATTCGCGCATATTTTCTTTGCCATAATGTTCGCGGCCTACGGCATAAACATGGCTCATCAAAAAGCTGCTATAAGTTTCACCTTCGGGTATGTGCGTTTTTTCGCCCTGAGTTTCAAGTAGCACGGCTAAATCATTCATCGCTTCTTGCTCTTTTTGCGTGGCCATGCGGTAGCGTTTGGTTGGCTTTACAAAATCGTGGTAATAGCGCACGGCATAACCTGCAAGAGCATCTAAACGGGGGAATTTTTCAGGCGTGGCATGCGGTGCATATTGCTGAATAAAACCCCATAAAACGGATTTGTCCTCCGGATTACATACGCTGGCAAGATTCAGCAATAGGGCAAAATTAATATCGGAAATATCGGTTTCTGGTGGATTACCTTCATGAATATGCCATACGGGATTTTCAAGCTTGGCGGCATCATCCTGCTGCCAATATTTTTCCAAATGCGTGCGGTAATCATCCACCGCTTTGGGAATCACATCAAAATATAAACGTTTAGCTTTCTTAGGCGATTGGAACAGATAATAAGAGAGCGATTCGCGTGGCGCGTATGTGAGCCATTCATCAATCGTAAGACCATTGCCTATTGATTTTGAAATTTTGCCGCCTTTATCATCCAAAAATAATTCATAGCTAAATTGCTCCGGCGGGTTGCCACCAAGAATGCGGCAGATGGCTGAGTAGAGCTTGCCATTAACAAGGTGATCTTTGCCATACATCTCAAAATCCACCTCTAACGCTGCCCAGCGCATGCCAAAATCGGGTTTCCACTGCAATTTGCATTGGCCGCCAGTCACGGGAATGGTGTGCTCAGTGCCATCTTCATCATCAAAAGTGATAGTATGATTTTCCTTATCGACTGCTTTCATCGGCACATAAAGCACGCGACCGGTTGAGGGCGAAATAGGCAAAAAAGGCGAATAGGTTTTTTGACGCTCCTCGCCAAGGCTTGGCAGCATGACTTTCATAATGGCATCATAGCGCTCGCATGCGCGTTTGAGCACGGCATCAAAGGTGCCGTCCTTATACAGATTGGTAGCTGATTTAAAGGCATAATCAAAGCCAAAATGATCGAGAAAATCATTGAGCTTGGCATTCATGTGGTGGCCATAGCTTTCATGCGTGCCGAACGGATCAGGCACTTGGGTAAGGGGCTTATGCAGATGCTCGGCGAGCATTTCTTGTTGCGGCAAATTATCGGGAATTTTGCGCATGCCATCCATATCATCCGAGATACAGAAAAGTTTAGTGGGAATATCTGACATTTGCTCAAATGCGCGCATGACCATGCAGGTGCGTGCCACTTCCTGAAACGTGCCAAGATGCGGCAAACCACTGGGGCCATAGCCCGTTTCAAACAGAGCATAACCCTTCGCTGGCGGGTTTTTGCGAAAGCGTTCCACCAGATTGCGAGCCTCAACAAAAGGCCAAGCTTTAGCTTGAAGTGCGAGCGTTTGAGAATCAGTCATGATGGTTCCTTTGAATTAAGAGCGCTAAACTAACAAAATCCGCGTTCCTTCACAAGACAGTAACATTAAAATGCTACATTTAGTGTGAAATGGTAACAAAACAAACCGACACATCCGGCTGGTTCGATAAAAATCGGCGTAAATTATCAGGCATTGGCTATTTGATAGGCGATGCGGCTTTGGCGATTGAAGGCATGATTAATCTGCGCCAAGGTATGATTGAAGGTGATGCCGAAGCTAAGCGTAAAGGCATTAAAGAACTCGCTGTTGGCGGAGGGTATGCCATTGGCGGAACTGCCATGGCTAAATACGGTAACCGCACCGTAGATGCGCAATGTGAAGCCTTGAAAGATAAACTCGCAGCACATCTGAGTGAATCGGGCGTGAATTTAGATAAAGAATATTTGGAGCGCGCATTGCGCGAAAAAAATAAAAGTTTCTTCCAAAAAATTGAAGATTTTTGCTACCGCTACCCAACTGAAATATTAAACGTAACTTATGCAGCACTTTCCACGCTATTGGTTTCGGAAGGGATTAAAGAATATCAGCAGGGCAAAAAAGAAGGCAAAACCAATGTTGGCACGCTAGGCATGGGCGTGCTGATTATTTCAGGTGCGCTAGCGGGTTTATTAGTGAAAGAAAAATCAGCCGAGCAGCTCGAGGCCGAAGGTAAAACGGGAGTAGGCGCTTATTTACAGAAAAATTCATTAGCACTAAATGGTGGCCTTTATTTTGCTAATAATTTCTTTACCGCCAAAAGCTCCTTTGAGCGCTATAAACAATATAATGATCCGCAAAAACCGCAAGATGCTAAACGCGGACAAAGCGCAGTTTTCAAAAATCTATGGATGCTGCGCGCCGTTACGGCAGCAACCTATATGGGTAGTAATATTTCATTGATGGGTGCCAAAAAAGGTGCATCGGGTGATGCTGATTTATTGCAAGAAACGCGCGATCAATTATTGGCAGATACTGCAGCCATCATTGATTCGCAACCGGCTTTGGTACAGAAGGAAATAATCGCAAAAACAGCCGATTACTTATTGAGCCGCAAAGAATTAAATATTGGCAAAATTTCGCGCGAAAAATTGGTTGAAAAGCTCAACCCTAATTTAAAAAATGCTGCCGAAGATGAAAAATGGACGAATCGCACACAAGCCGTTTCAACCGCCGTGGAACGTGGTGTTTAAATGCGCGTGTCGCCCTTTGTAAAAATTGCCGCTGTTTCACTTGGGGCAACATTGCTGCCATCGCGTATTCAATCACCGAAGATAACAGAAGCATTTACCCAAAATAACGCATCGCCCATACCCTCAACAGAATCTGAAATACCATTTGCTGATCATACGCTAACCCGTATTGATTTGGCACAATGGGCTGCTCGCGATTCAAGCCTGCATTTAACTGAGCAGCAAGTGATTGAATCGCTCGAATGCGAAAACCGTTTTGAAGTGACTTATCCTGTTGATAGCGCAGGACATGCGCAAGCTACAATTTTAGTCGATAATCAAAAGGGATTTATTGCATTTAATAATAAAAAAATAATCATGTGGGATGTAGATGAGAAAGATTATAAAAAACGCAAAAATCTGCACCCAATTATTCATGGAACACCTACACTAAATGGTGAATCATTAGATGCACAAAAAATTCCATTATCGCGCACAGCAGTGCAGCAGAACCCCCTTTGGCATGAAAATTTAAATCCTGAAATTGACTTGTTACCTTATTTGCCAAAGCCACCTGAGGGTAAGAAGTATCATGCTATTTCACCTGCACCTACCAACCCTGATTTTCGTGATATTTCACATTTTTCCTATCAGCGCGAAAGTGAAAAATTGGCTTATAATATTTTAAATTGGCAACCGGATAGGATAGAAGGGCAAGCGCAATATCCATTGTCAAACAATCAATTTTTATTGCATGTAATGGCAACGGAAAGTTCGCTATTTGATAAAATTGGCCCCCACCCCTCGCGTGTTTCGGGTCAATCGGTTCGTGTGCCAACGCCAGATGGAATGGATAAAGTTATATGGAAAGAAGGCAGCTATGCCGGCATGTCGCAAATGGGTGTAAACCGAAATAACGGCAATTTAACCGGCTCTATTTTGGGCACGCCATTAACCAAAAATGGTCGCTGGGCGGGATTAGAAATTGATGGGCAAATCATTGATAGCAAACAAGCCTATTTAAATAATTGGCAAGCGCAAATGGTAGCTACGGTAAGCAGCCAGCTTAGCACGTATCCGTATGTTGATAATATTTTACGCCAACGCAAAACCGATCGAAAAGGCGATAAAATTTCAACCTCTGGCGCGTTTATGATGGCGCATTTAGTTGGCCCGAAAGCAGCCTATGATTATTTTTTATTGGGCAAAAATGCTAAAGACGGCAATAATACGAGTAGCAATTATTATTACACTAGATTTAAAGGTTATGATGATAAGTTATTTTATCCGGCACCAGCCCAAAGAAAAGATATTATCTTGCGCGTCACACCATTGCAAAACACTCAGCAAGTTGATGAGAATGATTTAGAATTATTACCAAGTAAATATGATGCAACACCCTTAGAAATACCTTTTTTAGAACGCATTTTACTTGAAAAGAGTGATCGCGATTCAACCCGAAATCGTTAGTTTATCTTTTCGGTAGAAAAATAAATTAGTGCAATAATGCCCAATAACATAATGAAAGCTATACTATAGGATATTCGAAGCGAACTTTGAGCTGTTTTCGCATCGCCATCCCAGCCCGGCTTTATTTTTTTCAATTGAAATACTATTTT
The DNA here is from genome assembly GCA_963837025.1 of uncultured Alphaproteobacteria bacterium. Lineage (GTDB taxonomy): Bacteria > Pseudomonadota > Alphaproteobacteria > Rickettsiales > JALZUV01 > JALZUV01. Next base: position 979,182 of record CAWILT010000001.1, read on the forward strand.
CGCAGCAATGTTAATACATAAAGCATTGGCAAATGCCAGTGCCAACGCATCGCTTGCACGCATCCAATCGCCTTGCCCTGCCAGCAACCCTGCTGCGGCTAATGGGGGAAGCAATGCAACCGACACCATTACACCTACCAGCGCGCTTGAAACCCCTGCGGTAAGCGACAGCACAGCTGCCGCGCCTGCGGCTAACGCTAAAACCAAATGGCTATATTCAATATTGGCGCGGGCGAGTAAAACATCGTTCCACTCATCGCCATTTGGCCAGAGCGACCCGATACAATAGGAGATAGTAAATGCTAATAAAAAGCCTATAGCATTAACTTTGAGTGCACGCCGCATCAATGGCATATCGCCAACAGTTATACCAAAACTAAATGCAATATTGGATTGCAACATAGGCGCAATCACCATGGCACCAATTACCGCTGCAATATCGCCAGTGTGTAAACCAATCGCCGCCACAATTGTTGATAACCCTAATAAGACTAAATAATTTAAATTCAGCTGCGCGCCACTTTCAACATTGGCACGCAATTCTTCACGCGTGAGCCCCCCGAAATAATAGAGATTATCTTCACTTTCGCCAGTCTTGGGTTCGGGGTAAACTGCCTCAACTTCATTCACAATAATATTGCCGCCTGGTAAGTGATAGATAGTGTCACTTATCGTATCAAGCACCTGTTGTAGCTCGGTATGTTTAACCAATACGCGATATCCATTATGATGTTTATCATTCGAAGCTAACCACCAGCGAATAACATTTGTGTTATCTAACAGTTGTTCAACCGAATCGGCATTGGGCGATTCGCACAGCACATCAACGGTACGGTAACTATTCATAAATACTCTTTTCTAGCGTGAGCTATCGCTTGTTTAACGCGCGTTGGCGCAGTGCCACCAAAACTGGTGCGGCTATTAACACTCGCTTCTAGCGATAACACCGAAAATATAGCTTGTGTGATGCGCGGATCAACCGCTTGCAAATCAGTTAAGGCTAGCTCGTGCAATTGGCATTGCTGGTTTTGCGCTAATTGCACGATGGCGGCAGTGGTGTGGTGGGCATTGCGAAACGGCATGTTTAATTCACGCACTAGCCAATCGGCCAAATCGGTGGCTGTAAGATAACCTTGCGTGCAGGCGGCAAGCATTTTATCGGCATGAACGGTCATCTCCTCAATCATGCCAGCGGCCACTTGCAGGCATAATGATAGTTGTTCGGCTGCTTCAAATACGGGCTCTTTATCTTCTTGGCTGTCTTTATTATAAGCGAGTGGCAAGCCCTTCATCACCATCAATAACCGCTCAAACTGTGAAGCAATACGACCCGATTTGCCGCGAATAAGTTCCGCCGCATCGGGGTTTTTCTTTTGTGGCATAATGGAACTGCCCGTCGAAAAGCTATCAGAATGGGTGATAAACCCAAAGGCAGGCGCACTCCACATCACCAGCTCTTCACCCAAGCGCGATAAATGCATCGCAGCAATCGCAGCGGCTGACAAAAATTCAAGCGCAAAATCCCTATCCGATACCGCGTCTAGCGAGTTAGCCGTTGGTGCATCGAAACCAAGCGCGATAGCCGTTTGTTCGCGATTTATCGCAAAGCCTGTGCCTGCTAATGCCGCTGAGCCTAAGGGCGATTGATTCGCACCCACTCGCGCGGATGCAAAGCGCCGACGGTCGCGGCCAAACATCTCAACATAAGCCATTAAATGATGGCCGAACGTCACGGGTTGAGCAGACTGCAAATGGGTGTAACCGGGTAGAATTGTGGCTGTATGCTGCGCGGCTTGCTCGATAAGCGCCGCTTGCAAATTTTTAAAATCAACATCCATCGCGTCAATCGCATCGCGCACCCATAGGCGAAAATCGGTTGCAACTTGATCGTTACGCGAGCGCGCTGTGTGTAATTTACCCGCCACCGCGCCAATTTTTTCAGCTAAACGCGCTTCGATATTCATGTGAATATCCTCAAGCTCGGCTTTAAATTCAAAATTTCCTGCCGCTATTTCAGCTTCAATTTCGCGCAAACCTTGCGCGATTTCTGCGGCTTCATCAGTGGTTATGATATGGCAATCAGCCAGCATTTGCACATGCGCGAGTGAGCCTGTAATATCTTGTTTATAAAAGCGTTTATCAAAATCAATCGAAGCATTTAGCTGCTGCATAATGGCGCTAGCCCCGCCGCTAAAACGGCCACCCCACATAGGGTTAGAAGTAGTTTTCTGTGTCATGCCCTTAACCTAACCATGATTGCATTAGTTACAAGTATTCTGCGAAAGTGAAATGCTTATTTGATTATGGCGCGGTTGTGTCGAGTGGTGCAAAATCATCAAATTCAGGCGAGGCGGGCTCGGCCTCACGTGATACCCGAATTTCAACGCGATGGAAACTGCGCGTGCCATAATCGCGCTCAGCACGTTTTTGGTTGGGCTGTTTATATTCGCTGATTGCGGTCGCTTTTATAGCATTTTTCTCAATCAATTCGGCTACAAAATTAGCACGGCGATAGGCGAGTGAATTATTATTAAACCGCTGATATTCACCTAAAGTACTCGCAAAACCAATAACGTTTACTGCCTCAACCTCCCAACGCTTTAATGCCCAAAGATGGTGAGTTAATCGCGATTGCTGCGGCACTGTTAATGTAGCGGCTCCCACATCGAAAAATACATAAGGCAATGCTTGAAAAGCGGGAATGACAGTAATTTGCCAATCGGGATATTTCCGTTGCAGCGACTCTTCAAATTGATGCAACGCGCTCAATGGAACCTGAGGTGTTTTGCGTGCCTGAATGGTAATAACTTTATTTTCAACATCCGCCTGAACGGCTCGGGTGGGGAAAAATATGGCGGAGCGTAACTGCTGCAACATTTCTTCGCGTTGCGTCATGAAAGCCATTTTGCCCTGCATGGGCGAAACGAGAGTTGAACTTGGTTTAACCTCCGAAACCGCTTCCACCGCATCTTGCTTTTTCACTACAATCTGATCAAGCGTAAGTTGTACACCGCGTTGGAGTTTTTCATTTAAAATTTCTGAAACTTTCTGCTCTGCTTGACGCTTATAAACACGCGTTAGCATTAAACTATCTACGCGAATTTTTTCATCTTCAGGAAAGCTGATTGTAAATGAACTTAGACGACTTTTTTCATCTTTAAACTGTTCCGTTATTGCCGATTTAATCACTTTGGTTGCATAGGCTTCATAAGCGATGTTTTTAAGCGCGATGCCTAACGGGAATGACAGAGCAACAAATGCCGCCACCATTAGCGCCGTTTGCCATAATGTGTGCCCACGGCCATGATGGCTGCCAAAACCATACCATTTTGCAATGGCTGTCACTGAAAGTGAGATGGCTAACAGGTTAGTCATGAATAAAAAGAACGAGCCTTGCGCAATGGGCATATTCCCCATCGCTAAACCATACCCCGTTACAGCCAAAGGCGGCATCAAAGCGGTGGCAATCGCCACTCCTACAATCGTTTCGCCTTTTTGTTTAATCACCGCATAGCCGCCCGCCAGCCCAGAAAATATCGCCACCAATAAATCGAATAAGTTGGGCTGCGTGCGCGCCATAATCTCAGGCGTGGGATCTGTCAGAGGCGACAAGTAAACGATAAACATCGAAACGCTTAAAGCCATCACCAATCCGTATCCGATGCCAATTAAACTACGACGCAGCTGGCGCGCATCCACTACGCATAGTGAAAAACCCAGCGACATGATAGGCCCCATTAACGGCGAAATTAACATGGCACCAATGACCACTGCAGGCGATGAAAGCAGCAAACCCAACATCGCGATGCCACACGACATGAGTACCATAAAACAATAGCGCGACGAAGCATCACCTTCATCACGCACATTGCTAATCACGCTATGCTGATCAACCGATTCAGTAAAGCGCGCACGCCGCCAGTTAGAAAATTTAAATCGAATAAGACGAAAATACGATAAAAGAGTTGGTTTCATGCTTTTGTAACTACAGCAGTTTAGCGAATTATGAACCTAAAAAACAAAGTTTTTTTGCTAATTTAATATTATGCTAACCATTTATAGTTATAATAAATTCCTTATCTAAACGATGTAAATGAACAAATGAAAATCGCTTAAAATAAATAGTATGCAAGACGATGATAATCCCGATTTAAAGCCTGATTTAGTGTTTGAAAAAAGCACGAGCACCACGGTGGGTATTGGTGGGCGTGTCGCCAATTTTTTACGTGAGAAAAAGACAGAAATTCACGATAAAACGCTCGATTTAATGGTGGATGGCACCTTACTTGCCAAAAAGCATGGTGATAAAATATTTGGTGCAACCAATGCAACGGGCGATGCGTTATTGATTGGTTTAACCGCGCTTAACCCTGACCATAGCACAGCTGAATTAGTCGGCGCTTCGCTTTACTTTTTAGGCAATGTACCGATGTGGATGTCTGGCGATGAAAAAGGTTCCTCTATTATTGAAGCGCCTACTGAAACTCCTCAGCAAAGCTGGGTGGAGAAAATGGGCAAAAAAGCCGCCAAGCCGTTTAATCCGAAGAAATATCCGGTTGAATGTTATGCGGCGCTTACCTGCGCTGGAGCAGCTACCTTTGCGTCAATTGGTATGCAAGATATGGCGCATGAAATGACTACGGGTGCGGCAACTACCGTGGGTTTTGGTGCGCTGGGTATGACCTCAACCTTGATGCAAATATTCGCACCAAGTAAAGCAGAAATTGCGGCAAATAAAGCCGCGAAAGAGGCTGAGCAACTCACATTTAAAGACTCTACCTATGAGGTGGTGAATAAAGAAAATATGATAACACGCGCTGCCGGTTGGGTTAAAGAGAATCCCGAAAAATTATCAGGCAAAATTGGTGTCGGGGCATCTGCCACCATGTTGGCAAGCGGCATCGCTAACGGTAATTTAGGGCTTGGCGTTGCTGGTGGTTTATATGTAGCTGCCTATTCATTCTACCAAAAATTTGTTAGGCGTGAAAAAGAAATTAATCCTGATTTACCGAATAGTAAAAACCCTATACCCAATGTTATTAATCCCATTGTTGATGAAAAAAGGCCTGAGGTTGGATCACATACCGCGGCACTCGCAGCACAATCAGGGCGCGATCTTGGTAATAATCTCAATCAAAAAACAGTGTAAAGGATAATTGAAATGAATGAAAAAAATGTTTTACACCATATCGATTCTAACCTTGATATGATTGTGCTGGTAAGCGGCACGCTTGATGATGGCACGCCGCATTTTGCTTATGTAAGCATCCCCCCTTCAAAATACGATGCCTTTAAAGAAGCTGAAGCCAAAGGGAATTATCGATTAGCAGAATTTGGCACCATTTTGCGCCATGGCAAAGGGCTAAAACCCAGCGCAGAAATTGAGCAAGAAATGATTGAAAATTATGCGGTCAGCCACCAATTTGAAAAAGCTTTTCAAGCCACCCGTAAAATACTAAGCGAACAAATATAACCTAAAAAAAGTTGGTGCTCGTGGAGGGAAGCCATCTATTCCTTAATTTCAGTTAGTTATTAAAAAGTCAATCGTAATAGCTTTTATCTTCAGTAATATAGATACTAAATCCTACTAACTTTGTCGACTACAATAGTCTGCTAGCTGATAGCTTTTTAGCCCAGTTATTCCATAAACCTTCCCCAACTATCTTTGTAGGCTTAACGGCCTAAAGGCTGGCATCTACGTGCTCAAGCCTTTTCTCTGCCATAATTAGGATAAAGGTTCTGCGCGAATAACTTCTGATTAAACAACCCTTAATAACTTGAATACACTAATTTATTCAAGTCCTGCCAGACGCGACTTGTACTTGCTCTAATTGTAATCATCTAATCATTAAACAGATTTAGCTAAGACTGAATCAACACTTCAAGCACATGAGATGGCTTATAAGAAATAGAAGTTTAAATAATAGACTTTATCAGTTTTTTAACTATTTTCAGCTATTTTACACCTCTATGAGGAATCTTAACACTTTTTACTTTCCCCCCAAGCTAGATACTGTCTACGCTTTTATAGAGAAAGACAAAAACCGCAATATCGAACAAATCCAGTCGTTACATGCAGGTGAAAGTCTGACAACTCGCCTAGATAAAGAAATCAATATTCATCAAGGACAAATTCACGCAGAGAATTATTTACTCAATACTTATGGTATCCTACAACGTGTAATTCAAGAAAAAGGGATTTCTAGAGAAGAATTACATAAAAGAATTTGTGAGAATGGCCATGACCTTGATAAAGTGAAGAAGGGATTAGAAAACGATTATACTATCTCTGCAACTGAATTTATACCCAAAGATACAGACTTAAAGATTGATACAGGCTTATGGTTACAACAAAGAGCCTCATTGATTGGAGGTGCTAATAGTTCAACACCTATTCTAATTCGCGATTTTTGGGGCGGCAAAAAAGTTAGTACAGATTATGGATTTACCGATTTTAAAACCCAACTAGAGGGAATAGAGTTTAGCGCAATTGCAACAATGCGCCACAAACAGGTGCCATTTCGCTTTGCAGTCATGAAACACGAACATGATGGGTATAAGGATAATAATCCTGCCATTTTGATGGCTCCTGAATTTTGCGATCAATTGCACGAATACCATAATAAGAAATATGGGAACTCTTCTATTAACCAAAACCCACTAATCATAAGTATGGCTAACTGTTATAAAACGAATATTCATGATCGTTTTCATAATTGGCTGCTTTACGACACGGAGGCGGTAAGTGAAGAATTTTCCAAATGGGGTGGCGACATCTTTTTCACCAAACATGAAGATAAAAACCCCCTATTAATAAATTATGAACGTGTTGCCTTGGCATTTCATTTGTTTAGCTGGAAAGAACTATTCCGCAGGAATCCAAGCTTAGAAGATCAGGAATATAATAAGCTAGAATGGTGCGTAAGAGAGCTTAAAGAATTCGGAAATTTTCTGCGTAGTAAAAATGTTGAGAATGCAACTGAAATTGAAGAATCAGCACTCTACTCTGTAGTGGCAAGCATGAGCTTTGTCCTCAACCCGTTCAATGACCGCTTTCAAAAAATTCTAGATGATTATCCGGATGTAAAAGAGAAACTGCTCAAAATCAAAGAGAATGGCAAAGGTATTGGTAGAACGCTATCTGACCTGCACCAAGGATTAACGGAAATACCGAGCAACCACATTACTGATGGAAACAGAAAAGAAGCCGTTCTAGAGTATATTATGCGGTGTCCCTTTGATAAAGAAATAGAGGCTCGGATTCACAAAGAAAAGCAAGTATCTGAGTGGCAGCAAGATGGCGAACAACAAAACTTCACCCTGCCAATTAAAAGTATTGACCTTCTCCCCCCTTAGATTAAAAGAAGCAATTGTCAGTCAAGCATCACAAAAGAAATATATGAAATTATTTGAGAAGTTGCAAAAATTTCCTGAAAAAACCCAAAAACTTTTAATGCAACACACTGAAATTAGTGACGAAGGGTTGGCCTTCTTCCGGATAGATCGCAATGACTTAGATTATACAAAATTTGCAAAAAAGGAGCAAAATAAACGCGTTCTACTAATCGATATCCCTAAAGGAGAGGAACTTTCATTTACAAACACCAAAACCTTAGGTGTTCAAAAGCAAATCGTGAAACAAAATTTTCATCTAACAGCAGGAGAAGATGTCTTAGCTATCAATATTCGTAATGAAGAAGCAGCCAAGATGATACTCGATTACGCAACCATCAATGGAAAAGTCGACCCTATACGTGCGCTGAAAAAGGCAAAAGTCCTAAAGGAAATAAATTCTTTCAATGAAGCGGCGGATCTCTATAAATTGCAAAAAAACATAGCCATATCACTTTATGATTTCGAAGAATCAGGGCATTACACTAAAAATCTGACTAAATTTCTTGCAAAAATTCCTGGTCCTGCAGTCATAGATTTGCATTCAGGAGGTGACCAAATGCTTGTGCGAGGAGCAGCAATTTACATTCCACATGGCAAAAAACCAGAGAAAGATGATGACCCCGATACACATTTCATTGAAAATACAGATTACAAGCGAGATTACGCAAATACAGTCAATACAGATGACGATTTACCAGCTATTAGTTTTAAAGATAGCAGCAGATTAGCTGAACATGTAAGCTCAATTTTTAAGTATATGGCAGAGCTCCGGAACCTTAATAATGAGATTACACTTGGTCAGAAGCAAGCTGATCGTGCACGTCAATATGGAGGCAGTACGCTTACATGAAAATTCTTGTTACAGGAGGTAATGATTATGTTGGCAATGCACTTATTGATTTGTTGCTAGCTGATGGTCATGAGGTAGTTGCCACAGCACGTGATATCGCAAAAGTTAAACAGAACATCGAAATCAAACCGCTTGATATCAGAAATAAGGCAGCATGCGAACTTATTGCTAAAAAGGTAGGAAATTAGACATTTCATGAATGCCAATTTTAACTTCAAAAATCGTTCGTAATTTATTCGTAGTTCGTTAACAAAAATTAGGAATTAAGGCGGAATTTTCGGGAAATGAGCACAAGCTGTAACCGTTACCCAATAAGGGTTACGGAAGCTTTTTGGAAAACTTGGGAGGCTGGTTGTTAACCAATTATGGTGCGCGTGGAGGGACTTGAACCCCCACACCTCACGGCGCTAGAACCTAAATCTAGTGCGTCTACCAATTTCGCCACACGCGCACAACACATGCTTTCATAAACTGATATATTTTTTATGCAAGAGCACTTATAGAGAAATTCATGAATAATTTTTTACGCACTGGCCTGCTAATGGCCGCAATGTCAGCTTTAGTGATGACGATTGGCTATTTCATTGCCGGCGCTACGGGAACCCTGATTGCATTGGTAATCGCCTTTGGCATGAATTTTTTCGCTTATTATAATTCGGATAAAATGGTTCTGAAAATGCATGGTGCCAAACCTGTTTCTGAAAATCACGGGTTTTATCACTTGGTGGCGCGATTGGCCAAAAATGCTGACTTGCCCATGCCAAAAGTATTTATTATGGCGAATGATCAACCCAATGCTTTCGCCACAGGCCGCAACCCGCAAAATGCTAGTGTGGCGGCCACGACCGGCCTACTCGATATGCTAACCGAGCGTGAAATTTCGGGTGTGATGGCGCATGAACTCGCCCATGTAAAAAATCGTGATACACTCACCATGACAATCACCTCTACACTTGCCGGTGCGATTGGTATGTTGGGCAATTTCGCGTTGTTTTTTGGTGGTGGTAGAGATCGTGGAGGCATCGGCATAATTGGCGGCCTAGCGATGATGATTATTGCGCCCTTGGCAGCCTCATTGGTGCAAATGGCCATCTCGCGCTCGCGCGAATATGTTGCCGATAAAGGCGGCGCAGAAATTTCCGGTGATCCGGAGGCTTTAGCTTCAGCATTGGCAAAAATAGAGCATTATTCACACCAAATTCGCAACCCCGCAGCGGAGCGTGCGCCTGCCAGTGCCAATATGTTTATTATCAACCCGCTATCAGGCGAGCGCGCAGATGCGTTATTTTCCACCCACCCCAAAACGCAAAATCGTATTGATAAGCTGATGGAGATGGCGCAAACCATGAATACACAGCCTCAGCAACGCCAAAAACGTGGGCCTTGGGGTTAAAGCTAACGCTGCAAACGCTTGCACTTATTGGCCAGTGCGGTTAGTTTTCGCACATGAAAACTTTACCCCAAAAATACGATACCGCTGCTACCGAAAAACGCTGGCAAGAGTATTGGCTTAACGCTGGAACCTATTACTGGGACGAATCCGCCCCGCGCGATGAAACCTATGTGATTGATACCCCACCGCCCACGGTTTCAGGCCACTTACATATGGGGCATGTGTTTAGCTATTGCCAAGCCGATTTTATCGCGCGTTGGCAACGTATGAACGGCAAAACCGTATTCTATCCGATGGGGTTTGACGATAACGGCTTGCCTACCGAACGCTTGGTAGAAAAAGCCACCAAAAAACGCGCCGTCGATTTCGATAGCCGCGAGGCATTTATTGAGGCCTGTATGGCCGTATCAGACGAATCGCGACAAGCCTACCGCGACCTATTCCAATCCACCGCACTGAGTGTGGATTGGCGACAAGAATACCATACGATAAGCGAAGAAAGCCGAAAACTATCGCAGTTATCTTTCCTCGATTTATTCCATAAAGGCCATGTATTGCGCAAATTAGAACCGATGTTGTGGGATCCGGTTGACCAAACCGCCATCGCTCAAGCCGAAGTGGAAGATAAAGAACTGCCCAGCCATTTTTGTGATATTCGCTTTGGCGTGGATGGTTCGGATGAAACTCTCACCATCGCCACCACGCGACCGGAGATGATTCCCGCCTGCGTAGGCGTGTTTTACCACCCCGATGATGCGCGCTATCAGCATCTGAAAGGCAAGCATGCTATTACCCCCTTATTCGGTGTGAAAGTGCCGATTCTAGAAGATGATTCAGTGGAAGTTGAAAAGGGTACGGGCATTATGATGTGCTGTACCTTTGGGGACGAGGCCGATATTGAAAAATGGCGCAACCATGGGCTGGAGCTAAAACTTATCTTAAATAAATATGGTAAAATTGCTTTTAAAAATGCGCCTGATTGGATGGTGAATAAAAAGGCAACCGTTGCGCGTGAAGAAATAATTAAACAACTTGAAGCCTCTGGCGATTTACTGAGTGCCAAGCCAATAACGCATGCCGTTAAATGCGCGGAACGCTCTGGTGCACCGTTAGAAATACTCCCTACCCCGCAATGGTTTGTAAGCGTAATGGATAAAAAGGAAGCGCTTAAAGCTAAATCAGCCGAATGCAATTGGCATCCTGAATGGATGAGTAAGCGCATGGATCAATGGATTGATGGCCTCAGCTGGGATTGGTGCATTTCGCGCCAGCGCTATTTTGGCGTGCCATTCCCAATCTGGTATTCCAAACGCGCCGGTGAAGAAGATAAGGTGCTTATCGCCACACTTGACCAACTACCCTGTAATCCATTGGTTGACTTGCCTAAAGGCTATACGCGCGATGAGGTTCAAGCTGATATTGATGTGATGGATACATGGGCCACGTCCTCCACCTCGCCGCAATTAAACAGTAAAGGCATTAGCGCCGAATATGCATTAGATGCAACGCGCCATAGCCAATTATTTCCTGCCGATTTGCGTCCGCAAGCACATGAAATTATTCGCACATGGGCATTTTATACGATTGTTAAAGCGCATCTGCATGAAGATACCATTCCATGGAAAAATCTTATGATTTCGGGTTGGTGCTTGGCTGAAGATAAAACAAAGATGAGTAAATCAAAGGGTAATGTGGTTACGCCCATTGATTTGATTGAAGAGCATGGATCGGATGTAGTGCGCTATTGGGCCAGCACCTCCAAGCTTGGGCAAGACACGGCTTTTAGCCGCGATTTGCTTAAAATTGGCAAAAAGCTGGTCAATAAATTATGGAACGCCACGAAATTTGCGGCCATCCATTTAGAAAAGCTTGATGGTGCTCCACAAGCCCCAACTGCAACGCTTGATAAATGGATTCTATCGCGCTTGCATCGCACCGTGGCCAAAGCCAGCCTAGAATTTGAGCGCTATGAATATGCATCCGCGTTACGCGCCATTGAAGATTTCTTCTGGAATGATTTTTGCGATAATTATTTAGAGTTAGTCAAGAAACGCGCCTATGATGAGGCGGGCGAAGATGCTACCGGGCAAATGAGCGCCGTACACACCATTTACTATTGTTTAGATGGTATATTGCGACTGTTTGCACCTTATTTACCGCATGTAACCGAAGAACTTTGGAGCCATATATTTGAAAGTGATGATTATGCGGCTAAAGGCTCTATCCACGCACGGGGAAACTGGGTGCAGGTAAGCGATTATCCTCATGATGAAATAGCCGAAGCCCAAGGCATTGCCGCTGTTGAAATTTTAGAAACCATACGCAAAACCAAGTCCGAAAAAGGGGTATCCATTAAATGGCCGATTGTGGAAATGACCTTGAATGACACAACACAAAATGGCAGCGATTTAGATGCTTCTATTCAAAATGATTTATGTGGCGCGGGCAATATTGGCCGTATTATCATCCACCGCGATGACGGGGGGATTGTTGCTAATAGCCCTATTGAGATTGCGCAAGATGGGTCAATGGAGGTTCATCAAGCAGGTGAAATAGTAGGCGCTAAAAGCGAATCAAACCGATATGCGCTAACATTGAGTTTTGCGGCAAATAGCGACGCAGCATAGTTGGTTTTAAAAACGATAACCCAGCGATACCGAACCAAAATAAGTATTTTCATCTTGTTCGCTAAATTCGCGGGATCGCCAGTTTAGCGTGTAGGCAATTTGGATATTATCAAAGGTTGTGGTTACGCCCGCATTGGCATCCACCACGCCAATTTCACGATCAACCGATGGGCTATCGGTGAAGGTATTACCATCTAGAAAAATATTACGAGCCATGGCGCGCGCCTCTAACCCTGCAAAAAGCGACCAAGCAAAAGACACATCTTCTGGTAAAGCAAAATAGCCTGAACTGGCCAATGCAGGGCGCACACGCGGAGGAGGCGCTTGCCAAATCGCATTACGCGGTGTGAGCTGAAACGTGATGCCCGTAGCCCCATAAGTATAGATATTACCCACGGTAGCGCCCACATGGGGTGCGATACGAAAATAGAATGGGTCTAAATCAGCCGCAAAAGCCTCAGGCCAGCTGCGTTGATATGCCAACATAACACCCGGCTCATTTTTTAATTGAGAATCCCAACCTTTAGGATCGGGTGAATCGGTAAGTTTATGTACCGCGCTTTGCACAGGCTCACCCAAGGCAGCGGAACCGACCACACCTAAAGTAAGCTCAATATCATCCATATGGTTTTCATTGATGGTGTTGGAGCCAACTGATCCATATAAAAATGCGGCATAAGGGCGATCGGTTGGGTCAGGCGTTACAAGTGTTATATCTTGCGGCGTGTAGAGGTTTTGGCCGAGTGAGAAGTAGGTATTGCTGGTATCGTTCACAGCGAAAAACGGCAATAGAGTATCAATCCCTTCGACTAGGCGTGAGGCATTGCGGCTCGTATCATAATAGGTAAAACGAATACCATTAGTATAGTTCGAATCGGTACCTTGACCGCTATATAAATCATTTTCAGTGGTTACGGTAATGAATGACGTATCTTCGCGCTCAAACAATTCTTCGGGAATTTTTTCTTCAAAACTTTTATCTTCCTCAATAACATCTTCATATTCTTTGGGCGCAACCTGAGCCTGCGCAAAGCAAGGTATGAGTAAGAATCCAGAGATAATGGGAAACAATGCTATTTTCATTATCGGGTTGTAAATTGAGCGGTATAAGTTTTCCATTAGGCGACGCTTGTTTGGTTCCATTTTGTGTGATGTGCATGTGTTATGGCGATGGCTAACGCATCAGCCTCATCATCGGATTGCGCAGTGGATTTGGGCAATAACAATTTTATCATATGCATCATTTGCGTTTTATCAGCCGCACCGGATCCCGTAATAGATTTTTTGACTAGCCGCGCGGCATATTCGGCTAAAGGCAAATGGGCTTGTGCTACCGTTAGCATAATGGCGCCGCGTGCCTGCCCTAACTTTAAAGTGGATTGCCCATTTTGCGATACAAACGTTTCTTCAATCGCTACCTCATGTGGTTGAAAAAGCTGTATCGCCTCAGCAATTTTTTCACTTAAAACGAAAAGCCTAGCGGCCATATCCAATGTGGCTTTTGGTTTAATGGTTTGGCAATGTACAAAGCGTATGTTTGAGCCATCGGCATCAATCACCCCAATGCCACAGTGGCGTAACGCAGGATCAATGCCCAAAATTCGGCGCATCTTAATTTTGCTTAGTAGTTGAAGGCGAAATATGTGCTTGTGCTACCTGCGATTTAACCCGTGGTAACGATGCCAATTGATTTTTCAGCGTTTGTTTTTGCTTTTTGAAATTCGCTAGCTCGGTGCCTTCAAGCACCCGTCCGGTACGGAATTTTGCACCATTAGGATTGATATGCTTGCCGTTTTTAATGATTTCATAATGTAGATGCGGGCCTGTGGAGCGACCGGTTGAGCCAACATAACCAATCACATCGCCTTGCTTAACCTGACGGCCATTGCGCATACCTTTAGCAAAGCGCTGCATATGTGCATAAGCAGTTTCGTAGCCATTATTATGCTTAATTTTGACAAAGTTACCATAGCCACCTTTGCGCCCAACATAATTGAGCTGCCCATCGCCAGCGGCATAAATTGGCGTACCCGAACCGGCAGCAAAATCAATACCCGTATGCATGCGCGAATAACCTAAAATAGGATGCTTGCGCATACCAAAATTTGATGAAATACGTGCTTTAACCGGTGTTTTTAATAGCGCTTTGCGGATGGATTCACCATTTGGTTTATAATAGTCTGTATCGCCGCTTTTATCGGTAAATTTATAAATTTCGAGCTTTTCATCGTTTTTCAACGTGTAGGCGGCATATTTTAAATCGCCATGCCCCACCACATCGCCATTATCTTTGGCGACGAGCTGCTCAAAAAGCACTTCAAGCTCTTGGCCTGGCTTCACATCACGTTCAAAGTCAATGTCATAACTATAAGCTTTAGTAAGCTCCATTAAAATTGGCGTTGGAATACCTGCATCGTCGCCCGCATCATAAAAGCTGGATCGGATAGTGCCACCCGCACGCGCAATTTGTTTGTTAGTTTCAATTTTAATTTCGGTGGATTCAAATCCTTCACCTGTTGCTTTGGGTTTTAACTCAACATGGCTAAGCCTGCTTTTTTGCGCGGAAAACATTTCAAGCTCAGCTTTATCAGCCTCAATGTGATTGAGTGTTAAGTCAAACGTTTGTCCCACACGAATTTTGCGCGGATTAAAATCGGATTTCATCGCCTTGATGATGGCGGTCGTATCTTGAATGCCAATATGATGCTGCTGTAAAATTTCAGCCATGGTATCGCCCGATTGCACTTCTACCGTAACCTGCTCGGTAAAGGGATAGACGATAACAGGCTCAACCGGTTGCGCCACTTGCTGCTGTGTTGAAAGATCAGCACCCGCTTTAGGTTTGTTATGCAATTCTTTCCACGCATCTATTAATGCATGGCGCACATTACTATTTTGTGCGGCTGCCTGTTCATTTAACGGAAGTTCATAGGCAATCGGTAAATGCGAATGAGTAGAAATATTTAACGTGACTGCCATTAAGGCTGCGCTCATTAAAGTGGCGGTGGTCAGAATACCGCTATTGCTTAGCATACCGTTAGGCTGAATGATAAAATGTGTGAAGCGCTCAAAAACTGGGCGCTGTTTTTGTTTAATCAAAACAAGTTCTCCGAACGTTAATTTAGTTTCGCGATTCTAAAGCGTCTAAATCTTATCCACATCTTACCGGTTGAACCGTAAATGGGTAGTTTTAACCCTACTTTGAATCTGCTATTGCGACACCATCCCAAGGCTGTGCGGGCGGATGTTGCTTATATACATCAATTCGGCATATAAGGAGTTGCGCATAGCATTGCAAGCCTTGATGTTGTTTTTTTAATTGCACCGCCAAACGACGCGCATTATCCCAGCTTCCCGCGCGATAATGCATCAACAGATTATCTACTAAGTTTTTGAGAGATCTAAAATCTTCCGTATCTTTTAATTGCTCATCGCCCATGAGGGCAAAAATGCGCACTGGCTCGGTTTTGCCTTTCACCTGAATTAAATCCAGCTCTAGTAAGGCAAAGCGATCACGCACAATGCTTTCGGTATTTTGGCCTAAAATGATATCTACACCATAAGTTTTGGTTTGCCCTTCAAGCCGCGAACCTAAATTTACGCCATCGCCCAAAGCTGAATAGTCAAACCGCTGATCAGAACCCATATTACCCACGCAGCAATCGTCGGTATTTAATCCCACACCCACCTCAATAGGGATATAAATTCGTGGCGATTCGCCTTCTATTAGCACATTATTTTCTGCTTCAATTTGTGTTTTTAACCTTTGGTTTAAATCTTTGACTGCTTGCTGCATTTCCAGTGCAGCGTAGCACGCTTGCGCGGCATGATCTTTTAAGGTTAGCGGTGCATTCCAAAAAGCCATGATGGCATCGCCCATATATTTATCAATGGTACCTTTGCGCTTTAAAATGACATTCGTCATAGGGGTGAGGAAGCTGTTAATAAACCGCGTTAATTCTTGGGCGTTAAACTGCTCTGAAATTTTGGTAAAGCCGCGAATATCACTAAAAAATACCGTTAAATTGCGCGTCTCGCCACCTAACACTAATTTATCTGGATTATTAGCTAGATCTTCTAGCAAATCGGGCGATACATAATGGCTAAACGCATTGCGCACTTGTTTTCGCTGTTTTTCCTCACGCGCATAATTGAGGTAACCAAGCATCATAAATAGCGCGAAAAGAGAAAGTGCCGGATAGCTGGCATCAAACAATTGATTTTTTTGGCTATAAAAATACCAGCCCGCGCTGATTACACTGCTAACGGCTAATGTTGTGAGCAAGAAAGTGCCAAAGGCACTCACGCGCGGAATAATAATTATCATCGCCATTCCACCCATTAAAATAAGCAGCCATTCAATTATTATCACTTCAAACGAGCGGGTGAGATGATTATTTGAAAGAATGTTTTCAAGTAATTGCGCATGCACCTCTACCCCTGGTAATACGGGGTTAATTGGGGTTTTACGAATATCTTTAAGCCCCACTGCTGACGTGCCTATAATCACCAACGCACCTTGCAATTTTTCGCGTAATGCCGCTTCATCTTTAGGATAAAGCACTTCAGCTGCAGAAATATAGAGCGGAGGTTTAGCGGTGGGATATTGGGCAAAATGCACATATACGCGCCCATGCTCATCGGTTGGAATTTCAAATTTCATTTGGGGTGTGGCACCCTTTACCACAATAGATTCAATACCTTTATTGCCATCTTTAAAACCGCGAATTAGATAATCATCACGCCCACCCAGTGCTACGCGTAGCATTTCTAATCCTAAAGACGGCGTAATTACGCCATTAATTTCTTCAATCAATGCCACGCTGCGAATCGTGCCGCCATAGCCTGAACGGGTTGAAAACAACCCTACACCATCCGCGGCCTTATCAAGTATCGGCAAATTCGCCACTAACCCTTGGTAACCATTGAGCATTGGTTTAACCAAATTATCGGCATCGGGCGATAAAATACCATAACCTACTTTAGGGTTGATAGGCTGTTGTGCAGTGGGTTCAAACAATCCAACTTGGCCAACTACCACGCGCCCATTGGCAATCGCTTGCGCGAATACCTGTTCGTTATCAGGCAGTTTCTCAAGCTCGGTAATGGCTGCTGGCGAAATATCATCGCGATTGCGCAGCAAAGCGCTTGGCGAACTGTTATCAGGCTCAGCGAACACAATATCAAAACCGGTAACGGCCACATTATAGCGCGCGAGTTGATTAACCAGTTTGGCTAGAGTGGTGCGCGGCCATGGCCATTGCCCCACTTGCGCCAACGCACGTTCGTCAATATCAATAATATAAACAGGGGCGGCTTGAGCTTGTGGGTTAGGCTCGCGCGGGTGTAGTTGCTGATAAAAATCAAATGTGTGATGGCGCAGGCTTTCAATCCACGGCAAATCGGTGCGGTGCAATACCAGCAAACTAGCCAGCATTAAAAACCCCAAAAAGAAATGTGATGTAAGCCACTTTAACATGGCGCTACCTTAAAAGATAAAAGTGAAGGAAAGGTTACTGCGCGTCGCCAATGCGTTTAATTTCCCATTCTAACGTAATGCCTGAGTGATTTTGAACACGCTTGCGCACCTCATCGCCCAGCGCTTCAATATCAGCGGCCGTGGCATTTGCGTTATTAATCAAAAAGTTACAATGTTTTTCAGATACTTGCGCATCACCTATCATTAAGCCTCGGCAACCTGCATCATCCACTAACTGCCATGCTTTATGACCTTCGGGGTTACGAAAGGTGCTGCCGCCCGTTTTGCTGCGAATGGGCTGGGTTTGCTCACGCTGAGTTTGAATATAGGTTATGCGCGCAGCAATAGCCGCCGCATCATCAGCCACGCCTTTAAATTTAGCGGCGGTAAATATCCACCCTTGGGGCACATTTGCATGGCGATAAGAATAATCGAAGATGCTGGGCGATACCCATTTAATTTCACCTTCATCGGTAACCACTTGAATTTCGGTTACGATGTCTTTGATTTCGGTGCCATAGGCGCCCGCATTCATTGCCAATGCACCGCCAATGGTGCCGGGAATACCCGCTAGAAATTCTGCACCCGCTAAGCCGCATCCAGCGGAATAATGCGCGACATTCACATCTAAGCAACCAGCACCTACGGCAATAATGTCATCTTGCTGATCCATTTTGGTAAAGCCGCGGCCTAAGCGAATGACACAGCCGCGAATACCGCCATCGCGCACGATTACATTACTGCCTACTCCGATAAGCGTAATGGGTAAATCAGCAGGTTTTTGCCGGATAAAATCCGCTAAATCTGCTGCATCTTCGGGTTTGAATAGCACATCTGCCGTGCCACCCACCTGAAACCAATTCGTTTTAGATAAATCCGCATTAAACCGATAACGTCCGCGTACGGTAGGTAATGATGAAGCATCCATTAAAGCGCTGAAAGCTCGGCTGGTAAGGCGTTGGCCCATGTGCTGATATTGCCCGCACCCATGCATATAATGATATCATTTGGCTGAATAAGCGGTTTAAGGGTGCTAGCGAGTTTTTCAGGTGCGTCAACGCCTTGTACATCGCGGTGGCCAGCATCTTTAATGCCTTGCACCAGCGATTCGCGGCTGATGCCTGCAATGGGCGATTCGCCTGCTTCATAAATAGGCGTAACCAGCACCGTGTCAGCATCATTTAAACAGGTACAAAAATCGGTAAACAAACTTTCAACGCGGGTGTAGCGGTGTGGTTGCATAACTGCAATCACTCGGTCTTTCGATTCCTTCACCGCTTGGCGAGCAGAGCTTAGGGTCGCAGCAATTTCAACGGGATGATGCGCATAATCATCGATAATACGCGCGCCATTAAATTCGCCAGCAAGCGTAAAGCGGCGCTTCACGCCGGCAAAACTGCTCAATGCGATTTTAATTTCCGATACAGGCATTTTCAGCTCTTGCGCTACGGCAATGGCGGCCAAAGAATTTAACAAATTATGCTTGCCATGCATGGGCAGATACACATCGCGCCATACTTGTTCTTCTTCTTCAAAAGCTTTATTGATATGTAAATCAAAGGTTTGGCCGAGCGTATCGTAGCGCACATTCGTTGCGCGAATATCGGCCTGCGGGCTTAATCCATAGGTTAAGATGCGCCTATCCTGAACTGACGCGGCCAGCTTTTGCACCTCAGGATGTTCGATACATAATGCCGCAAAACCATAAAACGGCAAATTCTCTAAAAACTGTGCAAAAGCTTTTTTCAGCGTTTCATAATCGCCATAATAATCCAAATGTTCAGGATCAATATTCGTGATGATACCCACCGATATAGGTAGACGGGTAAAGGTGCCATCAGATTCATCCGCCTCAACCACCATCCACTCGCCTTTACCAACTTTAGCATTGGTGCCGTAAGCGTTAATAATACCGCCATTAATTACCGTTGGCTCAAGCCCGCCCGCTTCCAGCAAGGTAGCAGTTAGCGAGGTGGTAGTCGTTTTGCCATGTGTGCCAGCAATGGCCACACACATCTTCATGCGCATAACTTCGGCCAGCATTTCGGAGCGCTTCACAACGGGAATGCGCAATTCACGCGCGGCCAGAATTTCAGGATTATCGTATTTTACGGCCGTCGATTTGACAATCACATCGGCTTTGGCAATATTTTCAGCTTTCTGGCCGATAAAGACTTTCATACCTTTGGCGCGCAGACGCTCAACATTTGCCGATTCAGATAAATCCGATCCTTGCACTTTATAACCTTGATTATGCAGCACCTCGGCAATACCGCTCATGCCAATACCGCCAATACCAATAAAATGAATAATACCCACATCAAGTGACATGGTGGCCGAGATTGGGAGCGATTTCATAGCATTCATGCTGCTAAGTTTAAGTGATGCAACAAGCCTTATCAATCACTAAGATAGCGCACAGAATGAAATGAGGCGTAACAAATGAATCAAGTGGTTTTTACGCCCAACACGACGCTTGCCAAAGCGGCTGCTGCATCACACTTGGCTAGCTTATAGGCCTCGTTGGCCACTTTTTCCAGCAAATCGGGGTTTGTCAGGCAATATTGCAGACGTGCGGCTAAAGCCTCGGCATCAAATTGGCTTGAGGGTAACAGCCAGCCAGCGCTATGTTCTTCTAAATATTGCGCATTATAGGTTTGATGATTATCAGCGGCAATGGCTAGCGGCACATAAATGGCAGGGCGGCCTAATACCATTAGTTCTGTAGCGGTGGATGCACCGGCACGGCACAGCACCAAATGCGCCTTTTGTAGGCGCTGGGGCATATCGTCAAAGAACGGCGCTAGCTCGGCTTGAATGTCAAAATCATCATAATCTTGCTGAACTTGGGCAATATCTTCCGCGCGGCATTGCTGCACAATGCGTAATCGTTTGCGCAAATCTTGCGGTAACAGGCCAATGGCCGCAGGCACCACATCGCTAAAGGCGCGCGCGCCTTGGCTGCCCGCAAATACCAATAATTCAATCGGCTCGCCCGTTTGTGGTTTAGGATAAATTGCATCGCGTAAAGCCAGCACTTCTGGCCGCGCTGGGTTACCGGTAACCACTAATTTCGATGCATCTTCAGGCCGCACATACATCGTATCAGGCCACGAAGCAGCAATGCGCGAGGCGCGTGGCGCAGCGATACGATTGGCTTTGCCTAATACGCGGTTTTGTTCATGCAGTACCAACGGCAAACTGCGCGCCATGGCCATAGCCACTGCTGGAAATGACGGGTATCCACCAAAGCCCACCACCACATCGGGTTTAAATTTCTTCATAATGCCCGCCGCTTGAATGCAGCCTTTAAGCAAGCCCATAATGCCTGAGATTTTACCGCTTAAGCCCCCTGCTGGACTTTTTGAAGCCAATATGTGCACCTCCAGCCAATCGGGAAAATCATAATTAGCGGTGCGCGCATCGGTCGCTAAAACCACCTGATGATTTTGTGCATGCAGCTCTTTGGCCAATGCAATCGCGGGGAAAACATGGCCACCTGTGCCGCCTGCCGATAATAGAATTTTTTGTGTCATTTTAATTTTCGCCAATTCTTTTTCGGGTGAGCGCCAATACCATGCCCATGCAAATAGCCATCGACACCGCGGAGGATCCGCCATAGCTTAAAAATGGCAGGGTCATACCTTTTGCGGGAAACATCTGCACTGCCACGCCCATATTAATAAGCGCCTGCATGGCAAATTGTGTGAGTAACCCTGCAGTGGCAATTATGACAAAACAATCTTTTTCGTGCAGCAACCGCGCTACGGCTTTGAGAATAATGAAAAGGAACAAACCCACAATAATAAGGCAAAAAATAACGCCAAATTCTTCGGCAGCAACGGCAAAAATAAAGTCCGTATGCGAATCGGGCAGATGAATTTTCACCTCCCCTTCACCTGGCCCACGCCCTAAAAGCCCGCCATTTTGAAAAGCCTCCAGCGATTTATCAACCTGAAAATTATCGCCGGTGTTCGGGTCTAAAAAGCGGTCAATGCGGGTGGTAACGTGGGGCAATAAATAATAGGCGGCAACCCCGCCTAATATGCCACATCCAATTAAACCAACCACCCATATTAACGATAGCCCTGCCAGAAACACTTGCGCGCCCCAGATAGCAGATAGGGTAATGGTCATCCCAAAATCAGGCTGCAAAATGAGCAATCCCGCAAAAATCAAATAGAGCATGATAGAGAATTTAAAGGCAGGAAAATCTTTCTGTTTTTGCTGCAGCGTAAATATCCACGCAGTAACAATGGCAAAAAATGGCTTTACGAATTCTGATGGCTGCACCGATTGGCCAAGCAAGGTAATCCAGCGGGTTGAGCCTTTGATTTCTGTACCAATAATGGGCACTAACAACAATAAAACTAAACTGCCAAGCAGCCCTACCAACCCAATACGCTGTATGAGCTTTGGATTACACAGTGAAAGGCCAATCATCACTAAAAAGGCAAAACCAAGATAGATTTGCTGCCGCTTTACAAAATAAAATGCATCAAGCTTAATACGTTCGGCCACCGGAGGGCTTGATGCGGTAACTAACACTGCCCCAATCACCATCAAAACAAAAAGCGCAGCAATTAGCGTGCGATCAACAGACCACCACCAACGGCTCAAAGGGTGATTATTGCGATACAACGTGGCCATAAGTTAAAATGTTGCCTTACCATTTTGCTTGTTCAGTTTAAGCTTACTCTAAAATGCGCTTAACCGTCATGCTTTGCTTTGGATTTTGCGGGCTTAGCAGCAATCATTTGATGAGCCAGTGTGGTAAAATGCTCGCCGCGTTTTTCAAAATTGGCATATTGATCAAACGATGCACAAGCAGGTGAAAGCAGCACCACACCCTTACCCGCTTTAAACGCATCATCAGCAGCCATAGCTACCGCTTTATCCATTGTAACGGCTTTTTCAAGTTTTACTTTGTGATTGCGTAGCAGCTTTGCAAACTCAGGCGCTGCTTGGCCAATTACATAGGCTTTGGCGATTTTAGGGAAATAGTCAACCAATGTGTCAATGCCGCCATCTTTAGCCACCCCCCCTAATATCCAGTAAATAGAATCATACGTATCTAGCGCCTTGGAGGTTGCCTCGGCATTGGTTGCTTTACTATCATTAACAAATAAAACTTCCTGATGCGTAGCGATAGGTTGCATGCGATGCGCTAAACCCGCAAAACTGCGCACGCCTTTTTCTAATTTATCAATGGAGAACCCTAACGCCTGACAAGCAGCCAATGCAGCCATTACATTCTGACGGTTATGTTCGCCTTGCAAATTTTGCACATCCGATAAATCAATGGGGCAAGCATCTTTAAGCGTTAGCGGAATAAAAGTTGGCTTGCTATCTTGCCATGAATACAGATTTTTGCCGGCTTTGAGATTTTTGTAAATGTCGCGGCAATGGGCATCATCGCGCGAAATAATTGCCGTATCACGCTTGGCCATACCATCAAATATGCGTCTTTTAGCGGCTACATAGCCTTCAATACCACCATGACGATCCAAGTGATCGGGTGTGATATTAAGCAATATTGCCACATCAAATGTGCCGCGCTGCAACAACTCAATCTGATAAGAGGACATTTCTAAAACATAAATGCCGTTTTTATCGAGCGGATCGAGCGATAAGGCGGCTTTGCCAATATTTCCTCCCACCTGCACTTCTGCCCCCACCGATTCAAGCAAATGCCCTATTAATGCTGTAGTAGTCGATTTGCCGTTAGTACCGGTGATGCCCACAAAACGGCTTTGGGTTTGTGCTTGCATCAGCAATTCAATATCACCAATAATTTCGCAGCCATACACCATAGCAATATCAACCACCGCATGTGGTTGAGGGAAACTGAGCGCAATACCTGGGCTTAGCACCAGCGTATTAATTTCCTTCCATGGCCATTTACGAAAATCATTATAGGTTGCATCCGAATTTCTATCTTGGCAGGCCTCGACGTTCTGCGGTTTTTCATCCCATGCAAACACTTCGGCACCACTGGCGCAAAGGCTGGCAACGGTTGCTTCACCCGATAAGCCCAGCCCCATAACGCCAATTTTTCGACCTTTATATTTTGGCAATAAAATCATTTAGCGCAGCTTTAAAGTGCTTAATCCAATAAGCGCTAGAATGAAGGCGATAATCCAAAAACGGATCACAATGGTAGGTTCCTGCCAGCCCATTTTCTCAAAGTGATGATGAATGGGTGCCATGCGAAAGATGCGTTTACCCGTTAATTTAAAACTCGCCACCTGCAAAATAACCGATACGGCTTCCAGCACAAATAAACCGCCAATGATGCCCAATACCAGTTCATGTTTAACGATAACACTAATGGTGCCAAGTGCACCCCCAAATGCTAGGCTTCCTGTGTCACCCATAAACACAGCAGCAGGCGGTGCATTATACCACAAAAACCCTAATCCTGCGCCAATCAGCGCGGCACAAAATACGGCGAGTTCGCCTGTGCCTTTAATATGCGTAATTTGCAAATATTCCGCATATATTACATTGCCGATTAAATAAGATATGAGCGCAAAACAGCCCGCCGCTATCATGATAGGAACAATTGCTAGCCCATCAAGCCCATCGGTTAAATTAACCGCATTACTGGCACCCACCATCACGGTTGTAGCAAATAACAGATAAAAAATACCCATATCCCACATAAAATCTTTCACGAATGGAAAGGCTAAATGGCTGGCAAAAGCAGGGTCGGACACTTTTTGAATCCACAGCACTGCCATCAGCGCAATCGCAAATTGCAGCGCCAATTTGGCTTTACCCGGAAGCCCTCCATGATGGCGTTTGGTCAGTTTAATGTAATCATCTACGAAACCAATCGCGCCGTAACCAAGGGTAACAAATAATGTAATCCACACATACGGATTTGCAAGATCAGACCAAAGCAGAGTCGATACCGAAACGGCCAGCAATATCATAACCCCGCCCATGGTAGGTGTGCCCTGCTTGGTTAATAAATGTGATTCAGGCCCATCCAGCCGAATGGGTTGGCCATGCGCTTGCTTGGATTTTAACCAACGGATAATCATAGGGCCAAAAATAAAACTGATAAGTGCGGCTGTTATGATAGCACTGCCGCTGCGAAAGGTTAAATACTTGAAAAGATTGAATAAAGGAAATTGTTCAGCCAATGGAAATAAAAAATAATAGAGCATGATTTCCCTTAATTTTGTGCTTTCTTCAAATGCTCGACCAGTTGGTAAACCCCGCTGCCATGCGAGCCTTTGCATAACACATTATCACCCGCCTGCACCAACGAATTTACCGATTTGATAGCATCTTGCACAACATTAAAATGTGCAAGATGTATTGTTGCCGGCAGTATTTTTACCAGTGGATGCATTTGTTCACCAATGGTAATAATCCCATCAATACCATAATCTGCAATGGGCTGCGCTAAATCGGCGTGGAGTTTGGGCGAGCTTTTGCCAAGTTCCAACATATGCCCCAAAATAGCTATTTTGCGCCCCTCACCCAACGTTGACAAGGTAGCTAATGCAGCAGTCATGGATACGGGGCTTGCATTATAGGCATCATCAAGCAATGTAATCTCGCCCTGCTTCCACGGCAACTTCGCCACTTGCCCCCGACCCGATGGTTCACGATAGTGCGATAAAGCTTGTTCAGCCTTATCAAGCGGCAAGCCTAAAGCAGCTACTATTGCTAGTATACCCAATGCAGCCTTTGGCCAGTGCGCGCCCAGAGTGCCTAAAGTAAAATGGCGATTAACGTTGCGATAATTGTAATGCCCCTTTGCATCCAGCAAATAAAAATCGCTTGGTGGTGATGCACCAAATGTAATCATGCGATTATCAGTTGCTAACGCTGCAGTTTGCAGAATGTGAAAATAAGGATTATCGGCAGGTAACACCGCCACGCCTTGATGCATCCCTTCAAAAATCTCAGCTTTGGCACGTGCAATTTCAGCCACGGACTCAAAAAACTCTAAATGCACCGCTTCAACTGCAGTAATCAGCGAAATATGTGGTTTAGCGATATGCGAAAGAAAGGCAATTTCACCCGCATGATTCATGCCCATTTCAAAAATAGCAAATTGCGCGGTTTCAGGTAAATTGCACAAGCAAATGGGCAACCCAATATGGTTATTATAATTGCCACTGGTGGCATAGGTTTCACCATAACCTGTTAAGCAAAGCTTGAGCATTTCCTTTGCCGAAGTTTTACCCACACTACCGGTAATCGCCAATATTTTCGCAGCTGTATGCTGACGGCGATACTGCGCCATGGCTTGCAAAGCAACCAAAGTATCATCCACCACTATTAGCGGGAAATCTTTGGGCATGGTTTTAGGGTGGCTAGAAACTAATGCGCCACACGCGCCAGCATCCAATGCTTTAAATAAATAATCATGGCCATCAAATTGATCGCCTTTAAGCGCCACAAAAAACTCGCCTGTTTGCAACAATCGGCTGTCTGTGGTTAAGGTTGAGAATTTAAGTTTATCAGAGCCGTAAAACGCACCTTGGGTTGCTTCGATAATGCGTGTTAGATTCCAAAAGCTCACTTTAACAACTCACGCACGGTGGCGGCATCATCAAAATCCTGCACATCATCGCCGATGATTTGATAGGTTTCATGGCCTTTGCCAGCAATAAGCAGCATATCACCCGCTTGCATTTGCGCGATGGCGGCTGCGATAGCCTCGCGCCGACCAGCAATTTCACGGCAATGATTGCCATTTGCGCCCGCCATAACCTCAGATCGAATCGCTTGAGCATCTTCATTGCGCGGATTATCATCCGTAATAATTGCAAAGTCAGCTAATTTAGCGGCAATTTTGCCCATAGGAGCACGCTTGCCTTCATCGCGATTGCCCCCGCAACCCATCACCACACCTAATTTACCATGGCAATGCGCGCGCATGGTGGTAAGCGCTTTTTCCAACGCATCGGGTGTGTGGGCATAATCAACATAAATGCCTGTTGCCGCATGTTCCATCCGCCCGCGTACGGGTTTTAGTGCGCGCAATCCATGGGTGAGCGTCAAAATCTCATATCCGCACGCTTGCGCCAAGCCCAATGCAGCTAAAATATTCATCACCTGAAACTCGCCAATTAAGGGTAGGTTCGCTTCAACCGTATGGCGTCCAAGTTGTAAGCGCACATCCATCCCTTCGGGCGTAAGGGTGATTGATTTAAGTTGATAATCTGCTTTGGCATCGCGCCCAAAACTTATGATGCGATGTTTGCGCAAGGTGCACATTTTATGCAAATCATCATAATAGGGGTCGTCTTTATTCAAAACCGCTGTTTGGCCGCGCGGCAGCACATAGGCAAATAAACGCTGCTTTGCCTCAAAATAATCTTGCTCCGTTTTATGATAATCCAAATGATCGCGAGTCAGATTAGTAAAGGCCGCAGCAGTAAGCGCCACGCCATCCATGCGATGTTGGTGTAGCCCATGGCTTGATGCTTCAAGCGCAACAGCTTGCGCGCCTTTTAGCTGTAAATGCTGCAAAGTTTGGTGCAATAAAACCGGATCGGGCGATGTGTTGATGGCAGGCACATCTAAGCCTTTAATACTGGCCGTACCTAGTCCCATAGTGCCGATACTGGCGGCTTTTGCCCCTTCAATTTCTAGCAATTGACGAAAAAACTCTACCGTGGAGGTTTTGCCGTTAGTGCCCGTAACCGCCACAATTTGCAATCCATCCGTGGGATAAAATAAATTGGAAAGTTTAGCGAGCAATTTGCGCTCATTGGCTGATACGAGATGTGTAACAGCATGCGTAACCTCAATATCCGGACGCGTAATAATAGCAGCCGCGCCTTTTTTTACTGCATCTGAAATGTAATCTTCGCCATTTTGGCTTACACCGCGAATGGCAACAAAAATGCTGCCCGGCTGCACTTGGCGAGAATCGGCAGTGATGGAGGTAAACTCGCTTTCATAATCGGCATCATGCTTTAAACTACATTCGCGTGCAAATTGGGTTAGAATGTGTGATAGGGTTGGCATCATAGTGATATTGCCAAGCTTTAGGCCACGTGCAACTAATTACCGCAAAAACCGCCTTAAATTTCGAGAGTCATACCCTCTTGCGCGACTAAACCACCACCCGGACGCATTTTTTCGAGTGCTTGTGCCACACCATCCATAAAATCATCCGTATGGCTGGGGTCATGGTGGAAAACCGCTAAACGCTTTACATTTGCTGCATCACACAAGCGCACACCCTCTTGCCAAGTGGAATGCCCCCAACCCGTATAACTAGGATATTCGCCATCGGTATAGGTAGAATCATAAATGACTAAATCAGCATTTTTAATGAGGCAGAGTATATTTTGATCAAGCTTGCCAGGGGTATGCTCGGTATCGGTAACGTAACAAATGGCTTTGCCATTATATTCAACGCGGTAGCCCGTAGCACCTTCCGGATGATTCAAGGGCGCAGTTTTGAGGGTAATTTCATTGCTAAGAGTTAGCGTTTCACCTGCTTCAAAATCTGTCCAGATAATAGTAGATTCCAGCACATCCACACTAATCGGAAAAAGCGGGCGCGCCATAAGGGTTTGCATCACCTTTTTTAAGGTGCGGCCATGTGGTTTCAAATGCCCCGCCCAAAGTTTTAAGCGGCTGCGCGGTGAATAAGCAGGTTTAAAAAATGGAAATCCCGCCACATGATCAACATGCGTGTGACTCATAAAAATATCGTAATTCAGTTTGTCATTCTTAGACAATTTATCGCCTAGGTTTTTTAAGCCCGTTCCCGCATCGAAAATAAGATTAAAATCACCGCAATTAACTTCAACGCAGGATGTATTGCCGCCATATTTCAATTTATCAGCAGATGGACAGGCGATAGAACCGCGAACACCCCAAAAAGTCACTAAAAATCGATTATTCTTAACCATAATCGAACCTTAACGCTCTTTTGTGAATCAATCGTTAAACTTTATAAAAAAAACACCGCCAAAGCGATGTTTTTACGAAACGTGATGAAAATAAAACGGTTTTAACGAAAAAACTATTTTTTCTCGCCTGTTTTGCCAAGGAAGGCGAATTTATTATTAAATTTCTCCATTTGGCCGGTTTTCTTAAAGTGAACACCACCCACCCATGCTGGATGCGTTAGCGGATCAATATCTAAACGAAGTTCTTTTTGACCAAGGGTTGAGCGGGTTTTAAATTTCGTACCGTCAGTCATTTCAACGGTAATTTCTTCATATTTTGGGTGAATGTCTTTTTTCATATCCACGTCCTTTAACTTGGTTTTGCGCCCGCTATCTAACGCTTATTAGCGTTGCAATCAAGCGAAAAAATGCTAAGACTGGTGTATGAAATTTTTATTACTATCCCTTTTCGCCCTTTTAGTCGTTGGCTGCACTCCTAATCCATATAATGAATATTATTCTAAAAGCGGAACTTTGCATCCTGAATTATTGGCAAAGCATCGTACAGAGTGCTTAGCACTTGGTTTTAAAGATGATAGTACCGAGCTTTCACAATGCCGCCAGCAATTAGCACAAGACTGGAAATATAACTATTCCGAAAACCGTCGCGATCGCTATGTGCGCCCTAGCTTTGGCTACGGCATCGGCTATGGTCGCAATGGTGGTGCAATCGGTGTAGGCAGTCGCTTTTAATTTAGCCGCTAAATAAGGATTCTTGCCGCAGCATTTCGCCCATAATCATGGCAGCGGATACAGCAATATTTAACGAGCGGCACCCTTCTTCCATGCGAATAATCACGCGTTCATCAGCATGCATATGCACATAATTCGGTGCACCAGCCGATTCGCGCCCCATAATTAAAATATCATCTTTTTCATAGCGCACCTGCATATAGGGTTTTGCCGACTTAGTTGTAGCTAAGATTAAACGGTTTTTAGCAGTAGCTTCAACGAATGATTTCCAATCAACATGCCGAATTAGCTTAGCTTTATCGGCATAATCTAATGCAGCGCGCCTCACCTTTTTTTCATCAAATGGAAAGCCGCAAGGCTCAATAATATGCAACGCTATTCCCATACATGCACAAAAACGTATCAATGTTCCTAAATTTTGTGGAATATCCGGTTGAAAAAGTGCGAGCTGCATCTTATTAGTATTCCTCAATTAACTTCTAGCCAATGGATTGACGCATGAACCCCAAGAGCGCAAGCCCTAAAATAGACCAAGAGTCTCACGCACCGCAAGGCGAAACTCGCCGCGACTTTATGGTATTAACCGCCTCAGCTTTAACTGCTGTTGGTGGCGCGGCGTTTATTTGGCCTTTTATCAGCAGCATGAACCCTTCGGCTGACACTTTAGCGCTCGCTTCAACCGAAGTGAATTTAGATGCCATTGCTGAAGGGCAAAGCATTACCATTAAATGGCGCGGCAAGCCGGTATTCATCCGTCACCGCACCGCCGCTGAGATTAAAGAGGCCGAAGAAGTGCCCATGGCCGACCTACCCGACCCACAAACCGACGATGCGCGCACCAAAGAAGGCAAACGGCAATGGTTGGTGATGGTGGGTGTATGCACCCACCTCGGCTGTGTCCCATTGGGTCAAGCAGGCGATTTTAACGGTTGGTTCTGCCCGTGTCACGGCTCGCATTATGATACAGCTGGCCGCATTCGCAAAGGCCCTGCACCCCTTAATTTGGCTGTGCCAGATTACGAATTTTTAACTGATACACGCATCAAGATCGGATAGACGACCTATGGCATTACATCATAAATCTCCTTATAAAGGTTGGGTTGGCTGGCTCGATAACCGCCTACCCGTTATTTATGCGGCTGATAAGGTAGTAGGAACCAAACATCCGACCCCGAGCAACCTTAATTACATGTGGAATTTTGGTTCACTTGCAGGCATTTGCCTTATCGTGCAGATTTTAACCGGTGTATTTTTGGCAATGAATTATACCGCACATATTGACATGGCGTTTGATTCGGTTGAACGCATCATGCGTGATGTAAATTATGGCTGGTTGCTACGTTACATGCATGCCGTAGGTGCTTCGATGTTTTTTATTGTGGTATTTGTTCACATTTTTCGCGGACTTTACTACGGGTCTTATAAAGGCCCGCGTGAGGTTTTATGGTGGATGGGTGTAATTATTCTCATTTTAATGATGGCCACTGCATTTATGGGCTATGTATTACCGTGGGGGCAGATGAGCTTTTGGGGCGCAACCGTTATCACGAACTTATTTTCCGCTTTTCCCTTAGTGGGCGAAAGCATTGTGCAATTGCTTTGGGGTGGATTTTCGGTTGATAATGCTACATTAAATCGTTTCTTTTCATTACATTATCTAATGCCGTTTTTAATTATTGGTGTGGTGGGTTTACATATTTTGGCTTTAAACACACATGGATCAAATAATCCATTAGGCATTGATGTAAAATCCAACAAAGATACTATTCCCTTTCACCCTTATTATACGGTGAAAGATATGTTTGGTTTTGGTGTATTTTTCCTCATTTTTGCGTGGTTCTTATTCTTTTCACCCAATAGCTTAGGGCATCCTGATAATTATATTGAAGCTAACGCGCTAGTTACGCCTGCACATATTGTGCCCGAATGGTACTTCTTACCGTTTTACGCTATTTTGCGCGCGGTGGTATTTGACATTCCGCTTTGGATTATTGGTGCCGCAATTGCAGGATTGCCTTTCGGATTGAAAGTGCTTGAGCGCATTGGCATTGACTTACCCTTTGAATTAACGAAGGGTGGCCGTAATGGTTTAATAGGTTTCGGCGTTATATTCGCACTTGTAATGGCGGCATCTGGCGCGGTGATTGAATCTAAACTTGGTGGTGTTTTAGCGATGTTTGGCGCGCTGATTGTATTGTTTTTCTTACCTTGGCTCGATTTTAGCAAGGTACGCAGCGCGCGCTTCCGCCCCGTTTATCGCCTGTTCTTTTGGGTGTTGGTGGCGGATTGCTTCTTACTAGGTTATTTGGGAGCCAAACCTGCGGAAGGTTTATATGTGATTTTATCTATCATGGGCACGCTCTATTATTTCTCACATTTTTTGGTTATTATGCCTTTGGTGAGCTATTTTGAAAAGCCTTTACCGCTACCTGAATCAATTCACAAACCTATCGTCACGCGCAACCGCATTGCCGCAACAGCATAACCTTGATTGGAATTAAAACGCATGGAACAAAGTAATAGTTTAAACGCAAAATTGCGCTTAGTGGCGATGCTCATCGGCGTGGTAATTTTTACCAGCCTTGTTTATGTGGTATTTAGCGGAGGACACGGCAATGAAGAAGAAATGCCTGCTACCAAAACCGCCCGTCATGCTGAGCAGGTTGATTGGCATTTTGATGGCATTTTAGGCACGTTTGACCGTGCATCCATCCAACGTGGATATCAGGTCTATCGTGAGGTATGTTCAGCATGCCATGGCGCCAAGCGTGTGGCTTTCCGCAACTTGCAAGAAATTGGTTTTTCCGAAGCTGAAGTTAAATCGTTAGCTGCTGAATATAGTTTCCCCACTCTAAATGATGAAGGCGAAACG
The DNA here is from genome assembly GCA_963837025.1 of uncultured Alphaproteobacteria bacterium. Lineage (GTDB taxonomy): Bacteria > Pseudomonadota > Alphaproteobacteria > Rickettsiales > JALZUV01 > JALZUV01. Next base: position 1,011,425 of record CAWILT010000001.1, read on the forward strand.
GTTGAGCGCAAAGGTATTCCAGCTGATCGCTTGCCATCACTATTTGAAAATGAACTCGCTGCTCGCGCGGCCAATAATGGTGCCTATCCACCCGACTTTAGTTTGCTCGTTAAAGCCCGCCATGATGGTGCGAACTACATCCATTCGCTCTTAACGGGCTATCAGGAAGCGCCGGATGGCTTTGCGTTGGGTGAAGGTATGCATTACAATCCTTATTATGAAGGCCGTCAAATTGCCATGGCACAGCCACTCAGTGCTGGGCAAGTTACCTATGCTGATGATACGGAAAACTCATTAGACCAAATGAGCAAAGACGTGGTGAATTTCATGCAATGGGCAGCGGAACCTGAGATGGAAGCGCGTAAATCGATGGGTTTAAAAGTGATGCTATTCTTGCTTGCCTTTACCGCTTTCTTCTACATCACCAAAAAACGTATTTGGGCACGATTAAAGTAATCAACATACTGGCGTTTGTTCAGTAAAAGGAGCATTCATGCGCAGCTATTTCTTTTTAACAGTACTTGTTAGCGCCTTTTTGCTGCTGATGATTCAGCCAATGATTGCGAAAATTTTACTGCCTAATGTAGGTGGCGCGCCGGCGGTATGGATTACCAGTATGTTGTTTTTTCAAACCGTACTTTTGGCAGGCTATGCCTATGCGGCTCTCACTACACGATATCTCACACCGCGTTTTCAGTGGGTGCTCCACCTCACTCTGTTTGCGGCAGCAGTAGTTTTTACGCTTCCGCTTGCCGTTACCCCATCACACATTGATGTCATCTCCAGACCTGATTTATGGGTGCTGATGACATTACTTATGACCGTAGGTTTGCCCTATTTCGTGCTTTCAGCCAGCTCGTCATTATTGCAGCATTGGTATTTTTCTATCACACAAAAGCAGCCTTATTTTTTATTTAGCGCGAGTAATGCCGGTAGTTTGATTGGTTTAATAGCTTATCCATTTTTAATTGAATGGTTACTCACACTCGATAATCAATTATCTTTATTTACCGCCGGATTCTGTTTTCTATTAGCTTTATTTAGCGGCATGATTTTGGGTTTAAAAAAGCTAAAACCCACCCTAAGCCAAAGATTAGAGGGGCCATTGGTTTTTGCCCGAAGCCTAGCTTTTCAATCGATTGCTTTAGCCTTTATTCCATCGGCTTTATTTTTGGCACTCACGCTTTATATCACTACTGACATCGGTTCGCTGCCATTCTTATGGATAATTCCGCTTTCGCTCTATCTCATTAGCTTTATCATCGCGTTTGCCCAATGGGGTGCGCCGTTGATTCGCATGTGTCAGAAAGTTCATGTGCCCGCTGCCGTGGTTATTTTAGGGCTTACCGTTCTACCGCCCTCCTTTTTTATGCTGTTCTTTCATTGCTTGGCCTATTTTATTATTGCGGTAAGTTGCCATGGTCACTTATCGGCCATTAAGCCTGAACCTTCGCAAGTGGCAAAATTCTTTTTCTTTGTTTCACTCGGCGGTGCGCTTGGCGGTTTGCTCAATGTATTAGCGCCGTTCATCCTCAACGATACTTATGAATATGAGATACTTGCTGTTCTTTCAATTTTAGCACTGCCCGCTTCGCGCAGTTGGGCTGAAACGAAAATTTATATACAGCAAAATAAAGAAAACCTTACAAAAGGCGCTGTATTTTTTGGTGTTCTTGTTTCAATCATTTGGATTTCACTACTATTTAAACCCGAACGTTTTGGCGATGTTACCTATCAAACGCGTAATTTTTATGGAGTTTCTAAAGTTAGACAAACAGAAGTTCCAGATTTTGGCACAGTTAGTGGTTTCATACATGGCAGCACCCTTCATGGTATTCAATCGAGCAAGAATGAGTATCGCTTAAATCCTTCAAGCTATTATGTGCCGATTCAAGACTTCATCTCAACCTTACCAAACTCTTACTATGCACATCCTTTTGCTAGTTTAGGCTTAGGCGTGGGCACAGTAGGCTGTTATGGAAAAGCAGGTCAATTATTCGATTTTTATGAAATCGATCAGGCAGTGATTGATATTGCACAAAATCCGCAATATTTCACCTATTTACAAGATTGCCCACCTGATTTTCGCATTATTAAAGGCGATGGTCGCATCCAACTTGAGCGAGCCGATGCCGATTTGCGCTATAATCTACTCATCATGGACGCTTTTACTTCCGACGCCATTCCTATGCATTTAGTTACTAAGGAAGCGGTAGAAAACTATATCGACCATATTCAACCTAAAACTGGTTTTATCGCCTTCAATGTTTCGAACCGCTATTATAATTTGGCACCGTTTCTAGCGCGTATTGCGCAAGAATTGGGTTGGAATAGTTACGGGGCGAGCTACCAAAGCAAAGATGAGAATAATATTTTGACCACTTCATCGGAGTGGGTGATCGTAACGCCGCCTGATTTTGCTTGGGAGAAACAATTACTCGCTGCTGAATTTACCAAAATTGAGCCGAATTCCGATATTCCGTTGTGGACGGATAATTATTCGCATATCCTACCAGCAATGAAGTAGGAGATATGATTATGACCGATGCAGTGATTTGCGGCTATGCCCGCTCGCCTTTTACGCCTGCGCATAAAGGCGAACTCGTTGAGGTGCGACCCGATGATTTAGGCGCAGCCGTGATTAATGGCCTGCTTAAAAAAGTGGGTTTAGATGCTAAGCAAGTGGAAGATGTTATTTGTGGATGCGCTTTTCCTGAAGGAGAACAAGGTTTTAACCTCGGTCGCCAACTGGTATTTTTAAGCGATTTAGATAAAAAAACCGGCGGCAGCACCATCAATCGTTGGTGTGGATCATCCATGCAAGCCATTCACATGGCCGCAGGTAATATCGCTATGGGTGCCGGTGAAGTGTTTATCGCCATTGGTGTAGAATCAATGACGCGTATCCCTATTGGCGGCTTTAATCCTATGCCAAACCCAGCACTTTATGAGAGCTATCCTGAGGCCTATATGAATATGGGTGAAACAGCAGAAGAAGTGGCGACGTTAAAAGATGTCTCGCGCGATGCGATGGAAGCGTTTGCGCTGAAGAGCCATCAAAAAGCCGCCGCTGCCGATTTATCGAAAGAGATAATTGAAGTGGCAGGCGTTAGCAAAGATGGTTGTATTCGCGCCGATTCCAGTGTTGAGAAAATGGCTAGTTTAAACCCCGCTTTTCGCGCTGATGGAAAAGTAACTGCAGCTACCAGCTCACCATTAACCGATGGCGCCGCCGCGGTGATTGTGGCATCAGAAGCTGCAGCAGATCGCCTAGGTTTGCCCAAACTCGCCCGTATCAAATCATTTGCCATTGCAGGGCTAGAGCCGGAAATTATGGGTTTAGGCCCAATCCCTGCCAGCAAACTAGCGTTAGAACGCGCAGGCCTAACCGCTGCAGATATTGATGTGTGGGAAATTAATGAGGCCTTTGCCGCGCAAGCGATTCCCGTGCAGGCAGAATTAAATATTCCAGAGGCGAAACTCAATATGCATGGCGGTGCCATTGCATTGGGTCATCCGCTAGGTGCATCCGGTGCGCGCATTACAGGTAAAGCGGCGCAATTACTGCATGATACAGGCGGCAAATACGCCTTAGCCAGCATGTGCATTGGCGGCGGCATGGGTATTGCTACCGTACTTGAAAAGATTTAGAAAGTTATTCTGATATGCAAGTGATTGACCCGCGTGAGAAAGATTTAGGCGGTTTTTCTGTACGCCGTCTCTTACCTTATCACAGCTTAAAAATGGTTGGGCCATTTATCTTTTTTGACCATTTAGGCCCAGCGCATTTTGAGGCGGGCGATGGTATTGATGTGCGCCCGCATCCTCATATTGGCCTCGCTACTGTAACCTATTTATTCGATGGTGAGTTGATTCACCGCGATAGTTTGGGCAATGACCTAGCCATTACGGCAGGAGCGATTAATTTGATGGTATCGGGGCGCGGCATTGTGCATTCCGAACGCACCGCGCAAACCAAGCGCGCGCAAAATCATACGATTCATGCCTTGCAATTATGGCTGGCGCTGCCTGAAGAGCAACAAGAATGTGAACCCAGCTTCACCCATATAGCCGCTGATAAAATTCCACGTGTTTCTATACCTAATGGCACGTTGCGCGTGATGATGGGCTGCGCATTCGGCGTTACCTCGCCCGTGCCGCAATTAAGCCCAACGCTTTATATTGAAGCGAAACTTGATGCGGGTGCAACGCTAACACTGCCTATCGCACAGGAATTAGCGGTTTATATGGTAGGCGGCAATGCGCATTGTGCGGGTGAAAATTTAACGGAGCACCACCTTATTACCGTTACGTCAGAGAGCATTTTAACAACCAATGAACCATGTCATATGGTGATTATAGGTGGAGATACGCTTGGTAAACGCCATATATGGTGGAATTTTGTTTCAACGAACAAAAAACGAATTGAACAAGCAAAAGCAGATTGGAAAAGCGGCAATTTTCCAAAAGTGCCTGGCGAGGACGAGTTTATTCCGCTGCCCGACGATACTTAGCGAAATTTAAGCTGCGTTAATTTCGCTTCTACCGCATCAACCAGAGCATCTGCTAAAGTAATTGTCTGGTCGATACCCAATTTTCCAGCAAAAAATCCTTTGGAAATTTTGAGGGTTTTAAACTCAACTTTATCGCCAAAGCGAGCGCGACATTCGGTTTTATAATCGGTTAAACCATCCACTAGCCCGAGCGCTTTGGCTTTTACACCGGAATAAATTGTGCCTGAAAATAAATCATCCTCAGCCCCATTTAATTTATTACCACGGCGCGATTTTACATATTCCACAAAACCGTCATACACATCGGTTTGGGCGGCTTTAAGGGTTTTAACATCTGCGGGTTTTTCAGGTTGAAATGGGTCAAGCAATGCTTTGCTTTTGCCAGTGGTATACACCCGACGCTCAATACCATATTTTTCAATTAAATCGGTAAAACCAAAGCCAGCGGCTATCACACCAATGCTACCCACGATGGAGGCATCCATCGCGAATATTTCATCACCCGCACAGGCCAACCAATAGCCACCCGAAGCGCCAATATCTTCAATAAATGTTAGCAGCGGAACTTCAGCCTTTTGCGCTTCATAGCGTAGCTCTTTCGCGATAAGCGCCGATTGCACAGGTGAGCCGCCGGGCGAGTTTATAACCACCGCCACCGCTTTGAGGTGGCCTAGCGTAAATGCTTTTTGAATCAGCGGCGAAAGTTCCTGCGCGGTAAGGCCGCCTTTACTAAAGCGGCCAGTTTGGCCAATCACCCCCTCCATACGAATCACCGCGATATTACCGGGGGGCGATATTAGTTTTTTCTTAACGGGCTCTGCAATTTTACATAAAAAGCCGACACATCTTTTTGGAATACTCATACCCCTTACTTATTTACTAACGCGCTTTAAGTCTATAAGTATTGTCGCCATGAATAACGCTTCCCACGTAGCCAAGCCGAAATCCGAACTTATGCAAACGCGCCAACTCGTTGCCAGCGATATGGAAAAAGTGAATGCACTGATTATTGCCTACGCGCAAAGCGATATAGCGTTGATTGGGCAAATGGTGCGGCATTTGGTTCTTTCCGGCGGCAAACGATTGCGCCCTGCCTTAGTGCTACTATGCGCACGCCTTATGGGTTATGATGCTAAGGGCGAACGCCACATTGCATTAGCCGCTGCGGTTGAATTTATCCATACCGCAACTTTACTACATGATGATGTGGTGGATGAATCGGAGCTTCGTCGTGGTGAGGAAACCGCAAACGAAGTATGGGGTAACAGTGCAAGTGTGCTCGTAGGCGACTTTTTGCTTAGCCGCGCGTTTCAATTAATGGTCAGCGATGGCGAGTTGAAAGTGCTTAAAATTCTGTCTGATGCCTCAGCTATTATTGCGCAAGGCGAAGTGCTGCAACTAACCACCGCCAACGCGCTTGATACAACCTTAGACCAGTATTTACAGGTGATAACGGGCAAAACGGCCACGCTATTTGCCGCCGCGTGCGAGTTAGGCGCGGTGGTAACGCAACGCGCCGAATGGGAAGAACCTTTGCGCGAATTTGGTATGCATCTGGGCATTGCATTCCAAATGATGGATGACGCACTCGATTACAGCGCCAAACAGGAAGCATTGGGCAAAAATATCGGTGACGATTTTCGCGATGGAAAAATTACATTGCCCATCATCCATGCCTATGCGCGCGGCACTAATGAGGAAAAACAATTTTGGCAACGCACATTAGGTGAACAAAACCAAACCGAACTTGACTTAGCTAATGCGCTGCACGTATTAAATAAATATCAAGCGGTAGAGCACACCGTGCAGGTGGCGCGAAACTATTGCGATAAAGCCATCGCCATTTTAGCCGATTTAGAACCAAGCGATGAGAAAACCGCCTTGCTTGAAATCGCCGATTTCTGTATAAACCGCGTACATTAGGAGCTTTTAATATGATGCCCATTAGAACAATTTTATTTTTATTAGCCATTGTCGTAGCTGCATCGCTTGCCGGTTATTATTTAGGCCCCAATTCAAAGTCTGAATCAGACCCAGTCGATGATGAAATCGTGATGCATTATGAAGGTGCAGATTTTGAAACAGCGGATCAAGCGCGTACTGCACTTGATGAAAATGCGACTAAAATTGAAAGCATTATTGCCCAAGGCGAGCTTAACGATAGCGCCTTAGAACAGGTGCATGAAATAAGCTATACGCTTGAAAAGGCCGCCGACAAAATTCGCGCTGAAAAAACCTATGCATCGGAAGAAGCGATGGATTATGTTGAAGAAGCAATCCAAGCCCTACACCACGCCTCAGAAAATCATAAAGCTGACATAACACTAGAATGGGCAGGTCGCTTAAAAGTAGCACTGGCTAACTTGTAAGAATACCAAACTACAATTTTTTACGTGATTTATCCACTTCCGGCATAACTATTTGCCACTTATGCTGCATTTTATGACCGATGCATTCACGCAAATTATTGCCCAGCAAGTAGCGCAGATTTTAACGCAATCTAGCCAGCCTTTCCAATCTATTGAAACGGATACTGAATCGAGTGGTTTTAACGTCACTCCACAACAGGTGCTGGCCGCCATGCAAGGCAACAGCCAATGGCTTAAACAATTTGAACAAGAGGTTGAACAAAGTTTTAAACGCGCCGCTGACAACTCTTTGCGTTATTGGCGCGAACATACCGATAAAGAGATGCGCGATAGCATCAAAGATCTTGCGCAAATTACGCAAATTATTCTCAAAGAACGGCAACAAGTTGGCCAAGCAGGTGTAGGCTCATCTAGGAGTGGTAATAATGCAAATTCAGTGCGAAATTTGCCTAATTTAGTAGTAAGCCTAACGGCGCGTTTACTTGGCAATTTAACGGAAAGCCGCAGCATAAACCAATCGGAAACAGCGCGCTCAAAGCAGATTAGCGGGCAATATAAAGCCTCGCGCGGGCAAATTCAGGCCGAAATGGCAAAAGAGCTGTCGCGAGGGCAGCGTTATACTTGATTATATGCAAGCAGTGCAGTAATTAAGGTGCATGGCAACCATTGGCACACGAATTTTTACATGGCTTAAAGGCGGTTATATCGGCTCTGACGAGGCGGGAAACCGCTATTTTGAAGGCCGTAAAGCTGCTGCGGATGGTATTAAAAAACGCTGGGTAGTATATGCAGGTTTACCTGAACCTAGCCAAGTGCCGGCTCATTGGCATGGTTGGCTGCATTATACCACCGATATCGTACCGACTAATGATATAACGAAACGCCATGCATGGCAAAAACCCCACCGTCCCAATATGACAGGAACATCGGAGCGCTATTTGCCTCCCGGACATCTTGAAAAAGGCGGTAAACGCGATGCTTCGGCCAGCGGTGACTATGAGGCTTGGAGGCCATAATGAATAAAAGCAAACTTGAGACTTTAGTGGGTGTAGCGGTTGTTGCCGTTGCCGTAATTTTTGCATTCTTTGCCTATTCAAGCAGCAATTTAAAATCGATTGATGGTTATAGCGTAAATGCACGTTTTAACAGTGTTGACGGTATTGGTGCCGGCTCTGAAGTGCGTATTGGCGGAATTAAAGTAGGCCAGGTAGCACTCATGGATCTCGACCCTGAATCTTATGAAGCAATCGTTACCTTGCAATTGCGTGATGATGTGAAACTTCCTGTCGATACTACGGCAGCTATCGTTAGTGCGAGCTTATTAGGCGGCAAATACGTGAATATTGAACCCGGTGGCATGGATGAAATTCTTAACCAAGGCGATGAAATTTCTTTTACGCAAAGTTCCGTTAATTTTGAAACACTCATTGGCAAAATGGTGCATAGCGGTGGCGGGTTAGAATCTGATGATGAAGCGGCTGTTGATAGCACGTTAAATAGCGCTGAGCCTACAGCTCAAACCAAGGATAGCGCTGTCCCCAGTTTGCTAGATTAAGCGTGCGTTTTGCTCTTGTTTTAATCGCATATTTTATTGCTTTTCCTGTGGTTGCGCAGGAGGTGATTATCGCTGAAGAAAGCGAAGAACTTGTCGATGCGCCACCTGAAGCACCTAAAGAATATAGTGGATTACGATTTCGTGGTTTAAATAAAATCACCACACGCACCGAAGAATTTACAAGCGAAATGGGTAAAGCCATCACATTTGGTAGTTTAGAGATTATTCCGCGAGCGTGTTGGACTGCCCCTGCTAATCAACGACCGGAACAAGCGGGGTTACTAGAAATAGTAAATCGCGAACCCAACCAACAACCTGAACGACTGTTTTTTGGCTGGATGTTTGCTACTTCACCCGGAATATCATCACTAGAACATCCGCTTTACGATATTACCATGCTTGAATGCATACTGAAAAATCCGGTTAAAGAAACATCGCCACCGTCAGATGAGTTGCAAATTGAACCTGAAATTCAAAGTGATAGCCCAATAGACGATGGCGTGCGTATATTAGAAGATTAAACCGCGCGAGCTGTTATTTTTTCTCAAACAAATCTTTAAAGTCGCTATAGCCTTCTTTTTCTAAATCAGCCTTGGGCACAAATCGTAATGCAGCAGAATTAATGCAAAAACGTTTGCCGCCTTTATCGGCTGGGCCATCATCAAACACATGCCCTAAATGCGAATCGGCTTTTTCGGAGCGCACTTCAGTGCGTGTCATAAACATCTTAGTATCAGATTTCGTTTTTACATCGGCAATAGGTTTGGTAAAACTTGGCCAGCCAGTGCCCGAATCAAATTTATCAACAGATGAAAATAGCGGCTCGCCGCTTTGCACATCTACATAAATACCTTCTTCTTTATGATCCCAATATTTATTATCGAAAGCAGGTTCAGTGCCATCATGTTGGGTAACATATTTTTGCATTTTATCCAGCTGCGGTGCTTCTTTTATATCCGCTAAATGATGTTTAACGGTTGATTCGGGTTTCGTGCTCATAGCGGGTGCCTCCTGCGCATTTGCCTGAATTGACAAACTGGTTAACAAGATAGGAACAATCCATTTCATTTTCAACATTAGTGCCTCACTTTGGTTAATTCTCTATGCATACCTTCGTTACGGTTCTGTGAAACATTACTAAAAATCTTATATCTTCGTTAAATTGTCATATTTATTCGGCATACTAAGGTTAGAGCAAAACGAATAAGGAAAATACGATGTTGAAATGGTTCACAAATGCAGCTGAGAAAGTTACTGGTTGGCTGGAAATTATCGGTTGGTTCACCAGCGCTGAAACTCAGGATACAATCAATAAGGGCGAAAATATTACAGATGTAGTTAAAGCTACAACGGATGCATTATCGGATGGTTTTCAATGGCACGATATTACCGATGTTGCCAAGACAGGTGCAGGCGCATATGTAGATCAAACTTTAACCGAGAAAACACGTAATTTTCTAAGTTCATTCTTTTTGACTAAATGGCTGCCCGATTTTATTATACAAGCTATATCATCATGGGTAGGCAACCTCTCGCAAGAAATGGTGGAAAGTGTCGTTGATACTGTTGGTGATGCTGTTATTGGCGATACCCGTGAGCAAAAAGTGAACAACCTTGATAAACTTGTACCCGAAGAAATTCGCAATCAAGATTTAAATGGCAATGGTAAACGCGGCACTGATATGGAAGAGGCAAATACCGCTACCCCTACTTATGTACCTAACGCTGCTATAGTTGCCAATCAAAGTAAGGCACAATTAGCAACTACTCATTAAATAGCATTATCATCAATTTTCAAAAACCCTGCTTAAAAGCGGGGTTTTTTTATGTTGCCAAATTAGTCTGCAGCTTATCTGCAATCGCATCTAAAAAATCGCGGCTATTTAAGTAGGCTTGATCTTTACCAACTAACGCTGCCAAATCTTTGGTCATTGCGCCGCCTTCAACCGTATCAATACAGGCTTTTTCTAACGCATCAGCAAATTCTATTACCTTGGGTGTGTCATCAAACTGACCGCGATAGCGTAATGCACCGCTCCAGGCAAAAATAGTGGCAAGCGGGTTGGTGCTGGTAGCCTCACCTTTTTGATGTGCACGATAATGGCGCGTTACCGTGCCATGCGCGGCTTCAGTTTCCACCGTTTTACCATCGGGGGTTATTAGCACGCTGGTCATCAAACCAAGCGATCCAAAGCCTTGTGCAACGATATCAGACTGCACATCGCCATCATAATTTTTGCACGCCCAAACAAAACCGCCTTCAGTTTTCAGCGCGAAAGCAACCATATCATCAATCAAGCGATGTTCATACCACAGGCCTTTAGCCTCGAATGTAGATTTAAATTCTGCTTCATAGACACGCTCAAAAATATCTTTAAAGCGACCATCATACTTCTTTAAAATAGTATTTTTGGTACTGTGATACACAGGCATATTTTGCGACAGGCCATAGTTGAAACATGCACGGGCGAACCCTTCGATTGAGTCATCTAAATTATACATACCCATAGCAACGCCGGCCGATTCGAACTTAAAAATCTCCCACTCTTTAGGCTCGCCGCCATTAGTTGGTGTAAAGGTCATGGTGAGGGTTCCTGGCTCCTCAACCACCAAATCCGTAGCGCGATATTGATCGCCAAAAGCATGACGCCCTACGATAATGGGCTTTTTCCAACCACCTACATATTTAGGAATATTATCGCAAATAATGGGCGCACGAAAAATCGTGCCGTCCAATATATTGCGAATCGTGCCATTGGGCGATTTATACATTTTCTTTAAATTAAATTCCTTCACCCGCACTTCATCGGGGGTAATGGTGGCGCATTTAACACCAACGCCATGCTGTTTGATGGCATTCGCCGCATCAATGGTGATTTGATCATCGGTTTCATCGCGCTTTTGAATTGATAAATCAAAATATTTTAAATCAATTTCAAGATAAGGCGTTATCAATAATTCTTTAATCCACGCCCACAAAATGCGCGTCATCTCATCGCCATCCATCTCCACGATAGGGTTTTTAACGGTAATTTTTTGCATTGGCTTGGCCTCTCTTATAATTTTACGATATGGTAGCGCTATCAAATGAGTGAGGCAATCATGCAATGGGAAAAATATCAGAATAATTATCGTGAATCCTTATCTGACCCCGCCGCTTATTGGGCAGAACAGGCTAAGCGGCTTGATTGGCGGGCGCAATGGACACAAACGATGGATTGTTCATTTGCTAAACCGGATGTGCATATTGCGTGGTTTAAGGGCGGCACCCTTAATGTAGCTGAAAATTGTGTTGATCGGCATTTAACTGATAAGGCTGATCAACCCGCCATTATTTGGGTGGGTGATAATCCTAATGAACCTGTACAGCATATCAGCTATGCGGATCTTTCAAAACGCGTTAATCGCTGTGCTAACATGCTAACGCAGCTTGGAGTTAAAACTGGCGATTGCGTGACGATTTACATGTCGATGATACCGCAAGCAGCAGTGGCCATGCTCGCATGCGCACGCATTGGCGCCATTCATTCGGTGGTGTTTGGTGGTTTTTCGCCCGCCGCGCTTCGCGGACGTATTCAAGATTGCGACAGCCACTTAACCATCACCGTGGATGAAGGACTGCGTGGTGGCAAAACTATCCCGTTAAAAGCCAATGTGGATGAAGCCATCCAAGACCTGCCAAACCAAAAAACATTGGTGGTTAAGCGCACAGGCGGCAACATTGCGTGGGATGCATCACGTGACGTCTGGTGGCATGAGGCCGAATTAAATGCCAGCGACATCCATTTTCCACAAGCCTTTGATGCCGAGCACCCACTATTTATTCTTTATACTTCCGGTTCAACAGGCAAACCCAAAGGGTTGCAACATAGCTCAGCAGGTTATTTGCTTTATGCCATGCACACGTTTGAGCATGTGTTCGATTATAAACAAGGTGAGGTGTTTTGGTGCACCGCAGATGTGGGCTGGATAACCGGCCACAGCTACATGGTTTATGGCCCGCTCGCCGCTGGCGCGACCACTCTATTATTTGAAGGTATTCCCACCTATCCCGATGCCAGCCGTTTCTGGCAGATTGTGGATGCACATCAGGTTGCGCTATTTTACACCGCGCCAACCGCCATTCGCATGTTGATGAAATTTGGCGATGAAGCATTGCAAAACTCTATACGCAAAAGCTTGCGTATTTTAGGTTCTGTTGGCGAGCCGATTAACCCTACCGCGTGGCAGTGGTATCATGACAAGATTGGTCATGGAAAATGCGAGATTGTCGATACATGGTGGCAAACCGAGACGGGTGGCCACATGCTAACCCCACTGCCCTATGCGTGGCCCACTAAAGCAGGCAGCGCCACCTTGCCCTATTTTGGTATTGAGCCTAAATTATTTGATGCGCAAGGCCATGAATCTGCTGAGCAAGGCGCGTTATGCATCGCCCAAAGCTGGCCGGGTCAAGCCCGCACCATATGGAACGATCACCCCCGATTTATAGAAACTTATTTCACCGCGTACCCTAATCATTATTTTAGTGGCGATGCCGCGCGTAAAGATGCCGATTGCTATTATTGGATAGAGGGCCGTATGGATGATGTAATCAATGTTTCCGGCCACCGCATTGGCACGGCTGAGGTTGAAGCAGCATTGAACGGACATGAAGCAGTTGTAGAATCTGCCGTGGTAGGATTTCCGCATGATATAAAAGGCCAAGCCATTTATGCTTTTGTGATTTTAAACGATGGATTTGCGTTAGACGATATTTTGCGCAAGCACCTTAACCAATATATTCGGCGCGAGATTGGGCCATTAGCGGTTTGCGACAAAATACAGGATGCCACCAGCGGACTACCTAAAACCCGAAGCGGTAAAATTATGCGCCGCATATTGCGTAAAATCGCCGCAGGTGAGATTCAAAAACCAAGCGATACTGAAAAATTAGGCGATATTTCTACCCTGCTAAATCCCGAAGCAATAAAGGATTTAGTGAAAGGCCAACAGATATGATTTTAACCGCGCTTATTATTTTGACATTACCTTTACTGGCGCTTACTGGGTTGCGTCATTGGAGCTATGGGTTGCATGTGGGCATAATGGCGATGGTAAGCTGGATAAAGTTTCCTTCATTCGCTTATGCTTTGTGGCATCCCTATTATATCTATTTTTTAGGTGGTTGGCATTTAGCTTTCATTACGCTTATTACTTTTGCTGCTTACGGGTGGGATAAGCGGCAAGCTAAACGCGGTGGCTGGCGGGTGCCTGAAAAAACGCTGCATGCACTCGCATTTATGGGCGGCACTTTAGGGGCATGGGCAGGCAGTAAAGTTTTTCGCCATAAAACAATAAAAGGCAGCTTTCGCCAAATGTTTATCGCCGTGGTTATCTTGCAAGCCATCGTTATTAGCGCAGCTATTTGGTTTGTAGCGGCTTAGCTAAATTTCAAGATGGTGGCGAGCAGGAATCGTATTTTCTGAGTTTGAACCCGCCGCTGATAATGCCGTTAAGGGAGATACCACCGCTTGTTTCATTTTAAGTTTTAAATTTTGTGGATTATCCGATTCCGAAAGTGCGGTTTCCATGGTTACTTCACCGCGCACATAGCGCGCCAATAATGCCTGATCAAAGGTTTGCATACCCATGTCGCCATTACGCTCCATCACCGCGCGCAATTCTTTGATTTTGCCTTGTTCAATTAACTCACGAATAAGACCTTGATTAAGCATAATTTCGCTTACAATTTTACGCGATCCATCGCGTCCGTTAATTAATCGCTGCGATAAAACACCACGCAAATTTAACGCAAGATTCATCAAAATTTGGCGGCTCTTTTCTTCAGGGAAAAAGCTTAAAATGCGTTCCACCGCTTGCGGGCAGTTATTCGCATGCAAAGTAGCCAAACATAAATGCCCAGTTTCAGCAAAATTAATGGCATGTTCCATCGCTTCAGCATCACGAATTTCGCCAATTAGCACAACATCGGGGCGTTGGCGTAGCGCATTTTTTAACGCCGATTGAAATGAATGCGTATCAATGCCTACATCGCGTTGGGTGATAATACAATTTTCATGGGTATGTTGAAATTCAATCGGATCTTCCACCGTAATGATATGGCCGCGGCCATGTTTATTGCGATGACTAATCATCGCGGCGATAGAAGATGATTTACCCGAACCGGTTGGGCCGACCACCAAAACCAAGCCGCGTCGTTGCATCGCTAAATCAGCGTAAGCACTACCTAACTCAAGCTGTTCAAAGGTGGGAATGCTGGTGTTTATTCGGCGGATTACCATGCCAGGTTCATGCTGCTGTTTAAACACATTAATACGAAAGCGGCCTTTATCTTCCCAAGCATAGGCAGTGTTATATTCTAAAGCGTCCTCAAAAATCTCGCGCTGTGCAGGCGTGAGAATTTGATCAATAATGTGATTAATCATTTCGCGATTTAAGCTTTCACCTTCGGGTTTAATACCCGAATCGGAACGGAAAGCTGCAGGACAGCCCGCAGTGATATATAAATCAGATGCTGAATAATCGAGCATTTTTTGAAAAAGATCGTTGCAGCTCCAGTTCATTAAAATTGCCCAGCCGTTGCATTAACACCGCCATTAACAATATTGCCTGTGGCATTATGCGGCAAACTATTGCCCATATCACCATCGGTAATCAACAGGCGGCGGGCTTCATCTGATGTAATGATATTATTATTTAACAAATTGGTAATTGAATTTTTCATCAATAACATACCGGCTTTACTGCCTGTTTGAATCATTGAATTTAATTGCGGAATTTTATTTTCGCGTATTAAATTTCGCACAGCAGGAGTGCCCACCAAAATTTCATGTGCCGCTACACGGCCTGTGCCATCTGCACGCTTCAATAATGTTTGGGTTACCACCGCTTCGAGTGATACTGATAGCATCGCGCGCACCATCTCTTTTTCGCCAGCAGGGAATACATCAATGATACGGTCAATGGTTTTGGGTGCTGAATTGGTATGCAACGTACCCAATACTAAATGCCCGGTTTCAGCCGCTGTCATAGCCAGTTGAATGGTTTCTAAGTCGCGCATCTCTCCCACCAAAATAATATCCGGATCTTCGCGAAGGGCACTTTTTAATGCGCGAGCAAATGATTGCGTGCTGCTACCCACTTCACGATGGTTAATAAGCGATCGCTTCGAAGGATGAATAAATTCCACCGGGTCTTCAATGGTAAGAATATGCTTGGCTTCGGTTTCATTGATATGGTTAATCATCGCGGCCATGGTGGTCGATTTACCTGAACCAGTTGGCCCAGTTACCAGCAATAATCCTTTTGGGCGCTGTACTAGCTGTTTTAAAATAGGCGGTGCGTTTAACTGCTCTAGCGATAAAATTTTCGTAGGAATGGTTCGCATCACGGCCGCAGGCCCAGCCATGGTGTTAAAAGCATTTATGCGAAAACGCATATCATCGCCAAATGTGAGTGCGAAATCGAGCTCAAACTCGCGCTCATAATCGGTACGCTGTTGCTCAGTAAGTATCGAGTAGAGCAAATGCTTGACGACATCTGCTTTAAGCGGCTCCATCTTCATGGGCACAATATCGCCATTTATACGCAATAAAGGTGGGTTACCCGTTGATAGATGCAAATCGGAAGCGCCATTCTTTTTTGCAAAAACAAGTAGCTCGGTTATGTCCACGTTTACTCTCCAATGTTATGCCTGATAATAAGGCAGAAAATTTAACTTTTCCGATTAGATAGTAAAAAGGTTAATCTTTCCTGAATATTAGTATCATCAAGTGGTAATTTTTGTCCTTTTTCAATCGCACGTTTTACCGTGCTGTAAGCATTGATAGCTTCATCACGCTGCCCAGCATGGTCAAGCATGACGGCTAAATTATATTTATAAAGCAAATCATCAGGATTTAAACTAATGGCGCGCATCATTTTTTGAATAGCAGCTGGCATATTACCTTGGCGCGCTTGCAAAGCAGCAATTTGTGCGGGCAACACTGCATAATGAGGATTTTTATTTTCCAAATCTTGCAGCTCACTCAAAGCTTCTACCGGCGATTCTTCGCTCACAAGCACCAGATAATTATTTAACACATCCGTATTGCGCGGCGATTGGCTAAGAATCTGGCGGTATAATGCCCGCGCTTTTTGCTTATCGCCATTACGATGATATAATGTGGCAGAGCCCAGCAATGCATCTTGATTAGCAGGATTACTCATTAGAATTTGATCGTAATAATCCATCGCTAAATCGGTCTGGCCATTTTCCATCGCTTCATAAGCTAAGGTTAGATAATCGTTCACGTTCAAATTTGGCGTTTTAACCTCAATCGAAATACCCAACGCTTCGTGTTTTTTAATATCCGGTTGCGTAATCGCTAGATTAGGAACTGTTGCGCGCGAAATGCTAACATTCTCAATCTTATTCGCTGATCGCTTAGGAGCATCCAAGCCCGATGGGAAGTTTTTCAGCATCGTTTTGCTCTCTTGGCTCAATCGCGCTTCTTCTTGCAATACCAATGATTGATTGAGTAAAAGTGCCACCGTATCTACAGGGGGTTCTAGAGTCACTTTACTACGATCAATCGAAAAAGGCTTGGCTCCTGTGATGGGTTGTATCACCACCTGATTTTCGATAGCTAAGGGCGAAGCAACTCCAGTTACAGCTACGGGCGTAACCGGAGCACCTTGATTGCGCTGTAAATCAGCCGCAATAATCGCTAATTCTGATTTTGTTTGTACCGGCATCACAGCAACATCTGACATCGAATCTTTGCTATTAACTCGCGGCAACGGTGCCAAATCCAACTCAGGCATTACAATAGCTAAGGCATTTTTTTCGTTTTGCGCAGTTACGACATCATTGGCGTAAGGTTGAGACAACAACTGCTGAATAGAATGATTGCCCTGCATATCTAATTTTTCACGCGCATCTGATATGGGCTGTTGCTGCATTAAAACGGGCGCTGGCATGGTTAAATCTTCGTCAAACCGTTCTTGCGTGATAGGAGCACTAACAGGATTTACTTCAAATGATTCTTTTTCAGCTTGTTGTAAATCAGGCGGCACTACCATATCGCGCGTAATCGCCATAGACGGCTCATCAGGCACTTGCGCGTCAATGGGTGCTAAAAATTGCGGCGTCGGGTCAACTAATGTAAGAGGTTTAACAGGTGCATCAGCAGTTGTTTCAACCGATTGAGGCCTTGGCAGCGGATTCACCAATTCAGGTGGAGGCAATAAAGATGATTGCTTAGGCTGCGCAACAGTTTTACTTACAGTGGGTTGCGTAAATCTCTGATTAACTTGAGGAATTTGAGGTTGTGGCGCAACCGCAATTGGCTCAGAATTATCCATTATTTGCGAACCATCCACAATCACTTCAGGCAACATCATTGGCTCAGAATAAGGCGTGTAATCATTAGCATAAACCGGCACGCTAGATGAAACAGGCGGCTGATAAGGCGTATTTAATACAGGTGCTATTTCGTTTGGACGGCGGTTTAGTGCAGAAGGTGCATCACGATTAGCTTTTAGACGTTCTTGCCGAGCCGCATAAGGCGAATCCGGAATAATAACATGCGTTTGCGCCATTTGCTGCTCGGCAATCACTTGTTCGATAGGTTTTTCTAAAATGGGTGATGGGGCGGCATGCAGCGCTATAGACGCACTCATGCAAAACATGGTCGTAAAAACAAAATAGCTGATATTCGCCTTACAGCTTACAGACTTAACCCTCATTACACAGTTTCCTGACTGTTTTTTTCGTATTTAACTCTAAAGCAAGCCTAAGGTCACTTGTTTTTATTGGCACAGGGCTTGCATTAAAGATTGCATGTTTATGTCTAGTTTCTCTTTAGCCTCATCTCAACTAAAATTTTATCTGCTTTTAGCAAGCGTGTTGTGTTGTGTATTTATCAGCTCATCAGCTGATGCTAATAGCCGTTTTATGCCGCTAAATCCAAATGCCAGCACACTCATTAATGGTAAAAAATTTATGGGTTTAGGCGGCGGGCAAGACCCTATTCGCTTAGCTCGACAAAGCCAGGAATTTCGTAGCTTAAAACAGAGTTTAGCCGCTTTACCTGAAAAGAAAGAAACACCTTTGGCGATAACCATACCTGCTAAAGAGCAGGTGGTAGAACCAGAGATTGCAGCGCTTGAAAAACCAGCGCCATTAGAACAAGCACATGTAATAGAGGAACAACAAATCGCTTCATTAAATTTAAACGATACATTGCCGTTTAAATCGGCCACTATTTTGCGTCAGCAGGCTGATCGCCGCCAACGACAAACTAAAACCCATATTTGGCCAGTGGATGAGCAGGTTACCTCGCGCATCAGCTCACCTTATGGAAAACGCATTCACCCGATAACAGGCGAGCTCAGCTTTCATGAAGGATTGGATATTGCGGCACCGATAGGTACAGCTGTAATTGCGTCAAATGTGGGTGAAATTACAGATTTAGGACGCCATCGCAATTTAGGTAATTATGTTAAAGTGAGCCATGCCGATGGCACCTATAGTTTATATGGTCATCTTAGCAAAATTACCGCGCATATTGGCCATAATGTAGCACAAGGTGAAAAAATTGGTGAAGTGGGCAGCACCGGTCGCTCAACCGGCCCACATCTAGACTATTCGCTTCGAAGAGATGGAAAATCTTTCAACCCCCAAAATTATCTAGTGCGCAATGAAGGCCAACATCACGCGAGTTTGCGTTAAATGCTAACTTAACGTATGGCCAAAACGTGAAGCTTTGGTTGTTAAATAATGTGCGTTTTGTTCGGTTGGCTCAGCACGTAAAGGCTGTAGGGCTGCAATGGTGATACCGAATTTTTTCAGCTGAGCGGCTTTATCCGGATTATTTGATAATAACGTAATGTTCGTTAAGTTAAACGCTTTGAGCATCTCTGCGGCCATGGAAAAATCACGTTCGTCGGCTTTGAAACCTAAGGCCAAATTGGCATCATAGGTATCTAGACCTTCATCTTGTAAGTGATAAGCCCGAATTTTGTTACTGATGCCAATGCCACGCCCTTCTTGCTGCAAATAACATACCACGCCATGGCCTTGCGCAGCAATCATCCGCAAAGCTAACTGCAACTGATCGCCACAATCGCAACGCAGACTGCCCAATAAATCGCCCGTAATGCAAGAAGAATGTATGCGTACGAAAGGCGCTTTTTGTGCGGCGGGATCCCCCACAATAATCGCTAAATGCTCAGCACCATTAACGATACTGCGAAAGCTGGTTACCTGTGCATTTTGCGCGGTTTTTAAGGGGAGTTCTGCGCTGGCACCTTGAATAAGTGATGCAACACTCGCCGTTAACCCTTCACGCAACTCAGTGGCCTTAAATGGCATGTATGCTTTATCAGCAGAAAGTTTAACTAAAGCAGGTAACATTCCTGCACGTTTGACTAAATCAATCGCCAGTCTTTCTGTAGCGGTTTTAGCAAGATGAGCGGCTTTGGGCAATAGCGCTTCTGCAACACCTTCTGCAGCTATCAGCGTAGCATCGGGGCTTAACTGAACCAGTTCCACCGCAGCATAGCAATGCCCATCAATTGCTATCGCGCGACCGCTTCGCAATTCAAACAAAGCGCGTGAAAGCTGTGTTATCGAATTTTGTTTGCCCATTAGGGCTGACAACCTATAGATTATCCACCATGCAGACAAGTAGTTTCATACCCTTATGCCTTTATGCCTCGCGCACCAGCGATGCAGCAAACCTGTTACCGCATTTGCCTTCAACCAGTAATATTGTCACCCAATTAAAAGATATTGCGCAAAATCGACGCGCGATTTTAATTCCGCATGATTCATCCAGCGCGCGCGAGGCAACTCAGTGGATAAATAAACAAGCCTCTCATCGGCAGAGCCAACTTTTTATCATTTTGCCATCGGATACATCGCGCTTAACCCCTGCATGCGCGTTGGTTCAACGGCCCTTTAAGCTCGTTAATCTGACAAATTTTCTAAATCAACATCCCTGTTTACCCCCTTTGCCCGAAAATCTAAAACTGACTGAGATTGAAACGCGGTTGATTGAGCAACTCTATAGTAGTGATGCACCTATGGCATATGACCAGCTGATGCATAACATATGGGGGCATACAACCGAGTTGGACACCCATACACTTGAAACCCATCTGTATCGTTTGCGCAAAAAGCTAGACAAAACCCCTTATCAAATCATAACCGAAGCAAGTTGTTATCAGCTTGTCTTGTCATAAGCTAAATTGCAGCTATAGTGCGCGCATGATGCGTTATTTTCTCTTTTTGTTTTTCATTCTTCCCTTTGCGGCTTCCGCTCAAAATTACGATCAATCATTCAAAGATTGGAGCGTTTTTACTTTTAATAATACCTGCTATATTGGAACCGCGCCCATTCGTCAGGCGGGAAATTATTCAAAACGCGGCCAGCCTTATGTTTTGGTAGTGCACCGAGGCGGCGCGAAAGACGAAATTAATGTTTCTGCCGGCTATCCATTTAAAACGGGTAAAGATGTGCAAATTAATGTTGATAGCGCCCAATATCAGCTTTTCAGCAAAGGCGAAGTCGCATGGGCCTATGATGAATTGGCTGATCGCGCCATTGTTAGTAATTTAAAATCAGGCACCGAAATGGTGGTTGATGCTACTTCTGAAGCGGATACTAATTCCAAAGACACCTACTCGCTCATCGGTTTTACTGCTGCCTATAATTACATGAAGCAGAAGTGCCGTTAGCGTGAAGCCTTCTCTGCTCGGGCTCACCAAGGCCGAACTCACTGGATTATTAGCCAGCAATGGCTTTGCCCCGTTTCGCGCTAAGCAAATTTGGGGCTGGATTTATGTTAAAGGCGTCACCGAATTTTCGCAAATGGGCAATGTAAGCAAAGACATTCGCGCATGGTTGGAGGATAATTATTCCATCGCCCGCCCGCGCACCAGCCAAGATTTAATCTCGAAAGATGGCACACGCAAATGGCTGATTAAAATGGAAGATGGCCGCGAGGTTGAAACGGTATTCATTCCGGAAGAAGACCGTGGGGCGCTATGCGTATCGTCTCAGGTAGGCTGCACTTTGGCCTGCACATTCTGTCATACCGGCACGATGAAACTGGTGCGCAACTTGACCGCTGATGAAATTGTTGGCCAATGGATGCTAGCACGCGACCGCGAAGATGAATGGAACAAAACCGATGCCGAGCGACGTGTAACCAATATCGTGCTGATGGGCATGGGCGAACCGCTTTATAATTATGAAAACGTCAAAAAAGCGATGTTAATTTTAATGGATCCTGATGGTGTAGCCCTTTCTAAACGCCGCATCACCTTATCGACTAGCGGGGTAATTCCAGCCATTGAAGCTTGCGGACGTGATTTAGAAGTTAATCTCGCCATTTCATTGCACGCCACCAACGATACATTGCGTAACGAAATTGTGCCTATCAACAAAAAATATCCGCTAAAAAACTTGATGCAAACCTGCCGTGATTATCCTGGTGCTTCAAACAGCCGCCGCATCACTTTTGAATATGTGATGCTTAAAGATGTGAATGACTCTGAAGCCGATGCGCATAAATTGGTGGAACTGTTGCAAGGCGTGCACGCTAAAGTAAACCTCATCCCCTTTAATCCTTGGCCCAATAGCCCTTATGAATGCAGCAGCAATAACCGCATCCACGCCTTTGGACGAATTATCATGGCAGCAGGCTTTAGCAGCCCCATCCGCAAAACACGCGGTGAAGATATAATGGCCGCATGTGGCCAATTAAAAAGCGCCTCGGAACGCGTAAAGGGTGAAAAGGTGAAGCTCTAACCGCACAACTTATGGTATAAACTATAGGGTATGAAACAAATTTTATTATTCGTTTTATCCACTTTTGTGCTTCTGCCTTTTGCAGTTATGGCGCGACAAAAATCAGAAGCTCCCCCTTTAAAGAATTTACAAGTCGTTGAGCTTTTTACTTCTCAAGGTTGTTCGTCTTGCCCACCAGCAGATAGGGTATTGGCTGAGCTAGCAGTTCAGTATGGCGACTCAATTCTGCCGCTGTCTTTTCATGTGGATTATTGGAATAAATTGGGGTGGAAAGATCCGTTCTCTTCTCTAAAAAATACGCAGCGACAATATAATTACCGCACCCGATTTGAGCGCGATAATGTTTACACGCCACAAGCAGTGGTTAATGGCATGGAGCAAATGAATGGCACACGTAAAGACGAAATTTTGCAAGCGGTTTCGGATACTACATTACAAAATGCGCCGACCCTAACATTAAGCCAAAAAGACAATGAATTGGTGATTGAAATAGGTGAAAATTACCCTGAAGGATATAATAAAGCGCGCATCACGCTTATTGAATTTATTCCCCAACAAACCACCGCAATAAAAACGGGTGAGAATAAAGGCAAAAATTTGATGAATTATCATTCCGTTACATCCATTCGTAAATTGGGCAGATGGAACGGTTTTGCGCAAAAAATGATGATTCCTATGCCTGATGCAAAAGCAGTTGCGGTGATTTTACAGGCAGCCCCCCAACATCGCATTTTAGCCGCAGCGAAATTTATACCACTTCTACCCAACAATTAGGTGTTTCACGTAGCGTAATTTTCACGATTTTTAACGCGCCGGAAAAGAGAGTTGGGCACACTTTTTCTAGCAAATGCTTTGCCATATTCTCAGCCGTAGGGTTGGCATTTAAGTAGAAAATGGGCTGGCCGGTTTCGGCTGCGATGGCGCTGCCTAGAGCTTTATCCTCGTCAAACAAAATGGTTTGATGATCCCAATGTTCATCTATCCAGCCGCCAAGTTTATCTTTGAGCACGCCAAAATCTACGACGCGGCCTAACGCATCCAGCTCAGGTGCTTGGGCGGTTACTTCCACCACATAGCGGTGACCATGCAGATTTTTGCATTTACTTTCGTGCAACATAACACGATGCGCGGCATCAAATTCAATTTTTCGGGTGCAAGTAATAGTCGTCATAAAGTTGCAGATTGTAGGTTGCGGTTGCCCCAGCTATAAAGGCTTATGAAACAAATTTCCAGCACACTCTCAACCCTTTGTCAGCAAGCCCGTATCGCCACTGGCCAACTAGCCATTGCACCCCACCAAACACGCAATTTAGCGCTGCATGAAATAGCCCGCGCATTACGCCAAAATACTAAAGCGCTATTGGAAGCCAATGAAAAAGATTTATCTGCCGCAAATAAGAAAGGCGATTCGGATGCGGTTTTAGACCGCATGATGCTGAATGCCGCGCGCATTGAGGCGATAGCCAAAGGGCTCGAGGCGATAGCCGATTTGCCCGACCCACTTTCTGGCATATTAGAAGAATGGACTCGTCCGAATGGGTTACATATTCAAAAAGTGCCTGCACCTTTGGGTGTAATCGGTGTGATTTACGAAGCGCGACCCAATGTAACGGCAGATGCAGCAGGCCTATCCATTAAATCGGGTAATGCTGTTTTGTTGCGCACAGGTTCGGGCTGTTTTCACAGTGCGCAAGCCATTGCCCATTGCATCACACAAGGATTAAAAGCGGCACAATTAAACGAACATGCTGTGCAGCTCATCCCCTCCACCAATCGCGATTGGGTGACGGCCATGCTACATGCTCATGGCGAAATTGATGTGATTATTCCGCGTGGCGGGCGCAGCTTGACGGAGTTGGTAGCCAAAGAAAGCCGCGTGCCCACCTTGCTGCATTTGGACGGCAATTGCCATTCCTACATCCACCAAGTGGCAGATTTATCGATGGCGGTTGAGGTGATTACTAATGCTAAAATGCGCCGCACAGGCGTTTGCGGGGCAACCGAATCGGTGCTGGTTGATGCCGCCATTGCTCCGCAAATTCTACCCAATCTCTGCCGTAATTTAATGCAGGCTGGCTGTAAAGAAATTCGCGGCGATGCGGCGGCGCAAGCCATTGAGCCTTCCATCATTGCAGCGGATGAGACCGATTGGTCAACCGAATATCTGGATGCCATTATCTCCGTTAAGCTGGTAGCAAATGTTGCTGAAGCCATCGCCCATATTAACGCGTTCGGCTCACATCATACCGATGCGATATTTACCACCGATAACGCTATAGCACAGCAATTTTGCGCGCAGGTTGATAGCGCGATTGTCATGCACAACACCTCCACCCAATTTGCCGATGGGGGCGAATTCGGCATGGGCGCTGAAATTGGCATTGCCACAGGCAGGTTGCACGCACGCGGGCCCGTTGGCGCACGCCAACTTACCACCTATAAATATATCGTTACCAGCGATGGAGCCTTGCGCGCGTGAAGAAAATTGGCTTATTAGGCGGGTCATTTAACCCCGCTCACGCTGGGCATTTGCACCTCTCGCGCCAAGCCTATAAGCATTTAGGGTTGGATGAAGTCTGGTGGTTAGTCAGCCCACAAAATCCGCTAAAATCCGCCGAACAGATGGCCGATTATGAAACGCGCCTAGCCTCTGCTCAGCGTTTTTGTGCAACGCAAACATGGTTAAAAATCTGTGAAATTGAGCAGCTTTTAGGCCTCAATTATACAATCGATACATTAAGCGCATTAATGCATCACTGCCCGCAGCACCAGTTTGTGTGGCTAATGGGGTCGGACAATTTAGCGCAGTTTCACCGCTGGCACCAATGGCGCAAGATACTCAATTCATTGCCCATTTGCGTGATTGACCGTGCACCTCACGCGCATCATGCATTGCGTTCGCCTGCGGCTTTGGCTTATAAGTCACAGCGGATTAAACAGCGTGATGCGCGGCAATTGGCCGGTGCATCTGCGCCGTGTTGGGTATATTTATTTGTGCCCCGCCATGAGGAATCTGCTACGCGTTTGCGAAATTTATTTGGTAAAAACGCATTTTTGCAGTAAAATGAAATTATAGATGGTGAATGATGCCATTTAAACTAAAAACGGAGCGTTGTTATTACCCAAGCACCCTCGACTACCTTATCGGTAGAATCGCTAAAAAAACTTATCGAATCGTCGTTAGATGATGATAAGGCCGAAAATATTATCTCAATCGATCTTGCAGGAAAAAGCAGCTTTGCCGATTATATGATTGTGGCAAGCGGCACCTCATCGCGTCATGTGGTGATGATGGCCAGCAAACTCGCCACCCGTTTGAAGGAAAATGAAATGCCTTTGCTATCGCTAGAAGGCAAAGAAACTGGCGACTGGGTGTTGGTCGATTGCGGCGATATTGTGGTGCATCTATTCAAACCCGAAATTCGCGAAATTTATCAGCTCGAAAAAATGTGGAGCGCGCCCATTGAAGCCACCCCACGCGCTGAAGCCAACGCCTAAAACTTTCAATTAAAATTTAAAAAAAAGGCCGCGCCGTCAATGAAGACGACACGGCACTTTGGTAAAACCTAACGCTTTGGCTTAAAGCAAGGATACGCTGTACGAACACGGTATTTACCACCCTCGTAATGATAGCGTATTGCCAGCCAATTTGTTTTCTCGAAGACACCACGCTTGAGATGCATGGATTCACCCGTAGGCTTTGTCATCTTAACGTACAAGACGTACGAATTATCAGACGCATCTTCTTTTTTCCCACCACGATGAACTGCCTCAATGAGCAGATTTGTGAGGGTCAGCGCGCTATTTGTGAAAAAACGGCTTTTGTTCGTCCAAGCATTGTAAGCATGATTCTCGAGGATATGCTCAACGATGCTTTCGCTGACAACCCAGTTTATATCCGTAACACCATTTTTTAAGATGATGTCGGGATTGTCACTGCGTTTTACGATGAACCGAACGTGCTTTTCTTGGCTCGGCCGCTTTGGAGGATTTCTCCTTTTATGTTTCCGTCCCATAATAGGTGGATTTGAAGGACACGAAATTGCGTGTTTATTCCTAAAAGGAGCACAGCGAAAATAGTGTCCTGATTAAGAAAAAGTATCCTGATGAAGTTACATGAAAAGTGAGATTTATTCAATGCTGCGAGTGTGACAATTGAATGACAACACCATAAGTTTAGCGGGTATGAATGGTTGCTGATGCAGGCTCAGCCTTATCCAGCTTATTTTTCCAATTTTGCGTTGGTGGTTTTTCGTCGATATTTACATCTTGTTCGATTGGCATTTGGGCGGTTTGTTGCGCCATGTACGGCTTATCTTTTTTGACCGGTTCCTTACCTAAAATCTTACCTAACGATTCCAAAGGATGTTTAAATAAGTCACTGGGTTTATCAATACGATCGCCGCGTGCCCAACCTAATATGCCGCCGATAATGGCACCAACTGCCCCACCGACAGCACCCCATATTGTCATATGGCGCACCCAACGCGACTCCATTCCCAATTTGTTTTTTAATGCGCTATCGTCAGATTCTTGTTCAACAGATTCATTTCCATCTTTAGTTGAGAAACCATAAGCCGCACCAATTTTTGCACCAATTGCACCGAATAATTTAAATCCTACAGCGGCGAATGCTAAAGCCACTGCTGTTTTTTAGCCTTCTTTATCTTTGAGTGCTTCTTCTTCCTTATCACGGCCAGACATTTTTTTGAGGCTAAGATCAATGCTTTCTAAATGCGCGTCAATTTTCTCAACGCTTTGTTCAAGCGCGATGTTTTTTGTATCTTGTGCTGGCGTAGTTTCCATTGTGTGCTTACAGTATAACAGTAATGTTACATCATGATGACGAACAGCGATTTTCGCGCCATTATTCGCTCGAATCTTTTGGGGCGGATGGCGTAGCTAAACTGGCTGCGGCAAAAGTGTTGTTGGTTGGTTTAGGCGGCTTGGGCTGCCCCGCTGCCCTATATCTGACTGCATCGGGCGTAGGCACGCTTGGTTTAGTAGATGATGACCGCGTAACACTTTCCAACCTTAATCGCCAAATTTTATATGAAACGGCGGATATTGGGCGACCAAAATTACAAGCCGCACGCGATAGCTTGCTCGACTTAAATCCCGATGTGCAAATTCACGTGCATGAAACCAAACTCAGCTCCCAAAACGCGGCGGATCTGATGGCGGATTATGATATCATCATGGATGGATCGGACAATATCGCTACTCGCTATGCGGTGAATCAGGCCGCATGGAGCGCGAAAAAGCCGCTTATTTCAGCCGCCATACATGGTTGGCAGGGGCAGCTATACCGCTTTGATGCTACAGAAAAAAGTGCGTGCTATGCATGCCTTTACCCTACTCCTCCCTTTCAAGATGAGATGCCCACTTGTGCCGAATCGGGCGTGTTTTCGCCCTTAGCGGGCATGATGGGGTGTTGGCAAGCCGCCGAAATCATCAAATCCATTTTGGGGTTGGGCAGTGATAATCAACTGATTCGCGTTAATTTGCGCACAAATCAAACCGATTTAGCGCAAATCCAAAAAGATAGCGCATGTAAGGTCTGTTCGTAATTGATTTTTTCTTTTGCACCGCTTACATGTGGAGGCTCAAAAATAAGGAATATATTATGCGTCTTTTTGCTTTATTCATGGTTATGGCCAGCGCCTTTGCTTTTTCCGCACAAGCGCAACTTAAAATTGATATTAATCGAGGCCATTCCAGCCCGCTACCCATCGCGATAACCAATCCTACTGGCGCGAGCGGCGAAGCACAGCGCATTGGCGACGAGATTATGAGTGTAGTAGCCGCCGATTTAGATCGTTCAGGTTTGTTCCGCCCAATTCCGCAAAATGCATTTATTCAACAAATCACCTCTGGCAATGCGGTTCCACGTTTTGCCGATTGGCGTCAAATTAACGCGCAAGCATTGGTAACCGCCACGATTGAACCCAAAGGCGGCGATAATTTCCGCCTTGCCTTCCGTTTGTGGGATGCTTACGGCGAAAAGCAAGTGGCAGGTAAAGAATTTAACACATTCCGCAGCAACTGGCGCCGCGTGGCGCATTTAATGGCCGATGAAATTTATAAACGCTTAACCGGTGAAGATGGTTATTTTGATAGTCGCATCGTTTATGTGGCCGAATCTGGCCCGGAAACCAAGCGTATTAAAAAGCTGGCCATTATGGATCAAGATAGCGCGAACCATAAAATTCTCACCAATGGCAATAGCTTAGTACTCACTCCACGTTTTTCTCCTGATAGCCAAGATATTCTGTATATGTCGTACGCATCGCGCACACCGCGTGTTCATTTGCGCGATTTGCAAACTGGCCGCGAGGAAAGCCTCGGCAATTTTGATGGAATGAGCTTTGCGCCGCGCTATGCCGATGATGGCGGCCGTATGGTGATGTCCATTGCCCGTAACGGTACCACTAACTTATATGAAATGAATCTACGTTCGCGCCAAATGCGCAAACTCACCGACACCCGCGCGATTGACACCTCGCCAAGTTATTCGCCTGATGGCAATAATATTGTGTTTGAATCTGATCGCGGCGGCTCACAGCAACTCTATATTATGGGTAGCAATGGTAGCGGCGTTAAACGCATCTCTTACGGCGATGGGCGCTATGCATCCCCCGTGTGGTCGCCTCGCGGTGACTGGATTGCCTTTACGAAAATGAAAGGCGGACAGTTCTATATTGGCGTAATGCGCAAAGATGGCACGGGCGAACGTATGCTTGATCAAGCCTTTTTAGTTGAAGGGCCAACATGGTCGCCTAATGGTCGTGTGGTTATTTATACGCGCCAAGATCAGCGTGGAGGCCCAAGTTTGTATAGTATTGATATTACTGGAGCAAATAAGCGTAAGGTGCCATCACCCATGGATGCATCCGATCCTGCATGGTCTCCATTACTGCCAATATAAAAAAATCGTTTTTTGTGAAAAAACCATTTGATTTTTGGTTTATTATCGCAATGATGCATTACTAATTTTTATACACACTCTTGAAAGGTTTTGAACATGCGTTCTTTAAAAATTCTACTCGCTGCAACTGCAGCAATCGCACTTCTAACAGCGTGCGAAACTGTTCCTAACGAAGGCACTACTGGTGCTGATGGCATGGGTAACGGTTCTGGTTATGGCACTGGTGCCAATGGTTCGGTTACTGCTGGTAGCCAAGCTGATTTGGAAGCCAATGTTGGCGACCGTATCTTCTTCGCAACTGACAGCTCTGTTGTTGCTGGCGAAGCACAAAGCACTTTGGAGCGTCAAGCTTCATGGTTAAAACAGTATGGCGATGTTGCTGTAACAGTTGAAGGCCATGCAGATGAGCGCGGCACGCGTGAGTATAACCTTGCCCTTGGCGAGCGTCGTGCTGATGCAGCGAAAAATTATCTAACTGGTTTAGGTATTTCTCCATCACGTATTACAGTTATCTCTTACGGTAAAGAACGCCCAGCTGTTCTAGGTCATGGTGCTTCATCATGGTCACAAAACCGTCGTGCAGTAACTGTTGTTGCTAACTAGTCAATAGTTGACTTAAAACCTAAACTCCGTGTAAGACATAGCGTCTTACACGGAGTTTTTTTATGATACATCGCACCATTTTATTTTTTGCTCTTAGCTTTTTATCTACCGCAGTTGTAGCACAGCAATCGGGTAGTGCTTATGGTAGCAATACCAGCCAAATGGGCTCAGAAGTTTTACGGCTTGAAGAAAGCTTGCGCACCATGCAAGGCGAAAATGAGCGGTTAATGTATCAAATCGAACAATTGAAGGAATCGCAAAAACGCTTTCAGGAAGATATGGAATTTCGCCTTAATAATCCTCAAGGTGCGATTACCGCGGTTCCATCGGCAGATCCTTTAAATACATCATCAACGGCTCAACCTCTTAGCGAGCCAAATCAGCCCTATGATGGCACCTCCTCATTACCTGAACCTACAATAACGGTTGAATCGCCTGCTGATTTACAAGCGGACATTTACAGCCCTTCTGAATATTCATCGCCTGAATCTGGATATGAAGGTTCTCCCAATACACCATCTCTCACCTTATCGTCGGGCGATTCGGCTGGGCCGCGCGATTTATATAACGAAGCGTTTCGTTTGCTAAATCAAAATAATTACGCCGGTGCGGAAGCGTCTTTTCGCCAATTCACATCTCTTTATAATACCGACCCCCTCATCGGAAATGCATGGTACTGGTTAGGCGAAACATTTTATGTTCGCCGTGATTTTGTAAAATCAGCCGATAGTTTTCGACAAGGTTATAAAGCGCTACCCGAAGGCCCTAAAGCAGGCGATAATTTATTAAAATTGGCCATGTCACTCTCTGCATTAGATAAAGATGGCGAAGCGTGCGTGGTATTGCGTCAAGTGAAGAAAAACTTCTCATCAAACTCCCAAGCGCTAAAAGCCAAGACTGAGCAAGAAATTGATCGCTTAGGATGTTAAGTGCGTCATTTGCAACATTGGGCAACAGCATCCAAATTGCAATCTAGCGAAGACATTTTTCTTAAAACGTTTAAAATTTTAAGGGCGCATTGCAATATTGCCCCTTTAACACCCATTACGGTGGCACTTTCTGGCGGCTCAGATAGCCTCGCACTCATACATTTATGCAAACGGACACTCCCTAACACTCCCCTTATTGCCCTAACGGTAGACCACAAATTACGAGCCGAATCCGCTAGTGAGGCGGCACGCGTAGCGCAATGGATGCAACAATTAGGGGTTGAGCACCATGTATTGAACTGGCATCACGCTGAGTTAGATTCTAATCTTCAGGCCAAAGCGCGTAACGCACGCTACCAGTTGC
Organism: uncultured Alphaproteobacteria bacterium; assembly: GCA_963837025.1. GTDB lineage: Bacteria > Pseudomonadota > Alphaproteobacteria > Rickettsiales > JALZUV01 > JALZUV01. The sequence goes on from CAWILT010000001.1 coordinate 1,042,489, forward strand.
TTGATGCATGGTGTAACGCGCATGATTGCGCCACTATCTTAACAGGTCACACGCAAGATGATCAGGCCGAAACCATCGCATTAATGCACCAACGAGGAGCCAGTGCCATAGGTTTGTCGGGCATGTCGGCTATTCGCAAGTTAAATCATGCTTATCTTATCAGACCCCTTTTAAATCAAAGCCGTAATCATTTACAAATATGGCTCAAACAGCAGCAGCTTGATTGGATAACCGATCCGTCAAATCAAAATACTGCTTATGCCCGCATACGCTTGCGCAATCAGTTAGCCGAAAATCCTGAACAAAAAACAAAATGGCTAAGGCTTGGGCAAGAAATGTCGATCATTAGACAAAATATTGAAACAGCACACCGCGATTTTTGTCAGCATAATGTTGCCATACATGGCAGCGCCTTACAGGTTAATACAGGTGAATGGATAGTATATGCACGCGATACACCTGAATATGCCGCTTATAGTTTAGGCCAAATATTGCGCCATGTAAGCGGCCGCGACTACGCCCCCCGCTATCAAAAATTGCGAAATGCGCTAGCAATAATTCAACAGCAAAAACAATCGCGCTTAACCTTAGCGCGCTGTTTTATTGACGTAACACCCCACAACATTTGCTTTTCAAGTGATACCGATAATGGTGCTTTTGGCACGAAACCTCTTGTTACTCATCCTTTTACACCTATATACTAACGGCATAAATAAAGGATATCATGAACACGAACTTCACCAAAAACCTTACGCTATGGATTGCAATTGCCGTTGTGATTATGATTCTATTCAACCTCTTTCAAGGCGGAATGGATGCGAGCTCACAGCAAAAAACCGCCTTTTCTGACTTTTTAAATCAGGTTGATTCTGGGCAGGTTAAAGAAGTAGCGATTAAAGAAGTTCCTAATTCAGGAACCACGATTACCGGTTCCTATAGCGATGGCACGCAATTTAATCTTTTAGCACCCACCTACCCCGGTTTAGTGGATACCTTGCGCACTAAAGGTGTTAAAATCAACGCCCTTCCCGCCAGCACAGGTATGGATAATTTCTGGGGCATTTTGCTTTCATGGTTCCCTATTTTATTGCTGATTGGTGTGTACATTTTTGTAATGCGCCAAATGCAGGGCGGCGGCGGTAAAGGTGGTGCTATGGGGTTTGGTAAATCACGCGCGCGTATGCTAACCCAAGATAATAATAAAGTAATGTTTAAGGATGTTGCCGGCATAGATGAAGCCAAAGAAGAGCTGGAAGAAATTGTTGAATTCTTACGCGATCCGGGCAAATTTCAACGCCTAGGTGGTAAAATTCCGAAAGGTTGCTTGCTCATCGGCCCTCCGGGTACGGGTAAAACTTTGCTTGCAAAATCGGTTGCTGGCGAGGCAGGCGTGCCCTTCTTTACCATATCAGGGTCTGATTTCGTAGAGATGTTTGTGGGTGTGGGCGCAAGTCGCGTGCGCGATATGTTTGAGCAGGGCAAAAAATCAGCGCCTTGCATTATATTTATTGACGAAATTGACGCCGTAGGCCGCCATCGTGGTGCAGGTATGGGCGGCGGCAATGATGAACGTGAACAGACGCTCAACCAATTATTGGTTGAGATGGACGGTTTTGAAGCCAATGAAGGGGTTATCCTCATCGCGGCCACCAACCGCCCCGATGTGCTTGATCCCGCATTACTGCGCCCCGGTCGCTTTGATCGCCAAGTAGTCGTGCCCAACCCTGATATTGCGGGCCGCACAAAAATTTTGGAAGTGCATTTGAAAAAAGTACCCGCTGGGCCTGATATGAACCCAAAAGTAATTGCCCGTGGAACGCCGGGTTTTTCAGGCGCTGACCTTGCCAATTTGGTGAACGAAGCAGCACTCATGGCCGCCCGTCGCGGCAAACGTGTGGTAACTATGAGAGAGATGGAAGCCGCCAAAGATAAAGTAATGATGGGCGCTGAGCGCAAATCAATGGTGATGAGTGATGATGAGAAAAAACTCACCGCCTTTCATGAAGCTGGCCATGCCATTATTGGCATTAAAATGACCGCATCTGACCCCATTCATAAAGCCACCATTATTCCGCGTGGTCGTGCATTGGGTATGGTAATGCGCTTACCCGAAGCCGATCAACTTTCTATCACGCGCGAAAAGCTGCATGCAGATTTAGCCGTTGCGATGGGTGGTCGAGTGGCAGAAGAAATTGTGTTTGGCTATGAGAAAGTCACCAGCGGTGCCTCATCCGATATTCAGCAAGCCACACGCATGGCCAAAGCCATGGTCACCCAATGGGGTATGTCCGATAAATTAGGCCCAATGGATTACAGCGCGGGCGGTGGTGGTGAGCCTTTCTTAGGCGCCAGCTATGGCAATAACAGCAAAGCAAATTCGGAAGAAACAGCCGCTATCATTGATTCTGAAGTGCGTCGCATTTTAGATGAAGCTTATGCGCTAGCGAAAAAGCTACTTACCAAACATCGTAAAGAACTAGATTTGCTGGCTCACTCACTTTTGGAATATGAAACATTGACGGGTGCAGAAATTGACGAGTTAATCGCCAATGGAAAAATTGAACGTAAAATTGACGAGCAAGCCAAATCAATCGTAACGCCTTCGGCTTTGCCCTCGCGCCGTAAGCGCCTTAATTTAGAGGAAAAGCCAGCTGAGCCTAAAAAGCCCAAAGCTTCACCAAAACCAAATCCGCCGTCAAAATCGAAAAAAGAGGATGACTAATCCACATGGCTGAACGTAAATTTTTTGGCACAGATGGTATTCGCGGCACTGCCAATACATTTCCGATGAAAGCCGAAATTGCTTTATTGTTAGGTAAAGCGGCAGGACATTATTTTACGCGCGGTGAGCATCGCCATCGTGTGGTAATAGCAAAAGATACCCGCCTATCGGGTTATATGATTGAAAACGCCCTTACCGCCGGATTTTTAGCCGCTGGCATGGATGTAATTTTGGTAGGCCCAATGCCAACCCCAGCAGTGGCCATGCTCACCAAATCAATGCGCGCCGATTTAGGCGTGATGATTTCTGCTTCGCATAACCCGTTTTATGATAATGGGTTGAAGCTGTTTGGCCCCGATGGATTTAAATTATCTGACTCCGCCGAACTGGCTATCGAAACCCTGATGCAGAATACGGATGAAGAGCAATTGGCCAAACCTGAAGCATTAGGACGCGCTAAACGCATTGAAGATGCGCGTGGCCGCTATATCGAATTTGCCAAAGCCACCTTCCCTACCGATTTAGATTTAAGCGGTATGCGCGTGGTGATCGATTGCGCCAATGGCGCAGCCTATAATGTTGCCCCTACGGTTTTGCAGGAACTGGGTGCTGAAATTATTACCATCGGAATTGATCCGAATGGATTTAATGTGAATAAAGATTGTGGATCAACCCACCCCCAAGCGATGCAGAATTTAGTACGCGAAACACGCGCCGATATCGGCATCGCACTCGATGGTGATGCGGATAGACTCATCATCTGCGATGAAAATTCGCATGTGGTTGATGGCGACCAAATTATCGCCATGGTAGCCACGGAGTGGCAAAATAACAAAACGCTCGCACATAACACAGTCGTCACCACCCAAATGTCAAATTTAGGATTTGAAAATTATTTAAAAACGCAAGGCATCACCTTATTGCGCACCAAAGTGGGCGACCGATATGTGGTAGAAAAAATGCGCGAAGGCGGCTTTAATTTAGGGGGTGAGCAATCGGGTCATTTAGTGATGATGGATTATGCCACCACTGGCGATGGACTGATTGGCGCGCTACAAGTGTTAGCAGCATTAAAAAGTCATGGTAAAAAAGCCAGCGAAGCATTAAATTGCTTCGAACCTTATCCACAAATATTACTCAATGTACGCTATGCGAGTGGTGACCCTTTAGCCAATAAAAACGTGATAAGTGCCATCGAAAAAGGCGAAAAAGAATTGCAAAAAGATGGCCGCCTTTTCATTCGCAAATCGGGCACAGAGCCCCTCATTCGCATTATGGCTGAGGGCAAAAGCCAACAGCAGATTGAGCGCATCACAAACGAAATTGCGCAGGTAATGCGCAATAATCTCGCCAGCGCTGCATGAGCCATCAAGGCCGCGTACTTGCCATTGCTGGCAGCGATTCAAGCGGCGGCGCGGGCATTCAAGCCGATATAAAAACCATCACTGCCATGGGGGGCTATGCTGCCACAGCCATCACCGCCCTTACCGCGCAAAACACACAAGGCGTGCAAGCCATTGAGGCCGTCTCGCCCGAATTTGTATTGCAGCAGGCTGAATCGGTTTTAAGCGATATTGGAGCCGATTGTATTAAAACCGGTATGGTGGCGCGCGGCGATATTATTAATGCGGTGGTTGAATTGGTGACAAAATACCGCTCCATTCCTTTAATCGTTGATCCGGTAATGGTCGCCACGAGTGGGGATTTGTTACTTGAAAAAAACTCATTTACATTGCTTAAAGAAAAATTATTACCGCTAGCTTTGCTGGTAACACCCAATATACCTGAGGCAGAGCTGCTCGCACATATCCTTATTTCATCTGAAGAAGGAATGATTAAAGCAGGCAAAACGATTTTAGAAAAAACAAAATGTCAGGCAGTGCTCGTCAAAGGCGGGCATTTAAAAAGCGAGCAGATGGTGGATATACTCGTCACGAAATTGGGTGAGGTGGAGCGTTTCCCCACTACACGCATTGCCAGCACCAGCACCCACGGCACAGGCTGCACGCTTGCTTCGGCCATTGCCACACGCATCGCGCTGGGCGATAGCCTAATTCAAGCCATTCCCAAAGCGCAGGCTTATGTGCATAAGGCCATTCAAACTGCTCCCAAATTAGGTAAAGGCCACGGCCCGCTTAACCATGGCTGGACGCTTGTAAATTCGAGCAAGAATATATCCTAATAGAATCTTTATCCGTCCGCGTTATGATGAATATTAAGCTACAATAGGAGATAAGAATATGGCTGGATTAGGTTGGTTTATGGCAATTATCGCAGGCGCACTCGCCGGATGGATTGCTGAAAAAGTAATGAAAGCCGATATGGGCTTATTAGCCAATATCGGAATTGGCATTTTAGGTGCCGTTGTTTTGAACGCGATTTTATTCTTTATTGGCGTTGGCACTTTAGGCGGATTTTTTGGCCAAACTATTATTGGCTTAGTTGGCGCATGCCTACTCATAGCACTCTATCGTACTCTAAAAGGCCGCAAAACAAAGATATAATATTTTTAGAAAAATTAAAAAGGCGGGCACCTAGCTCGCCTTTTTTTTTATAATTAAGTTTAACTCCCGCTTTAATGTAGTTTTAATCTTTTAAATATATTCCAAAAAGATGAGCAAAGGCTTCACACTTTTAGAACTCTCAATTGTGCTTGTTATCATCGGCCTGATTATTGGCGGTATTACGGCGGGCGCAGATTTAATTCGCGCAGCGGAGATAAATTCCGTTATCTCGGATGTGAATAAATATAAAGTGGCGATTAATACGTTTAAGCTGAAATATAATGCATTACCGGGTGATTTAAAGAATGCTTACGATTATTGGCCGATGGCTGGATGCACCGATACATTCTTTATAATAGGTAATGTAGGGAATTATGAAGGGTGTAATGGCAATGGTAATGGCAGGTTGGAAGAATCTCAACGCATTTGGCATCACCTACAATTATCAGGCATTGTAGAGGGAGTATTTACTGCACCTGCCAATTTATTACCTGCAGGTGAGCATTGGATTCCGGGAGTAATTGGACCAAAAACTTCTTTAGGGGGAATGAATTCTTTCATTTTTATATCCGGCACAAGCGTGTTCGATATTCGAAATGCTTTTTACTTAGGAAATTCTCAGGATGGAAGCGATCCCTACGATAGCCCTTCAATTATAGGGCAAGAAGCAAATCAAATTGATTTAAAAATAGACGATGGAAAACCTTTAACAGGAACAACTGCCGTCATGGGTAGTGGTAATTGTTATACGGGAACTGGTGACGCTGCGGTTTATAATTTGAGCTCAAAAGCAATAAGCTGCTTAATCGTCTTTGCATTGGATTAAATTAACCCGCCTTCTCTAACTTTTTAATTTCATCTCTGATCCTGCCTGCTTCTTCAAATTCTAAATCGCTGGCGGCTTGTAGCATTTTATCGCGTAGATATTTGAGATGTTCGGTGAGGTTATTACCCGCCGGCATAGTGTCGGTAGCTTTGCCAATGCCGCCATGCGCACCGGGTTTTTTCCAGCTGGTATTGCCTTTGCTGTCATCGCTCATCGAATCGGCGATGCGGCTAATTACCGTAGTGGGGGTAATACCATGTTCTTCATTATGTGCTATTTGGCGCGCGCGTCGGCGGTCTGTTTCGTCTAGCGCGGCCTTCATACTATCGGTCATCTTATCGGCATATAAAATCACATGGCTTTCGCTATTACGTGCTGCGCGGCCAATCGTTTGGATGAGTGAGGTGGCCGAGCGTAAAAAGCCTTCCTTATCGGCATCTAAAATAGCCATCAGCCCGCATTCGGGAATATCCAGCCCTTCTCGCAGCAGGTTTACGCCCACTAAAATATCATATTCGCCTAAGCGCAAATTGCGGATAATTTCGATGCGATCCAGTGTATCCACATCCGAGTGCAAATAGGCCACTTTTTTGCCTGCTTCGATAAGATATTCGGTGAGTTCTTCGGCCATGCGTTTGGTCAGCGTCGTCACCATCACACGCATACCTTTGGCGATAGTTTTATCGGCCTCGGCCATTAAATCATCCACCTGAATGGCTACGGGGCGAATCTCAACAGGCGGATCAATCAGGCCAGTAGGCCGAATTACCTGTTCAACATATTCGCCGTTTGAATGTTCCAATTCCCATTTAGCGGGGGTGGCAGACACGAAAATAGTCTGCGGTCGGGTGCTGTCCCATTCCTCAAATTTCATGGGGCGGTTATCCATGCAGCTTGGCAGGCGGAAACCATGCTCCGATAATACCGTTTTGCGCGCCCTATCGCCTTTATACATGCCATTAACTTGTGGAATTGAAACGTGGCTTTCATCCATAAAGAGCAATGCATCTTTAGGTAGGTATGAATAGAGCGTAGGCGGTGGCGCGCCCGGCTTTTGCCCACTTAAATGGTGGCTATAATTTTCGATTCCTCGGCATGATCCGGTTTCCTGTATCATCTCTAAATCAAATTGTGTGCGCTGGCCTAAGCGTTGCGCTTCGAGCAATTTACCTTGTGCTTCAAACTCAGCTAAACGGCCTTTTAGCTCGGTTTTTATGGTTCCAATCGCGCGCTGAATCGTGGGGCGTGGAATCACATAATGCGAGTTCGGATAAACCGCTACTTGTTCTAATTCGCCATAAATTTCGCCCGTTAGCGGGTCAAATGCCTGAATCGATTCTAACTCATCGCCAAAGAAGCTCAACCGCCACGCTTGATCTTCCATATGCGCGGGGAAGATATCCAGCACATCACCGCGCACACGAAAGGTGCCACGGTGAAAATCCATGTCGTTGCGGGTATATTGTAGCTCGGTGAGCGATTTGATGAATTTGCGTTGTTCATATTCCATGCCCGCCTTCACCTGCTTTACCATCAAACTATAACTCTCGGCTGAACCAATACCGTAAATACAGCTCACGCTCGCAATCACAATCACATCGCGGCGTTCCAGCAGCGAGCGTGTGGCAGAATGGCGCATACGGTCAATCTGCTCATTTATGCTGGAGTCTTTTTCAATAAAGGTATCAGTGCGCGCAACATATGCTTCGGGCTGGTAATAGTCATAATAGGAAACAAAATATTCCACCGCATTATGGGGGAAAAACTGCTTCATCTCATGATAAAGCTGTGCGGCAAGTGTTTTGTTATGTGCCATAATCATGGCGGGGCGCTGCAACGTATTAATTACCTGCGCCATCGTGTAGGTTTTTCCAGAGCCTGTAACGCCCAGCAGCACTTGGTTTTGCTTATGCTCCTTCAAACCCTGCACCAACGCAGGAATCGCCGTAACCTGATCGCCGGCTGGCTGATAATTCGCTTCAAGTTGAAAGAGTTTTCCCACGCACTGCATATAGGGCAGAAGATATAAAAAACCAGTATGGCTCTAACTAAATATTAAGACTTTTAACCTAAGCTACATTATTAGGAGCTTATCTATGACAAAAACCAATAACAAAGATTATGCGTTTTATTTTTATAGTGCATTTATTCTACCCGATGAACCAAACAACAGAGTACCTAAGCATCGACTAGATTATTCTTTGAGCACAAGTGAAAAGCCGCATGCCATCGCCGCAAAAAAATCGAGGCATTTGATATTGGATTCTAAGGAAGCGGCAGTACGTGAACTTCCTGATAGTGATCGTATCATAGAAGGCGTTTACAATGTATTACAGCGCGCAGATGATACAGAATTTCCATCTATAGAAGGCTATATTGCAGTAGAGAAAAAAACTGGAATGAGTCGGAGCGATTTAACACATCGCGCTACTGAAGTAATAGAAAATTATGCGGCTGAGCACTATCCAAATAAACATTTTCAACCCGCTGTAGACCGGTTTAAAAATACTGATTCACAAACAGTTTCGAGATAATTAACCTACAAACGCGCGTTCAATGACAAAATCGGCAGGAGCATTGTTGGCACCCTCAACAAACCCGCGTGCTTCGCAAATGGCTTTGGTGTCGTTCAACATGGCGGTAGATCCGCAAATCATCACCCTATCGGTGCGCGGATTTAAACTTTCGAAACCAAAATGCGTGGCTACAGTATCATTATCAAGCAGTGCAGTGATGCGGCCTTGGCGCGGGTAATCTTCGCGCGTAACACTATCAAAATAATGCAATTTAGCCTGTGCTAATTCCCCTAAAAATTCGTGATTGCGCGTTTCTTGCACAATTTGCTTACTATAATCCAGCTCAGCCACAGTGCGGCAGGTGTGCGTAACAATCACCTCATCAAACATTTCATAGGTAGCAGGGTCGCGGATTAAACTCGCAAATGGCGCAAAGCCAGTTCCGGTCGAAAGCATATAAAGCCGCTTGGCGGGGGTGAGGGCATCAAGCACTAATGTGCCCACAGGCTTGCGACTAAGCAGCACTTCATCGCCTTTTTGAATTTTTTGCAAATGTTGGGTTAGCGGGCCATTTTCCACTTTGATAGAGAAAAACTCCAACTTCTCATCCCATGAGGGTGAGGCGATAGAATACGCGCGCAATAGGGGTTTGCCATTGATGCGCAACCCAATCATCACAAATTCGCCGGAACGAAAGCGGAATGTTTCAGGTCGTGTCATCTTAAAACTAAAGAGCGAATCGGTATAATGTTGTACCGATAAAACGGTTTCAGATGTAGGGCCTGATGCAGGTTTGGAAGCGGGTTGGTTCATGCCCCAAGCTTATAACCCATCGCGCATAAAAGCAAAAGCCTTGCATTGTGATATGGTTTAAATTCTGCTACGAAAATACAATCAGCCATTCGCAAATAATTTGAAAGCGCCCTATGTCAGCCGCATTAGAAAAATCTACATCGCCACAAGCCGTTAACGTAAACGATTCTACCCGCATTTTAATTGGCGCATCAGATGAATCGGCGCAGTGGTTAAACCTCAAATACGCCAATCGCCACGGCTTGATTGCGGGTGCAACTGGCACAGGCAAAACCGTTACCCTACAAATTTTGGCCGAAGGGTTTTTAAATGCAGGCGTGCCCGTATTTATGGCCGATGTAAAAGGCGATTTATCGGGTATTACGCAAAGCGGCCTGCCCCATCCAAAAATTGACGAGCGCGTTGCGAAAATTGGCATTAGCGATTTTGCCTTGGGCGCCACACCTGCCATATTTTGGGATATTTTTGGTAAACAAGGCCACCCCTTGCGCACCACCATTACGGAAATGGGGCCCGTATTGCTATCGCGCTTACTTGATTTAACCCAAGCGCAAGAGGGCGTGTTACATATCGCCTTTGCGGTGGCCGATGATGAAGGAATGCTGCTGCTTGATTTGAAAGACTTACGCGCCATGCTCAATTTTGTGGGCGAGCATGCTAAAGAATTAAACCATTATGGCCATATTAGCACCGCGTCAGTGGGTGCCGTGCAGCGTGGTTTATTGCAGTTAGAATCACAAGGGGCTGAAGCCTTTTTTGGTGAGCCTGCATTGAATATTTTGGATTTAATGCGCACCACACGTGATGGGCGGGGAATCGTAAATATTCTAGCTGACGATGAATTAATGCGCGCACCCAAAACCTATTCGACGTTTTTATTGTGGCTTTTATCAGAGCTGTTTGAAACGCTGCCCGAAGTGGGCGATGCGGAAAAACCCAAACTGGTTTTCTTTTTTGATGAAGCGCATTTATTGTTTGATGATGCCCCTAAAGCATTAGTGGATAAAGTGGAACAGGTGGTGCGTCTTATCCGCTCTAAGGGTGTAGGCGTGTATTTCATTACGCAAAGCCCAACCGATATTCCGGTGGATATTTTAGGGCAGCTAGGCAACCGCGTGCAGCATGCCTTGCGTGCCTTTACGCCAAAAGATCAAAAAGCGGTGAAGTCAGCGGCAGACACATTTCGCCCCAATCCAAAACTTGATACCGCCCAAGTTATTACGCAATTAGGCATTGGCGAAGCGCTGGTTTCAACGTTAGAGAATAAGGGCGAACCTTCTATCGTGCAACGCTGCTTGGTGCGCCCGCCCAGCTCGCGCATGGGCGCGGCTTCAATAGCTGAACGCATTGTGGTGCAACAATCCAGCCCACTTGGCAGCCAGTATGATAAAGCCATTGATCGCGAATCGGCTTATGAATTGCTTGAAAAACGCGCTAAGCAAGATGCCGCAGAGCAAGTGGAAAATGAAAAATTGGAGCGCCCCGCAACAACGCGAAAAAGCAATCGCCAAGGCTATTTTGAAACGGCTACAAAAACGGTGATTCGTACCGTTAGCGGCTCAGTAGGCCGCTCGATTGCCAAGGCAATTTTTCGTGGCATTATGGGCAGTATGAGCAAAAAATAATATGGCAAACGATCCGCTTATCATTGCAGGCATTGCCTATCAATCGCGCCTATTGGTGGGCACAGGCCGCTATAAAGATATGGCGCAAACCCAAGCCGCCATTGAAGCCAGCGGCGCCGAAATAATCACCACCGCCATCCGCCGCATCAATTTTGAGCAGCAACAGGCGTTAGTGAGCGCCTTGCCGATGGAGCGCTACACTTATCTACCCAATACCGCGGGCTGCTATACCGCGGATGAAGCCTTGCGCACCTTAAGGCTCGCACGCGAAGCCGGAGCAGGTAAATTAGTAAAGTTAGAAGTGATTGGCGATGAAACTACGCTTTACCCCGATGTAGTCGAAACCCTTAAAGCCGCTGAAATTTTAGTTGCTGAAGGGTTTGAAGTGATGGCCTACACATCCGATGATTTGCTGGTGGCCAATCAGCTTGAAAAGCTTGGCTGCGTGGCCGTCATGCCGCTTGGCGCCCCTATTGGCAGCGGCTTGGGCATTCAAAACAAACTTAACATCAAACTCATCGCGCAAGCACTCAGCGTGCCGGTATTAGTTGATGCGGGCGTTGGCACCGCATCTGATGCGGCCATTGCTATGGAGCTAGGATGCGATGGTGTGCTGATGAATACAGCCATCGCCGAAGCGCAGCACCCTATACAAATGGCCACCGCCATGAAACACGCCGTGATTGCTGGCCGCCAAGCCTATCTTGCAGGTCGCATGCCCAAGCGCGAAATGGCGCAGGCTAGTAGCCCAAAACTATAAAATCTAAGGCGCTAATATCGCTTCAGCATTCGCCCAAACCATAATATCGTCAAAGAAATTTGCGGCGCCGTCGGTTTCACGAATGGAGCCATCCATAAAGGTTTGCCAAGGCGTTTTACAATTTTCAGAATCGGCATGGGTTGTAGAGCATGCCGGCCCAGCAGCGTTATTTTTATGATTGAAAGACCCTAAACCTGATTTTCCTAAGGATAGAATAACATAAGCCGCTTTTTGAGTAATGATTTCATTTTTTGTATCCACAATCGTCATAACTCCTTCCATATCTTTTTCGATGGAAGGTATTAAGTTATCGCTCACAGAATATAAATATCGCCCATCCCATTGATCAGCCGCAAAAGCAACTGGTAAATTTAGCGTTCTAAACGGAACCTCACCCGCTTTTATATCAGGCGAAGCAATATGATAAACATTGGCGCTAGGTGTTGAATCGCAATCGGTTGCAGCATAACCAAAAAGCGGGTCAGCGGAATTTATGAAAGCTGGTGCAGGACACGGCAATTTACCATGCACTTTCGCATAGGTTTTTAAACTCTCTTGCATCAATTTAAGTTCAGCAAAAGTAGTGCTAATTCGTTCGCGCTCTACCTGCTTACTACCCACCATTAAGCTTGTGCCAATAACGATTGATATAATGGTTAGAACGACAACCAGCTCTAATAGCGAAAACCCATTCTGTTCTAGTACAGAGGAACGTTGGTTCATGTTATTTCCATTTGCAGCACATGACCCGTTGCAGCGTTTCGCAACCCCTTTCGAGTTTATTATAACTAAAGGCTTCCCAAATATTTCCTACATCGCCTACGGTTTCTGATTCCCAACTTGCACAAGACCCTTGACCCATATTATCCTCGCCTAGAACCCAACCATTATTAGTAGGTGGCACCCCCCCTGTAGAAATAAATCTTGCAATGTCTGAGTAAGTGCACACTTCGTATCCTTGACTTAATGGGCAGCCATTGCCATTAATCCATTGTCGCAATTTTTGATAGCCTAGATTCCCGCCACCATCATTAAAGTTTCCTGAATTTTGCAGCGTTGTGTTCTTAACTTCTAATGGAATAGGTGGTCTGCCAGAACCAGTACCAGTAACCATTTCTTTCGTTTTCCAAATTAAAATATCATCATATAAGCTTGCTGTGGTTTCACCGTTATAAAATGTACCATCAATAAAAATGGCATCGCCATCACAATTTTCACCGTCTTTTTCGTTAGCGTCACATGTTGCAACATCAGCCCCAGTTTTTGCTGATTTACCGCCCTTTGATGTTTTACCAAAGCTTACTAATACATACGTCACAGCATTGCTAATTAGCGTTCCACCATCATCATTAACGGTAATGGCTCCGTTTACGCTATTCGTATAACCCGTTTCTACCGCTCTATCTGTAACAGCATAATGATAACGCACGCCATTTTCATCCGATCCATATTCATCAGGCAATCCTAAACTATAAAAAGGCACAGTTCCCGCAATGATTGCACCTGTTCCAACCCCTGCAGCAGTGAGACAATTTGCTTTTGTCGTAGGTTCGCGACCAAATGTTGCCGTTCCCACTGCAGGATTTGTTATAACTGGATGTGGCAAACACCCATTTTTATTTACATAAATTGCAATAGCTTTAACAATTTCTTGCATTTCATCATAGGTGTTTTGCACCTTAATTTGCTGCGTTTTAGCACTGGAAAGCGTAAGCCCGCCAGCTATGATAACTGAAATTATGGTTAAAACCACGGCAAGTTCAAGCAGCGAGAAACCTTGGCGTTTTATATTAGAATTTTTCATCATCCTAATAGTGTGCCCGATAAACTTTAATAAATGATTAATCCTGTTTGTGATCGTCAATCATATAACGCTTAATGAGCGGCACTTGCGTAAGTAAAAAAACAATTGTGAGTGGTAGCATGCCAAACACTTTAAAATTAACCCAAAAATCCTCAGGGTAACTGCGCCAAATATATTCATTCAACCCCGCTAAAAACATAAAGAAAAACGCCCAATTTATGGAAAGTTTTCGCCAGCCCTGTTCAGTTAACTGCATGGCCATTTGCATCATATATTTTAGTGGTGGCTTTCCTATTTTAACCCCTATCAATAAAATAGCTGCGAATAACAAATTGATGATTGTCGGTTTTATTTTAATAAACGTATCATCATTGAAAAATAATGTGAGGCCGCCAAATACTCCAATTAACACCGCTGAAATCAACGGATTTAAAGGAATTTTGCGATATTTAAGATAAATAATGCCAATCGAAATTGCAGTGGCTATCATTAAAACCAAGGTTGCGGTCATCAATCCTTCGCGATTATAGGCGATGAAAAAAGCCGCAAGGGGAAACATTTCGAGCAGAAATTTCATGGACTTCCTTCGGGTTTGATGTAATTTTACGACAGAAAATTAACGATAACTAAAGTTTTTAATGCTATTAAAGGCTAGAAAACATGGTTCTGCACCCTAAGCAAGCCTTAATAAGGCATAAAAGGATATTATGGATACAACTATTTTAATCGTCGAAGACGAAGAAGCCATCGTAACAATGTTACGTTATAATCTTGAAAAAGAGGGCTATAATGTGCAATCAACCGATGATGGTCAAGAGGCCCTCACCATGGTTAAAGAGCATCGCCCCGATGTAATTGTGCTGGATTGGATGCTCCCCTCGATGAGTGGTATCGAAGTTTGCGAGGCTCTTCGCCGCAATAATGATACAAAAGGTATTCCCGTAATCATGCTTTCCGCACGTGGTGAAGAGGGCGACCGTATTCAAGGGCTTGATGCTGGCGCCGATGACTATATGATCAAGCCATTCAGCCCATCTGAATTGAATGCGCGTATTCGTGCAGTTTTCCGACGTTTCCGCCCTGCTCTATCTGAAAAAGAACTTAATTTTTCCGATGTACGTATGGATTTAGCGTCGCATAAAGTATGGCGTGCAGATAAGGAGATTCACCTAAGCCCTACCGAATTTTCATTGCTACAGTACTTAATGGAACACCCTGGCCGCGTATTTTCGCGCGAGCAATTACTTGATTCGGTATGGGGTCACGATATTTATGTTGAGCTACGCACAGTCGATGTTCATATTCGCCGTTTGCGCAAAGGGTTGAACCCTGATGGCAACCAGATGGAATTGATTCGCACCGTGCGTTCAGCCGGTTATGCGCTGGAAGAAGTAGCCGCAGAAGATGTGGTAGCAGAAGCTGAGTAATTTTCAGCCTCACTTACCTATCTGTCACTGGAATATAAATAAATTTTCGCTATATTAGCATGATGAATGCAGAATTTCGCGATATTTTAGATCGGCGTATTACACGGCGCATGGCAGTAAAAATGTTAGGCATGGGTGCTGCTGGCATTACTGCTTTAGCAACCTACCCTGCTTTAGCGGCTAAAGGCCGCACCAAACCTAGCATTTTAGTTTCGCAAACTGCCTTACAATCGGAAGCTTTTAATTTAAATTTTATCGCTGTTTCCAAGGGTTATACGCAAGATTTAGTTGTGGCCGAGGGTTATCACGCATCGCCCCTCATCCGTTGGGGTGACCGTATATTACCCCTACAACAAGGGCTGTCACCCTCACAAATACAAGCCCGCAGCTTTGGTTATAATAACGATTTTATTGCCTATTTGCCGCTAAACGGAAGCCAGCATGGCATTTTGCATGTGAATCATGAATATACCAATGCCCATTTAATGTTCCCCAACACACAGGAAAAAACAGCAAGCCAAACTCTAAATCAGGAACAAAGCCAAGTGGAACAACAAGCACATGGATTTTCAGTTTTAGAGGTGAAGAAAACAGCGCCTAATCAATGGAAAATTGTGCCCGATAGTATGTATGCACGTCGCGTTACGGCCACTACAGCCATTGCCATAAGCGGCCCTGCCGCCGGTAACCCCCGCATGCAAACCGCTGCCGATCCATCAGGTAAAATGGTTTTGGGCACCCTAGGCAATTGCTCAGGTGGAGTAACACCCTGGGGCACCGTGTTGGTATCTGAAGAAAATATTGATGGCTATTTTTCCGGCACAGTTGAAGGCCTCGAATTTGATAATCATAAACGCTATACGATTGCTCAAAAACCTTATTATGGTTGGCATCGGTTTGATGCACGTTTTGATATTGCGCAAAACCCCAATGAGCCCAACCGCTTTGGTTGGGTGGTTGAATATGATCCACGCAATCCCAAATCACAGCCCGTTAAACGCACCGCATTAGGGCGTTTTAAACATGAAACAGCCACCTGCACCATTGCACCAGATGGGCGCGTGGTAGTTTATTCAGGCGATGATGATTATTTTGAATATATTTATCGTTTTGTATCGAATGAAAAACTCTCCAGCGCTAACCGAAAAAATCTGCTTGATGATGGCATTCTTTATGTTGCGCAATTCAAAGAAGATGGGCGACTAAAATGGCTGCCCCTCGTGTTTGGGCAAGGCGCTCTTACACCACAAAACGGCTTTCAATCGCAAGCCGATGTGTTAATCGAAACGCGCCGTGCAGCTGACATTTCAGGTGCCACACAAATGGATAGGCCTGAAGGCATTGCTATTCAACCATTTACTAACCATGTGTTTGTTAGCCTTACCAAAAACCCTAAGCGCGAAAAAACGAATGCCGCAAATCCTCGGGTTAAAAATGATTCTGGTCATATTGTTAAAATGATTCCACCCGGTGGTAACCATGCTGCGAATGAATTTGCGTGGGATATCCATATTTTGGCAGGCGACCCTGATAAGCAAGAAACGAACTATAATGGCCGTGTTAGTAAAAATGGATGGTTTGGCAACCCCGATAATTTAGCCTTTCATCCCAGCGGCAGTTTATGGATTGCAACCGATGGCATGCCGGAGCTTGTGGGTTCAGGCGATGGTCTCTATGCAACCAGCACCCTGTCACCGCCAAAATGCTTTCTGCGCGCACCCAAAGGTGCCGAAGTAACAGGCCCCTGCTTTACACCCGATGGTCAAACGCTATTTGTTTCCATTCAACATCCGGGCGAAGATGAAGGGTCAACCTACGATAATCCAAGCACACGCTGGCCCGATTTTATGCCTAATCGCCCACCGCGACCAACGGTTGTAGCAATTACACCAAAATAATCTGATTAACGATTTTTATAGCTATCCGAATTTAAATTTTTTTCGGTTTCTAGGCGGTCTGTATGAACTTGTTTTTCTGGATTATCAGAAAAAATTAATGCTAGTTTTCCTTTCATAAACGATAATGTATCGCTTATTTCATCTTTATGCACTCCATCTGCTAAGTGCATTGCAACATACCGGCCAGCTTGCGATAACCCACGCATATAGCTGATTGAATTACCTTTAGTGGGATTGTTATAAAACTGAAACGTCACATCCTGAAGATGCTCCGTAATAGTAATATAACCTACTTTATTGGCTAAAACATTGATATTAAGCTCAACTTTTTTAAACAGATCATTTAAAGTAACGTCCATTTTTTGCAAAAATAGCGTATCTTCTCTATTTAAAGGTTTGATGTTTTTTGCCATTAGCTTGCGAGTCTAATACCCCTTTGTGCAGAGGCTTTGCCTAAAGTTAGCGCCTCATCAATCAGTTGTGCCTGTTGACGTTTATGAATACTTTCATAGCCCGCTGCAGGCGAAGCAGCTTCCGCGCGGCCTGCATATTTAATGCGGCAGCATTCTTGGCCTAGCTCTTCCAATACATCACCTAAACGAGGGCCAACAAAACGCCATGCACCCATATTTTCAGGCTCTTCTTGTGCCCACATTACCTCTACCTCTTTATTGGCTTTCGTATAGCGTGCAAGTTGCTCTTTTAGCTCTTCATGTGGGAAAGGATAATATTGTTCCATGCGAATGAGTGCGACATCTTTTTGTTTACGTTCAGCACGCGCTTCATATAAATCGTAATACACTTTGCCACTGGTTAAAATCACGCGCTTCACCTGTTTATCATCCAGCTTATCCACTTCAGGAATAATACGTTGGAAATGCGTTTTCTCGGTAAAATCTTTCAAATTCGAAACGCATAATTTATGGCGCAACAATGATTTTGGCGCAAATACGATGAGCGGTTTACGGAAATCGCGATGCAGTTGACGGCGCAGCGCATGATAATAATTAGCTGGCGTCGTAATATTCACTACCTGCCAGTTATCTTCGCCACATTGCTGCAAAAAGCGTTCCATACGAGCCGAGCTATGTTCGGGCCCCTGGCCTTCATAGCCATGCGGCAGCAACATCACTAAACCACTCATACGCAGCCATTTAATTTCGCCTGATGAGATAAATTGATCAATCATAATTTGTGCGCCATTGACAAAATCGCCAAATTGCGCTTCCCAAATGGTTAGGCCATTAGGTTCTGCTACCGAATACCCATATTCAAAACCTAAAATAGCATATTCCGAAAGTGATGAATTGATAGGCTCGTACTTGGCTTGTTTGCCGCCTAAATTATTGAGCGGAACATAGCGGGTTTCATCTTCCTGATCGGTCAATACCGAATGGCGTTGCGAAAATGTGCCGCGTTCCGAATCTTGGCCTGATAAACGAACCGGAAAATTCTCCTTTAATAAACTACCGAATGCCAAAGCTTCAGCAGTTGCCCAGTCAATATTTTCACCTGTTTGCATCATCTCTTGCTTGGCTTTCATCTGCCGCACAATTTTGCTATTCACATTAAAATCTTCAGGAGTTTGGGTAATTGCCAAACCGATTTGTTTTAGCTCATCCGCAGGTAGGCCCGTTTTGCCCGCCGGGTGTGGCTTTGTAGGATCCGGCTTTTTCATACCTTGCCATTCGCCCTCTAACCAACCGGCTTTGTTGGGCGCGAAATTTTTAGCCGCTTCAAAATCTTTTTCAAATCGCTCTTTAAATTCAGCAAATAACGCATCAACCTGTTCTTGTTCAATCGCCTTTTCAGCAATCAACTGCTCAGCATAAATGGTAGCGGGCGTTTTCTTTTGCTTAATCGCTTTATACATTAGCGGCTGAGTGAACATCGGCTCATCGCCTTCATTATGGCCGTAACGACGATAGCAGAACACATCCACCACCACATCGCGGTTAAACTCCTGACGAAACTCCACGGCTAATTTGCACACATATGCCACTGCTTCCGGATCATCACCATTCACATGAAAAATAGGTGCTTGCACCATTTTCGCCACATCGGATGGATAAGGCGTAAAGCGCGAGTTTTTGGGACTGGTGGTGAAACCAATTTGGTTATTCACAATAATATGCAACGTTCCACCCGAGCGGTAGCCCTTAAGCTCCGCAAAGGATAGCGATTCAGGCACCACCCCTTGGCCAGCAAATGCGGCATCGCCATGTAGCAAAATCGGCATGGCGAGTTTTTTATGTTTAATATCTTTCATTTGGCGCAGTTTGGCACGTGTACGGCCACACACCACAGGATTTACCGCCTCTAAATGCGAAGGATTCGCCGCTAACGATAAATGCACCTCATTACCATCATAAGATTGATCAGTCGAAAGGCCTAAATGGTATTTTACATCACCAGAACTATCCACCCATTCAGGAAAATCAAGGTTACCATTAAAAATAGAAAGTAGCTCCACATAAGGACGACCCATCACCGCGGTGACCACATTTAATCGGCCACGGTGCGGCATGCCAATGCCGATGTCTTTTACGCCCAATTCAGCTGCTTTCGCAATAGCTTGCTCTAAGCCAGAAATAACCGTATCGCCACCTTGAATGGAGAAGCGTTTTTTACCCGTATATTTAATTTGCACAAATTCTTCAAAGGCTTCCACTTCAACCAATTTACGCAAAATTTCATGCTTTTCTTCAGCGGGAATATCAGGGCGACCGCGCGCCGATTCAATGCGGCGTTGAATCCAGCTTTTTTGCTCCGGATATTGAATATGCATAAATTCAACACCCATCTTGCCGCAATAAGTATTGCGCAATACGGTGAGAATTTGGCGGATGGTGGCAGATTCCAAACCCAGCACGCCATCAATAAAAATTTCCTTATCCATATCGCTTGGGCCAAAACCATACGTGGCGGGGTCAAGCTCGGCATGATATTTGTTAAGCTCTTGATTTAGAGGGTCTAAATCGGCAATTAAATGCCCGCGCACGCGGTAAGCGCGAATCATCATAATGGCGCGCAAACTTTCTTGCGTTGCTTCAGTTGGCACAAATTGGGTGGCTGCTGTTGCTGCGTTGCCCACTTTAGGTTTTGGCGCATCGGCATCAAGCTGCCCCATCACGCGCGTTTCATCTTGTGCCCAGCTGGCGGTATGAACAGCTGCACGCACTGCCATCGGATTATCACCAAAGCCACGGAAAAATTCTTGCCAGCTCGCATCAACCGATGCGGGGTTTTCTACCCAGCGCTCGTAAAGCTCCTCCATAAACACCGCATTGAGGGCGCTTAATTGGGTTTCATCCGATAAAAAGGGGTCGTGTTGGGTCATGGTTTATTCCAGCGTTAAAATGGCATTGGTTAAGTGGTAACAAATTCAACGAAATATAGAAAGAAAACTTACCAATTACCAGCCTTCAAACGATGTTTTTAGCCAATTTGCGCCTTATTGTGATGGCATTATGCGTAGAATTTGAAAAATGGAATCATTCAACCTAACGTGCGAGCGTTTCCACCTCATTATATGAAGCAAGTGTATGTTTAATGGCTCCCTTAACGCGAGGACTCAAGTCTTGGCTGCCTAACTCCTCTAGGGCTTCCTTAACATGGTCTGAACCCTTCTTAGCCGCCGCTTCTAAAGGTTCAATATGCTCATCATTGCCAGTCTTCTTAAGCATATCAACCAATTTATCTAATCGCGAATCGCGTATTTTGCTGTTATTACCATTTCTTCTTCGCGGGTATGATCAATAATTCTATCTTCAATAGCCGCAAGGATATTCTGCCCGCGCTCATGCGTAACATGATTTTTTGCATCCGATACAAACTTTTTTAAACTACTTGTTACTGCAGCATATTCCGGTGATGTTTGCGCATCATCTGGGCCATTCTGAGCTAACGCTTTCACATGATTATCTTCTAATCGCTCCAAATTATTTACCAGATAATTGCTATCTTTAATAAAAGGATGCAGATTTTTCAAATCAACCAGCAACCCATTTGCTAAATCTTTGCTCCACGCCATCACCTCACGGCCTTTTTCATCTGCCGTGCGATAAGGTTCATCGGTTAATAACTTTACGCCTTGATTTTGCAAATAAGTGATAAGTTCATCTTGGCGATTTGGCTTTATATTTAATGTAATAGTAATACTCGATTTATCTGCGGCATAAACATCGGCGATTTGATCAAACAAATTTTGTGACGAATTTACTTGTTTAAGATTTTCAATGATTTCTTTAACACGCGATTTTTCAATGCCATTAAAGATCAATTGAAACCCTTTACGACCCTTGTCAATTGAAGCTTCGCTTCGTCCTACGCTTGAGCCGAACAAGCCCCAAATATCGTCTAATGTACTCATGCTGTTATCCTTTGTTATTCACAAAAGATAGCAGCTGAATCTTAAATTAAGATTAACATAAAGTAAGAATTATGCGGCGAGGAGTTCTTTCATCGCAATACCAATATGGGCTGGGCTTTCAGCCACTTTAATACCAGCAGATTGCATCGCTTCAATTTTGCTTTCTGCGCCGCCTTTGCCACCTGAAACAATCGCACCGGCATGCCCCATACGACGACCCGGAGGCGCTGTGCGGCCTGCAATAAAGCCAACAGTTGGCTTTTTAATTTTGTGATTTTTCAAAAATTCAGCCGCTTCTTCTTCAGCCGCGCCACCAATTTCGCCAATCATAACGAGGGCTTTTGTTTCATCAT
The DNA here is from genome assembly GCA_963837025.1 of uncultured Alphaproteobacteria bacterium. GTDB lineage: Bacteria > Pseudomonadota > Alphaproteobacteria > Rickettsiales > JALZUV01 > JALZUV01. Next base: position 1,064,109 of record CAWILT010000001.1, read on the forward strand.
CATGTAAAAACATATCCAAAACATCAATAAATTCTGTGCCCTTAACGGGATCACCACCAATACCCACGCAGGTCGATTGGCCAAAGCCAGCAGCTGAGGTTTGTGCCACGGCTTCATAAGTTAACGTGCCAGAACGCGAAACAATGCCCACATTGCCACGTTTGTGAATATGCCCTGGCATAATCCCAATTTTGCACGCATCCGGCGTAATGACGCCCGGACAGTTTGGGCCGATTAAGCGCGATTTACTGCCGGAGAGTGAGCGTTTCACTTCAACCATATCTAAAACAGGGATACCTTCTGTAATACAGATAATCAGTTCAATTTCTGCATCAATAGCCTCTAAAATCGCATCAGCGGCAAATTTTGGCGGCACATAAATTACGCTGGCATTGGCATTCACTTTACGTTTCGCATCATAGACCGAGTCAAATACAGGCAAATCCAAATGCTTTTGGCCGCCCTTGCCCGGAGTCACACCGCCTACCATATTGGTGCCATAAGCAATCGCTTGCTCAGAATGATACGTACCTTCACGGCCTGTAAAGCCCTGACAAATAACTTTGGTATTTTTATCGACTAAAATGGCCATGGGTTGAGCTCCTATGCTGCAGATGATTTTGTGTCCGAACCATAGAGGAGCCAATTCGCGCGTCAACCCCTAGCACGCTTGCAACCCTAATTTATCGCATTAATTGCGTGCGCGTGCAGCAGTTGGGAATAAATCGCTTAAACCATCCAATAATGGTTTAAGATCAGGTTCGTTTGAATCGCAATTTACGGTGGCATAACGCGAGCTATCTTTGCCCACTAAATTGGAGATGATTGAACCAAAATCACGATTTGGCGTTTCTTCATTAAGCTCTAAAATATAATGCTTTTGCGTTCGCAACATAAACAGATTGCCACCTTTATAATCATTTATTTTATTTTCCAAAACACCTTCTTGCTTAGCAGTAACGTCCAAATTAATGCTATAAAACAACGTGTTGATAGCATTGGAAAATTGGGGCTGTCCTTCAACATAAATAAATTTACGCTGCCTGCCATCGGGCATATTAAGTTCCACCACACCCCTAATGGATTGCGCAACACTGCTAAATGCATAAGATATTTGCTTACTATTATTTTCAACAAATTGTTCAGATTTCAATTTTTCCATTTCTTAACACTATCACGAGATGGTTAATTAAAGATAAAAAAAGGCCGAAATGCGAACATTTCGGCCAAGCTATAACAGGGAGGCTTTCACTGGAAAATTCCTCATGAAAGAATCTAACTAAATAGATTGCCTGCCTTATAGGTACCTAAAGCAAATATGAACATCTCTAATTATGCAATTTACCTATGCTATAATTGCATGCATATTTGAAAATCTTTATGCAAAATTTATATGGCTAATTTAAGCAGATTTAGGTTTGAATTCGCTCGCATCAGCAAATTTGCGTAAGAGAAAATCTCGAAAAACCATAATACGTTTCGAATTTCGCAGTTCGGTGCCATAAACAAAATAAGCATCCAATGCAGGGCCTTTAATTTTAGGCAAAACAGGGCTTAAATCACGCGCATTGCGCACCATGTATTCGGGCAATCCCGCAATTCCCATGCCATGTTCTACCGCTTTTAAAATACCGAACAAGCTATTTACTTCTAAGCTGGAAACGAGTTTTTTATTGCCTTTTCCACCTAATTTTAAAATCCAATCAATAGCAGAATAAGGCGCGCGAAACTCGCTGCCATAGGTTACCAACTGATGCTTACTCAAATCTTCAGGCTTTTGCGGCACGCCATATTTGCGTAAATAATCATTTGAGGCATAGAGATCGTTATGAATGGTCGTAATTTTACGCTGCACCACATCCGGCGCGTTGGTCTCATGAATTTGAATAGCACAATCCGCCTCGCGCATGGCCACATTTACATCACTATCTTGCACATTTAGCGTCACCTTAATATCAGGGTAAAGCTGGTGAAATTCGGCTAATTGCGGAATCAACCACATGGTGCCAATCGCCACAGGCGTTGCAACCACCAATGGCCCTTTAGGTCGCTCGCGGCTATCCATGAGGGCATTTTCAGTCGCGCGTAACGATTGCGCCATCGCTTCGGCAGTTTGAAATAGGATTTCGCCTTGCTCGGTTAAAATCAACCCTCGCGCATGACGGTGAAATAATGTCATGCCTAATTGTTCCTCTAAACCGGAAACTTGACGACTAACCGCAGATTGACTTAAATTTAATGCATCGCCTGCGCGTGTAAGGCTTTCAGCTTGCGCCACCGCGTAAAATACCCGCAACTTATCCCAATCAAGCATTATTCCTCACTTGCGTTATTTGCATAAATACATAACAACTTCATGCAATAAGCGCAAGATACTCGTCATTAAATGTTAATCTTTATATACTATTATAATAACATGGTATCGGATGTTAAATTGGTAAATGCTGGCTTCTATGATGATTTAGAAGCTAAAATGCAGCGTTACACTCAACAAGATGGTGTGCCAACGGTGCGCGCCTACATTGCCGAAATGCGAAAAAAAGGTAACATCGATTTTTATAATAATCGCCCCGATGTAATGAGCCGAAGCGCCATTGAGGTACCCTTGCGCAGCGATGGCAGTATTTTGCACGAAATTCTACATCCTGCCTTACGGCTCGGCCACAGCCCGCTAGAGGAGATGTTTCTCATTAATGCCATGCTTGGACTTACCCATCACGAAGGACGCTTTCAACTCGAAGAATATGCCGATTACAATGATTTCTATCAGGATAAAATTGCTAAGAACGCCGATTTGGTTAGTGGCTACACACAAAAAGGCACAGAAGATAAATGGGCTCACGTTAGCCAAAAAGATGCCAGCGTTTATTTTGCCGCTGGTCTATACCTGAAACAGAAACTTGCCGACTATCACCAGCAATTTACGCACGAACCTGACTATCTCATGGCCACCCGTTTTTGTGCTCATTACGCTAACCCAAAAAATGATGCGCCCCCAAGCGCAACGCTTGCGCGCGAGTTGAAATCCAAAATAATAGGGGATGCACCCTATACGCTCATCACGCTAAGCCGAAACGAAATACGCGAAATTATGGCAGTAGCGACAGGGGTAAAACAACCTGAAAAAAGCGATTATCCACACCGCATGGCACCCATTAAAGCGGAGCTGGAAAAAACAGGGCTCTTTTACAATTTAGCCAATAAATTAAACATCAATCAAAGTTCGCCCGAATCGACATTATCGCGTTAGTTATGCGGCTTGGGAGTCGCTTTCATGCTCAGCCAAAAACTTTTCCGCTTCTAACGCTGCCATGCAGCCTGTGCCAGCAGCCGTAATGGCTTGGCGATAGGTGAAATCTTGCACATCGCCGCATGCATAAACGCCCGCAATGTTAGTGGCTGTACTGTCAGGCGCAGTGCGCAAATAGCCATTCTCATACATATCAAGCTGGTCTTTAAACATGCCCGTGTTGGGTACATGGCCAATCGCTACAAATGCACCTGTGACGTTAAGCGTCGATTCCTCGCCCGTTTTGGTGTTTTTCAAACGTAATCCAGTAAGCGATGGCGGATTATCATCGCCCAAAAACTCTTCCACTGCGCTATCCCAAATAATCTCAACATTCTTTTTAGCAAATAAACGCGTCTGCATAATTTTTTCCGCGCGCAATTCATCACGACGGTGAATAAGGGTAACTTTTTTGCAGATATTGGAAAGAAACAATGCTTCTTCCACCGCGCTGTTGCCACCACCAATTACTGCCACTTCTTGATTTTTGAAAAAGAAACCATCGCATGTCGCACAGGCCGAAACGCCAAAATTCTGGAACTTATATTCGCTTTCTAAACCAAGCCAGCGCGCTGATGCACCGGTGGCAATAATCAGCGCATCGCCGATATACACATCGCCACTATCGCCCTTTGCGGTAAAAGGCCGCTTGCTCATATCGCACTCAACAATGGTGTCGTGAATAATTTTCGTGCCTACATTTTCAGCCTGCTTTTCCATCTGCTGCATTAGCCACGGGCCCTCTACTGGATCAGCAAAGCCAGGGTAATTCTCGACATCGGTAGTGATGGTTAGCTGCCCACCCGGCTGCATACCATGCACCATAATAGGCGTATGCCCAGCTCTAGCGGCATAAATTGCCGCCGAGCAGCCCGCCGCGCCCGAACCAATAATTAAAACTGAGGTGTGATGTTTTGCCATAATCATTATAATGGGGGAGTTAGCGCATTAAAAACCAACTCCCCAATTCCTTTTAAAGATTTCCTGCGAATTTTTTGAGGTAGCCAGCAACGCCGTCTTTATCGGCTTTCATGCCTTCATTGCCTCTATTCCAACCGGCTGGGCATACTTCGCCATGCTCGTTGTGGAACTGCAACGCATCTACCATGCGAATGGCTTCATCCACATTGCGGCCAAGCGGCAAATCATTCACCACTTGATGGCGCACTACAAAATTCTCATCAATTAAAAAACTACCGCGAAATGCTACTGCATCATTGACCAACACATCATAATCGCGAGCGATTTGCTTGGTTAAATCAGCCACGAGTGGATATTGCACTTGGCCAATTCCACCATTATTTACTTCGGTATTTTTCCACGCGAGATGCGAGAAGTGCGAATCAACCGAAACGCCAACTACTTCGCAACTGCGGCTTTTAAATTCTTCCAAACGGTTATGAAACGCAATAATTTCCGATGGGCAAACAAACGTAAAATCAAGTGGATAGAAGAACAAAACACCCATCTTGCCATCTAAATATTTTTTAAGATTAAATTCTTCATTAATTTCATTATTGGGCATTACAGCGGCTGCTGTAAAATTAGGGGCATTCTTACCAACTAAAACACTCATGTTATTTCTCCATTACATTACGATGCCCTAGATGTAGTGCCACAGCCGTATTTGTCAATGAAAGCCACAAAAAAACTTTATTCTAAGCGCTATCTCTACATTTCAAATACTAGAATATTGTAAATAAATCTTAACACTTATTTAAACCTTACCCTGTTATAATACAAATATAAGCATTTGAAGGAAATTTGTTTAAAGTTTTTGCAATTAAATTTAATAACGATTTAGTTCTATGGATTGATAACAAAGTAGTGAGTGCAGACTAAAGGCCTAGAAAATTGAATTTAAACGATAATTGAAAGAAATATTATGTTCGCACTATTTACCAAACTCATTGATTATTTTATGCCATCTGATGAAAGCAAATCGTCCGATAAATCGTTACAGAACAATATTTTAGAAGATGCAGAACAGATTGCTAAATTTAAAGGTAGCAACCTATTAGACGGCTTAACCACCCTCAGTGGAATTACTGAAAATTCTAAAACCGAAATTTGCGATGGAATAGACGTTCTGGCAGAAGAGAAACGAAATATTTATAATAAGATTGGCCAAATAGAGGCATATTCTACTGCTACAGCACTTACAAACATTGCTCTTGAACAAAACGGCTCACGTTATTTACCCTATATTATGGCAAATAAAATGGAGCAAATGGCTTTTCCTCCCGTTGATTGTGAGGAATTAGCAGGTGCCAAGAAGATTTTACTTGAAGCTATCAATGACAAAACACCAGAATATCATTTTAAAGAAGCCAGTGACAAACCTTTAGAAAATAAGCCCGTTGGTTTTCAACGCTAAATCAGCGTGCCATTGCGTTTGATAATTTCATCGGCTACGCGGGCGGCTTCGTCTAGCACATTTTTGGCCATGGCGTGGGGCTTCACACCTGCACTTAGTGGCTCGGCTAATTTGCGATCAAATAATGCTTTATGAAAACGTTGCAGCTTGGGCGAAATTTGCCCGCCTCGTGGCAAATAAATATATACTGGTTTACCCACACTACATGCTTCGGCGCACATGCTCATTGAGTCGCCGGTTACAATAATCACATCGGATAGTGCTAAAAACGCGCGATAGGGATTATCGGCACGACTCTGCCATATAAAAAATTCATGATCAACCGATAGCGAAAGCCGTAAATAATCTAAACCGCGGGCATTAGTGCGCGGGCTGGTGGTTACCATCAGCGATGCAGGGTTGTGAACATCTTCGCCCATTGATCGGGCTAGCTGGCTAGCCAAATGCCCTACTTCGTGAAAATCTTCATTCGTAAAACTGGCCGATTTTGAATCGCCACCCACCAGCACCGCAATGCGGGGTGTGGATAAATGCGATAGCTTATCGCGCCAATTATCTGCCGCCTCTTGCAACAATGTTGCATTTAATCCATGCACGGGGCCAACGGTAGGCAAAACATTGGATCGTTTGGGGGGGCTATCATGTTCGGGCATGGCCACCAAATCAAAATGTTTGAGCGGGCTTTGCGGGTTCATTAAATAGACCGTAAAACAATCGGGATTTTTGCGTTTAATATAGCGTAAAAGCGGCGCGCAACGCCGTCCAGCGGCAATGGCAATATCGGGCCATGGCGCTTGCAGCTGTTCACGCGATTCTTTGGTTAAACGATAATGGCTGCTGCTAAGCACGCGGTTAGGCAAGCCCGCCAGCGCGGTAAATTGCAAATTCTTCTCGGTAAAATCATAGGGTAGCTTCTGCGCCACCCCCATTGATTGCGTGCGGTTACCCGGCCGCTCATCGGTCAATACCCAAACTTTTTTCTGTGCAGCAACATTCATCATCCCACGTTATGCCAGATTACAAATGATGTAAAATAAAAGCATCGGTTAAAAAAGCAAAAGCCCACTCTCCTGCTGGAGAATGGGCTTTGAGAAAAATTATATATTATCTTCCACTGAATTTTCAGACGGAAGATAAAAATATACACCAACTGCAAAGATGAGAGCAGCAATGGTGGTTGTGAAGAAGATTAAATCCTCTAAGGTGAAAACTAAATTTTCCATGGTCTATGATTTGTAATAAAAAATATCACTCTACACTTAAGATTATAAGAATCAGTGATTGGCGTAAGCCAATAAAGTGTAGAAAAGTGACACAAAAGAACCATTTAAATATGACTAATTTCGCCTTATTTAGCCAATGACAATTAGATGACAATGGCCTTAAAAAGCAAAGGCTCACCCTCCTAAAAGGAAGATGAGCCTAAATTATCGATTACTCACACACGGTTGCGCGTGAGAACATCCTCTAAAGCCATTTCTTTTGCAATAAGCTCGCAAAAGATTTTGTCTCTAGCCGGGTTTATCTCAAACCACCGCGCTTCTGCCCAAGCACTATACTGTTGCGAACTGGCAGCAGAATAGTTCGCGCTCGCTTGCATATGAGCGGCAGTTTTTGCAATCTCTTCGCCAATTTTTTCCCGCATGGGGTTAAGCTGGCTTTGAGTTTTTTCGAGCGCTTCTCTAGCTTGCGCTTTTGAGTAGCCTGAAAATTGCTTCTGCTCATCTCTGAGTTTATGAAGGGCGATTTTTCGGAGCGATTGGGCAATTTGAGCGTAGTTAGCATCAAACTGCTCGGGCTGCTCTGTTTTCGCATCATCCGACGGCGGTTGGCGCTTTTGGCGATTGTTGCGCCATTTTAAAAGCAACCATGTGCTAAAGACTGGCACAAAGATGATTAAACTGATGATTAAGACATCCATGTTATGTATTTTTGGATGTGAAAAAAACGTGTTTAAACTTACACTTAAGATTTTAAAATCAGTGATTGGTGAATTACCAATGAAGTGCAAAAATAAACACAATGAACGGATTTAGTATAGTCAACTCACCCCCATTGTACCAATGACAATTGCATGACAAAAAAGCAAAAGCCCACTCCCCTGCTGGGGAATGGGCTTTGCGGAATGGCAGCTTAGAAATAATACGCGTATCGCGAGGGCAGTAACCTGAAGCCAAGTCTACGACCGATTGTGTCTAATGCACGGTTTTCACCTTGCAGTTGATGTAGTCGGTTGTTTTGTTTTGGGTGCTTTTTTGCCCAGAGCATTATTGCCCATACAGCGTAGATCCAATCCTCTTCTGCGTGATAGCATTTTCTGGATTTGATTTTTTCTGCTTTGGCAATTACATAGACCTCGCTTTGCGCTTGCAGTTTAGCAATCTCCGAACAGTTTTGCTCGAATTGCTGCTTTACTGCAACTTCCGACAATTGTTGTTTGCACAGAAGTTTGAAGTAATCTTTTTCAATGCCTCGGATTTTAGCAGCGTTAGCTCGCTTAAAGTCATCTGCCTCTTCCGATGATAACTCTCGAGGTCGATAGATAATCATCAAAAGAATTAGAATACTCACAACAACAATTAAAACTTCCATGGGTATTGGTTTTGGAAGTGAAAAAAAAGCATCACTCTACACTTAAGATTTTAAAATCAGTGATTGGCAAAGCCAATGAAGTGTAAAAAGTGACACAAAGAACCCTATCACTATAGCTGTAGCAGCTCTATCATGCGAATGACAATTATGTGACAATTGCATGACATAGACAAAGCGTCGCGGGTGGGCTACATAATGGCGTAATGCAAATACCGTTTTTAACCCTTTATCGCGCGGCCTCATGGGTGGCGACGCTGTTTTTGCCTTTCTGGCTAAGACGGCGCGTGGCGCTGGGTAAAGAAGATGCATTACGCTACACGGAAAAATTGGGCGACATTGCACTTGCACGCCCCAAAGGCAAACTCATTTGGATTCACGCCTCAAGTGTAGGCGAATCCCTTTCCGTGTTGCCATTGATTAAACAGGTGAAGCGAGTGGTGCCCAATGCGGCAATTTTAGTGACCACTGTTACCCTCACTTCCGCAAAACTGCTGGAAGAAAAATTGCCCGATGGGGTGTTTCATCAGTTTGCACCGGTGGATACTCCACATGCCTTACGCAAATTTTTGAAACATTGGAAACCCTCCCTCGCCCTGTTTGTTGAATCGGAAATTTGGCCGAATATGATTCGTATGACACACGCTACAGGCTGCGAAATGCGATTAATGAATGCCCGCATGTCGCAAAATTCGTTTAATCAATGGCAAAAGGCGCGTTCATCCATCGTAAAGTTGTTAGATTGTTTTAAAGTTATCTATCCACAAAATACCAAATCAGCGGATTATTTTAAAGCACTGGGCGCACAATTGATCAAACATGTAGGCAATTTAAAATATGATGCGCCGCCATTACCCGCCGATTCTAAGGCAGCAGGTGAAGTGATGCTTGCTGTAGGTAATCGCGCCCGCTGGATGGCCGCCAGCACACATGAGGGCGAAGAGATGATGGCCGCCCGTACTCATAAAGTCTTACGCGAAATACACGATGATTTACTCACCATTATCGTGCCTCGCCACAATTCGCGCGGAGCCGATATTACGCGCGATATTGAAAAATTAGGTCTCGTGGTCGCGCAACGCAGCAAAAAGCACGCTATTAGCGATGCCACCGATATTTACATCGCCGATACCATGGGCGAGCTGGGCATTTTCTATCGCATCGCGGGTATTGTGTTTATCGGCGGGTCACTGGTGCCCCATGGCGGGCAAAACCCGCTTGAAGCTGCCCGCCTCGATTGTGCTATTATTCTAGGGCCACATATGGAAAATTTTCCCGCCATTACGGCTGATTTCATCCGCGCTGATGCGTGTTTACGTGTGCAGAATGAAAGTGAATTAAAACAAACGCTTGAAGAGCTCTTATACCATCACGAACGGCAAGAGGCTTTGGCACTCGCCGCGGCTGAAACCGTGGCACGTGAGGGCGGTGCGGTTGAGCGAATCATCGCCGACCTAGCACCCACATTGGAGGCGTTATGAAAACTCCATCATTTTGGCGAAAACCGCATATGTTGTTGACGCTTCTAATTCCAGTGGGGTGGGTTTATTATGAGCTTAATCGTTTAAACCGCTGGCAGCAAAAACGTCGCTCAACAGCAAGCAAACTCTCACGTCCGATTATTTGCATTGGCAATGCCATTGCGGGCGGCGCAGGCAAAACACCCGCGACCAAAATGCTCGCCTCCATGCTTAAAATCGCAGGCCAAGAGCCTCATTGTATTAGCCGTGGCTATGGCGGAAAAGCGCAGCTAAAACCAATCCGTGTAGATGTAATGCAGCATAATGCTGCCCATGTTGGAGATGAACCTTTATTGCTTGCACAAACTTGTCCCACATGGGTTTGCTCTAATCGGCAAGAGGCTGCTATGGCTGCCATTGATGCCGGTGCCAGCGTTATTTTAGCGGATGATGGATTGCAAAGCCCCAGTTTTCATAAAGACATCGCGCTGCTGGTTGTAGATAAGGAATTCGGCATCGGTAATGGGCATCTTATTCCAGCCGGGCCTTTGCGCGAGCCCCTAAGCGTTGCCTATAAACGTATGGATGCCGCCATTTTAATCGGCGATGGAAATTTTAAGCTGCGCACTAAAAAACCTGTTTTTCGGGCTGATATCGTACCGGTTACTGATCTAACACCATTTATTAAACAAAAAGTCATCGCCTTTGCAGGCATTGCGCAACCTGAGAAATTTTTCTTCACGCTGCATAATGCGGGCATTAATCCTATTGAAGAATTGGCTTTTGCCGATCATCAAAATTATAGTCCTACTCAACTAGCCTTACTCACCGATAAAGCTGAAGAACAAGGCGCGATTTTAATGACGACAGCCAAAGATTATGTTAAAATGCCAAAATCTTTTCGGGATGATTGCATCGTAGTAAATGTTAAATTGCAGCTAGAAAAGCCCGAGGAATTTCTACAATGGTTGGAAGAAAAATTAGCACATGGCTAACGCATTACCTTTTTCTAAACGCATCGCTTATTGGAGCGAATATGCAGCGTTACGGGTTTTCTTTTTTATTAGTAAACTTCTGCCTTATGAAAGCGCTTCAGCGATGGGATCGTTCTGCGCGCGACTCGCCGGACCCTATTTAAAATGGCATCGCATCGCACAGTTTAATTTGCAGCGTGCTTATCCAAATTATACCGCCGAACAAATAAACCAAACCCTTATTAACATGTGGGATAATTTAGGCCGAACCCTTGCTGAAACGCCTTGGCTTGGAAGCGATACCATGCGCCAAAAAATTACTATTTCTGATGCGATTAGAGGTGTTTTGGAACAATACACTCATTCAGATCGACCTATTATATTTGTGTCAGCGCATCTGGCTAATTGGGAAATTGTTCCATGGTTAGGTGCATTAACAAACATTCCTATTACCTCCATCTATCGCAAGATCAATAACCCTTATGTAGATGCTTTATACTTCTCCATTCGCCAACATTATTGTAACGAGCTGGCTCCTAAAGGGCAAAAGGGGGCGCGCGCTTTATATAAAGCCATGCGCCGCAAAGATAATGTTGGCATGTTGGTCGATCAAAAACAAAATGATAGTGCGCACATAAAATTTTTTGGACTTCCTGCGGCAACTACATCAACGGCCGCTGAATTAGCGTTAAAATACGATGCGATAATAATAGCCTTGCATGTCGAACGCTTAGCTAATGGAGCATTTAAGATTCATGCGCAAGAGGTGCAATATACATCTAGCCAATCACCGAAACACATTATGCAAACAATAAATGATGTGATTGAAACATGGGTGCGCAAACATCCTGAACAATGGTTATGGGTGCATCAACGCTGGGGCAAAATCAGCGCGCTATAGCGGTTTGGGAATGCATCGAAACGAGTGGCGAGGATTGCCATTTATCAACCACTTCTTTTGCATTAGGTAGCGAATCCATCAAAGTTTGAGTTAAGGCATAACTGTCGCAATCTTCAAAGCGCATTTCGCGTTGTTGGCTTAAATAATGCGCAATTTTTTGCGCAATTTCCGCTTGTATGGCAGGAGGTTGAATTGCGATAATTTCTTTAGCACGATTCAGCATTTCAGTTTGCGCAATTTGGTGATCTTGCGCCTCACCACTCGCTTTTTTTGAGCTGGTTCCAATAAGTATATTCGTGGTTAGAAAAATACTGCCATAAATCATTTTCAAAATGCCACTGGTAGTCTTTTCACCGCCCAACGAAAATTCTTTAAATCCACCTGCAATATGTAATAAATTGCTCAGTCCGGATGCCGCTGCTGAAATAGATAGTGGCTTGTTATGCACCATGCGTTGCGCGGCATTTTGCATGCCCTCATTATCCATTTGTTCTTTGGTTTTTTCTTTGATGAAAATACTTGCCAAACAACCTGACAATACTAACGCTCCTGCACTTAATTCAGATACACCTACCTGCTTAATTTTTGAATCGTTTGAATGCGCTTTTGCATAGCCACTACGCATCATAAATGGCGTAATGGCAGAAAAATAAACATAGGAAGATTCAGTGGGATTATTATATAAAAAATCTTCTAACTTATTACCTAAAGATTGTTTTTCCTGTGCGCTGGCTTTACTTAATTGTTCAGCATCAAGCGACACATTTTGCCGCTTCAAATACAACATGAGTTTTTGCTCTAACGCATTAAATTGTTTTTCTACATCACGTTCACCATATTTGGCTAACATGCCACTGCCCACAGTGTTTAATACCGCATCAGCCATTAATCCTTTGCCGGCAAAAGTAATTTTTTCATCTGCACCATTTTTAGATTGTAATGCACCGTAAATAAAAATGGCGGCATTACCGATTGTTTGGCCAATTCCAGCTAATGTACGTGTATTGATATTTGAAGTTTTCCCCACAACCTACACTAACATGGTAACGTTACGGTTGAATGACAATCTGATGCAATTGATTGCCTTTCTTCTTCAACCATGCCCTATCTTTTTGCCAGTATGGATGCAGTTGCTCTACTAGCTGCCAAAATTCAGCCGAATGGTTAAAATGCACTAAATGCGCTACTTCATGCGCAATAACATAGCGTGCTACATTCAACGGCGCAAAGGCAAGCCGCCAACTTAAATTAATTTTGCGTTGGCTACTGCAACTACCCCAACGCGAACGTGTATCGCGCAATGCAATACCTGCAATTTCCACATCAATCTGTTGCGCCAATTCCTGTGCGATATCGCTAAAACATGTGCGCGCCATTTTTTTGATACTCGCCTCCACCCGTCGGGCGAAAAATTCAGGCTCGCCACCCATATAAAAGATATGCCCTTCCTGATGCGAATTTCGACTATTAGCATGCGAAAAAACCAATGTATCACCTAGCACCTCAATCGGCTCATTCGGCACTAAACTTATGAGCTGTGGCGCCTGCAATAACTGCTTTTCTAACCATCCGGTTTGCGTATGCGCAAAAGCGATAGCCTGCTTAGCCGCACAACGTTTTGGCAGCGTGATTTTTACCGATTGCCCATCGCTACTTAGACGCATCGTAATGTGCTTGGCTTGGGCATTACGGCGCAAGGTTAGGGGCAAGGATTGCCCTGCCACTTTAATAAATTGCTTACCCGACATAGCATTAGCCTATAGCCTAAAACGGTTGCACGCACTATAAGCTTTTACATGGCACTCTATCCAAAAAGCTTCATTCAACGCCTGCGCGACGAAATTCCCGTAAGCCAAATTGTTGGCACGCGCATAACACTTAAAAAGAAAGGCCGCGAATTCGAGGCCTGTTGCCCGTTTCACCAAGAAAAATCGCCATCCTTTTTCGTGAATGATCAGAAGGGGTTCTACCATTGCTTTGGCTGTTCCGAGCATGGTGATGCACTCAAATTTTTAATGGAGTATGATAGGCTTAGCTATCCTCAAGCTATTGAAGCCCTCGCGCGCGAGGCAGGCATTCCCCTGCCCGAAACCACCCCCGAAATGCAGCAGCAAGAACGTAAACGTACAACCCTGCTTGATGTGGTAGCATTGGCCAATGAATGGTTTCGTCAGCAACTCACCCTTGCTCATGGGCAAGAGGCGCGTGATTATTTAGTCCACCGTGGGCTAAGCCAGCAAACCATTGACCATTTTGGCCTTGGCTTCGCGCCCGATGATAAATTCGCCCTTAAACACTATCTAGCGGATGAAGGCGTATCCGAACAACAGATGGTCGAAACGGGCTTGATGATTCAGCTTGATGATGCCAGCCGCACCCCTTATGCGCGCTTTCGCGGGCGGGTAATGTTTCCCATCACCAACTTTCAGGGCGAGCCTATCGCTTTTGGTGGCCGCCTTTTACACAAATCCGATACCATGCCCAAATATCTCAATTCGCCTGAAACACCCCTCTTTCATAAAGGCAATGTGCTCTATAACTGGAAAAATGCTAAAATCGCCGCGCGTGATGATGTACCTTTTATTGTGACGGAAGGTTACATGGATGTGATCGCCCTGCACCAACATGGCTTTCATACTGCTGTGGCTCCATTAGGTACGGCGTTAACCGAAATGCACCTCAAAGGCTTATGGCGCTATCAAGATAACCCTATTCTTTCTTTTGATGGCGATGCAGCAGGTAAGCGGGCCATGTGGCGTAGTGCGGAACTGGCACTGCCCATGTTGCAACCCGGCAAAACACTACGCTTTCTAAGCCTACCTGCAGGACAAGATCCCGATGACTTTTTGCAAGCTAATGGTGCCGTCGCCTTACAAAAACGCATCGATGATGCCATACCCCTTTCGCAGCATATCTATCAATTTATATCGCTAAAACATGGCAACCAAACACCCGAAGCACGCGCCGCTGCCGATAATGAGTTACATCAACTCGCCACCAAAATCCAGCATGAGGGGGTGCAACATCATTTCAGGCAATATTTTAAAGAGCAGCGCTATCAAAAGCCTGCTAATAACACGTATCGCAAATCGGCTTATTACACACCGAAACAGCCTGAGCTTGCTTCCGCTCCACCGCCGCCCAGCTTGGCTAAAGGCTTGCTACGCACCAAGCAACAAATGCTCAAATTACTTATTTTACATCCCGATTTAATGCATCAAGCGGCAATCGTAAACACACTCGAAATGATTGATTTTAAAGATGCGCAGCTAAGCGCGGTTCAGCTGTGCTTGTTAGAACGCGAACCGCACCTAAACCGCGAAGCCTTGGCGCTACAAGATGATACGAGCGTAACCCTACCCACGCAGGCCATGGCAGAAAATGTGCAGCTTGTATGGCAACAACTTATTGATGGCCTAACGTTAGCGCAAATCGAAAGTGAAATCAGCCAATTACAGCGTGAAGTGACGGAAGAAAGCCTTAAACAATTGCAAGCCCTGAAAGCAGAAAAAGACGCGATAATGCATCGTCAATTTCTGTAAAACCCATAAAAACTTAATAAATCGAAATTAAATTACAAGTTTGACTTGAAATTTAAGGGTTTACTCTTATCTATGGTGGGTTTTTACCCCTAACGGATATAGTGAGTTTGTAAATATTATGGCTGCGAAGAAATCTACCGCGACTAAAACGAAAACTACCGCCAAAGCAACTGAAGAAAAAGTGAAAAAGCCTGCCGCTGTCAAAAAAGCTGCACCTGCGAGCAAAGCTGCCGCTGAGCCAAAAAAGGCCGCCGCTAAAAAGTCAGCACCCAAAAAGGCTGCTACACCAAAGGCAAAAGCTGAGAAAAAACCAGCCGCAAAGAAAGCTGCTCCTAAAAAAGCAGCCGCTAAAAAAGTGGCGGTTAAAAAAGCACCTAAAAAAGCGCCCGCACCCCATACTAAAGCCGCTAAAACCAAAGCTGCAGCCGATGTTAAAGAGTTAGTTGAATCCAAAACACTCGACGTTCAGCCTGAAATGACCAAAAAAGAGGCGGCTGATCATAAAGAGCAGCAGCAGCTAATTGTACGTAAGCTTTTAGGTCGCGGTAAAGTGCGCGGTTTCCTCACCTATGATGAAATCAACCAAATGGTGCCGCCTGACCAGTTCACGGCTGACTTTATTGATAATACCATCGCAGGCCTGCAATCAGCCGGCATCACATTAGTTGAAGATGCCAGCGAGATGGAAGATTCGGACGAGAAAGAAAAATCCGATAAATATGGCCGTGCGGATGATCCTGTTCGTATGTATCTGCGCGAGATGGGCAATGTTGAATTGCTGTCGCGCGAAGGCGAAATTGAAATTGCCAAACGTATTGAAGCTGGCCGCGAAGCCATGGTAACCAGCCTGTGCGAAAGCCCGTTGGTAATGAAAGAAATGATGGAATGGCGCGATGGCTTGGAAGCCGGAACCGTTCTACTGCGCGATATTATCGATCTTGATGCTACCTATGGCGCCGATGCTTATGGCGCAACCGATGACGACCAAGCCGATCCTGATGGCGATAGCTTAGGATTGGCCGATGGTGATGATGAAGATGACGACGACGATGATGATGAAGTTAAATCAAGCGGTGACGATGAAGAAGACGAGGATGATGATGAAGATGGCGAAAAATCATCTGATGATGATTATGTAGCAAACCCCTCGCTTCTGGCCATGGAAACCGAGCTTACCCCTCGCATTCTAGAACAGCTTGATGATTTAGCGAAAATTGCCAAGCCGATGCAAAAACTGCAAGAAAAGCAGCTACTTGCCGCTTTTGGTGAAGGTAAATTTACCGATGCCGATAAAAAGAAATATGATAGTTTGCATGCACAATTAGTCGAACTCACCATCAATATTCGCGTGCATAATAACCAAGTCGAAAAGCTGATGGATCGTATGTATGGTATTAACCGCCGTATGATTCAGCATGAATTGCACATGCTTAAATTGGCTGAAAAAGCAGGTGTTGCACGCGCAAGTTTTGTCAAAGAATATAAAAATAATGAGTTAACCGAAGGCTGGCTCGAAAAAATGGAGAAATCTAAAGAAAAAGGCTGGAAAGAATTTATCAGCCAAAACCGCGAAGATTTAGAAGATATCCGCGATGATATTTGCCTAACCGCCCGCACGATCGGTGTGGATATTGCTGAATATAAGCGCATTGTAATGCTAGTGCAAAAAGGTGAGCGCGAGGCCACCCGCGCCAAAAAAGAGATGATTGAAGCGAACTTGCGCTTGGTGATTTCAATTGCGAAAAAATACACCAACCGTGGCCTACAATTCCTTGATTTGATTCAGGAAGGCAATATTGGCTTGATGAAAGCGGTGGATAAATTTGAATATCGCCGTGGCTATAAATTCTCCACCTATGCCACATGGTGGATTCGCCAAGCCATCACGCGCTCTATCGCCGATCAGGCGCGCACCATTCGTATTCCGGTGCATATGATTGAAACCATTAACAAAATTGTGCGCACAGGCCGTCAAATGCTGCATGAAATTGGTCGCGAGCCTACGCCTGAAGAATTGGCAGAACGTTTAGTAATGCCACTCGATAAAGTGCGCAAAGTGATGAAAATTGCTAAAGAGCCTGTATCGCTTGAAACTCCAATCGGTGATGAAGAAGATTCGCAATTCGGTGATTTTATTGAAGATAAAAACGCAATTTTACCTGTCGATTCCGCTATTCACAGCAACTTGCGCGAAACTACCACGCGCATTCTGGCATCGCTTACTCCGCGTGAAGAGCGCGTGTTGCGTATGCGTTTTGGCATCGGCATGAACACCGATCACACATTGGAAGAAGTTGGCCAGCAATTTAGTGTAACGCGTGAACGTATCCGCCAGATTGAAGCCAAAGCATTACGCAAGCTAAAGCATCCCAGCCGCAGCCGCAAAATGCGCAGTTTCTTAGACCAAAGCTAGCATTAGTTGTTATTTAGATCCGATGATGGGTGGTTGTGCTTTAGGCAATAAAACCCCTGTCACCGAATAGTTTTCATCCAGCAAGCTCAAGCTATCGCTCACCTGCTGCGCGGTGATGGCTTCTATTTTAGCTTCCCAATCAAAATAATAATCCACCGGCACGTCAATCATCGCCAAATGCCCCATCACTTGCGCTAGCGATTGCAAACCATCGCGCAAATAAATGTTACTGGCTAAAAGCTGCGTTTTAGCACGCTGCAAATCAGCCTCTTTAGGCGGTGTAGCTTTTAAAACAGCAAATTCAGCAGCTATTAATCTTTCAATTTCGGGCAGTTGCGCGGCATCTTTAGGTACGACGCTCAACTCAAACTCGCCTGGGCCTTTGCGAAACGGATTAAAACTTGTGCCAACCGATTCAGCCAGTTGTTTTTGCTCCACCAACAGCTGATATAAGCGGCTCGTTTTGCTGCCCCCGAGCAAATAATCCGCAATCATCAGTGGAATAAAATGCGCTTCATTCTCAGCACGTTTCCAACCATAGCTGGGGGTGACATAGGCTTTTGACCATTCGGCGCGTTTAACCCGCTCATGCTGCATTTCCAAACGTCGTGGGGCAAGTTGGGGTGGCTCAATCACAGTGGGCTGCACCTGCAAGCCTCGCGGTTTAATGTCGGCATAATAGGTATTGACCAAATTGCGCGCTTGGCTTTCAGTCACGTCACCTGCCAGCACCAGCACCGCATTTTGTGGGTTATGATAGCGCGCATAATAATCCATTACCACCTGTTGATTTAGCTGCTCCATCTCGTTTTCCCAGCCAATAATAGGTGTGCCATAGGGATGATGCAGGTAAAGCGCAGCATTTAATTGCTCAGCAAATAAAGCGCTAGGATTATTATCCACACGCATGCGGCGTTCTTCTAAGATCACTTTCTTTTCTTTTTCAAACTCGGCTTGTGTGGTTTGCAAATGCTCCCACCGGTCTGCCTCAAGTTCCATCACCAATGGTAAATTTTCGGAGGCTATATTCACCCAATAGCCCGTATAATCGGCAGTCGTAAAGGCATTGGTTTGGCCACCCTTTGCAGCAATTAATTTACTATAATCGTTGGGCGCATGTTTTTTAGTGCCCTGAAACAGCATATGCTCCATATAATGCGCTAACCCCGATTGCCCGACCGGATCATTCACCGCCCCAAATTTCATCAGCAAATTATGGCTAACCGCAGGAATGCGGCTATCCTCTATCACAATCACGCGCAACCCATTTTCAAGCGTAAATTCATGCACGCTGGGCTTTGCGGCAAACAAAAATAGCGGCAGCGCTATTAGCAATAGACGTTTAAAGAAGATCGGCACGGTTGTCAGAATAGTCTGAAACTTCAAGCGCTTCCATTAATGATGGCATATCATCCACCACTTTGTAAAAGCTTGATACTTCTTGTTTAGCAAATCCCTTTGCAATTATATTTTCCATCAATGCAATCAAATGATTCCAATAGCCGTTATGATTAAAGATGATGATAGGTTTACTATGCAATTTCAGCTGCTTCCAGCAAATAATCTCAAACATTTCATCCATCGTACCAAAGCCACCCGGCAGAATAATAAATGCGTTTGATAGTTGATACATAATCTCTTTACGCTGATGCATGGTATCCACCATGATGATTTCGGTCAGGCTTTCATGCTCATTTTCAATATTTTTCAAACTATGTGGAAACACGCCTGAAACTTTACCACCCTTAGCCATCGTCGCATTTGCAATGGCCCCCATCACGCCACAATCGCCGCCGCCATAGACCAAACGAATATCATGTTCAGCGAATTTTTCGCCAAGCTGCTTGCCAATATTTAAATGAGTTTGTGCAACGTCGTTACTAGCACCGCAAAATACAGCGGCTGATTGGGGAAATTTCATGAAGGCTCCTTATTAATTGCCCCATATATAAAGTTCTGCCGCGCTGTGGCTAGCAAAATTCACATTTTAGGGTGCATTGCGGCGCAATTAGGCGAAGCTAGCCTCGCGTTTGGCAATTTCTACCGCTAAGCGCACGTCAATATCGTTAATAATATCTTTAAGCATCGGATCATGCGCGTGGCTGTTAAGGCGGTTTTGCTGCTCGCGCATGCGTTGTAGCATGTGTGGACTGTCATCGCCCAACAACATGTCGCGGCGTAGCGCCTCAAGCATGTCTAAAGACTGCACACCCTGCTTAAGCGTTTGCTGGCGCAAGCCATTATCGTGCGGCACTTCCTGCATCGCAAGAAATGCACTGGTAGCAGCCACCCCTTCCATCGCGGCAGGTGCTTTGGTTTCGCTTGTGCTGCTGGTTTCGCCTGCTCCTAAAAGCGCATCAAACACGCCTTTATCGCCTGTGCTCTTAGCTTTCTTCGATTTGCTTGAGCCCTTAATCCCATCGGTATTTGTAATTTTCATGTCAGATCCCATTTTTCCATTTATTTAGCGTCTTTCCATTTAACAAAGCAACATGCGTGCCAAATTTAGTTATACGCATAAAACGATGATTAACGATTGCTACGATGCCCGCCCATGGTATCCACCGTAGAGGGGTTATGCATCACTCCTAAATTCTTAGGCCGATCGACCGCTGCTGTATCTGGTTGATTATTATACCACCAATCACTCACTAACGGACACTCATTCGTCACATTCTGACACGCGCTTAGCAGCCCCAAAACTAAAACCCACACCATTAACCGACTAAAGCCTCGCAAAAACATAAGCTAATTTAGCATTAATCTTAAAATAATGGAAATAAAATGGCGCACCCCGCAGGATTCGAACCTGCAACCGCCTGATTCGTAGTCAGGTACTCTATCCAGTTGAGCTAGGGGTGCGTCTGTTCCTAATGATAGGAAGCGGCAACCTAATCAATCCGAATCAAAATGACAAGCAAATTATCGGTTACCGCTTGCAGTTTCAAAAGGCTGAGTTAGACTCACACTTATGAAACAAATTTTTACATGCGCGCTCGTATCTTTCAGCTTAATTGCGGCACCTTTTACTCTGGCAGTGCCGCTAATGGCGCACGCGCAAACAGCTCCTACCGCAGCGAGCCATTATTCGGTGCCACTTGCCATTATTCGCTTTAATCAGCCGCGCGTGTATTTTCAAAATCCACTCAGCAATGCTCTACGTAGCGCCTTGCAAATTGACCCTAATGTGAGTTTTACGGTCGTTAGTTATGTTCCTAGCGGATCCACTGCATCACTCAATGCGGCTGAGCGCAATTTGCAGCAAGTTCTGCAACAGCTCTATAGCTCGGGAATTAATCCATCAAATGTGAAGGTGGAAAAGAAAGCCGCTAGTGGATTAGCCCATTCTGAAGTGCATTTATTCGTTAGTGAATAAGCGAAACTTTTCAGTCCTCAATTTTTGACATAAAAAAAGCCGCCTTTCGGCAGCCTCTTTAACAACGAGTCAAAAACTA
Source organism: uncultured Alphaproteobacteria bacterium (assembly GCA_963837025.1). Lineage (GTDB taxonomy): Bacteria > Pseudomonadota > Alphaproteobacteria > Rickettsiales > JALZUV01 > JALZUV01. Next base: position 1,085,109 of record CAWILT010000001.1, read on the forward strand.
ACCCTGACGCGCTTTATAGCGTGGGTTCTTTTTGTTGATAACGTAAAGACGGCCTTTACGCTTCACCACTTGACAGTTTTTATCGCGTTTTTTCGCGGATTTTAATGAGCTAAGTACTTTCATAATTCTCTGCCTTGTTAAAGAAGGAACGCACTTTTAGCCAGCCAAGCCCGCCCTGTCAACCTGATATTGGCATTTTCTTAACCAAAGCTTCGCGCACAGGTAGGCTTTGCGGCAATTGTATGTTCCATACCCAACCCACTTTAGCAAATAACAGTAATATCCACCAGCCTGCATCTACTTCATGCGGATGATGTCCCAGCCTAGCGGATTGCGGAAAAGCATGGTGGTTATTATGCCAGCATTCACCAAAGGTAAACCATTTGGCGATGCCAATGTTAAAGCCTTGCACACCTGCATCGTTTACCACCCAATGTTGTTGCCCTTGACGATGAGCATAATAGCCCACCAACCAGTGGCCAAATATGCATGCAACTAATCGCGCAGAAATACCCCATATTACATAACCCCAAACACCTAATAAATAGAACAAAATTGCCCAAGGCAACTGCTGTAATTCGGGAGTTTTTTCAATAAATTGATAAAATTTATTCCGAGCCACACTTGCCTCAAGCATCAGCGTAGGCGGATTATCTAATGCAACATCGCAATGCACTTGCCACCAAAAATCTCTCATCATAGATTGCCGGTGCGCAAAATAATCGTGGCAATGCAACTTGCGCTGTGCCCAATCACGAATATCATGCGTTTTAATCATGCTGATAGGGCCACCTAATCCTACTAATGTGCCTAAATAAACAAGAATATATTCAAGCCACTTTTTACACGCATAGCTTTGATGAATTAGCCGTCGATGCATGCCCAATGAATGACCAAAACATAATACTCCTGCTGTTAAAATTAAAAACACCGCGCTATTTTCTAACGAAAATGTGTAGAATCCACCCCATAATACCACTAACAGATGCGCACAAAACCAGAGCGATTTGCGCCATTGCCAGCTCACCGTGCCATTTATTGCATCACTCAAACCATTATCAATGTAGCGAGGCTGTAAAAAGAGCTCAGGCGCTGCGTGCTTCATAGCATTAAACGCTAGGCGCTGGCTTAGCTATCATTTCATCAATCAAATAGGCGGCGCTTTGTTCAATTGCAAAGCGTTGCAACGGCTCAAAATACCAAAAGGGGTCGAGCTTTCTATCAAACTGAATTTGTAAGGTAACCTCGGTTTGGCCTGCACTCAGAGGCTTAAATTGCAATTTTGTGCCATGTAGCTGCATATAGTTTGAGATATAGCTGGTATCGTCAATTTCGGTTTCAATACTAAAGTCAGATACATGAGCTAATTTCACTTTCATACTGCCTTCATGCGTATTGGTGGCAAACCACCGATGATACACAAAATCGAGCTGATGCACATCGCCTTGGTTAAGCGTTTCGGCCTGAATATTTTGCGGTAACGGAAATAATTTTAAGAATAAATTACGATTTTCGCTTAGATGAATCGGTTGCTTCAGCCGCTCTTTAATCGTTGAAATATCAGCATTTACAATCTGTGTAACTGAAACCTCATTATAACGCTCAAAACTAGTAGCCGGTAAAACTCCTTCTAGCGAAGCTGCGACCACAAGAGTGGGAATAATAAAAACATTTAAGCCTGTGATTTTCTTTTTCTCTATTAAGTATGCACTTAAAAAAACCGAAACTCACACCAAATAAATAAATAGGCAAAAACATGATTACACAAATATATCCCTCCATCAATATGAGCGACACACCAAACATAAGAGCCAAGCTATAGCCAACATTATAAAAATAGCGCTTATACCATTTTTGCGGAGCTTCAGCAGGAATGTAATAATAAATTATCCACGCAATAAGGTTGGGAATTAAAATATATAGAATTGCTGTACTATCAAGATGAAACGAAATTAAAAAGCGAATAGTAAGCAGTGTTGCGCCAATGATTGAAATTACTCCTAAAAACCTTTGAAGCCTTTTTTTGGTTCGTTTGGGATTTTCTTTCCGATTTGCAAGTAAAGGATCTGTCATCTTTTAATTTTCCATCTTTATCGTGCCATCAATTAGCTTCATCACAGGATAGCCATGCGCTTTGATGAGGTGTTGGTCATGTGTGGCGTAGAGCACCGTGGTGCCTTGTTTATGAAGTTCTTTAAATAAATGCATAAAGCGTTCGCTTAGCGCGCTGTCTAAATTACCGCTGGGTTCATCTGCCAAAATTATATCCGGATTAGTGATGACGGCACGCGCAATAGCCACACGTTGTTTTTGTCCACCCGACAAGACCGGTGGGTAAAGCGATAGCTCACCCTTTAGGCCAACCCACTCGGCCATTTCACATGCTTTATCGCTAATACGCTTTTTGGGCTCGCCCATTACTTTAAGCGGTAGAGCAATATTTTCTTCCACCGTTAGATGATTAAGCAAGCGAAAATCTTGATACACCATACCCACCTTGCGACGCATAGCAGGCAATTGATGGTGCGGCAAATGCGTAACCTCTTGCCCAAATAGGGTAATTTGCCCTCGTGTGGGGCGCCGCATTAGTGAAATAAGCGACATTAGCGTGGATTTTCCCGCACCGCTGGGGCCACCTAAAAAATAAAACCCGCCCTTTTCAAGCGTTAGGTTTACATCGCGCAGCACCATTTGTTCACGATCGTAACTGTGATAAACCGATTTTAATTGAATCATAACTTTGTTTTAAACGAATATTCACTTGGTGTTAGACTAAGCCACCATAATTGCATATACCCTTTAAGAATATGATTCTTGAGTGTCCAAATTGTCAGACTCGCTTCATGGTACCCGATAATGCTATCGGGGCGGATGGACGAAAAGTGCGTTGCGCTAAATGCAAACATCAATGGCATCAAATGCCCGATCATGATGATGTTGAGGATGAATTTGACTCCGATTTAATCGCAATAGCTCAAGAGGATGAGCCTGCGCCACAAGCAAAAGATTTTGCTGAAACATTAAGCCAGACTAATCCAAATGATTTAAACATCATAATCGATAAACGCGCTAAACCTCTGCCCGCACTTAGCCAACCTGCAAGCCATCAAAGTTGGATGATTGCATCATTGCTTGTAGTAGTGGGAATGATAATCTTTGGATTACTAATGGGGCGTCATGCATTTTACCCTATTATGCCGGCAGTCTATCAAACGATTGGCTATTACCCTAATGATGGCGTGGTGCTTGCGAATCTTAAAATAACCCCGTTAAAATCACTACGCAAAAAGCGGTTTATGGTTAATTGCTTGCTTGTGAATACTGCCGATAGCCCCCAAATGCGCCCACCTATCGCTATGCGTATTTTATCGGATGGAGGCAATGTTCTGGCGGAAGATAATGACTATGTAGCAGGGGGTGGCCGCTTAATGGAACCGGGCGAGCAAATCGATTGCGGTGATATTGAAGTTACCCACGATTTCGCGAGTGCTGAGCGTCTTATGATAGAAATCGCCTCACCCTTTGAAATGGGTCGACGCGCAAAATGGAGCCCTGCCAAAGGCACTGCACCGTGACGAATTTAGAAAAATCCGTAACCATTATTCCGTATTTAACTGCCACACAAATTGCACAGCGCATTGAGCAACTCGCGGCAGAAATCGCGCGTGATTATCAAAATAAACCTTTATTAATCATTGCACTCATGCGTGGTAGTTTTATTTTTACGGCCGATTTAATGCGCGCTTTAGCACCATATGCATTAGAGCTTGAATGCGACTTTCTAGGATTAAGTAGTTATCATGAAGGCACCGAAACCTCTGGCGAGGTCATTATTACAGCTGACATTACGGCCTTAATTGAAGGTCGCCATGTGCTTTTATTAGATGATATTTTAGAATCTGGTTTGAGTTTAACATGCGCTCGAGGCTTGATGGTTGAACGTAAAGCTAAATCCATAAAAAGCGCAATGCTACTTGAAAAACCCGGAAAACGCAGAGCCAATATTGATGCCGATTATGTCGGTTTTACTATCGACGATGCATTTGTGGTGGGATATGGCCTCGATTTTGCGGGTCGATATCGTGAATTGCCCTATATTGGCATAGTAACACACGCTTAAACTTGCACCGCTATTTTCGGCGTATTACTCTAGGGCGATGAACGATACACCCCACCCATGGCTTAACTATTACCCCGATAATGTAAATTGGAATGCACCTTTAGTGGGTGAGCCGCTCTACACACTGCTTGATAAAGCCGTTGCTGAACTGCCTAATAATGTTGCTTTACGTTTTATGGGGCGCAGCTTTACCTATCAACAAGTGGATGTATGGGTTAAAAAATTAACGGCTGGGTTAAAAGCCCAAGGTGTAAAGCGCGGCATCAAAGTAGGCATTTGTTTGCCAAATTGCCCGCAGGCGGTAATCGCTTATTTCGCCATTTTACGCACGGGTGCCACGGTGGTCAATTATTCGCCGCTTTATTCCAAATCGGAGCTGGCGCATAAAATAACCGATTCCGGCACCGAGATTATGTTCACCCTCGACATGAAAATTATGCTGCCCAAATTGCAATCCACCCTTGAAGATACATGCTTAAAACATATCATCGTGTGCTCGTTGGCAGATGTGTTGCCCATCACCAAAAAATATCCGTATCTAATTTTAAAGCGCAAAGAGCTGTGTCAGATTCCTGATGATAAATATCATAAGCGCTGGAATGATGCGATTAACTTTGAGCCCGATCATGAACCTGCCAAAATTAATCCTGATGAAGATATCGCCGTTATTCAATATACAGGCGGCACTACCGGCACACCAAAGGGCGTTATTTTAACGCACAGCAACTGTTCCATCAATGCCCAGCAATGCCGCTTATGGTTTGCCAATGCCCGCTATGGTGAAGAAGTATTTATCGGCATTTTGCCTCTTTTCCATGTGTTCGCGATGACCACCATCATGAATTTTGGCATTTTACTCGGCGCGCAAATTGTGCTGCATCCGCGTTTTGAGTTAAAATCCGTTTTAACGGATATTGATAAATATCATGTCACCATCATGCCGGGTGTCTCCACCTTATTTGCCGCTATCAACCATTGCACTACGCTCAGCAAATATTCCTTAAAATCCATGCGCTATTGCGTATCCGGTGGCGGGCCATTACCCGATGCTATCAAACATGAATTTGAAAAGCTTACCGGCTGCACGCTGGTGGAAGGCTATGGCCTTTCCGAATCATCGCCGGTGGTTGCTTGCAACCCCCTTAAAGGTGAAAACCGCACCGGATCAATTGGCCTTCCCTTCCCTGGAACGATTCTTGAAATCGTTGATGTAAACGATAAAAAAACGCTCCTACCCGCAGGCGAATCGGGTGAATTATGTATTCGCGGCCCGCAAGTGATGGCCGGCTACTGGCAAAATCTAGATGCCACCAACGATGTATTACGCAAAACTGAAGCGGGCGATTATCGCCTGCACACGGGCGATTTAGCCGTGATGCAAGAAGACGGCTATTTCAAAATTGTCGATAGATTAAAAGAGCTGATTATTTCAAGCGGATTCAACATCTATCCTCGCCAAGTTGAAGAGGCTATTCACCTGCACCCCACAGTGGCTGAATGCGCCGTCATTGGTGTTGATCATACAACCCGCGGTGAAGTGCCAAAAGCCTATATTGTATTTAAACCCAAACAATCATGCGATGCGCTAGAATTTAAACAATTTTTGCGTGAGCATTTGCCACCCTATGCCGTACCTTACGAATATGTTTTCCGCACCGAATTACCCAAAACCTTGGTGGGAAAAGTGGATAAAAAACCACTGCGCGAAGAAAGCATCTAGATATTACTTGTATTTAATGATTCACTTCCCTATAAGCCTAGCCTCGCATATTATCCCACTTTACTTACTAAGGAGTATTTATGGGCGCCGTTAAAAAACTCGACCTGCCACATTATTTGCCGGCAGATTACAAACCGCTTGCAACCATTAAAGACAGCTATGTTCCTTCTGAAAAAGAAGAATATATGTCCAATGAGCATTTAGAATATTACCGCCGCAAATTACTCGCTTGGCGTTTTGACCTTTTAGCCGAATCGCGCGAAACGATGGATAATTTAAAGGAAGAAAACTGGCAGGAACCCGATGTGGCCGATCGTGCTACGCGCGAAACCGATGCTGGTGTTGAATTGCGCACGCGCAATCGCTACCTTAAACTTATCTCAAAAATTGATGAAGCTTTGCGCCGTATTGATAATGGTGATTATGGTTTTTGTGAAGAAACCGGCGATCATATCGGCCTTAAACGCCTTGACGCACGCCCTGTTGCCACCTTATGTGTTGAAGCCCAAGAACGCCACGAACGCTTCGAAAAACAATATTCCGACGAAGAATAGACATTAGAAAACCATACTAAAAAAAGCAGTCAAGTGGCTGCTTTTTTTTACAAATTAGCCACAAACTGGCGGATGCCGGGGCGGCGGATGCGTTTGCAGCGCTCGGCTTCCAAAATCGCTTTGAGCTTCATCAGACTATAATCAAAATCTTTATTCACGATGATATAGTCATATTCATCCCAATGGCTAATTTCGCTGCTGGCCTTGGTCATGCGGCGTAATACGGTTTCTTCATCATCTTGGGCACGTTTATGCAGGCGCGCTTCCAGCTCTTTCATCGATGGTGGCAGAATAAAAATACTCACCAAATCATCCGGACGTTTAGCGCGTAAGCGTTGCGTACCTTGCCAATCAATATCAAATAACACATCCATACCGCTTTCGAGCTTCTCATCCACAAAGCTAGCAGGCGTGCCATAATGCGCATCAAACACCTTGGCATATTCTAAAAATTGATTATCCGAAATGCGGTTCAAAAAATCGCTTTCCGTTAAAAAGAAATAATCGCTGCCATGCACCTCACCCGGACGCATGGTGCGCGTGGTGGCTGATATGGAAAGCGTTAAATGCGAATCAGCAGCAATCAAAGCGCGCGAAAGCGAGGTTTTACCCGCACCCGATGGCGAGGATAACACAAACATCATGCCGCGGCGTTGATTATAAGGCGCGTCTTCCATCAATGCGAGTGCTCGTGAGTATCGGCTTGAACAGCTTCGGGCTCATTTGCTGCAACCAACACATTGATTTCTTGCGGATCAGCCTCATTAAAGCGCAAGGTGAGTGTAAAACTTTCCCCCTCCACTAAAGGCTTTTTCAAATCAAATAACATTAAATGATATCCGCCAGGCTCAAAACTTTGGGTGCTATGCGGCAAAACCTCAACACGCTTAACTTCACGCATTTGCATCATGCCCTTATCATTCATATCATGGGTGTGAATCTCCACGCGGTCTGAAATATCGGGTGCTTGTGCCGCTACTAAAACCGCCATTTGTGCGCCTGTATTTTGCAAGGTAATGTAAGCCGATCCTACATTTAAGCCTTTCAGGCTAGGCTTTGCCCACCCCATGCTCGCGGTAATTTTCCCTTTAAGCGGAACCGCTGGGGCAGCCATGACAACTGAAGAGCTTTGCGCAAAGCTAAGCGTAGGCAATAATAGCCATGTGAAAAAAACGGTGACGATAACAAACACAATAAAATGCATAAAGTAATTGGTTTGTGGTTGGCTCATAATGCGTTCTCCAATGCTATTTGAATGCGTGCGGCTAATTCTTTAGGGGGTGTGGTATGCGGAAAATGCGCTACATATTTACCTTCAGCATCCATCAAATAAATCAGACTCGTGTGATCCATCGTATAATCGCCTTTTTCCGTTTCTACCTTGTTAAAGTAAATGCGATAGACTTTCGCGGCCTGCTTAATTTGCTCCAGCGAACCCGTTAAACCCATTATAGCAGGAAAATTTTCCATATACTCGGCTAAATGAGCTTGGTCATCACGCTCAGGGTCAATGGTGATAAACAAAGCCTCAGGCGCATCGGATCGCAAAATTTCCACCGCCGCTTGCATGCTGGCAAGCCCCATTGGGCAAATGTCAGGACAATAGGTGAAGCCAAAATACACCAGTCGCGGTTTACCCATTAGGGTTTCATTGGTTACGGCTTGGCCTTTATGGCTGGTTAAATTAAAATCGCCGCCAATTTGTGCTTCGCCTTGGCTAGATTGGGGCAAATCGGCGGAATCTTGCGATTCTACTATCCAAAAGGTGGCAACCGCCAAAATAAGCACTGCCCAAGCTATTATACGTATCATGGCCGCACTATAAGCGGCTTACCTGCGCCTGTCTATACACTTACAAACCTTCAAAACCACAAACTTTTATGACAGTAATGTTACAGCTGTGTGAACAGTGTGTGACAGGCCGTATTGCTTGTTTTCATGCACCCCATTTTTCGGTATAGTAAGGATAGATAAGGAACGAAACAGATCTAAATTAAAGATCCAAAAGGGAAAATACGATGAGTTTTGATAATATTGGTGCCGTACCTGAAGTCATTAACCGCATGAAAGGTACATGGGGCGAATGTATTCCGGTTGAACAATTAGGTGGTCAATTTTCTGATCATCTTAAAGAGCAGCTGGGTGCTCTAGTGGGCAAAATGAACACAGAAATGGGTTCAGTAATGAGCCATGGCAAAACAAAGGCAGCAGGGATTCAAATCTAAACATAATCCTTTCCACAAAATGGTAAGATGGTTATGATAGATCTAATGACTGAATCGACCGAACATTCCACCAAAAAACAATGGGAAACCAAAGCACTGGGTGACCCCAGTAGCAGCGAAGATATCCTTATCTCGGACGAGCTGTTACAACAAGAGGCTGTAATTTTAGCCCAAGGCCGAAATTTATTTGGCGATCCTATTTATTCTTACATTAAATTTCCTATGCGTAATTTTACACGTTTACGCGCCGCGATGATCGCGGGCGAAAACTTTATGCCCAGCAATTATGGCGAAGTGCTTGCAGCCGGACAAGGCGAGCCTAATGCCGATCTGCGTGAAGAAATGGCGCTAAAATGGGGTCTTATTGATACCCCCAAACCCGAAACAACCGAACAAGAACCTAAAGCCTTAAACTCGCCTCGCTTCTTTGATGAAGATGAAGGCTTTTAAAAAACGCTTTATTGCTTTTCGTTAAAACACCATTCCTATTTCACTTCATCTAACTCGCGCGCGGCGGCTAGGTTGGCTAAACGCGTGATAAGCCCATAGACCTGAAAATTACACAAGCGCACAGGCACATAATTATCATGCCCGACATCGGCTTCTTCGCGATCGCACATACCGGTAAAAAACATGCCGCTCGCATTTAAATTACGATATTCATCGCGCTCAGGGTTCACGCGGAAGGCGCCACCCACGGTTTGGCCATCCACTGCATACATCATGGGTTCAGCAGGTGCGCCATTGACTCTATCCATGGTGGGTACGCCTTCTTGAATCAACACTTGAGCATTGATAGCACCATCTTTCACAATCTGCATTTTATTGCGTAACTTTTTATTCATTTGCAACACATCATCAGGGCTATCGGCGCTCATAATACCCATGCCATAAGTGCCCGCGTCTGCTTTAATATATACATAGGGTTTAGTGGTAATATTATATTCGCTATATTTTTGCGTAATCGCTTCCAACATGGTTTCGATAGCTTTGGCGATGGTGTCCATGCCATCGCGCTGTTTAAAATCCAAATGGCCACATTGATGCGAAAGCGTACGAATTTTCCAATCATCCAACCCAAAATCAATCGCAAACTGGCTGGCAATCTCATTATACAGGTCAAAATGGCGGCTTTTTCGGCGGCGATGCCATCCTGCTTGCAATGTTGGCATAACGGGTTGAGTTAACCCGTCCAGCAGTATGGGTAATCCAGCTGATAAATCATTATTCATCACAATCACATCTGCATCAAAACCCTCTTCAAGCACCAGATGATTGCCTTCGCGCAGCACTACATGTTGGCGAATTATTTGACCACTTAATGTTTCCAGCTCAACGCTGCCCTTTGGCAATTCACTATTGGGTAATCGCCCTATTTTCACACTGTAGCCAGCATCCGCTAAAAGCGATGATAATACCCATAAATTTTCCAGATAACCCGCATTGCGTGTGTGGCTTTCAGCTAATAATAAAATGCTCTTAGCCTGTGCATGTTCGGCATTTAGGCGGCGCTTAAAGCTAATACGCGCGCGTTGCTTGGCTCTATCCGACAGATGATTAAAACCTGCGGGAAACAAATTCGTGTCCACCGGCACAATTTTACTACAACTATGGCGCAAATCAACCGAGCCATAAAAGGGCGCGTAAAATTCTGCGTAGGCTTTACCAAACCAATCATTAATTTCTTGGCCACGCTGATTGAGCAATTCTTCTAATTCAATAATAATGCCCGTGCGGTCATCAGTTTGGAGTTGGGGGTCAAGCATGGTGAGTTTCCTTGTTATATATAAAATCGGGTTGACCGTAGCGCCAATCGCCGCATAAAGCCTGAACACAGGTAAGCGTTGCAAAAGCTGCCGTATCGGCGCGCAATATCCGTGGGCCTAAACTTAATTTTTGCACAAATGTTAGATTATCCAGCCGTGTTAATTCTTGCGGACTAAAGCCCCCTTCAGGGCCAATTAAAATACCCAATTTTTGATTTACTAACGGCGGCAAAAGCTGATAGGCGGGCAGTCCTTTACCGGTTTCATCAGCTACTAGCAAGATTCTGTCTTTAGGCCACGCGTCTAATAGCTGATCAAAACGCATTATTTCGCCGATTTCTGGCACGGTTAATCGCTCAGATTGTTCGGCGGCCTCTCGGGCATTAGCGGCTAAACGCTCGGTTTTAACACGTGAAACGACGGTGCGTTTGGTGGCTACTGGCTGTAACTTAGACGCACCCAGCTCCGTCGCTTTTTGCGCTAAAAAATCAATCTTCCCAAATTTAATAGGGGCAAAGCATAGCCAAATATCAGGCTCGCTGGTTTGAACCTTATATTGGCTATCCATTCTTATGATAACTGCATTTTTAGCATCATCCGTTAACGTTCCCCACCATTCCCCATCGCGGCCATTAAACAATGCTAGTTTGTCACCCAGTTGGTGCCGCATTACCTTAACCACATAATGGCTTTGATCTTTGTCTAACGTCACAAGATGGCCTGCTTTTAAATCACGGGCCACAAACAACCTTGCTTTAGGGGCAGAATCTTTCATAACCAGAAGATGGATAAACAAAGCTCTAATGGCAATAGCTTAATTGCCGATTATTTGTCTTTATGCCGTTGGGATAAGCCAATTGGCACATGGCTACTTTTTTGGCCATGCGCTTGGGCAATAGTGCTGGCCGCTGCCAGCCAGTCTTTACCGCTTTTACCCACTGCTACCTTGCTAAGCTGGTTCTTTTTAGGCGCTTTATGCATGCGCAGCGCAGGCTGCATTATCAACGACATGTGGGATGCTAAGCTTGATGCGCAAGTAGAACGCACACGCCACCGCCCCTTGGCTGCTGGCCGTTTAAGCTACGTCCAAGCATTAAGGTTATTAATCGCCTTACTAGGCACGGCTTTATTTATAGTAATGCAACTAAGAATTGAGGTGACTCTCTATGCCGTTGCCAGCTTGCCATTGGTTATCCTCTACCCCTTATGCAAGCGCTTTACATGGTGGCCACAAGCCGTGTTGGGGCTAACCTTTAACTTCGGCGCGCTAATGGGCTGGGTGGCGGTTACGGGGCACATCGCACTGCCCGCTATTACGCTCTATATCGCGGCATTCTTCTGGACGCTGGGATACGACACACTCTATGGCTATCAAGATATGGCTGACGATGCCAAGATCGGCATTAAATCCAGTGCATTAAAAACACAGCATCATCCTAAGTCTGCTATGACCTTGTTTTATGCATTAAGTGCGTTAGCTATTATTGCTACTTTCTATCTTATCAAAGCGCCATTCATAGCTGTTTTAATGCTGACTATTCCCCTTGCACTAGGCACATGGCAAATTAAAGCGCTTGATATTTACCAACCCTTAACGTGCCACCGCTTATTTATACTCAATAATAGCGTGGGCTTTGCCTTATTTTTGAGTTGTACACTCCTATATTATGAGCATTTATTATGAATTTTTAGCGCGATGTTAGTTAGTTGTTAATCTTTTTTCACTATAATGAAGGAGTAATATTAAAAAAGATTGATAACCATGACTAACCCTATTCATACTGATTCGAGCAAGGCTAACGCTGATTCTGCCTTGCAAAACTGGCACGCTATGGCACCCGGCATGGATAATACTCTCGCGCATTTAGCGCTCACTTCAGCCGATACCATTTTATATCAATGGAATATGAAAACAGGCCGTTTAACGTTTAGTCAAAACATTGCGGATGTTTTACCCAGCCCACTGGAATTACCCCGCACGATTGACGATTGGCAAATGCTGATTGACCCACAAGATTTAAACATGTGGCACATGAATATTAAAGAGTGGAAAGAGCAACAAGGCCGTTTTGAAATGCGCTATCGAATTGATACAGGCGAATCGGTGGTTTGGGTCAAACATAGTGTCATGAACCAATTGGATAATGATGTTTTAATTGGTGTCATTGGTTTCAATTGTATGCCCCCACGCGGCGCAGATTTAACCCAATCTGATTTGAGCGAATTGTTTAAAAAAGATAATAACTCAAAAGCGCGTCGTATGATTAATGCCGGTGAATTTATTTGCCAGCTTGATCACTACCAACATACGGCGAACCCAAAATCAGGTCTTGGCAGCGTGATGATTATTGCCATCACCAGCATGCCCATGATTGCGCAAGCCTTTGGCCAAAGCGCAGTAGAAACCGTAATGGAAGAGCTAGAAGATTGTTTAAAAAATTTATTAGGAAACGAAACATTACTCTTCCGCATCAACCGCGATCAATTCGGCTTAATTTTTAATGATTTTAGCGAAATAACCATCGAACCAACCGTTGAAACTATCAATCAAACCATTCGCGACTATGGTGTGCATTCCAGTGTAGGTGCTATTCACACCAGCAGTGTATGTGGCTATAAAAGCTTTACTCTAAAGCAAGATGATGCAGCAACCCTTATTGATCGCGCTTACAGCTTCTTAAACCGTACACCAGGCATGTTAAATGCTGCACTCATGCAAGAAACTGAAGATAGCGTGATGGCGCGCCAGCAAATGGGTTTGGCTAACTATCTCACCAAAGCATTACGTGAAGACAAACTGCGCCTTGCTTACCAACCTATTATTGATTCTAAAACAGGCGATGTGGCCTATTATGAAGCACTACTACGTCTGGTAGATGAAAAGGGCCGCATCAGTTCGGCTGGCGCGCTTATACCCGTAGCTGAGCGTATGGGATTAATCGATATGGTTGATCGTCGCGTGTTAGAGATGGTTTATAAAGAACTCGATACTTACCCCACCGTCAAACTGGCGCTTAATGTATCCAACCTCACAACCGAAAATCCGGAATGGCTTAGCCATGCGCAAGATCTGCTACGTGATCGACCTGATATTTCATCTCGCCTCACTATCGAAATTACCGAAACCGCAGCGCAGCGCGATTTACGCCGCACCGCCTATTTTGTAGCCATGGTGCAAGATTTAGGCTGCTTGGTTTCACTCGATGATTTTGGTTCCGGCTATACCAGTTTCCGTCAGCTCAAAACCCTATCGGTAGATAGTGTAAAAATTGATGGTGCATTCATTCGCGATTTAACCGATAGCGCCGATAACCGCTTTTTTGTTAAAACTCTATTGGAATTTACCGAGCTTTTCGGCCTTAAATCCGTTGCGGAATATGTTGAAACGGGTGAAGGCGCAAAATTGCTTATGGAGCTTGGGGTTGATTATATGCAAGGCTACTATTTCGGAAAACCCGAAAATCAGCGTAGCTGGCTAGCTGAAGGCGAATATAAACCCAGCTAGATTTTCATGGTATTTGCCGTTATAGATTTAACGCTATGGCAAACCCACCAAAACCAACCATTTTAATCACAGGCGGCGCGCGGCGCATTGGTGCAGCACTCGCACGCCATTTTGCGCAAAATGGTTATCATATTGCTTTGCATTATCGTCATTCAGAAACCGAAGCTAAAGCCCTCGCCAATGAAATTGACGCAACGCTTTTTCAAGCCAATTTGCTGGATACTAATGCCGCAAAAAATTTAATTGCTGAAGTGACAGCGCAATGCCCGAACCTTACAACGCTCATCAACAATGCATCTACTTTCCGCCGTGCGCATCTTGCTGAATCAAGCGATGCGAGCATAGCAGAAGATTTGGCCATCAATTTAAGCACACCGCTAAATTTGATGCGTGAATTTGCAGCATCAGTGCCAAATGGCTCAATCATCAATATGGTAGATACGGCTATTCACACCACCCATCCCGCATATTTTGCTTATTTAATCGCTAAAAAGGGGTTGAGCGAAGCCACATTAATGGCCGCGCGCGAATATAATGGCCGCGTTCGCGTCAACGCGCTGTGCCTCGGGCATATCTTACCCACCGAAGGTGATGATGCTTATGAGCCTAAACATCAACCGGTTAAACCAACGGTGCAGCAGGTGGTTGATGCGGCCTACCTACTGGCTACCAACACCAGTTATATAGGCCAAATTTTAAAAATTGATGGCGGGCAATCGGTGTTATGAGTCACTTGTTTACGCTGCAACTAAACCAGCTTATCCTAAATGCTAAATTAGGCGTATTTGAATGGGAACGCGAGGCAGCGCGAGAATTTAAAGTTGATATCAACCTCTTAATCTCTGCTGATGCAGAGATTGCAAAGGATGATTTAGCAGCAACATTAGATTATGCGCAGGTGGAATCTTTTATTATCATTCATGCAGCTTCGCAAGAATGGCAATTAATTGAACGGCTAATCACCTCTATCACCCACCATTTAATACAGCAATTTTCGCGCATTCAGATGGTGGATATTACGTTTTATAAACCTCAAGCATTGGAGCAATGCGATATTGCGGTGTGCTATCAACAAAGCCGCTAGCTAATCGTCTTTAGTGACTGGCTCTTTGTCATCAATGACTTCAAATTCGGCTTCTACCACCTCATAATCGCCATCAATGGTGGGGCTTGGGGGTTCCTGATGCATCCCCATCTGGCTAATATCATTGATAATTTCTTTGTTGCGTAGTTTGAAATAAATCAAAAACGCAATGCCCAACACAATTAACACGCCAAATACAATAAGCCCTGCCGTTAAAGCAAAAAATAGCAGTGCCGCACTGATGATAAACATCACAATATTTCGAATAATCGTCATAATCCATAGCTCCTAACTAAGCTGCCAATCAGCATATACCAGCCATCGACTAAAACAAAGAAAATCAGTTTAAAGGGTAACGATATCAACACCGGAGGCAACATCATCATACCCATGGCCATCAATGTTGAGGCCACCAACATATCAATCACCAAAAACGGCACAAAAAGCAAAAACCCTATCTCGAACGATCGTTTAAGCTCGCTTATCATAAATGCAGGAATCAAAATCTGATAGGGCGTCATAAGCGGGTCTTCCACCGTTTCAATTTCTGCCATATTCATAAATAGTGATAAATCTTTATCGCGAACATGCACCAACATAAATTCGCGAAATGGTTGCGCCGCGCGCTCCATCGCTTCTTGCTCGCCGATGGATTCCTCAATCAGGGGCAAAATACCTTGCTCATACGATTTTTCAAAAGTGGGCATCAT